>JAPDJT010000015.1 GCA_029258955.1 Thermoplasmatota archaeon
CTTTGTATTTCTTTCTATACATTGGAACTTTTTTTGCTTTCTTTAAAACCTTTTTAAAGCATTTTTCCCTGTATTTTTCTAACTGCTCTTCATTTAGTCTCCAAACTCTGTCAATATCGGTAAGATAATATTTTGCAACTTTTGCAAATGTTATTGGATTGAGGAAAGGATTCATTCAATGGATGAATGTAAATCATCTTTATAATTTTTGCTTAGGAAAAATAAAAAATAGATTTTTCATTTGTAATGCATGGAAAGAAAGCTATGGATTTTGCTTTCAAAGCTTATGGAAGCAATGCTCTTGTTTATGGGAATATGGAGCTTATATAAAAAAGATTGGCTGTGGGCTTTTGCCTGCTTTTTTGGCTTTCTTTTGGCTGTATCTCCTGCCATTATAAGGAGAAATTTGAAATTCTCTGTTCATTGGCTTATTGAATTTTTATTGGTGTTTGCCATATCTTTGCATATATGGGGAGGGGTTTTGCATCTTTATTCTCTGCCTTTTTATGACAAAATTGCGCATTTTTTAGCATCTGCCATTGTTGCTTTCTTTGCTTTGATTACTATGTATGTTATAGATACATTTTCTCCCCGCATTCATATGGATTTGTTTATGCTGGCATTTTTCATAGCAATATTTACAATGGCAATGGGAGTAATATGGGAAATTGCTGAATTTGCAATGGATCAAATTGTTTCGCATGGTATACCATATGCTCAAGTAAGCTTAGAAAATACAATGTGGGATTTAATTGCAGATAGCATAGCTGGAATTGTTGTAGGGATAGTGGGAGCAATAGGAATAAGGAAAGGAGAATTTAAAGAGTTGCTTCTTCAGATAAGTAAAGAAGCAAAGAAACTCAATACAAGATTCTTTCATGCAAGGAATAAAGCAATGGAAGCTTTGAAAAAAGCTATACAAGAAAAAAAGGTGGATGAGAAGGCATTGCCAATAGTTGAAAAGATAAACAAGCTTGGGGATTATTTTACAACAAGTAGTTGCTCGGGAAGAATTGTGTTGCTGGAAATTCCTACTTTTGGAAGAAAGAGAAAAGCGAAATTTTTGGGCAAGTGGCACAGGAAAATAAAATTAGGGGAAATGAAGGAAGCTTTAAATAAAGCTAAAAAAGGGGAAATATGGTTTTTAGTGCAGTCAAGCATATTTCATGTTTCAACAATTTCAATGGAAAATGCTAGAAAATTACTGAATGTTGCTAATCAGAGTGGTTTCAAATATTCTTCAATAAAAACATTTAATGGAAAAATTGTTGTTGAGATATTAAGTACAGAAAGAATTGATGCTCCTTTAGGGAAGGATGGCGAAATATTTGTTGGGGATGATTATTTAAAAATTTTGGTAGAAATTGCAAATAAAATGATGGAAAGAATGGATAAGAAACTAAAAAGATTAGAAAAAAATCTTGATATGTTATCATAAATGTAATGAAAGCAATCGGAGTAATAATTTCTCATTAACGATAGCAATAACAACTTTTTTTCATTTAATGAAATAATAGCTGTCCTTGGCTACTGCATAGAATAGCTGTTCAATAGCATTCATCTTTCATTGAGATCCTGAAGAAAGTTAATGAAATGAGATATTGTTATAGGATAATTTCCTTATGCAGAATATGTTATAACTTTTTTCATTTATTCAGCATTCATTAAATTTCGAATAGTGAAGGAGATGGTTGTTATTGGCTATCATTTCGCAAAAGAGATTTACCATAGCAGCATTCATTTCTTTTATTCAACACTTGTTCCCATCATAATTTTTATAAAACAGCTTTATTAGCCATATGAAAAAATTACTCAGTATTGCTATTCTACTGTTAATAAATTTTCCTTCTTTGCAAATGGAAGAAAAGGAAATAAAAGTAGCAATTTATTTTTCAAGCGTTAAAAGATTTGCTGAAGAAGTGGAGGAAGCAATAAATTATGCATGGATTAGAGGAAATACAAAGTACATTATTAAGCCAGGGGTTATTAATAAAAGAGATGTTATCGAAGGAAAACTTAGCAACTATGATGTTTTTGTTATTCCCGGCTCAGCTCGCCCTTATTTTGATGCCTACAATTTAAAATGGCGAGAAGAAGTAATAAAATTTATAGAAAATGGTGGTGGCTACGTAGGCATATGTGGGGGAGCAAATCTTGTTTCAATGGGT
Organism: Thermoplasmatota archaeon; assembly: GCA_029258955.1. GTDB lineage: Archaea > Thermoplasmatota > E2 > UBA202 > JdFR-43 > JAPDJP01. The sequence goes on from JAPDJT010000015.1 coordinate 2,169, forward strand.
TTTAATGAGGGCATAAGCTTGAATACACCTCTGGATGTTTCTGTTTTAAAACTTGTGGATATTTATGTAAATGACCAGCAGGAGGAGGAATGGCAATATTTATGGAAATCAAACTGGAGACATGGTGGACCGCCTATAAAAATTCATATTTTGAAAAGCGAAATACCAATCTTTGATGGATTTTATGGCAAAAATAGAAGCATAAGATACTGGGGAGGTCCGGGCATGTATGAAGCTGAGCTAAAAAATGAAAAAATGGGCGATGTTATACCTTTAGCCATATATGCAGAGGAGCCAATGGAGATTGCACCACTACATTATTGGAAATGGGAAAATGACAGATGGATTCCATATAAAAATGTTACTACAGATATAAAAGGGCAGTATGCAGTAGTTGCTTCAACATATGGAAATGGAAGACTTGTATTATTTGGACCGCATCCTGAAAGAAATACTTTCTTTGATGGTCATGTGGAAGAATTTCCTGTGAGAAATTCTCGCTTTACATGGTTCATTTATAATTGGGTTAGCAATAATTCAAGTACAATGAGTTATAACTGGTGGATTTTGAGGAGGAGCATTGCCTGGGTTGCAGGACTTGAAAAGGATGAAATGCCATATGCGAGCCAAATAGCAGGGTATATTGAAGAGCCTAAATATGGACTTTATTTGAATGGAAGAAAGATAATTTATTTGCAAAATACAATAATTATAGGAAGCTTTACTTTACATGCCCAGATTATAGATGCAAATGCAGGCATTATAAAAGTAGATGGTAAAGAGATTTATCAAGGAAAAGGGGATATTTTCTTAACTTTGAATTTGCCAGCAGGAATACATAAAATTTCTGCAATAGCAAAAAATGAAAAGGAAGAGGCAGGAAATAAAATTAGTATCATTGTTTTGGCTTAAAATTAATCCAGAAAACTCCCATTTTATCTATGGAGTGCTTTCCTTTTGAATATGCTATAACTTTTATTTCGTGCTTCCAAAAGGAGATTTTACTTATCTCATATTCATATGGAGCTTCATAATCAACATGTAAAAGCTTGTTATCAATGTAAAATTCTACTTTTTCAATTTTATATGGCGAATCAGCTTTAGCTTCAATAAAAATTTTTCCAAAAATTATTGTTGCTGTATTCTTTAGCTTATAAATTTCATTGCCATTGAAATAAATCTCTCCTCTTTTTGGCTTTGATAGAATCAAGTAAGGTTTTTCAATTTCAGCATCTCCTAAGTAAGCTATTATTCCTGCTATCAATCGAGTAGTATTCACAAGATAGTTTAAATTTACATTGCTGAAATTATCAGCTGGCTGATGCATATGAGGATTCCATTCATATTCAAAAAATGCTATTGATTCATATCCATATTTTGCAAATGAATGATAATCACTTCCTCCATATCTTCTGCTTATATTTCCTTTTACAAGTTTAAATCCTACAGTTGCATTGTTTATTTCCTCAATTCTCCTAACAATCCAATCTGCATCCTCAGTTGCATAAAGCCTAAATTTTCTCTCTCCTTCCTTGCTTTTAGCGTGTCCAATCATATCTGCATTAAATTCAACAATGATTTCATCTCCTTTTTCATAAGCTTCCCTTGCATACTCATTGCTACCAAGCAATCCCTGCTCTTCTCCAGAAAAAGCAACAAACTTTATTGTATGCTTAAAACTAAATCTACTCATTGCCTCCGCCACCGCCAACAGGGCTGCAACACCTGCAGCATTATCATCTGCACCAACTGTATTGGCAACGCTGTCAAAGTGGGCATTAAAAACAATAATTTTTTCATCTCCTTCTAAGACAGCTTCAACATTTTGTCCTTCATATGTTTTAAAGTTGGTTGAGGCAGTCCAGTTAAGATAGCTTGTTTTTAAATTAAAGCTTGAAAAGCATTCATAAATATATTTTGCAGTTTCTCTGCATTCTTCACTTCCTGTGACACGAGGACCGAAGGAAATGATATTCTTAAGGTAATTCTCAAGTTTTTCTTTTGTTATTAGATTCATTATTTCATTTATTTTTGTTTGCCTTTCAGCTTGTAATTCAATATTGAAATTTGTGAGGAGCAACAAAGATATTGCAATGATGCAAAGTTTTTTCATGAACAATTATCCAAATGTTATTTTTATTTTTTAGCATAAAGGTTCATCAAAAAATTAATGAAAATACCTTCCATTCCATAATGATGATCCATTTCGAGGTTATCAAAAAATAAAGAAGTCTAATCTTTTTTCCATTTTGCTTCTATAACCTCTTTAATTGCCTTTGCCTTCTTTTCCCCTATACCTTCCACTCTTTTTAACTCTACTAAACTTGCGTTCATAATGTTTTTAACAGAACCAAAATAATCTAATAATCTTTTGGCAAGTGTAGCAGAAACATTTGGGAGTCCTTCTATTATAAATTGTTGTCTTTCCCTCAAACTCATCATTGGTTTTTTCCCTCTCAAACTTATTTCCTTTTTCTTTCTGAATTGCTCCCTTACTGCAATAGCATAAAGCAATGATGCAGTTTCTTCTGCATCTCTAGTCCTTATGACAGGTATTTCATAATCAGTGAGAATACAGGCTATGGCTCCATAAACAGCCCTTTCCGATACATTTCTTGAAAATAAACCCTCATCTTCTATTATTAAAATAGGCTTATCATATGCTTCTTTAAGCCTATTTATTTGCTCGAAAAATCTTTTTCTTATTAATGAATCTAAAAAATCCTCCGCTCTCTTTCTTTCTACAGCTATATGCTCGCTAAGTATATAATCGCCTACAGGCAATTGTTTGATTTCAACATCTGCTTTCATTGCTAACAAATCTGGAATTCCTGAATATATTTCTCTTGTATCCACTATTATTTTTGCTTTTTGCATGATAGGAAATTGAAATGAAATTTAATTTTTTATTGGAAAATTTATAATTGAAGACAAATTTATCACCATGAGTTTGCTTATAAAAAATATAGGAGAGCTTTTTGATGGAGAGAAGGTGATTAAGAATACAAGCATATATATTGAGAATGGAAAAATTGTTTCTATTGGGAAAGAAGGAAAAGCAGATGAAATTATAGATGCTGAAGGAAATTTTGTTATGCCGGGCTTTGTTGATTCTCATACTCATGCAATATTTGCTGGCTCAAGAGAATTTGAGCTTCCTTGGAAAATTGAAGGGCTTAGCTATTATGAAATTGCTGAAAGAGGGGGAGGAATATGGTATACAGTAAAGGAAACAAAGAAGGCAAGCAAAGAAAAATTAAAAAGAGAGACAGAGAAAAGACTTAAAGAAATGTTAATACATGGGAGCACAACAGTTGAAATAAAAAGTGGGTATGGCTTGGATAAAGAAAATGAAATAAAGTTGCTTGAAGCAGTAAATGAAATTAAAAAGAGTAGTATAATTGACATAATTCCAACATTTTTGGCACATGCGATTCCAGAGGATATGGATGCTGAAAGCTATACAGATTATGTAATAAACGAGATAATTCCAGAAGTGAGCAATAAAAATTTGGCAAAATTTTGTGATGTGTTTTGTGAAAAAGGATATTTTAATGTTGAACAATCAAAGAAAATACTGGAAAAAGGGAAAAAATGTGGCATGCTCCCAAAAATTCATGCTGATGAATTTTCATGTATTGGATGTAGCAAACTTGCAGCAGAAATAAAGGCAGTATCTGCAGACCATCTGCTAATGGCTGGAAAGAAAGAAATCAAAGAAATGGCTTCCTCAAATGTTGTAGCTACTTTACTCCCAGCAACACCTTTTGTTTTAAATACTCCTTATCCAAATGCAAAAGAAATGCTTAATGCTGGACTAACTATTGCTTTAGCTACAGATTTTAACCCAAATTGTTATGTGCAAAATATGCAATTTATTGTTCAACTTGCCTGCTATAAAATGAAAATGCCCCCAATAGAAGCCTTGAAAGCCTCCACACTAAATTCAGCAAAAGCTTTGGCTTTAAAAAATGTTGGAGCAATAAGGGAAGGATATAAGGCAGATGTCATAATAACAAATGTTCCCTCCCATCTCTTTATTCCTTATAAAATAGGAATAAATTTAGTAAAAACTGTAATAAAAAATGGAAAAATAGTTGTAGAAGATGGTAAGATAAAAACTTGAAAAAGCAGGAGTCGGCAGAAAAATGAGCAAGAATTTTAGATTTATTTCTCTTTTTCCATCTTTTTTAGAGCGACAATCATTGATACAAATCCAATCACCATGAAGGCAATAGATAAAGAAAGTTTTGATTCAGGTGGAATAAAATCTGTGAACAATGTAGTTCCAGTTAGGAAAACAGCAAGCCCACGGAATAAAGCACTATAAATCGTTCCTTTTCACTCAATTTTATCTTTTTCTTCATCACATCCACCAAATAGCCATAAACACCATAAGCAGTAGAAGCAGGACCGCATCAAACACAGCAGATGTATGGAGTAATGAGGAGCGGGCTCGGGGGGATGCGATGCGACTTACAGATAGAGTTTTGGGCGACTGTTTTTTGGGCGTTAAAATTTTTCTTCGATCTTTTTCCGGGCATATATTTTCCGATGTGCTGCCGCTGCTGATACTCCATGATAATCTGCTCCGCCGGGTGCACATACACCATCGTGCTGGATATGTCCTTGTGATTTGCGAAGAGCTTCAGTCCCATGATGTCCATCACCCTGTGCCTGAGATAGGATCGGACCAGCCAGTTGGTGAAGCAGGTGTGGCGGGCCGCATAGGGATGAAATGATGAATAGTACTTTTTGCCGAAGCTCGATAACTTGCATCTCAGATAATTTGGCGTGAAGGGCTCACCATACTGATTGACAAATACCGGCTCCCCTTCCTTTGGTTCCCTGTCCGCAAGCTGAGGCCTCACATATTCAATGTAGTGCCTGAGTGATTTATCCACGGGGGATGAAACAACAAACTTTGGAAAATACGATGTCCTCCAGGATCTGACCTTCGGCTGCCACCAGGTTACCCTTCTGACATCAAAATCAATGTATTTTTTACCTATCTTAAGCATATTTATTTCCGACGGGGTTCTGGCCCCGCTGTAGAAGATCCAGTGGAAAATGTGCTGGAAAGTTGCATTCAGCCATTTATCCTTGGTGTACTCCCCGTTTATCATGTTGTAAACCGCATCATCCGGTACGACAACTATCTGGGGATCGCTGCTGTGCGTTTTCGGCCAGATGTATCTGACAGGTGCCACGCCAAGTGAAATGAAGAGCAACTTCATGGCCTTTGTTGCATTGCGTATGCTGTGCTCCTTTTCCTCTCCCCTCTTCATTATAACGAATTTCTCCAGAAATTCTGCATGAACTTTATCGGGATGCTGGTGGAGATTCACGCCGTATTCATTTTCTATGTATCTGAGATAGCGGATCGTCTGCTTTATGGTGCTCATCGCCTTTCCCATGACTATGCACGCCTTGATGATGTCCTCCTCCGTCCAGGTTTTCCACCTGTTTTCATCCACCGGAGTCACCGGACATCACCCTGGAAAAACCTCATACTATCCTTTCCATGCTTTCCTCGTTGTATCTGGGCTTAAGCGGAGGCAGGGGCTTACTGTGCTGAAAAACAGGAGGAGGGGAGGCGGAGGAGGACACGCCCCTGCCTCCATTGCCCCTGACAGACACCTTAAATTTATTATTTCCGCACACCGGACATATAAGCTTTTCGGCATCGTACAGCTGGATGAAGTCAATTATTTCCTGCTCATCCTTGCTCCACAGTTTATTTCCGCATTCCGTGCATGTGAATTCTGCATATGTGTGGAAAATTGTATTCACGACATCACCTCCTTTCCCATGAACATTTCCAGGGTTGCGTTTGCTGCTGGCTTATTCTCCGCCTTCTTCCTGCCGCATCTGTATATCTGGCTGCTCCCGCATCTCGGGCATACTGGATTTATGGCTGATGCAGGCACCCTGAATACTTTTCCGCAGTCCCAGCATTCATAGCTTATCTTTCTCATTGCACCGCCTCCACCAGATCTATTACTTTAAGTGCAATCTCCCTGTACTCTTCAGGATAGGTACGTTTGAGGTATTCTGCATCTATGAGGAGATCATATGCTGGGCTGACGATTTTCTTATCAAATACCTGCAGAAGCAAATCGAACCTCCTTTTCGTGAGATTGTAGAAATACGGAATGAACTTCATTATCAGATAGGCTAACAGAATGATCACCACAGCCGCAACTCCTGAATTGGTCAATTGCATTTTGGAGTCAGTTGTTGAGAGGGCATCATAAAGCAATCTGGCAGTGGAGAAGCCGAGGATCAAAGCGAGGATGACTGGCGTTGTCACAATAAAATAGAATCTTGCTGGGTATCTCATCCTAACCACCTCCATTGTGTACTGTTTCGTGTTTTTCCATCAGCTCCGGCAGGTATTTTTTGATCAGAAGTTCATCTAGATTTTCTCCCCATTCAAGCTGGGTTAGATCGTCCAGCACAACAGCCCTTATGATCGCCTGAACAAGCTGCTCATCGTTCAGCTGATCTATCAGTTTTTCCCATTTTTCCGGAGGATTCCAGGGCTGGAGCACCTCTAAAGGATCTATGCCAACCTCATCAACAAGCTTCAGCAGAACAATCCTTAATCCGTTTGTATGGAGCTTTGTTATTTTGGCTGTTTCCAGATTTTTCTTGACGGTTTCAATTGTTTCCCGGATCCTCCTTTTGATTTCCTCTTCGGCTTTCTCCTGTTTTTCTCTGAAGCATGACGGATTGAGGCATACCGGCACCTTTTCACCATTCCATCTTATTCCCATCTTTTTATGCGGGCAATTTTCGCACACGCTGGTATCAAATTTTGGTGCATCCCATGTATCATCTAGCTCTACATAGTTTCCGTATCCTATCTTATCGAGATCCACAATGCTCTTCTGTTTCATTTCTTCAAGTTCCTTCTCCTTTGCCTCCCTGAGTTTTCGCTTCGCCTCCTTCAGTTTCATTGAGAAGCATTCCTTATGCAGGCATATCCTTGAGTCGTTGTACTTTATTGGAGCTTTGCAGTTCTTGCATTCCGAAAAATCAAAATATTCCTGGACATCCTTGAGAGTGTAACCGAAAAAGTCAAGATTGAGTGCGTATGTCCTGTTTTCCATGGCACGGGAGAGAATCCAATCAATATCATCTGATGTAAGATAGCCTTTTGCCAGGTCCCCCTCCAGAGTATTTTTAATTTCCTTCAGAATGAATTTGATAACGGGCCATTTTGCAAACGGAACTATTTTAAGAGCCTGTTCAATGGTAAGGCGACCCTCCTCCACCAGCTTCTGCAGTTCCTCTGGCAATTCCAAGAGGCGGAGGCGTTTTGATATCCACGATTCGCTTTTGCCAATTCTTTTCGCCAGATCCTCCTTTTTGATGCCGCTTGCAATGATTTTTTGCAGGGCGTGTGCTTCCTCAATTGGAGTTAGATCCTTTCGCTGCAGATTTTCCATGAGCATGATTTCCATCATCTGTTCATCGGTGTATTCACGGATGATTACCGGCACTTTGTCAAGACCAACCATCTTTGCTGCACGGAGGCGACGCTCGCCTGCAACGAGCTCATAATGGTTTCCCTTCGGTCTTACTATTATTGGTTCCAGGATTCCGTGGTTCTGAATGCTTTTTGCGAGTTCCTTCATGCTCTCGTCATCGAAGTTTTTCCTGGGATTGAGGCCAGTGATTTTGATTGAATCTATCGGGATGTATGTTCCCAGTGTCAGCTGCAAGCTTCCACCTCCTGCTCATTCCGCTCAAGTTCAGCAATAATCTCCTGTATTTTGTTGCGGAGTATGATCAGCTGCTTTAGCAGCACCTCGGTATCGATGAGTCCCTGTTTCGTCAACTCCTTTAATTTTTCCACGTCGGTCAAATCCTCTGAAAACCAGGCATCCCACTTGCTCACTTCCTTTCTGATTGCATGGATGCAGAATTCACTTCTTGAACGAAAGCCCGTGCTTTTATCCGAAATAATCCTATCTACTTTTTCAGCCAAACCCTTGGGAACCTGAATTGTTACGTATTCCGTCATTTTTTATCCCTCCTTGCAATATCATCTCGGATAATTTTGACGATGCACCCCTTGTTTATCTTGAATTCCTTACCAGTTTTTTCCTCCCTGACCGCCAAGAAGATTTCATCGCTGTCATCTATTATCTCTCCGTGTAGAGTTCTTATTTGGTTCCCTTCTTCAAAAACGATTTTTACTGACATATTACAACCTCCCTGTTATTTTTCTTCTCAATAAATCTTACCACCAGATTTTGGAGGAAATCTTTAACCAATTTGTCGCAGTCATCTACTTCGCAACATCCGTCTATTTCTTCCCTGATCGGGCAATTTTTGTCACAGTAAAACGGTGCCAGACCGATGGTTAAATCTAGAAGATCATTCAGCTCCACTGCTTCAAAATCTCTCGATAGTATCCGTTTTCTCAAGTAGTCAAAGAAAATCTTTTTGCGGGACATATTTAACGAGCCGTTGCCCGCCCGGCTCGGAAACTGATTTTCAAATTCCTTCCCCACTTCACCACGCTCCTTTGGAAGCAAGGGAGCTCCCAAAAGAAGAACCCACACGGAGGAGGAGGCAAATCAACGCCTCAGTGACGTTTCCTTTTCTTCATCCGTCATTTTGAGAGGAAATCATCACCGGCAATTCTTTATAGGGAGCTCCCTTGCTTTTTAGTTTTCGAAAAGTAAAATATTTATGAGTTTAAAAACCTTTTTATTTTTCGAAATTTAAAATATAAAAAGAAGAAATTTAAAACCGTTTTAGTTTTCAAAAAGTGGAAAATAAAAATAAATTATCTTATTTAGAAAAAGCAGATGCTTTGCACATTTTGATTACTTTGTTGGAAAGTAAAGAAATATCTGTATATGAATTATTGAGAAACACAGGAATGAGTTCATCCACATTTTACAATAGAAAAAGAGAATTAAAAGAATTAGGATTGATTAATATCGATGAAAAACCAACAGAAAAGAATGGAATTTTATTTGGAAAAACTGTTTATATTTCTCTTACCCCTAAGGGCAAAAAAGTAGCTGAAAAATTGAAGGAAATAAAGGAAATTTTGGAAGAGGCATGATTAGATCAGTTTATAAGGCTAATGCAAATGGATATTATAAAGAAAAATATGGATATCCAAAGAGAGAATTTACTCATCTTCAGATTTTCTTCTGTATTGGTTAATGTTCTTGAAATATCTAGAGCAAGCTTTTTTATATATTTGTCAAAAGATGCTCTTTCTGCTACTTCCTCCGGGATGCCCATGTCCAAAAGCTTACGTTTTAGAGCGATTGCATGATCAATCGCAGATGCCCTCTCAACTTTTGGCTTATCTTTAGGCATGAAGACGAATTCATCCTTATATAAAAAGATTTGGGACGAAACTTTTATTTAAATTTTATTGATTATGAATTACCGCAAGGGAGGAAGGTAAATAATGGCGGATGAGACATCTCTCGATGAAACATCCATTGCTCTTATATTGGTTGGTGCATTTGTTATGATTTTTGGTATAGTTTTTACTGCAGATTCTTTTGTAACAAATCCAATTTTTAAAGGATATGATCCATTTGTTAAGCTGTTGCTAGGGCTATTTTTCCTTGGGTCCGGTGCCATCCTTGTTGCTGTTTCCAAAAAAGGTCATGAAAAAGTAGAAGTGAAAACCTATCCTGGAGTTTCTGTTGGAGTAGGAGTAATTGGCTTTGTGTTTGGCATGTTACTTTTTCTGGATGGATGGAGTAGGTATAACAACCCTCTTTATCCTTTTGCATCACAAGCGGTAAAAACAGGATATATTGCTGGAAACATTGCTAGGGCTATTTTTTGCAATTGCTGGAATTGCTTTGATGGTAAAAGGATTTATTGATTATGCGAGGAGAAGGTAAAATGAAAAATAAAATGACATGGGAGGAATGGTACTACAAATATTACCCCAGGCTGGCCAAGCTAATTGTGGCGGCGTTTTATCTGGCTGTGTTTGATGCGGTCCTGCTTCTGCTGCTCATGGTGTTTATAGCCATGGGGTGGGTGTGATGAAGAAAAAGAAAAAGGAGATAATGGAAGATAATGATATGCAAATTAGTGAGAATTGTAAAGAGATATTAAAGAGTTTATCTGCTATTGAGACTATCGAGCGATTAAAGGATCAGGAAGAAGAAATTAAAAAAATAAATATAGTAGAATTTGTGGAAGAGGTGGCAGAAGTAGACAACATGAGTAAGTTAGAAATAAGAAAGTGTTTGGAAGAATTGGAAAAAAACGGACTAATTGAATTTCACACAAAGATGCCAAACAATGCTCCTATATCGTTAACAATTACTGCTAAAGGGTTAAAATACATAGATAAGTTGCATAAAATGGATCCTAATGATACTGTTTGACGTATAGAAAATATGAGCCATGGCGATATAGCTGAAAGAACAATTACCATTGACTATGAAGGAAATGATACCTTGCTCAAAGCACATGTTACCGTGATGTGGGACGGAGGAGAAAATAAGTATTATATAGATTGGACGGTGTAATATGAAAGTTAAAAAATAGGTGATGATATTTATTGCCCAGAATGTTTAAAGAAGGGAATAAAAAAGAAATTTTATTGTGAATTACATGAATACGCTTATAGAAAATGGTTTGAAAATTATTGCAAAGCCTTTTCAAAGGAGCTAAAAGAAATGAAATAAATTAAAAATTTTAATATACGCTTAATACACTAAATAAAGTATGCCGCTCCCAGATTGGCATCCTGAAAAATGGCAATATTACGAGCACACCAGAGTTAAACACATTCTCTTAGATAAATATTTGAGAGGATGGACTCGCATCCTGGGAGGGTTTTATGAGAAGATATGTTATTTTGATTGTTTTGCAGGAAGAGGAGAATATAAAATAGATAACAAAACAGAAGTAGGTTCGCCTATTATTGCTCTCAGACTAGCAAAAGAGATGGAAAAAAATTATAACAAATTTTTAATGATATTTATTGAGAAAGATCCGCAAAATTTTGAAAGTTTAAAACGAAAATTGGAAGAGGAGGGATGGGACGAAAATAAAATTGAAGTATATATTTCCAACAAAAGCTTTTCTGAAGAAATAGGTAGATTAATAGAAACCTTGGAAAAAGCCAAAGCTAATCCGTATCCTTCTTTCTTTTTCATTGATCCCTTCGGATTTAGTGATGTACCCTCAGAATTGATAGGAAAAATTCTTTCCTATAAAAGGACAGAGATATTTTTTACTTTTATGGTCAGAGATATAAATAGATTCTTATCGAGCAAAAAACATGAAGATGCCCTAAATAAACTTTATTGGAACGATGATTGGAAGAAAGCATTAAAAGAGAAAAATAGAGAACTCGCTCTTGTGAAGTTGTACGACAAGCAATTAAAAGAGCTTGGGGGAGCAAAATATACTCTACTCTTTAGAGTCTGTATGGATCAAATTAGACGAACTGCTTATTATTTGATACATGCCAGTAACCATTTTAAAGCGTTTAAACTAATGAAGGATATTGCTTACAAACAATCAGGTGGAAGATTTGGATTTTTTGGCCCTCTTGAAAATGTAGCACCCTTGCTAAGTTTTTCCGATTATACAGATGAACTTAAAAAATATCTTTTAGAGAAATTCAGCGGGGAAGTCCAAATGATGGAATTGATGGAGAAGTGTTATATTGAAACCCCTTATATACAGCCACATATATGGAAAACATTGAAAGTTCTTATGAAGGATGGAAAGATTAAGATAGAGGGATTGGGACCAAGAGGAGGGTACAGAGAAGATGCAACCGTGATTTTTCCTTAATCTACACAGTTGCACCTTATTTTTTTGTAGTCCATTTCAAGATTGTTCCATGCTTCTATTGTTTCCTTACATAATGCAATATTTGTATAATCATATTGTCTTTCCAAATAATTTTTTACAAATGAATACATTGCAAGTCTTTTTCCTAACTTGATTCTTTTGCCCCAATTTGATTTCTCTTCCAAATATTTTACCCATGATTTATCCCATGCATTGTTAATTGTGCTCTGTAATCCTCTCAATGAACCCAGTGTTATGCGACTAGGCAATAAGTTATATTTTTCGAAAATGTCTACTAAAAGTTGTTTATAATGTTCCATCCAGTTATCAATGGGTACCATAGGATCTATTCTAAGCCTTACTTCAAATCCTTTATCCTGTAATTTTTTAGCGGCTTTCAAACGCATATCCACAGATGGTGCACCTTTTTCCCATCTCTCGGCAACTTTTTTTGCATTTACACTAAAACTGACTATAATGTTATTTGTTGAAGGGAGTTTTAAGAGATTATCAATATCTGTAGATTTGGTTACGATGAGTAGTTTATGCTTATTTTGCTGGAGAAATAGAGGAATAATGCAATTAGTTAGAGGTGCACCATCATATTCAAAAAGAAGTGAATCAGAAAGTTCGCCGCTATTCAGAATATATGGCTCCTTCACCTTTTCAAAAAATGCAAGAATATGAGCTATTGTTTTATTTATATTTTTAAGATATGGTCTCTTTTTCATGGGACGGAATCTAAAAGTACCCTGAAGATAGCACCAAGCACAATTAAAATGACAACCATTCGCCCATTTCAATTCTAGAAAGTGAGGACACACTACATCTGTTGGCTTTTCTGGAAATGGTGTTTTATCAAATAATTTTATAATAGATCCATCATCTACCTTTATAGGCATAATCTTCTCTTCTCCGGATAAAGTTTTAACTGGTGCAAATTTAACTTCAATATTTTTCAACAAATTTTTTTTATATGATAATTCCAACATTTTGCCTCCGCATTTAAAGCGTTTAGCATATAAAAAAATTTATAAAATTTATAAAAGAGGAGGGGAGGAAATGTATTTATAAATTTTATCTTCAGAGAACTCCTCTCTATGCTATTAGAGGTAACAAAGCTACGGATCCACACCCCATTTTTCTGCCAGCTCTTGGAATTTTTCTTCTTCTAGGTCAATGATGATTTTTGCAAAATCATCCAGTAATTCATCTATTCCTTTTCCTTCTTCTTGGCATTTCTTTGCCTTTTTGTATATGAATTTTGCAACATCAACTGGGCGTATGAACACCTGCTTCTCTATCACTACTTTCCTTTTGATATTATCACCTCCTTGGTAATGAAGAATTAATTAAGCTGAATAAAAGGATAGGGAGGGTTGCAGAGAGTTCAAAAGTGTTGAGGGGGTGTTACACCAGTTTAAAAAGATGGAGGGGAGCGAAATAATAAAATTAATTTCACTCTTTAAATGGCATCTTTGCCCTCCACATATGTAATTCTGCCATCGGCTCTTCTTTCAACAAATCGCATATTCTCCTTATTACAACCTGTCATATGTCCGCAAAAAGGACAGTTTACTCTATTGCCTATCAATTCGCTACTAAAGAAAGATTCGGCATCCCCAAATTGTATAGGAGAAGGAAACCATTTTCCACAATACAAACACCTGATTTCACATTTGGTTTGAACATTCGCCATGTATAAAAATATTCTGAATAATTTAAAAAATTTGCAAATTATAATTTTTAGATTTAGATATATAGATATATAATAGACAAATGAAATTGTTTCATACCTCGCCGCCTGCGAGGCAGCAACGCAACAAATTTTCAAGATATGATTGGGCAACACTCAGCAAAAGGAAGATTATGGAGGAGGAATAGTTACATCTTTTAAGTAGTTGTCAATAAAAGATCGGAGAACTGCTTTCTCACTTTTTCCCACGATATTATCTAGTCTAAGGGAGCCGATAGTATTATCACTGATGTTTAAAATATTTAAATGATTATCATCAAGAAATATTTTCCAATTATTTTTTACTAGCTTTTCCTTGATTTCATTTAATACGCGGAAAAAATTTGCTTTTGCTCGCTCATAAATAATTGGATGCTCATGCCTTTTAACTTCCACAAGTTTTTCCTTAACAAAAGACAAACAGGTTATCATCCATCCTAAATCAGTCCTATCACCTTCTTTTATCAAATATATCCAAGCATCGATGGCTTCAGGTTGTAATTTAACAAAAATTTTCGGATCAATTTTTATTGTCATAAAAGCTTGGCTAGTAATAAGAAAAATTGATTTTATATCTTCCCGTTCTGCATGTTTAGTCTTTAGATTCTCTATAGATGAAGCTGAAAGAGAAATAGCCTTAGATACAGCATTTGCTGGAATTTCTTTCCCGCTTTCCTTGTAGAACCAAAACATGCTGTAGAAAAATAAATTCAGGGCATCTGTTTTTCTATTCTCAACAAATAATCCAACCAATACAGATAATTTTCTTAAATAATCATCAAATATGGAAGTACCAGAAATATCCATTTTAACAAATGCTTTGTTCAACTCCCTAAATAGCGGAGAAAGTATGGACGGGTCAGGCAGAATTTCTATATGCTTTAATGGATCAGTTATGCATTCGTCTAAATGTTGGACAATATTTAGAGCTATTGAAAACCTATCTACTTGCTGAACCCTTCCTTCAATTATTTTTTTCTCTTTTAAATTTTTATCCGACCAAGGAAATATAGAAATAGCTTTGCTAAAGGTGTCTATAGTTGGACTAAGATAATCTCTCAATGACAAATCCATTATACATGACCTGATTAGGGATAAACCTTTGAGGAATTTGATATTTATCTCAGTAAGTTTTCCCTTATCAGCAAGTTCCTTCAATTTTTCAGGATAGCCCAAAACCTTCATAATTTGTGGTGGAGAAATCGTTAGGAGATTTCTTAAGCGCTCTACTAGAGGATATAAAGGAAATATACAGACACTAAGCTGCAATAAGAGCATTATAAATAGATATCCTGGTGCGGGATCGATAACCATATTGAAAACAGATATTACTACTATTGGTATATAAATGGCAAAGATTCCTTTGCTTTCTTTGATCAGAATATCAACTAGAGGTGATCCGTACATTCTAGATAAATGAACAACAGATATGGTAAGAGGGATGGCTATAAGTGCGGCATATGCCTGAATAACAGCACTTGCAAGATATAACATAAAATCTGGGTTCTTATTAAGAAAACCTTCGGAGAGTAAAAAATGTGAAAAAAGACAGATTAAAACAAGGGCAATAAAATAGAATATGATCTTTTTCCTAATGACTTTCATGTCAAATTCACCAATTTTAATATGCCTGATTAATAATATAAAAAGATATAAATAATTTTAATTGATATTAACAATGGTCGTAATGTTTTAATAAAATGAGAGATTTATAATAGGGCACACGCCTCACATGTTCGCAGAAGTGCGATATGTTCATTGGCCCTGCACGATGGCAAATGGTTTCTTTCCTAGCGCAGGGGACGGGAAAGATACGGAGGTAACGCAATGGAAATTGCCATCTCTCTCACTGAGGGAGAGTTTGCGATTTTCTGCGAAGTTCTAAAAATCCTTGCAGTAATAATCGCAACACAAGTGATGTAAACCAAAAGAGACGTAAGGGGGTGCTTTCCTCCTTGCACCCCTGCTCCACAATTTCATCTGATAGGAAATATTTATTTTTTCATAATTGATTAGCTATAACTAAAGAGTGTGCATAACATAGCTTTAACATTTTAGCTGCTTTGAGTTGAGGCTACAGAAAATTTAAATCAAAAATTTGTAAAGAATTCCATATATATTGTACATGTACATATACATATAATAGGAGAATTTCACAATGCGTCATTTTGACACAAATTAGCACGGATGAAATGCAATTTTTTAAGATATGACTCGGAAATTTTTACCAAAACGAACGTTATTGTAAAAAAGTTGCGGAAACTCGGCGGAAATTTTTGAAAATGGGTGAGCCTGAACGCAGAGTTAGGTGTTGTTAGTTGACAAAGTAGCGGGTAAATATAAAAAGAGGTTGAAATATTAGAGGAATCATGATTAATAAAAATTCGATAACTCTCGCGAAGATATGTATCATCTCGATGCTTCTATTTTTAATATCGTTAACTGGATGCATCAAGAACGAAGAAAAACAACTCTCATTACCAATCATAGACCAAAAATTGTATCATTATGGGTAAGGTTCAGATTCACTAGCATAGTTAGTAGAGAACTTTCACAACATGATACATTACGCAGATTCGTTCCATATACATTTGAACTTTGGGGCCATGACGAAGATGGTGATAAGCTTAGGTACTATGTAAAAGTTATTGGAACGGATGACTTTTTCTGTAGTGGTTACACTACCATGCCCTGCTATTCATTCAATTATACCTTTTTGGAAATAGGAACGTACACCATCCGTACATGGTGTGAAGACGAACATCATTCACGAAGCCCTTACAAAGATTATATAATAGATGTTATTCCTCTCTTATCAAATACAACAAATAACAGTGGACCCGTCGATTTGAACCAAATTGTTTTCCAGATGAGGGTTCTCAATACCACTAATAATAGTCCATATGTTATCGAGATAGATACATATACACCCAACGTAGAGGAAAGTCAAACAACTGATGACCAGCAAACCACAAACTATGGAAATTCGCAGGAAGATCAAGTATCATCATCCATCTCTGCTGACTTCTCGTATACTCCATCAAGTCCAAAAGCTGGACAGACGGTTATCTTCTCTGCCGAGTCACAGAATAACATAGTTTCGTGGTACTGGGAATTCGGAGATGGCGCTACAAGCAATCAGCAAAATCCAACACATGTTTATACAACGCCTGGCACATACACTGTAAAGCTCACCGTAACAGATAGTAATGGAGCAACAGCATCGGTTACTAAATCAATTACAGTGTCGAACAATTCATCATATCAGCAATCCCAAGAGACTTCTCAGAATGTAACACCAAGTACACCGACTAACAGCAACACAAATGCTTAAAAATAAATAGCATTATTAATACCAATGAAAACCACCCATTTCCTTCTTCTATTTCTTTCCTTCATTTTGCTTTTTTCTGGCTATGGAAAAATAGAAACAGGAAAGGTAAATCTAAATGGACGAGTTCTCTATGTGGGTGGCTCTGGTCCTAACAACTACACAAGCATACAGGATGCAATAGATGATGCATTGCCAGGAGATACAATTTTTGTTTACAGTGGCGTATATTATGAGAATGTGAGGGTGTATAAATCCATAAATTTGATAGGGGAAAATGAGGAAACAACAATAATAGATGGAAGAAATGAAAGCAATGTAACTGTTTTCAGCATTGAAGCAGATAATGTAAAATTCAGCCATTTCACAGTAAGAAATGCTCCAGGAGGTGAATGGGTTAGAGGTGTACTTGTCAAAGATGCCAATAATGTAAGCATATCAAATTGCAGGATATTGCATTCAGAGGGATTTTCAATCTGTGATTCTGCTAATGTTTATATTGAGAATTGTAATATATCTCACAATCTTTACGGAATCGATCTCATAAACCATGAGATGAATAATCGGAGTTACAAAATAATTGTAAGGAACTGCACCTTCATGTATAACTATGCAAAAAAGGAAGATGAGTGGTATGTTGGTGGAGGATTTGGTATTTCCATGGTCTTTTTTAAAGTTTTGGCAGATGTTACCATAGAAAACTGTCGCATTTTTCACAATGGAGAAGGAATAGGAATATCAGATCCTGCTAGCTTGCTTATTTCAAATTGTACAGTAATCGATTACAACATCAGCGGAATAGGGGTTGGAGGAGACCTTCACATTAATTCAGACTGCATTATTTCCAACTGCAGTGTTTTAAATGGATACATTGGAATAGGCATAGGGCGTGTAAACGCAACGGTGAAAAACTGTTATGTTGCTGGCAATATTTTTGGGATAGATATATCGCATTCTGCTGGAAGGGTTACTGTAAGATATAACACGGTGGTGAACAATACTTATGGAATTTATGTATTTGGAAAAATGCTTTCCCACCATATAAATTACAACAACATTTATGACAATGAATTCGGGTTAAAAGCAGAATTTACAATAGTTGATGCCCGCTATAATTACTGGGGAAGTCCATTAGGGCCGAGTCATCTATTTGGATTTAGAGGAGACAAAATAGAAACATTTTTTGCAAAAGTAATTTATTTCCCATGGCTTACGGAGGAATGTGACCAATGAAGGAAAATCGTAAAATTTTCATCATTTTAACAGTAATCGCGTACTTACTTCCATTAGCTTTGTATGTTGTTTATATTTATTCTTTCCTTGCAGAAATCTGTATATTTCTTTATATAAGAAAAATGTTAAGAAAATCTTATTTTTTACTTTATCTCATAATATTCCTTATTTATCTTTATATATTGTTTACATTCTTTTATCCACAACTAGATTGATAGAGTTTTTACACCTTATGCACAGTATTCAAAGATATAGTTTTTTGCTGATTTGTGGCTGTTTTAAGCCATTGATTCCACATATAGGCAATTTACTTTGCCAATTTTTCCTGCTTCAACGTATTATGCACTGTCCTTAACGACACCTTCACCTCGCTGGCAATTTCCCGATATTTCTTCCCCTCTTTATACATTTGGATAATTTTCTTTATCTTCTCCTCAGGAATACGCCGTCTTCCCTTTTTCCATCCAATCTGCTTTCCCTGCTCCCTTGCCTTTCTCAATCCCTCTTTGGTTCTTTCGCTTCTGTCCTCCGCC
The DNA here is from genome assembly GCA_029258955.1 of Thermoplasmatota archaeon. Classification (GTDB taxonomy): domain Archaea; phylum Thermoplasmatota; class E2; order UBA202; family JdFR-43; genus JAPDJP01. Next base: position 20,812 of record JAPDJT010000015.1, read on the forward strand.
TCATACTGCTTGAATGCCATTATAACACTTGCCATAAGCCTGCCTGCTGGAGTAGCTAGATCAAGAAATCCGTCTGCAGTGGCCCATATTTTGTTGTTTTTGACAAATTCCTCACATAATTCCTCAAAAGTCTTTTTCTTTCTTGTGAGCCTGTCCATGTATGCTGTTACGATTCCATCAACTACTCCTTCTCTCACCAGACGCAAAGCCTCCTGGAATAACGGGCGATTATCATCTCTTCCGCTTCCTTTTTCCTTATAAATCCTGTATATTTTCCAGCCCTTCATCTCGCAGAATTTCCTGCATTTCTCTATCTGGGCATCCAGGCTGTAGCCCTCCCTCCCCTGCTCTTCCGTGGATACCCTTGCATAGATAACCACGAGTTTACTATCCCTCATCTTCATATCCAGTCAGTATCTTCCACTTTCGAACCAAATCCCTTACCCTTCTCACTGAAAGCTCAATGCCGTATTTCTCCTTCATTATAACCTGTACATCCGGAGCTTTGGCTCTCGGATCCCTGGCCTTTATCTCTCCAATTATTTTCAGATACTCCCTTTCCTTCTCACTCTCCACCATGAGCAAATGCTTATCCTTATCCGCCTGCCTGTGCTTTTTAAGCAGCCATTCCGGAGGATTTGTTTCATGTATACAGTATATGTTTCCCCCCTTCCTGTTTCCCCTTTTCTTTACAGGAATTATAGCAAGCCCTTCATTTACGTCGAAAAACGAGCATATTTCTAGGAGTTTCTTCCAACCTTTCGGCACATTGCTTTTTGTAGTTTCAAGCAGCTCAGGATCCATCCATTTGAATACCTTCATTGTTGTTGTTTGCCTGAGAATGCTTTCAAAGCCGGAGTAAGTTATGATATTCTGGATTATCCATGCCTTCCTGTGCCTTATTCTGAAAGCCTGTATGTTAAGCTCGATATTGCGGGAACTCATTGCTCTTTTGCCCATCTGCGATTCTTCCATCTCGTTGTACAGAACAATTTTGGGCAGTCCATCATATGGCGGCACCCTCGCCTCCTTCTCAATTTTTATTCTTCTGTTTTCCTCTGCCAGCAAAGCGCCGAGTCCATCCACATCATTATAAACATGGAGTGTGGCATTTTCAATTTTTTCTAAAGCCTGTAAAGCAAGCCACCATGCAGATATCGTCTTTCCGCTTCCCCTGCTTCCTATGAAGCCAATAACAGTTGGCTCCTCCAGAAAGTATTTTAACACCGCATCAGATGAGCGGGGAAGAAATATGATGTGATTATCATCCAGAATTTCATATTCTATGTTGAATGTCTGCCTTATGTATTCTCCATAATTTCTTGCCTTTTCCTTGCTTATCTGATGACTTCTAAATAAATCCTCAATGAGTATCAGCATATTCATTAAATCTGCTCTATGCTCAGATGGGATATTCTTGAATAAATGCTCCGGCAGATAGCGGGATTTGTAAAGGAGGAAATCTATACTCCGCTTCTCCTGGCTTAAGTAAGTGTAATAGGACTTCATTTTCATTTATTGAGCAATTTCAATTCCTCTAGCTTTTCCAGAATCGGATCAGTTGGACGAAGCTCCTTTTCTATTATCTCCCTTATTTTCTTTCCAACCTTTCCTTTGACTGCTTTGAATACGTGTATGTTGAAGAGCGATGATTTCCTTTCTGGAAGATGCTTGAAATTGTTTTCCCCTCTTTCTATTTCTTTCAGAACCTCGTCTATGTTTATTTCAAAAATTTCGCACAGCTCAACCAAATCACTCACCTCATCCTCAAATACTATGCCCGAGCCTTCATATGCAGGCAAATACATGAGCTTGTTTATTGCGTAATCCAGGAACCTGATGTACCTGCTCCTGACATCATCGCTCCATCTGACGTATGCGCCACCGACGCTACTCTGCTCCATATTCCTCGCCTCCTGCCCTTCTGGCTATGAAGAAGATGAATACAATGATGATGAGAATGATGAAAAGAGCAATGACAGCTTGATGCCAGAGCCTGCTTTTGAAAGGCTCCATGTATCTGTAGCCGTATGCATAGCTTATCGGCATACCTGTAAAGTAAAAATTCTGTATATCCATGCTTGCTGAATTCTTCCAGCCGTAGCAGTCTATTACATCTACATATACAATGCCCAAAGATCTTCTTATGCTCGATGGAATGTCTATGGTTATCTCAGTAACATTGTGTATTGTTTTGATGAGCACAGCATCTTCTCCGTACTGGCTGTACCATATTTTGATTGTGAATGGATAATTTGGATCTGGCTGACCCGTTTCATTCAGTTTCAGGCTTACAAAATGAACTTTTGAGCCATCCTGATTGAAATATACTCTGTACGGAACAGGAGGTTTACTTACACCAAATTCAAAGCTTGCCGTCTGGCTTTTCAAATTGCCACTCACCGCAGTTATTTTTATTCTGTAATGCCCCTCCTTCAATGCAGGAAGGCTTACAGTTGTTCTCCTTCCTCCTTTAATGTCTATTTTCTTGCTGTATGAATACTCAGTGTTAAGCCCCTGTATTTCTACCTGCAAAGTAGCTCCTTCATCAGTTGGTCTTCCATCTCTGAACACAAGAACAAATGCTCTTATGAAAACGCTTTCATTTTCTATGTAAAGTGGATTAACATCACATCTCAGTATGATGAAGTCTCCCTTTACTGCATCAGAAGCAGGAATGATAAGCAGGCATATTAGCAGGATAATGCCCAATTTCCTCATTCTCTTCCTCCGCCGTTTTTCATTACTTCTAAAATTTCCTCCTTCTTCAGGCTCACTGCTCCCTTCTCTATGTCCTTCATTATTTTCTTGAGCAATCTTTTCAGCATTATATTCTCCCTCCTCAGCTGTTCATTTACGGTGAGTTCCATATTCACACTCTCCACTTTTGTTTCATGTCTCTCCGGATCATATTTGGCTGTTGTCTTGCCTATAACCGTATACCTCCACAGCCCCAGCCTCACGGTGCATGCAGAAGGAGTCCTTATTACTCCGTATGGAGAAAGAGTGTAGAATAAATCTTCCCCCTCCAACACGTAGTGGCGTATGTAAAGGGCTTTTATTCCAGCATACGGAATTTCAATGCGAGGGATGAGATAAATTCCTTTTATAAGCATTACAGCCATGAAAAGCAGAACAAGCCAGAACGGAATCCCCCATTTTAAAGAAGATATGAGAAGAATCCACAGTTCGAAAAGGAGGCTAGTTATTCCCAAAGGAAGAAATAAGGCAATGTTAAGCCCTAAGATGATAGCTATGATAACGAATATTTTTAGATACCACGGTAGCCTTGCAAATTTAGGTAATATGCCTTCCGTTGATTGCTCCTCCATATAATCTTCCTTTCTCCTTCGCCAGAACATTCTATCCTCCGTATTTCCTTGCCAAGGGTGATTTAAGCTTCTTCATTCCGTATTTCTTGTATTTCCTGGCAAGCCATGAATTCGGAAAGTTCTTTATGTACCATTTCCTGAACTTCGGATCGTCCATGAGAGCCCATTCCACGGTATGGGTTGCCTTGCATATTTCATAGTATTCCTTCATTGTGAGTTTCAGAGTCTTTGTTTCCCTCTTATTTTTCTTCCTCCTTCCCATTTTATCACATGCTCTTCAGCTTGTTCCAGTATTTCTTACATATCGCCTTCGCCTTCCTCTTTTTGCCTTTGAGTTTTTCATTTCTCGGAATTATCGTGTTGTGCAGTCTGGCAAATCTTCCGTTGGCAGTTCTTTTTGATATTCTTCCGGCTCTGTAATCCTCCAGGATAGCTCTGCAAATTCCCTCTACTTCTTTTAAGCTGTCTAAGCCGCGCTCATTTATGTCCTGCACCTTCTTGCCCAGATATTTCAACCTTTTATATCTGGAAGGATTGCATTTCGGGTTCCTCAATTTTCTTCCTCTTCTTCCAGACAGACCCTTAAGCTTCTGCAGCATTTTCATCACCCCTTCTTATACAGGAAATAACCCAGAGAAATGGAAATGAGGCATATGACTGTCCAGAAAATGTAGTTGTGAAGAAGATCAAACCCGAAAACTAACTCAGTTATTTTGTACAATTCCATGGCTCCCCACGGAAGCTCATACAGGCCGAAGCCAATGAGAAGGATGCCCACAAAGGCAAGTAAGCCTTTTTTCTTTCTTTTCTTTCTGTGATGCTTTTCCTTGTAGATGCTCACAGCTAGCAAAATGATTATGGCTATGCAGAGCAGTATGAATGCAATGCTCAGCTCATCCATTTATTCCACCTACCATTTTTACCACTGTTTTTACAATGTAAACTATTAAATCATACAGTGTTTCAAGCAAATCTGTACCAAGTATTTTATCAACTACGAAAAGCAGACCGAAGAAGGCCAGCACAGTTATTATGAAATGGATCAACCTCAGATTACCACCTCCCTTGTGCCTGCATATCTCAAAGCCTTTCCCCTGTATTTCTGCAGAGCCTTCGGATAGCTTCCCTTTATTGTTTTTATTCCGTTCTTCTCCAGAATCTGCTTCATCCTGTAGTATGTGACGCCCGTTTTCTCAGGAATCTGGCGAAGGGGAATGCCCTCCTCTATGGCGGCGAGAACCTTTTCCTCATCACTTAGCAGCATGTTCTCTTCCTCCTCATTTTCCTTTTAGCATTCCATGCGGCTATTCCGAAAACTATTGCAACAACTGCCAGCAGAGGCCAGTATTTGAGCAATGGTAGCCCGAAAGCATAGATCATTGCTGCAGTGAGGAATAGCAGAATTAAACCCCACATTGCCTTTTCATGCGGCTCATCACTTGCCTTTGCAAACCATGCTGAAAGCAATGTGAAGCATCCACCTATGGCGGTAAACACCCAGCCCAGAAAGGCGAACAGGGCATGAGCTGTAAATGGAATTATGGCTGCTATACCAACAGTCAGAGCGGATAAAGCAGCTACAACTTTACTCTTCCTCATTTCATCACCTCATTTTAGCCCATACAAACGGCAGACCTATTCCAGGAACACCAAATATGAGGACTGATGTGGCAAGCGCTGCGGGATCTCCCTCTGCAGCTTTGTTAAACAGCGGGTTCCAGAATTGCTCCCATAAGGCTGTGCCGAGAATTCCGGCTCCTATTATGATGAGTATTATTCCAATGGGGGTACTCCAGTTCGGAATAATAACCATGAGGATGCCTATGATGAGGCAGCCCGCCCCTATGGCAGCTCCCGCCTTTCCCGCTGCCAGACCGCCTGTAAAATCGGATAGAGCTTTTCCAAAAGCATACCAGAATCCTCTTTCCCTGATGTAATTTCCGATATTTCCCAGAGTACCTGAATTCCAGAGGTTGATTACTCCTATGGCTAACAATAAAACAAATATCACTGCAGCAGCTCCGGCTCCAACCCTGTGTCCTGTGCCTATTGCAACGGCAATGGCAAGGAGCATTATGATAAGCATCGCCGTCAATATCTGGCTTACGGTGGAATTTCCCAGAAATGATATCGATGAATCAAAAGCTTCCAGGAATTTTTTGAAATCGAGGCCGTTGCCCACAAGAATCATGCCAACGGAGATAAGCAGAAACAAAGCTTCCCACTTCACCAGATTGCTCTTGCCTGTAGCCGTGGAAATTGCTATCGCAGGTATGAAAATGAGAAGGAAAATTATGCCGAGGGTGCTGACCAGATTCTGTCCTTCAAACCATCCGGGGTTGTATTCTATACCGTATACATAAAGCAGTGTTGCCACTGTAGCTCCGACAACGCCTATTATTATGAATACTAAAGGATTCTCCTCAACGAGTCCTTCAGTATCTGCATCATCCGTCCAGCCCATCGATGCCGTAATGAAAGGAATTATCCACTTCATAGCAACCTCCTCACATATTTCCTTCCCTTCTTCAGCACAACAGCCTTGACCGTGAGATACAAAATGAATACTGCAAGCAAGGCATCCAGAACAAGCCAGATCCAGTGGGCTGAGGTATGGTAAAGCAGAACGCCCGCAACAATGAGAATTGTAAGAAGCAAAGAACCTGTAGCTGGCCCATAGCCGAATGCTTTGATGCTCTCTGGCTTCATGAAAAATGCAGTTGATGCAAAACCGATAATGGCGATGAAGGAGGTAAAGAACATTGCAAACCAGCTGAAAGGCAGTTTCCAGCGTGGCCACTCAAATATGCCTCCTCCTGCTGGATCCTCTGGCTCTGTTCTGAATGTGCCTGTGAATGCATTTGTTGCATTGTTCTCATCCTTAACAAAGATATACAGGGTGTATGTTGTGTTGTACTCTGCCTCACTCCAGCTCAAGTTGAATGTGGTGCCGCTGGAAACATTACGGAAAATCCACTGCTTCGCCGGATTGGTTATACCTATATTTACCTCAACGTACATGGAGTCATTATCCTCATCCGTAACGGTAAAGGAAATATTCACCGGAATGGAAACATTTTCCGCACCATCATAGGGATATACATTTAGGATTTGCGGTTCATGTCCAGGAGGAACAACATTGAAATGCCATGTTGGGGACTGCTCCTCTGTTTTTCCATCGCTTACCCTCACAAACCATTCGTAGCTGCTGTAATAGCTCAATCCACTCCATGTGCAGTAAACCCTGCTTCCCGACGCAACATTATTTACACTCCCCAGAATTTCCTGAGTTCTGGCATTGTAAAATGTTACATTCAGCACATCGCCATCAGGATCCATCACCCTGCATGACAGCGTCACAGTTGTATTGGTTATGTTTGCCCCATCTGGAGGATAAGGTTCATTTGCTTCTGGTGGATTGTTTGCCGTTGCAGCATACAGCGTCAGCGTAACATTGTACACATATACGCTGCTCCAGCTGCTTCCACTTCCGTATGAATAAAGGAAAAATGAAATGTTGACGGCATTGCCATTTACAACATCTACAAGCCTGCTGTAGTAGTGAGGGCTGTCATAGTTGAAGTTTGAGTGGCTCCACTCAACCTTATTATTCCAGTCATCTGCAGTAACGGCTATCTTGAGATAATTCGAGCCATCTATGCAGAATCCGCTGAAGTAATACTCAATCTTTATTTTATCAACCAAAAAAGCAGGATTGATTATCTCCGAGAGATTGAAATATGCTCCGGCGCTGCCTGTGACTCCGCTTGTATTCACCCATATGTAGCCACCGTCACCTGTATGAATCCCGCAGAGATTGTTTGCATAGATGTCCTTAACAATCCAGTTTGAGGTATCGGTAAATTCATAGCTGTATACGTTGCTGGCTGAAGCTAATGGAATGAAAAAGGAAAGGAGGAGGATTGCTATAATGGGTTTTTCCGCCTTCATGCTACTGCCACAGGATAAAGCATGAAGATCGCCCAGAGCACCAGCGCAATGAGGCCACCGATGAGAATATCTCTTTCCTCCTTGTGATCTGTAGTGTAATAAACTCCTGCAGCAGTTAGAAGCAGAATAAGCACAGCTCCGAATGCAGTTGCTATAATTTCATGATCAGTTGCATTTATCCACACCTTCCAGAAAGCGAAGTTCATTGATGTGTACGTTGCCAAGTCAATGAAGATGAATATGATGCCCATTATTGCAATGGCTATGCCCAGGCCGATGATGAATTTCGCAATGCTCTTTTCCTTTCTCTGAGGAAGTATAAAGAAGATTATTGCCGAGCCGAGAGCAAAGAAGAAGGCAAGAGGTATCATCAGCCCCGTTTCCTGCTCGCTCAGCCCTGTTTCGTTTACTTCTGCATTTGCAAAAGGAATCAAAAGCAGTGGAATGAGCCATAACAATTTCCTCATGCTACCACCTCCACTGGAAAAGGAATGAGGAAAATTGCCAGGAGCATCATCTTCTCCTCCTCCTTCCGGCAAAGGCAATTGCAGCAAATGCTCCAAATGCCAAACCAAGTCCTGCTATGAGCACGTATTCCGGCTTGATGTCATCGCCGTCTATTATTCCTCCTCCGGTGCCGTTGTCATCGTTGCTGTTATTTCCGTTATTCTCGCTTTCGGTTGTAAATTGCCAGAACGGTGAGGAAGCAGAAGCTCCGTGCTCATCCCATGCAACAACACGCCAGCAGTATATTTTTCCTTCCTGCAGCTGCCCGGGATTGTAATACGGCGTTGTTATGTTGCTTGCAACCTTTGGAGGAACTTCGGAAGTGCCAAAATATACATCGTAAGTCAATGAATCTCCATCCGGATCGCTGCATGTCCATGAAAGAGTTACAGTTGTGGAAACATTTGTTGCACCATCCGGTGGATTCGGATTTGATGGCACCGTTGGCGGGTGATTTGACTGTTCTGTAACTGTTATTGTTACAGTATCGTATGCTTTTGCTCCATCATTATCCACGACTGTAAAATTGGCGATGTAGGTGCCGGGATTATCATAAACATGATTGATTGTTGCGGGAGGCGAGCCTGCACCGCTGTATTCTGCATTTCCGTCATTATTTATATCAAGGCTCCATGAAGAGATATTTCCATCTGGATCACTTGCTGTCAATGAGAATTCAACATTGAGAGGAGCTTCTCCTGATGCTGGATTTGCTGATAAGCTGCATGTTGGGGGCTGATTCTGGTGCTCAGTAACTATGATTGTAACGGTATCATATGCCGTGTAGCCATCGTTATCTGTAACCGTTAGATTTGCAACATATGTTCCAGGCTGACTGTAAGTATGCTCCTGCGTTGCCGGCGGAGCTCCTGTACCGCTATATTCAGGAGAACCATCGTTATCCACATCCAGCTGCCATGAGGATATGCTTCCATCCGGATCGCTTGCGGACATGGAGAATGTAACTGTAAGAGGTGCTTCTCCACTGGTTGGATCTGCATTTAAACTGCATGCTGGAGGATCTCCCGGTATATTCTGCCATATGGTTGTTGATGCAACAGATGGCTCTGGATCAGCATAAGGCATCACAGCAAGATACTGCACGTAAAGAGTTGAATCTGCAGAGCCGTGTGTTTGTATTCCTGCATAACAACCAGATGTTGGGAAAGACAATGTATTATTTTCTATGTAACTCTGCCAGTTCTTAATTAATCTTGCACTGTTGCCACCACGCCACTCCAATGTAAATGTATTCCATATATCTGATTCAAAAACAAACTTTTCAGATGAAAATGTTGTAGATTCATTTGCAATATGGTAATATCCATCTTTACAAACCATCCTGCAAGCAGGAGTAGTTGAACTCATTGGAAATGCTGTAGCAAATCCTAAGTTATGTCTTCCGTTACCCCCTATTTTCTCTTTTGCTTCAATAGTTATCGGTGAAGAAAATGTATTTTTTGAGACAACATATTGTTCGCCTGCAGGTATTTCCATAGATATTTTTGCTCCTTTCAGCTTGTAAATTGTGCATGTATTACTTCTATAAGCAACATAGAAGTTGCCAGCATACCATGTTAAGCCATTCTGTGTTCTTCCATTTGCTGTGTGGATTTCTCCGATTTTAATTACATTATTTCCCGTTGGCTGAAGGACAGCAATAACATGGTCTGTTGTATCTGATGTTTGAACTGCACAGAAAAGTAAGCCATCAGTATAAACACCATCTTGCATTTTTGTTTGCGGTGATGTTATAGTTGCTATATGATTTCCGTTTAGGTCATATATCAATATATTTTGGCTGTCATAGTTAAACATATATAATCTGTTAAGGTCTGGAGCCACAACACAAGCCCCGATGCTATCATTTACTATAATCCATTGTTGAGCTGTTAAATTACTTGCATAAATTTTGTAAATCTTTGTTGGTGTTTCTCCAATATCATGAACTGGACAATAGATTATTCCATCATGTATGCTTATGCCTCCTAAATGGTTGTCATTTGGAAATCTTATGCTATCCACAATATTACCGTTTAAATCCACTTTAAAAAGTCCTCCACCATTAGTTGTATCTTTAGTAGTTATATAATAATATGAGCCGTCGAAAACAATTCCCTCAACCTCATCATCGCTTATTGCCGGAGTTAATGAAGATATATCTGATGCTGTCATGGAAGCTCCAACGAAATCGAAATCCTTTGTATTCATGAATTTGTCTCCGGTGAATGCATCATAAACATCTAAAGGTCTGCTCAGCGTGTGTATGGCAAGCTCCCTATTGCTGTTGCCGGTTAAAATGTAAATTTTTGAATACGCATCAGTCAGCTTTATATCAAAGTAGGCATCTGTATCGTTGTAATCTATGAGGTTGAAAGGAAGCATTGTCGCTGCATCAGGATCATAGGATGTGGCAAATGCTATGTCATAGGGCCATTGCTGGCATTTGTTGTTCATGTATATGGTGTTTGTCGATGGATCATCTGTGCCCACACCCTTGACGACGTGTATTCTGAGTATTTTGCCCGCTGCTGAGTTGCTCAATGTAATTTCCTTGTAGTAGCTCCAGTCATTGCTGTAGGGAATTTTTGCTGAGGCTTTTTCAATTGCTGGAATCAATGCTGTTAAAAGCATCGCTGCAATCAAAAGAGAGGATACTCTACTCCTAATCTTTTGCAAAAAGCCGGTTTTCCTCAACGCTATCACCAAAACATAGTATAAAAATTAATTATACTAAGTATGGAGATTTCCGTAAAACATATACATTTATATATTAGAATTCCAACGCTGTTTAGAAATTTTCTAAACTCTTTCTTATTTCTTTGATATGATTAAGAATCGCTTTTCTTTTTCTTTCATCTTCCTCATTTTCCAGCTGAATCTCCAGAATTTTTATAACCCCATAGAGAAATGTCTTCTTAATTCCGATTCTCAACTTTATGAAATTGATGATAGTATCATCTACCTCTCCCCTTTTTATTGCTGTCTCTATACGAATCCACTCATTTTTCATTTTTCCGCCTGCATTATCCAGTGCAGGGTGTCAGCAAACCAGGGAATTCTTATTCGTATTCCCAGATATTTCTCAACATGCCAGAAGGGAAAACCGTTTCGGAATTTCTCGAATTTTATTATTCTGAATGTTGCATGAGTGTATCTCCACTTCCAGCTTCTGGTGAAGTAGTTCATTGACTCCTCGGTGAAGAAATGTCTGTGCGTTGGATCCCGAAAAGCCTTCTTGCTTTTATAATACGGCGTATAAATTTCCACTATGCCGCCAGGCTTCAAAATGCGCCATACCTCCTCCATTACCTTCACAACATCATCCAGATGCTCCAGAACATGATTCATGAGAATGTAATCGGCGAAATTATCATCAAAAGGCCAGGGAAATTCATTCAAGTCATGAACAACATCAACACCGGGATATTCTATTTTATCGACATTTATCCATCCCTTCCGTATATCCTTTCCGCAACCAAGATTTATCTTAACCTTCATTTCTTTCTTTTCTTCCTGTTTTTCATTTCCTCCCATTTCTTCTTATGCTCTCTTATCCTCCTTTTCCATGCCTTCTTATCTATGCCTGCCTTTTCTAAAGCAGCCTCAATGTTCGCCATGCGGTACTCGTGGAGGATTTCCTCGGGGTAAAGGATGAAAAGGCGCTGTTTTCTCCTCTTCATGTTACATCCCTCTTCTCATCTGGCTTTACAAAATCCCTTATCTTTTCTTCAGCTGACTCAACGAATTTTTCCAGAATTCTGATTGTATGCACGGAAAATTCTGCCAGGTTGCGAATGGCAATTTCATGTTCAACCAGCTTTTTATCCAGCTCTGCTGCATGATCTGCAAGGCTTTTCGTTAAATCTGGCAGTGTGACGAACTCTATGGCGGTTTCCAGATCATCTGTTTCAAGCTCACCGTGATCCTTCGGGCTCAGATCGAACCACACCTTTTCCGTCCTTATTCCTGCTTTTATTGCTGCTTCGGCCACCTCCTTGGGAACCCGGATGGCGATATGGGGCTCAGTATATTCCTCCGGCAATCCGAGACGGTAGCCGAATTTCTTCTGGAGCCAGGCTGCCACCTTCATTGCCTGGGCCTGCATTATCTTCGGCGCCTGCCTCAGCTCCTCCGGATCATTGCTCACAAATTCCGGAAGCCAGATAACGATACTGCTGCTCTTCTTTCCCCTTATTTCCCTGATGCGGATCGCCTGGTCCCACCTTCCGCCATTTTCCAGCTTCACGGAAAATTCCCGGTAACGCACGCCGCTGGCCTGCCATTCCTTCTGCCAGGGCGGATCCACATCGCACGGCTTTTGAACCTTGAACCTGAAGCCAACCTTGTGATATCTCAGCGGGGGCGAGGTTTGTACCACCAACCATCCCTCATGGTCCCGCTTTTTGCCAGCGAGTCTCTCAATTTCCCTCTCTATTTTCCTGTAATTCGGGCCCCTGGTGTATAAAATCGGGGATTTTGAACCCCTCACCCTTCTGATGTAACCATGCTTTTCAAGCCAGTCGGCATGATACTGCACCAGTGACTTTCTTATTTTGAGTATTTTTGCCACCTTTGCCTTTGCATAGCCCATGATAAGGAAGCGGTATATTTTGTGCCTCAATGGAAGTTTTGCATTTATTGCATCAAAAATGTCTATGCTTCCACCTCCGTGGAAGCAATAATACCGGCAAAGTACAAAACATGGTTCAAAATTTTGTACTTTGATGGTCGATTTTGTACTTTGACGGTTGAATTTACAGATATGGAATTTGAACTTTGACGGTTTTTCCCTGCATTATCTCTCATACCACCCCTCCAGAGTTGTCTGCACGGGCTGGTTCAACAGAGCCTCATATACTCCTGCCTCCGCATGCTGTTTCACCGTCTCCAGAACTTCCCGAGGAGTTTTTCTGCCTCTGGCCATGTAAATTGCGAGCAGTTTTGCCGTGAATCTGATGAAATAGGCAAGCTCCCTGCCATTCCGAAAATCCATTTTAATCTCTCCATCATCTCCCCTGATCAGAATAAACAGCCGGGAATTTCTCTCGCTCAGGTATGCATCGAGCCTGCAGCTGCCCGCAATAAATGTCGCTATCTTCATGATCCCACTGGTCTGATGCGGGCTACCTCCGTTCTTCCCATATATCTCACAAAATCCTCCAGATCCTTCTTCAATTCCTCCTTTGTTATTCCATACTTTTCCCTTATATTATCCAGAACTTTCTTCGATACTCTAACCTCTATAATTTCCACCTCAGACAAAACCATCACCTCCAGCAGGAGAAATAACTTTTAATTCACCCACACAAAGTCGGTCAAAAATATATGGAGTAATGAGGAGCGGGCTCGGGGGGATTTGAACCCCCGACCAACAGGTTAAGAGCCTGCCGCTCTACCTAGCTGAGCTACGAGCCCTATCGAAAAAATAAAATCAAATATAAAAATTTGATGATTGGCAATTATTTTTCTTTTCCTATTGCCACCAAATATGCAAGCAATGCTTCAAGCTGGATTCTTTCATTACTTCCCTCTGAAATTCTGAATTCAATTTCTCCCATTTTATCTATAATTTCTGCTTTTTTTATTTCTGGTAAGGAAACATCAAAAATTGCAGAATGCAACCCTTTAATTATGTCCTCTCCAGATAAACCATCTTCAATAAACATCTTATCCAAAATTTCTCTTGCCTTTAGAAAATCCCCTTTTAAAGCAGTTTCCAATAATTCTTTTGCTATCTCTGGCCTAGCAACTGCAGTCATTTTATAAACAACGTCTGCATCAATCTTTTTTGTTAAGCTCGCCGCAACTTGCAAAGCATTAATAGCTCTTCTCATATCCCCATTTGCAACATATAGCAGAGATTTCATGCCATCTTCAGTTATCTCCAATCCTTCTTTTTCAGCAATTTTCAGCAGATATTTTTTCATATCTTCCTCACTTATAGGAGAAAAACGGAATACAACACATCTCGACTGTATAGGCTCAATTATCTTGCTACTATAATTACATGAAAGAATAAAACGACATGTTGCAGAATACCTTTCCATTGTTCTCCTTAAAGCAGCTTGAGCATCTGGCGTTAAAGCATCTGCTTCATCAAGAAATATTATTTTAAATGGCGCTCCTCCTATGGGGGCTGTTCTCGCAAAATTTTTAATTCTTCCTCTTACCACATCTAAGCCTCTCTCGTCACTTGCATTTAACTCCTCAAAATTTTCCCTCCATCTTTCTCCATAAAATTCCTTTGCCAAAGCTATGGCACAAGTAGTTTTGCCGGTGCCAGCTGGACCAGCAAAAAGCATATGAGGAATAGAGCCAGATTTAACATACGCTTTCAAACTCTTAACTACATGTTCCTGTCCAACTACTTCATCGAGTTTAGCTGGTCTATATTTTTCAGTCCATATTTCCATCATTGTACCGCCCTCTTTTTGTATTCAATAGTAATATCCTTATCAAGGCGATGGTCTATGCGTAAATCAATATGAATGCGTTTTACTCCCATTTCCACCAATACATCATGAGATTTCTTTATAACATCAAAAATTTCATCAAGTGTTTTTGCTTCTATGGTTGTAGCCATTGCTCCCGTCTCATGTTTTAATCCCGATTTTTCTATTTCCTCAATTACCCTTTTAACATATTTACTTACAGAAGCTCCCTCTGATGTCGGAAATATTGCAAATTCTGCAATAATCATCACTTCAAAATGAAAAGGAGATTTAAAAGCTTTCTTTTATGCTGGACTTGTCGAAATAAAAAAGATGGGGGCATTATCTTATACATGCAGGAATTTACTATGGCAACTTCCTTTTCCATTAAATTTTGGACAATTGCCAATTTACAGTCCATAACTTTCTTCCAATAAATTGATGAGTTTGTTGGAAAATCTTGCAAGAGGAGCGCCATCAATAATATCATGATCAACACTTATTATGAAACGCAAAAATTCTCTCTCTGCTAGCTTGCCATCCTTCATTACAACCTTCTTTGTTATTCCTCCTATTGCTGCTGAAGTTGTGAAATGGCCTCCTAATGTAATAAGCCATCCTTTAAAATTCCCTTTCATTCCAACAGCAGTAACAGCTGTAGTTCCCATATATTTCTTTTTTCTAAATGCATTTTTACCCAAAACTAACCATAAAAATTTTTGTATAAATGTAGGAGAATTAAGGGCAAACTTCCTTAAAAAATCCATTCTATCCAAAACTTGTGTTTTTTCTCCTATTTCCATTTTCTGGGCTTTTCTTATTTCCTTAGTTATGTCTTCAATGCTCATTTCATTTGCCTTCCTTATGATATATGCCACTGGTCTTGCTTCCACATCAAATTCTCTTTCTATTGGAATTGCAACATCAACATCATTATAAATAACGATTTTTTTCCTTCCATGCCTAATAGAATTGAATAATTTTTCTTCTTTCATTACCTCAACAAAACATTTTATAAACCATGCTGTAAAAGATACATCGATTCCTTTCTTTTTATATTCCTTAATTTTTTCCCTTGCATCTGTCACATCTGCTTCAAGAACAGTATGAGTAACATGTTTTTTCCTTAATTCCAACAATAATGAAATATTTTGCCTAACTTTAGTAAATGGTATAATCTCGTAATCCATATTGAATAAAATTTCTCCTCTATTAACTTTTTTATAAAAACGAGATTGATGAAAAAAGGATAAATGAAATGGAATGTTGTTATGGCATATCCTCATGCAACAATAGCGGGTGCAACAATTCATTTATTCAACCCACCCTATAAAAACGAAGACATTGAATAAAGATAAATGAAAAAATATCTATTTCCATAAAAAGATAAGCCATAATAACATCCTATTTCATTTTAATTTATACAAATATAAAATTTATAGCAACATTCTTCATAATTTAATCTAAAAATTTACATTCTAAACAACAATACTTACTAATGATTGCATACATTGATATAATATCTGGAATAAGCGGGGATATGCTTTTAGGTGCATTAATAGATGCTGGTTTTCCAGCACATAAATTAAAAAATGAGTTAGATAAATTAGGAATAGATTATGAAATTGAAATTAAAAAAGAAAGAGATGTGGTAGAAGCAACTTCTGTTTATGTTTATTCAGAAGATAAAAAAGAGAGGAGATTAAAAGACATTTTTGAGATAATAGAAAAAAGCGATTTAAAAAAAGAAATAAAAGAAAAAGCAAAAGAAATGTTTGCAAAATTGGCGGAAGCGGAGGCAAAAATACACGGAGTAAGTAAAGAAGAAATTATTTTTCATGAATTGGGAGCAATTGATACTATAGTAGATATTGTAGGTTGTTTGATTGCTATTGAAGGCTTGAAAATAAAAAAAATGTATTCATCTCCAGTAAAAGTTGGGAAGGGGTTTGTTAAATGCATGCACGGCTTATTACCTGTTCCTGCGCCTGCTACTGTTGAGCTGTTAAAGAATAAGCCTGTTGAATTTACCCAGATAAATGAAGAAATTACTACGCCTACAGGAGCTGTTTTACTTAGTTTAGCGGAATTTTCACAGCCAGAAATGGAGGTGAAAGCTGTTGGATATGGAAAGGGAAAGAAAAAGTTAGATGTGCCAAATATCCTGAGAATTTTTATTGGAAATGAGATAGATGCTGAAGGAATTTATGTTATTGAAACAAATATAGATGATATGAATCCTGAATTTTATCCTCATGTTATTGAAAAATTGCAAAAAGTAGCTATTGATGCATATATTATTCCTGTTATTATGAAAAAGGGAAGGTGTGGAATTCTTTTAAAAGTTCTTGTAGGTCATGAAAAACTGGAAGAAGCAAAAAAGATAGTATTTGAAGAAACAACAACCTTTGGAATAAGATATTATAAGGTGAGGAGAGAGAAATTGGAAAGAGATGTTATTGATATAGAAACAAAATATGGGAAAATAGGAGTAAAGATTGGATATTTAAATGGAAAAATAGTTAGCATTTCTCCCGAATACGAGGATTGTAAAAAAATTGCTAAAACATCAAATAAACCGATAAAAGAAATATACGAGGAGGCGAAAAGAAAAGCTGTGGAAAAATTAAAATGATGGTAATTTCCCATCTAGTACAATAGCCAGTACTATTTTCATCTATCTGAGGTTCTCGAAAAATGAAATGGGAGATGTTGTCATGGCATATCCTCCCATGCAAAGAAGCTAATAACACCTTTTCTTTCATTTTTGGTCCCCATTTATCTATAAACTCGAAATTTTTCGGGATTGTCAAAAATTAATGAAATGAGATGTTGCCATAATAAATTCTCATACAACAATAGCCAATGGCAACCATTTCTTTCAATTTTTCGACGAACTCGAAATTTTTCGAAAACATTATATATAATCCATCCATGATGGAGTGGGAGGGGATAGATTGCAAATAAGGAGAAGATTATTGATTTTGGGCATAGCAATAGTGGCTCTGTCTGCAGCAATAGCAACGCAGTATGCAAGAATGAGTATAGGATATGAATTCACAGTGGTGCATCCAGCAGAAGGGCTGATAAGATTTGTTGGCTATGATAACTCTTCTGCAGATGGTGTTAGACTGTTAAGAATAGAAAACAATGCCACAAACCCAACACTAAAACTCTATTTTGGAGATATACCAAAAGGAATGAATAAAACATATACGGCAGCATTTGCAATAGTCAATGAAGAAGATTTTCCAGTAAATATTGTGGGAATAAACGTTGATGGAACAGGCGCAAACTATATCCAAGTATGGCTTCATGCTGATGCCACCAAAAAAGCAAATGATGACACCAGTGTTTTGTTGTGGAATAAGGGAACTGGCTGGGCAGGAGGAACAGCTTGGACACTGGCAAAAGGAGATGGTGACACAAGCACAATGAATGGCGGAGTAACAGATACACCATGGGATTCAACAGCTAGTATAAGATATGCAGATTCAACACCTGTTGCAACAAGTGGTTCAACAGATTTTGTTTGGGTGCAGATATCAATAGATACATCTGGAATAAGTTCTTGGAGTAGCCCAACATCATATACTGGCAGTATTGAATTTGAATTTGAGGCAGTAACAACGTAATGAGTTTCATAAAAAAACTATTGATTATAATAGCCATTGCTATACTGCTTACAGCAATTGCAGCAATAATAGCATGAAAAAGAAACTTCTTTTCTTTGCCCTTTTTCTTTCTATATTGCTATCTGGTACAATCTTTCAAAGCCAAATTTTTGCAAATCAATTTGTTAAGAAAAAAACAAGCTATTTCTTTAATGTAGTTGAAGCAGGTTATGTAAGATTTAAAGGTTTATTTGGAGCTTCTATTGCAAGGGAAGGAAAAATAAATGAAACACACATTTATCATTTTCAAGCTTTAAATAATGAGATAAGCGTAGCAATATATGACGGAGATGGATTAGAAGTCAAAATATATAATGACACACAAATAATTATTAATTCATTTGCTAACTCTGCTGATAACTGGGATTATTTTAATTTTTCAAATGCACATGGAAACTATACTTTGGAAATAAAAGAGGATTCATGGAGCTATTTAGGAGGTAATTACTATGGATTGAAAATTGACGGAACAAACAGAATATTTATGAATGTCAATCAATCTATTTTGTATCCTGGCTATTCCCCAGCTCCAAATTATTATGGCACAAACGATGCAATGATTGTTGGAAGAGGAACAATTTTTTCCAGATATGAAACATATGAAATATTTGCAAATAATAATTCAAGTATAGCAATATATGATGGAGATGGATTGGCGGTATTGATTTATGATGGAAATGCTTTAAAACAAATTTTTTTAGCAAATTCAAACAATGCCTGGGATACTTTTAGTATTCCCTCAGGAAAACATAAAGTTATAGTTTATGACTTATATGGAATAAATGATTATTCCACTGGAGGAAATTTCTACAGACTTGCCACATCAAATGCAAGCCTATGGCTTATTAATGAAGGCTTAGCAATAAAAACATATGATTTTTCAAACAATGCGAGTATTGATAGATATGCTTATCGCTACCAAATATATTCTGCCCCTCCATCTAGTAATGATATTCCATCCATTGAGTTTTCTCCTTCTCAATATCAAAATATTTCATATGATGATGGCATAGAGCAAATTGAAAGAGCAAGTTTGGGTTATTATGCATCTCACAGATTTGTTTTCAATATAGAAAATGCATCTCTACTCCATATAACATGGAAAGGCAGAGGATGGCACGATTTTTGGCTGTGGAATGGAGCTATCTTATACATCTGGAATTATTCTAGTGGTTCATATGAGTTGTTAGATTACACAACAGGAAGCTCAATAACTATTTTGGAGGGAGTGATAACCAATCCCTCGAATTATATTCAAAATGGAAACATTACAATTCTTGTTGTACAAAACGGCTATAGCTTTAGGTGGTGGCTCTGGACTTTTCATTCATACATTGCCACAGACTACATTAAATTGGAGGTGATTGATTGAACATGAAAAAGATTATAGGTGATTTCGCTTTTTTTGCTGTTCTTTTATTAATAGTGGCGAGATTTCTTACCATTTTCAATGGTGTGGCTTTTCCAGCAAATATTGTTGCATCTTCATCAATGAAACCAACTTTGAATAAAGGAGATATTGTAATATGGATTCCGTGCAAAATTGAAAATGTTGCTGTAGGAGATATTGTCGTATATAGAAGCATATATGGCAATCTTGTTGTACATCGAGTAGTTGATATAAAAAATGGAAAACTTGTTACAAAAGGAGACGCAAATGAATACACAGATCAAAAAGGACCTCATTTGCCAGAGCCTTATGTTGATGAAGAAAGATTAAAAGGAAAAGTGATAATGATTGGAAATTCTCCTGCAAAAATACCTTATGCAGGTTATTTATGGATTTTAATTAACGATGCTTTTGAAAAACTGTCGAAACACATTTTATGGGGGGAGCCTCAGCCAAAAATAAAATTTGCCATCTTTTTGCCTTTTTTCATTTCAATATCTGTTTTAATGAGCCTCATTATATTCTGGCTTCCAAATGGAATAAATGTTAGAGAAGAATTGCAAAGGTTAATATTTGGGGCAGAAAAACTTTCATTAAAAAAAGCTTTTTTATTATTTATCCCAGTTTTTACTTCTTTCCTATTATTTACCTCATTTTTATCATATGATTCCTCACCAGTTAAAAAGGAAATACCAATATCAAATCCATCTCTATTCCCAGTTAAAGGAATTCTTATTATAAAAGAAAATGGTAAGGAAACTTTTAAGGAGTTTATTGAGCTGAAAAGTGGGGAAATAAAAAGAATAAGATTAGAAAATTTTTCTGGGACTGCATATTTATATTCCTCTCCATACTGGTTTTTAATTCCAGAGAAATTTGCTGAATTAAAAACAGCACAATTTATTATTGCATCATCTGTCTATTCTGCCTTTATATTAACATTAATAACTCTCTTTATCCTTATGCTTTTTTCCATAACTATCGATAAGCTTGAGATTTTCTTAACATATCTTTCTTTCATTTTTCTTCAATATCCTGTCAAATTAAAATTCAAAAATTTAAAATGGAAAAAGATAAAAGACAGAATGTTATGGATAAACATGTTTAACAAAAAAATTCTCTTGACCCCTTTCTTATCATTGATTTTCATTCCACTATTATTTGATGGAGTTAAAAATTTGCTCCTTGTTATAGCCATTTCTTCAGTTTTCATCTCCTTCATAGCGTATGCTATAGGCTGTAGATTCAAAAATGAAATAGCATATATTTCTTTTATTTCTTCTTTATTAATTTCAATTGCATTTACCACTGGACACAGTCAACCTACAGACTTAATTTTACTAATAAATGTTTTATCTATTTCTTTAATCCTTTCCATTTTTATTTTCATTTTGCATTTCATATTGTCTTGGAGTATAATAGCTACAATTCATTATTTAAAGGAAAAAATAGATGTTATAGCCTCTTTGGAGGTGTGTGATTTATGATATGGAAACTTAGAAGATTAATTTTTACAATTAAAAGAAAGATAAGATTTTTCTTTAAAAGAAGGAAGGAAAAGATAGGATTGCCTGCATATTTTGAAGATACTGGAGAGAAAATAGGAATAGTAAAGAAAATAATTAGAAATTCCTTGGGGGATGAAATAGGATATGAAATAGAAACTGATGATGGCAATAGCATAATGCTTCCTGCAGATGCTTTTGAAAAAACAAAAAGAGGTCTTATTTTCGCTCCTCTATGGTATATAGAAGGAATGAAACTTGTTAAGGAGTTAGAGCTTAAACAAAAGTTGCCAGAAATACATGATTTATTAATGCATAGATTAGATAGAGATACTTTATATGAAAAAATCGTGGAAAAATATCCAGAGATAAGAAAATACGTTGAGGAACTGCATCTTTTAAGAGAATCTTTGGTGGAAAGATTGAATGATTTAGAAATAAGAATGATGAAGCTAAGGAAGAAAATTGTTGATTTATCTGGTAAAAGATTATTGAAGGAGATTGGGAGAGCGGAATTTGCTGAAAAAGTTTTGGAAGCGAGAAGAGAAATGAATATAATTGAAATTAGTATGAAAAGGTGCAAAGAGCTTTTGCTTAGAATAGATAAAATACCATTTTTACCAAGTAAAATAGAAAAGGAGGAGTTATTGCCTCTGAAGAAAATATTACATAATATTCCGGTTAGCATGCTTGTATTGGATGAAAATGGAAAGATAGTAGGGGGAAATGAACATGTAGAAATGAATTTTGGATACAGTATAGACGAAATAAGAAATAAGAAACTCATTGAATTTGTTGTTGAAAGAGATAGAGATAAAGTAATGGAAGCCAATGAAAAAATATTTTTGGGAGAAGAAGCAGAAGAGTTGGAGTTTGAATTTGTTGATAAATATGGAGTTCATCATGTCTTATTTGGTAGATTTTTAGGGGTTGAAAGAGAAGGAAAAAGAATATGTGTTCTCGCAATGCAAGCTATAGAAGAAAAGAAAGGATTGGAAAAAATATTTTCAGAAAGAGTTGCTCACCTTTTTTTTAATCCTCTTTCTATAGCGCAGGGCTACTTACATTTACTCGCAGAGGAAAGATATGGAAAACTAACTAATGAGCAAAAAAGACAATTAGAAGCAATAGCAAGGAGTTTAACCAGAATAGAAAGGTTGGTAAAAGATACTATAAAATTAAAGCCCTAAATCTTTCTTCATCTCTTCAAATAATTCATCTATGTCATTAAAATTTTTTATTCCTACTTCCCAGCTCATTAAGCCGTAGACTGGCTTACCATACTCCAAAGCCAATGCAATTTCTGAAAGCGTTCCATAATGACCATCAATTGCAATAACTATGTCTCCATTTAGGATGACAAGGACATTTCTTGCATATCCTATGCCAGTTACAATGGCATAGTCAAGATATTTATTTGCCTCCTTTCTATTATCGCTCGGTAAAATTCCTATGGTAACTCCTCCTGCTTCTTTTGCCCCTTTGCTTGCAGCTTCCATTACTCCGCCTCTTCCTCCTGTAACAAGGATTGCGCCCATTTTTGCTATTCTTCGCCCCACTTCTTCTGCAAGCTGATAAATTTCTTTGCTACAGTGCTCCCCTCCTATCACACTTATATACATGATTTTTTATGAGGCACAGGATAAAAATATTCCGCTATATTCGGGTTCGTCGAAAATTGATAATGACGTGTTGCCACAGTAAATTCTCTTCATATTCAAAAAACATTTATTTGGATATTATTTTTCATGGCATGAAAATATTTGTTGATACTGCTGATTTAGAGGAAATTTTGGAAGCAAAAAAATGGGGCATTGTAGATGGCGTGACAACAAATCCTTCTCTAATAAAAAAAGCTGTTGAAAAATTGAAGAGTAAAGGTGAAGAAATAAGCATGGAGGAATATATAGAGAAAATTTGCAAAGCTGTTGATGGTCCTGTAAGTTTGGAAGTGAAGGGTGTAAAAGCTGAGGAGATGGTAAAAGAAGCGGAAATTTTATTCAATAAATTTAACCATGTCAACAATAATGTTGTCATAAAGATACCAATATCTACAGCAATTAACGAAAATGATGAATTATTTGAAGGGATAAAAGCAATAAAAGAACTTGAGTCGAAAGGAATTCCAACAAATGCAACCTTAGTAATGAGTCCTACACAAGCTTTGCTGGCAGCAAAAGCAGGAGCAAGTTATGTAAGTCCATTTTTAGGAAGAGTTGATGATTATATAAGAAAGAAATTAGGCATTGAATTTGAAAAATGGGATTATTTTGATGGAAAAGAAATGAAAAAGATCGAAGAAGAAAAAAGGAAAGAGATAGAAGAGTATAAGAAAAGAATGGAAATTGATTATAGTGATGCTGGGATATACGATGGGGTAGAACTTGTAGAAAGCATAATAAAAATTTATAGAAGCTACAATTTTAAAACAAAAATAATTGCAGCAAGCGTCAGAAACGCTATTCAGGTAAGAAAAGTTGCGGAGATTGGCGTTGACATAGCAACTATCCCATTTCATGTGGTAAAGGAAATGATTTCCCATTATAAGACAAGAGAAGGAATGAAGAAGTTTTTAGAAGATGTTGTGGAAGAGTATAAGGAGATTTTCAAGTAGTTTCTGGTAATGAAAAGAAAGCAACTATTTCAAGAACCTTTGCTACAAACACAACTATAAATCCAACAAAGACGATAACTGTGGCCATCCCAATTAGATAAATTAAGGCTGTTGTAGAAAATAAATCCACTTTAGTATAATGAGATATTGCGTCATAGCTCTTCTTATAATATATTGCTCCAATTACTCCAAAAACCCAGTATACAGCAAGAGCTAGAAATAAACCAATAAAAAATTTTTTAATCAGTTTAAAACCCGTTCCCATTTCTTCTTTAAGCAACGGAAGTATTGAATAACCAGTATACACCAAAAAGACAGCAATTCCTGCAATAACCCCAATTATTCCTAAGATAAAATAGATGACATAATTTTTAAAAATTTCCTGATTATTTACTGCCTCGGATATTTTCTTTACAGCAAGTAATAATAAAATTATTCCAGCTATAGTAATAGCTATACCAATATAAGGAACAATACCACCAAACAGAGAAAGAATAGCTCCTATCCCTCCGTATTTTTTTGCCTCTCTTAAATCCATATAATGCCATTTTTTGTTTTCATATGAACTTTTCTATTTTTTTCGGTTTGTTGAAAATTAAATGAATTAGAAAGTTTATAGCACTCCTCACATAATAGTCAATGGCAACCATTTTTTCATTGTTATTAAATCTTCTATCAACATGCATCATCTCATGGACTCCATCATACGGTTCAAAGCTATAAGCTAGCTCTAATTCACTATCTTGCAATAGCTTTCTCCTCTTCCCTTTCCATTTTCTCTTCCATTTGTTTATAGAAAACTTTGGTAATCCTTTCTGTTTCATTGCCTTTTTCATTCCCTGGAATTTGCATATTATCTCTAATTTCAAATTCTGGAAATGGGATTTCACTTTTACTTGATAATGTAATTTCCTATTTTCTGATGCCTTCTCAGCTTTAAAATATCTTCCAAGAACCCCAAAATTATAAGCCTATATGAGTTATAAAAATGCTTTCATCAGACACATAACTTGGAAAAGGCAAATTCTATTTCTTGTTACAGCAATAATAAATGAAAATGCGATGTCATAGTAAATCCCTCCCATACAATAGCTAATGACAACCTTTTCTTTTATTTATTCATCAAACTCGCATTCTTTGTCTTTTTCTATCTTGCCAAAACAATTGTTATTTTTATATATGCGGGTGCCGGGATTCGAACCCGGGGCTAAGCCGTGGCAGGGCTTTGTGTTACCAGCTACACCACACCCGCTTGCTAATAATATTGTTTTGAATAAAATATTTTATGGTTCTTATAAAAGATTTGATTTGTTGGAGTCTGTTGTGTAGTCCTGAAATTTTTTCCGCTATATTTATTTTTCCCATTCATATTATTCTCTCCTCCATAACATGAATAAGACTTTCTGGAGATAATTTTCTCCAGAAAGCCTCATACGGTGTTTCCAAATAACCATAGAATTCCAAACTACCATGTGGTCTATTGTTATACCAATCAACCCATTCATTAACCTCATTAAAACATTCTCTAAAGCAATTATAGTTACCAAATAACCTCTCCAATTTCCCATTTGTTTGAGGATGTTTAACTCTTGTAGTTATAACCTTAGTTCCATATGATGTAACAAATTTTTTAAAATCACTATTCCATTCTCCCTCTTTATTTTTCCTATGTGCTCTAAATTCACTACCATTATCTATAAGTAACTGATCAGCAGGTTTAATCCAATAATAGCTTTCAATCATCACAGAAACAGCTTCGATACTGTAATCCATCGAGAAGCATCATCTTCTATGATACATAGATGCATACCATCTTTTTCATGCCAATCCATATGGACTAGGGATAGAGAATGTTCCCTTTCATATCTTATCCATTTCCTTTTCTTTTGCTTATTTTTATTTTCTTTAGCGAACCCTTTTTCTTTAAGAAATTCACGAATTTTGTTATGAGGTATATGAACTCCATATCTTTCATCAAGCACTCTTTCCAGTAATCTTGCACCAAATTTGTATTTTTTATATGCCTTCATAATTATTTCCTTTTCATCTTGTGTAATATCTTTTTATTATCCATCGAATCTTTTTCTGCGCTAATTTCATAGAGTGGGATGAATTATATAGCGGAAATTTTTTCGGGACTCCACAAAATGAAAAATTTAGATAATGTATTAAACAGGGCTTCTTTTTCAATTTGTGGATGAAATAGCTGAAGAAATAGAGAGATTTAATGGACTCATTGATGAAGAAACGGCAAAACTTCTTGTTATGGAGAAAAAGGGATTGTTGAAAAAGAAAAAAATAGTTGAGATAAAAGAAGGCACTGCATCACTTTTTGCAAAAATTGAGAGCATAGGCAAGAAAAGAAAAAATTTTGTTAATGTTGTAATTGGAGATGAAACAGGACATTGTATAATGAAGTTATGGAATCATCAAATGAAAAATTTAATTTTTTTAAAAGAAGGGGATGTGATAAGGATCGCAAATGCATGGGCTAAGAAGGGAATTTATGGATTGGAAATAAATGTAGGAAAATATGGGCTTATAGAAAAAGTGGATAAAAAAATAGAAACAAAATTGGAATTTGGAAGAAGGGATGGAATTTTTAATTTATCTGGAAAGCTTATAAAAAAATATCCTACAGAGGTTTATTTTGAAAATGAAGAAAAATTTATCAGAAAAATTTTGGTAGATGACAAGGAGATTTTTTTATTTGATGAAAAGGTAAAAGATGTGCAAAATGTTATGGAAGGACAGAAAATAGCTTTGTTATGGCTTTATTCAAAAAATGGCAGAATATACGCTACAGATTTTAGCAAAATAACTTTTCTTTAAGTTTTTATATACTATATCTTTTTACTTCTCATGAAAATTTTGTTTATACATGCAGATTACATAGAATACGAGGTTAAGGAAAAAGCAATAGATAATGCAGAAGAAATAGAAGCAAAAAAGGATTCTATGGAGAACGCACTCGTTACCTTCATATCTGTTGAAAGAGATGATGAATGGCATGGAAAAGCTATAGAGGAAATAAAAGATATTGCTTCAAAATTAAATGTTGAAAATATCATGCTTTATCCCTATGCTCATCTCTCTACCAATCTTGCTTCTCCTCAAAAAGCAATGGAAATGCTCAAAAATATTGAAGAGGAGCTAAAGAAAGAATATAATGTAAAGAGAGCCCCTTTTGGATGGTATAAAGCCTTCAAATTAAGTTGTAAAGGTCATCCTTTAGCTGAGTTATCAAGACAAATTGAATGCAAAAAAGAGGAGGAGAAAGAAGAAGTGGTATCAAACTGGTATATTCTTACTCCAGAAGGAGAGCTAATAGAAGCTGAAAAATTTGATTTTAAAGGATATGAAGGGCTTAAAAAATTCTATGAATACGAAGCCTTTGGGAGTAGAAAGGTAGAAAAGGAGCCAGCACACATTAAATTAATGAAAGAACATGAACTTGTGGATTATGAAAGTGGTTCAGACTATGGCAATATGAGATGGTATCCAAAAGGCTATCTTATAAAAAGATTACTCGAAGAAAAGGTGGAGGAAATTTGTTTGAATGCAGGGGCAATGGAGGTGGAGACGCCCATTATGTATGATGTAAATCATCCAGCTTTAAGCAAATATTTAAAGAAATTTCCAGCTCGCCAGTATAGGGTGAAAGCAGATAAAGGCAAAGAGTTCTTTTTAAGATTTGCTGCCTGCTTCGGCCAGTATTTAATGGCAAAGGATATGACCATCTCTTATAAGAATTTACCAATCAGATTATTTGAACTTGCAAAGTCATTTAGAAGAGAGCAACATGGAGAGGTTACAGGAATAAAAAGGTTGAGAGCTTTTACCATGCCAGACATGCATACAATATGCAGAGATGAAAAGCAGGCTTTAGAGGAATTTAAGAAACAGTATCTGCTTTCTTTGGAGTGGGCAAAAATACTGGAAATAGATGGCGAGATAGCAATGAGATTTGTAAAGGATTTCTTTGAAAAACATAGAGATTATGTTGTTGATTTGGTTAAAAAATGGGGTAAGCCTGTATTGGTGGA
This sequence comes from Thermoplasmatota archaeon, assembly GCA_029258955.1. GTDB lineage: Archaea > Thermoplasmatota > E2 > UBA202 > JdFR-43 > JAPDJP01. The sequence goes on from JAPDJT010000015.1 coordinate 48,265, forward strand.
AATATGGGATAAAAGATATTTCTATTTTGTAATGAAATTTGAAATAAACATGAATGATTCTGTTGGCAAAGCATTTGCTCTTTCTACTGTTCAAATAGATGTTGAGAATCCAAAATCATTTGATATAACATATATTGATGAAGATGGAAAAGAAAAATATCCTTATCTATTGCATGCTTCTATATCAGGAGGCATAGATAGATGTATTTGTGCATTGTTAGAAAAAGAAGCAATGAAAATTAAAAATGGGCAAAAAGGCTCATATCCATTTTGGCTTGCTCCAACTCAAGTTAGGCTCATTCCAGTAAGTCATGAGTTCGTCAATGATTGCTTGGAATTAGCAAAGAAAATTAAGGCGAGAATAGATATAGATGATAGAGATGAAAGTGTATCAAGAAAAATAAGAGATGCAGAAAGAGAATGGGTTCCAATAATTATAGTTTATGGAGAGAAGGAAAAAAATGAAGGAAAATTCAAACCAAGATATAGGTTTGAATGCTCTGATAAAGAAGTAACCGTAGAAAAACTAAATGAAATAATAGAAGAGAAAATGCAGGGCTTCCCATTTAGAAAATTACCTCTGCCTATCTTACTAAGCAAACGCCCCAAATTTAGGTAGCTACCTTCTTACCCACACAGCTATTAATACTATTCCTATGAATGCAAGGAATGCCGGAATTATAAACTGCATAAAGATTAGCAGAAAGCCAGCTTTTTTAGCCTCTTCAGCCATTTCTTTAACAGATTTTTCTGTCATCCAGTATTCTAAATCAACGACTTTGACTTTATTTCCAGATAAGCTTTCAATTTGTTTTTTAGTCTGTATTGCTTCTTTTAAGCTTTCTTCCAAATCCTGTGTTTCTAAATCAATTTTAAGCACATCTACCTTCTTTCCAGATAATGCAACAACATCCATTAATTCTTCAGCTTTCTTTTTCATTTCTTGAATTGTGTCTTGTGTAAAGGATAGCCTCATTTTATATACATCTATCCAGAAGAATCCTCTTATGCCCAGTAAAGCTTCCAGAGGATTTATTTTTTTAACAGATTCTTTTTGCATGTCTATTATTATTCCTGTAGCTGGCTCCACCCAGTATTTTGTGGTTGTTATGTATCTAACCACCATTTCTATGCCAGGCGTAGGATCATAAACGACCCTATCTTCATTTATTTCAAAAAGATACGTATGTATTCCATAATGATCTTCTTCTCTTACAAATTTAGCCAGAGATGTAGTCCCAATTTCAGGGTTCCACATTATATAATCTTTTCTTTCTACACCAGGGGCAAAAATATATAAACCCTCTCTAGCCATATCTCCATAATTTTTGGCTTCCATTCCACTATCTGCATATACACCATGATATTCTGTAATGCATGCCATATCTATTTTTTCTCCTGTCGCCTTATCATATGTTGTAGTGGTATCTTTCATAAGCAAAATTTTCTTACCATCTTCCCAGTATACATTTTCTACCTCAACCTCTCTTTCCATTTCTATATTTCTCTTTGGTTGAGAAATAATCCATAACTCTCCTTCCATCTCAACTTTTCCACCATAATTTTCTGGCAATGTATGCAAATCTGGGAATTGAGCTTTTACACATCCTTTCTTTTCTAAATACACAATGAAGCCGGTATTTGGTTCAACATAAAATGTTGTATTTCCTGTAAAGTATAAATCAATCCATCTATCACTCAGCCCTTCAATGAACTGCTTCCCAATATAGTAATCAGATACATTAATTACATATATATATGTCTTCAATCCAGCTAAGTCATATTCTCCTTTATATTCAGCTACTGAAACATTATTTATATCTCCATTCCATAAAAGATAATCTCTCTTTTCTACTCCTATTGGAAAAGTCATTAAACCTTTCTTGTTGCTGAGTTTTTCTATATATTCCATAGTATATGGATTTACAGCGTCTGTAGAATTTGCCTCTAATTCTTTTATTTCTCTTCCATTTTCATCTTTTGCAATTACTTTATTTTCAATGGTATAGTATTTTTCATTTGTTTCAATAACTCTTATTTTATTACATACTGTCAAATTATAATTTTCATATTTGCCATTTGTTTGATTTAAAATAACGAGCTTTCCAGTTAAATATACACTTTTGTTGAGATTGCTAGGCAACTTATGCAAATCTGGGAATTTAGCGTATTGCCACAAATGTTTATATAAATCTACTATTGTACCTGTAACCGGGTCAACCCATGCATAGATGTAGCCACCATAATAAAGCTTCGCTTCCGGCAAATCTGGTAAATAACCCACAAATATGTCATTTTGACTTCCGTAAAATTTATAAGTCTTTATCCCTCCCCTGTATTCCTCACCTAAATAATGACCTATCGCCACTGCCTGCTCAGGCTTTATATATCCTTTTCTACAGGCATCATCTAAATCAGTATTCCATATTGGATAATCTTTTTTCTCTACACCTACAGGAAAAATCCAATGAGCCATTCTATCTAAATCTCCATATCCTTCAATGTTTTCAGCAGTGTATGGATTTATACCATAAATCTTAACCATCTTTATTTCTGGAACGGGCTCTCCAGTATTTGCATCAAAAGCTTGTATATCCTCCCTTACAATTAAAACATCACCTTCATCTTTTATTGCTTTAATATGCCTTACTATCTTTATATCTTTATATTCCAACTGCAATGAATCCAAGCTCAACATACCGAGTCGCCCATTGTAATAAATTACTTTGTCCAGGTCTTTTGGTAATCTTTTCATGGATGGCACAAGATACAACGCCATAAAGGGGGATAGCATGAGAAAAATGACTGCTATGATGAGCAGTAAATCCCTCTTTTTCATGAATCAGTATGTTAAAAGAATTTAAGTAAGTTTTGAAGTTTGAATCAGGAGGTATAAGCCAATATAAAATCAAAATGAATTAAATTGTTGTTATGGCAAATTCCTTAATAGCAACATCGATTCTTTGCTATGCACCGTATTAGCCAATAGCAACTATTTCTTTCATTATTTTAGCCAAACTTAAAAAGCCAACTCTGTTTTTGAATTATGCTCATATTTATTCATGGGATGTGGAGCAATGCTGATGTTTGGAAAAATTATATCAAATATTTTGAAGCTCGAAATTATCCATGCAAAGCGATAAATTTGAAAGAAGGTTTAAATCTTAAAGATGCCTGTTTTGATGATTATGTGGCAAAAATAAGAAATATAGCAAGCAAAGACGATATACTCATAGGGCATTCTATGGGTGGATTGATTGTTCAAAAAGTGGCAGAAAAAATTCATGTAAAGGGAGGCATAGCAATATGCACAGCTCCTCCAAAAGGAATAAAATTTGGAAACTTTGGAATGACTTTATCTTCATTGCAATATCTTCCAAAAATTTTGTTGAAAAAACCTTTTAAACCTTCTTATTCCTTTCTGAAAAAATACATTTTAAATTGCATTGATGAAGAAGAAGCGAGAAAAATTTTTTATACTGTCGAAGCTGAGTCGCCAAGAGTAGCATATGAATTGGCAATGAATAAAATAAGCGTTGATGAAAGGAAGGTTAAATCTCCGCTTTTATTCATTGCAATGAAAGATGATAAAGCTTCTCCCCCAGAAATGGTAGAAAAAGTTGCAAAAAAATACAACGCAGAATTTGTTGTTTTAGATGGCTGTCATTGGATTTTTAAAGAATATGAGCAGGTAGCTTATGAAATTTCAAAATTCATAATTAAATTGCATGAATAACTATTTATCCATAAGCTTCGCTTTCTTTATTTCATAGCTCCCTCTTTGCCCATCCCAAATTTTTACAGCATCAACAATTTCTATCCTTTTCTTATAAAGAGGACAATCTAAAACAAAAGTTTCATATTCCCCACCTTCACCAGCTACATTTATTCCATACTTCTCATTTAAAATCTTTAGCTCCTCTATACACTTTTCATCAATTTTTCTTCCAAGCCATTTTTCATTTAAACCATATGCAGCAACAGCAGTTATAATTACTTCAAATCCCGCTAACAATAAATCTTCAAGCAGAACTTCCTGCCTCTTATGCCATAAAGGCATAAAAGATTTTACACCTATCTCATGACAAATTTTTTCTATTCTCGTCCTTTGATACTCGCTCGCTATAGCGCCCGCCACCACGCCATCTACATTTGCTCTTTTTATAAGCTCCTTTAAATCATCAAGTTCTTTTTCTTTTTCTGCTTCGCTTTCTTTCATCAACAAAGGTAAATCCATTGCTTCCGCAATCAAAGGCAATAATTGTATATTCTCCTTATGATACATCCATGACAATTTCTTTGGCTTTATTGCAATTAAAGCATCTATAATCCATCCATAATGTTTTGCAACATAGCAGGCATATAAAGAATCTTTTCCTCCAGTTATTAAACCAGCTACTCTCATTTTACATCATGCTCATCTCTTATTTCTCCAAATATTTCCTCTATTAAATCCTCCAGTGTTACAATTCCCAAGGTTTTCCCGTCTTTTGATTGCAATATTGCCATATGCACTTTTCTTTTCTGCATTTCCCTTAGCACATCATCTATTTTCATTGCAGGTGTAATTTTCAAAATATCCCTCATTATCTCCTTTATTGGCGTATTTTCATCCTTCATTAAAGCATCTTTTACATGAACCATTCCAACAATGTCATCCAAATTTTCCCTATAAACAGGGAATCTTGAATAGCCAGTTTCTACAGATTTCTTAATCAAATCTTTAACTTTATCATTTTCATGCAAGCAGACCATCTCCTCCTTTGGAACATACACCTCTATTGCCTTTGTTTCATCAAAATCAAATACTTCCTCAACAAGCTCCTTTTCATCTTTTTCTATTGTTCCCTGTTCCACTCCCAAATCAAGCATAACTTTAATTTCTTTTTCCGTAACAACTTCCTTTCTTTTCTCTTTTCCTACAAATTTTATAATTGCCTCCGAAATTGCTGTAAAAGCACTTGCCAAAGGATAAAAAACATTCCTAATAAACGCCAGATATTTTGCAACTTTTATTGCAAACTTATAGTTATCCCTGCCATAAGCTTTAGGGGTGGCTTCACCAAAAATGATTATAACTAATGTCATTATAGCTGTCGCCACTCCAACTCCAGCGTTGCCAAAAATATGTGTTGCTAAAGCTCCAGCCAGAATGGAGGCTGTTATATTAACAAGATTATTACCAACTACTATGGCACTTATTACTTCATCTCCCTTTTCCAGCAATTCTTCAAGCAATTTTGCATTCTTATTTCCTTTTAACACCTCTTCCCTTACTCTTACTCTATCTACAGATACAAAAGCCATTTCTGCAGATGCGAAAAAAGCTGAAAGAAAAATTAGAATTATTATTGCTATTAAAATTAGCCAAATCATTTAGCTATATTTTTTGAAACCCATCTCTTCAGCAACTTCTCTAAAACATTGCCTACATAAATGCATTCCATATCTTCTTATTATACCTCTTTTTCTTCCGCATCTCTTGCATCCTTCTACCCTTCCATATTTCTTTTGTCTTTCCTTTATCCTCATTCTATTACCTCCACATTAAATTCTTTTTTAACAAATTCCATTGCTTCCTCCCTTGTTATTCTATGCTTTCTTGGCACTTTTGTTTTCGCTCTCTTCCTTCTTTTTATCCTGTATCCTTTTCTTTCTAATGTAACGCAAACATCCATCCCAAATATTCCTATTTCTGGGTCATATTTAACTCCTTCAAAATCAGTATGCTCAGCTATTCCAAATGAAAAGTTTCCTTCCTCATCAAATGACCATGCTGGTAGTTTAAAATCTCTCACCCACAATGCTTTCTTTAAAAAATCTATTGCTTTCTGTTTCCTTAAAGTGACTTTACATCCTATGGGCAAGCCTTTTCTTATTCCAAAATCTCTATTTGTTACCTTTGCAATTGTTTGCACTGGCTTTTGACCAGTGAGCATTTCCAAAACTTTTTCTGCCTTCCTTAACCTTTCTCCTCCCTCTCCAACGCCTATATTGACTGTGACTTTTTCTATTCTTATTTGCCTCATGGGATTATCACTCTTCATAGCCCTCAGCTCCTGGTAATTGCACTAATGGCTTATCTTTTCCAATTGGAAATACATATGGTTTAATTGTGGAAAAGCCCTTTAATTTAACAATATTTGGCATTGGGCTCCTTGTAACAATAACTTCTTCAATCTCTGCTATTTGCCCAGTATGTTTTCCTCCAATTATCATAGCCAATATACCTTTTTCCATTGGAATCTTTTCTAAGATTTCTTGCTCAGGCACAGATATCCTCAAAACATCCCCTGTTTTATATTCATTCTCCTCCACCAATATATTTCTACCATCATGCAAATTGAGTTGTAATTTTCCTCCTTTAACCATGGTTTTGTTTTCTATTCTACAAAGCTTCCATTTTGCTCTTTCTTCATCAATTTCAACCAAGCTCAAAACCCCTCTTGAATCAAACAAAACTCTATAATGCAAATCCATTTTTGGAATGGAAATTACATCCATGAAACCACATGGAAATTTGTAATCTCTTCTTGGCTTACCATCAACCAAAATTTCTCTTGCAGAAATTATTTTTCTTGCCTCTCTTCCTGTGTCTGCCAAATGCAAGAAATCTCTCACAATTAACAATAAAGGAATGCTTCTCTCAACTGGATGGGGACCTGGTGAAGGCTTAACAGTCCATTTTGCAACTTTTCTTTCAAGCTTCCAACTTTTCGGTGCGCTTAATCTTTTTAAATGTGCCATCTAATCCTCCTTATTCTTTTCTTTATTTAAATCTTTCTCCTCCTCTTCCTCAATTTCTTCTTCCTCTTCTTCCTCTTCTTCCATTTCCTTTTCCTCTTCCATTTCTTTGAGCTGTTCTTCAGCTTCCTTCTCTATTTCTTTTCTTGTTTCTTCTGGCAATCCTTCTTCAAGCTTTCTACGCCTCCATGGATCTGTCAAATTAAGCCTAGTTATTATGACATTTGATGCATGTATTGGGCGAGGAACTTTCTTTCCATCTACTTTTGTAATTGTAACTCCTTCAACTTCTATTCTTCCTTTCTTAACATCTACTCTCCTTACTTTGCCAACATATCCCTTAAAATCTCCTCTAACAACCTTTACAGTGTCTCCTTTTACAACTGGCAAACTCCTTCTCCTATATTTTATTATTAGCTCCTCCGCCAGATGAGCAGCTACCCATTTCCTCTTTTTATGCAGAGGAGCTGAATACAATAATTTCCTTTGTTTTCTTGGCTGATAGCTCTTCATTTTATCACACTATTATGGAAGCTGCAGCAGCTATACGAGGCCATCTATCAGCAGCTTCTCTAGCAACAGGTCCTTTAATAGCTGAGCCTTTCATATCTCCTTGAGGAGTAACAAGAACTGCAGCATTATCTTCAAATTGTATTCTTGTTCCATCTGGTCGCCTATATGGCATTCTTTGGCGTATAATAACTGCATAAAGCACTTGCCTTTTCAATTCTGGCTTACCTTTTTTAACTGTAACAACAACTAAATCTCCAACACCAGCTGCTGGATAACGGCGGTGCACTCCTTTTATATTTTTAACAGCAATAATCTCAACTATCCTCGCCCCAGTATTGTCAGCACATTCTAACTGGGCGCCAGTAGGCAATCCTCTTGTTATTGAAGCAGCTATTCCCTTCATTTTTTACTCACCACCACAAAGTGCTTTGTTTTGCTTAAAGGGCGACATTCCATTATGATTACTTCATCACCTTTTTTAACTTCTATGCATGGTGGCAGATGAGCTTTATATCTGCTTGTTCTTTTCTCATATCTTTCATATTTCGGCACATAGTGCAAACGCTCTCTTTCTACAACTACTGTTCTCTGCATGGCTGTAGATACAACTTTTCCTCTTATAATTACTCCTCTCACCTTTAAATGCCCATGCCATGGGCATTTTTCATCATCGCATTCCTTTTCCGGTGGTTTAACATCAATTCCTATATCCCTCATTTTATCTTCCTTATCCTATCTTCAGGCCTATATTTTATTTTTTTCCCATCAACAACCTTACCATTTATTTCAAAGACTGCAATATCTTTTGGTATTTTTTTAATTTTCCCCTGACTTTCTATTATGAGCATGTTTTTTGTTTCATCAATTATCTCGCCTTCGACTCCTTCCAATGACTTATCTGTAGCCTTAAGGACTTTAACTGGCAACCCAATAAACTCATGCTTTAAAAAATTTTTCATTCTACTTCCACCGTAAATCCCATCTCTTCTAACTTCTTCTTTGCTCTTTCCTTGTGATCTCCCTGCAGTTCTATTGAGTTTTTCCTTACTGTTCCTCCACATGCACAGCATTTTTTCAACTCCTTTGCTAACTCACCAATATCAACAGATGAATCTAATCCTGAAATGATGGTAACAATTTTTCCATACCTTCTCCTTTCAGTAGTTATTTTTATTTCCTGTCCTTCCCTTGCTATTTTTTCACAAACACACAGTTCCTTAGGCAATCCACAAACTTTGCATATGTCGCTCATCCTATATCTCCTTCCTCCCTCATTATTGTAAGCAATCTTGCAATTGTTTTCCTCAAATACCTTATCCTGCCTGGTGAGGGAGGCGAGCCACCCATAGATGCTCTTCCATATTCCTCCATAAGCTCATTTCTTAATTCCAGTAATTTTTTCCTTCTTTCTTCGCTACTCATTGCCCTTATTTCCTTCGCTTTCATTCCTTTCAAGCACCTCCTTTAATACTTCCTTTAATTTCTCAGCCCTTTTTATACCTATCCCTTTGATTTCAATCAAATCATTAATATCCATCTCATATACTTCTCTTGCATTCTTAATTCCGGCTTTCTTTAAAGCATTTAAAATATTTGAAGGAATGCCAGGAATTTCTAAAACATCTAATTTTTCTAATTTTTCTAAAGCTTCTTCCTTGCTTTCTTCAATTCTCCTCAACTCCTCCTTAATCTCTTCTTTCTTCTCCTCTAAAATTTCAACTTCATCAGGCAATTTTGCATCTGGAGGCATTATTCTAACTTTAACTCCTATTACACCAGGCTTAGTTAATGCTATAGCCCTTCCTTCCTTCATAACTTGCTTAGCTACTTCCCCGCAATATTTAACGTAGCCAGCAGTAAATTTTTCTGTTCTATGTCGCGCCCCCGTAAGCTTTCCAGATATAATAACTTGACAGCCTCTTGCACCAGCATCCATTATACGGCGAACTGTTGAATGTCCAACTCTCCTAAAATGCCATCCTCTTTCCAAAGCTGCAGCAACTTTTTGAGCCATAAGCTGGGGGTTTAAAGCAATAGCATCTTTTACTTCTTCAATTTCAATTTGAGGGTTTTCAATTCCAAATTCCTTTTCTATTTTTTCTGTAAGTTCCTTTATTCTTTTTCCTCCTTTTCCTATGATTAAGCCTGGTCTTTCAATTTGCATTGTTATAAGAGTGCCTAAGGGAGTTCTTTGAATTTTCAGCCCACCAAAACCTGCTCTCTCGCTTTCTTTCATTAGAAATTCTTTGAGTAGAACTCTTTTCTGGCTTTCCATAACAAATTTTCTTTCTATTGCCATGTTATTCCTCCTCTTCTTCCTTTTCAGCTATTATTATTTCAACATTCGTTGTTCTTTCATGCCATGCTGTAGCTCTTCCAAAGGCACGAGGCATATAACTTTTTATCATTCTCCCTCTGTAGGCAGAGATATGAGCAATATACATATTTTCTGGATTTAAACCTTTATATTCTGCATTATTTTCAGCATTTTCTAATACTCTCAATATAAGTTTGCAAGCTTTTTGAGGATATGCCCCTGGGCCAATTCCTTTTTTATGAGCTCTCTCCGTATTATGAGTTCTAAATGGAATTGCCCTTTTGAAATTTATAACATCCTGCAAATATTGCTTCGCTTCCTTTACACTCATTCCCTTTATAGCTCTAATTATGTTTTCGCAATGCTTTGGAGAGCAGTGAAGCTCTCTACCATAAGCCTTTGCAGATTTTTCCGGGTCTAATTCCATTGAGTACTTCATTTTTATCACTTCAACGGCAGATATTTGGAGCTACGAGTTGCTCCAACTCCTGGACCGCTATGCTTAACTTCTTTCCTTGTTAAAGCAAACTCTCCTAAATAATGACCAATCATTTCTGGCTTAATTTTAACAGGAACAAATTCTTTTCCATTATGAACAGCTATTGTATGACCAACAAATTCAGGCAATATAATCATATCCCTTAAATGAGTTCTTATAATCTTTCCTTTTTCTGTCTTCCTCAATTTTTCCAAAAGGCGATATTGCACTGGTGTTAGCCCACGCTTTAAAGTTCTTCTTGCTCTAGCTGGAAGTAAAGGCAGCAACTCTTCTAAACTCATTTTTGATAACTCTTCAAATGTATAGCCGCGATAAGTAAATTCTTTTTTTGCAGTAATTTCAATCTTCCTTCTCCTCTTTTTCGCCATATTAATCACCTCTTACCTGTTCTTCTTGCAGCAATAGAACCAACTTTTCTACCAGGAGGAGCCCCTCTTGCAACTGTCTTGGGGCGACCAACATGCTGATGGCTACCTCCTCCATGAGGATGATCAACAGGATTCATGGCTACTCCACTCACTATTGGCCATAGCTTTGCTCTTGCCTTCAAAGCATGATATTTCTTTCCAGCTTTAACAAATGGCTTATCTGCTCTTCCTCCTCCTGCCGGCAAGCCAATAGTGGCTCTACAATTTGGCAGGAATTTCTTATGCTTTCCAGAAGGAAGGCGAACAATCACCCCATCTTTTTCATGAGATACAATGGTAGCGTAGCTTCCTGCAGCTCTTACATATTTTCCTCCATCTCCTGGCTCCCCTTCTATATTAAATATTGGAGTTCCTTGAGGAATTGAAGCTAAGGGCAAAACATTTCCTGGCTTAACTATTGTCTCGCTTGTAAATTTAATTTTCTCTCCTGTTGCCAGTCCTTCGCAAGCAATAAGCTTTGCAACCTGCCCATTTTCAAGTCTTACCAATGCTAAAGGGGTTGTAGAACCAGGATTGTGAACAATATCTTCCACAATTCCTTCATATTCACCAAGCCTGGGATAAGCTACTGGACCCTTATGCTTAAATGAAGGGCTTGTATATGGAGGGCGCCCAGCCCCACGCCTCTGGTGGCGGAGTCTTTTTCCCATTTTTACACCTCAGAATATACCTATCCTCATTCCTATATCCTCAGCCTTATATTCGGGAGCTAATTTTACTACCGCAATTTTTCCTTTCTTAGTTATTCTTGTATTAACTTTCTCAACCTTTACATTGAATATTTTTTCTACTGCTTCCTTTATCATTTTCTTGTTAGCATCCACTCTAACTACAAACTGCAGCGCATTGTTTTCCTCTATCATCCTCATTGTTTTCTCAGTTACATACGGATGCAATATTATATCATACGGATCCATATTTCTCACCTATCCTTTGCAAAGCATTTAAAGTGTAAAGCGTTAATCTTCCAGCCTGCCCGCCTGGAGCAAGATATTCAACATTTATTTCATCAGGAGTGATTATATCTACACCAGGTAAATTACCTGCTGCTTTTTCAATTTTTTCTTTATTCATGGCAATTATTAATAAAGATTTCGGAATCTTGTATTTTCTCCCTCTCCTTTTCCCCTTTCCAGCCCTTATATGTTTCCCTTCTCTCGCTCTTTCAACATCTTCTTTTAAGCCAAGTTTTTCCAAAACTTTAAGCACTTCCTTAGTTTTTTGCAATTCTTCAAATTTATTCTCCACTACTACTGGCAACTCCGCCTTAAACTTGTGTCCTCTTTTTCTTACAAGCTCTTCATTTACTGTTGCAGATAAAGCAGAAAGTTTAGCAAGAAGCATCTCTTTTTTATTTATTTTCATTTCCCATATTTTTTCAGCTTTTGGTGGATGCGCTTCTCTTCCTCCAACTGTTCCTGGAGCAATTGCAGCTCTTCCTGTTGGAAGGCGAGGGACTCTTGCCATTCCTCTTCCTGGCCCAAAAGACTCTGCAGAATAATCTTTTCCAGCTGTTGGTTTTGTTCCATATGGCTGGCGTCTATTGGCTCGAATAACATTAAATGCCTTTGTAATCACATCTGGACGATATTCATAGCTAAAACAAGATGGCAAATCAATTTCTTCTATAACATTTCCTTCCAAATCAAATACTTTCGCCTTCATTTACACACCCTGCTTACTTGTTGTTGATATGTATGTAATTTGTGGCTCCTCTACTTTAACTCCTTTCCAGTAGCGGACAGCATGCCTCATTCTAATGAGCCTTTTAACAGGTCCAGGAACACTTCCATGAAGCATAACATACTCGTTTCTTACTATTCCATAATGAGGAAAGCCACCAGCAGGAGTAATTTCCTCACCATTTTCTCCTATCTTCAAAATTCTCTTATTATATTCTGTTCTTTTATGGTAGCCCATCTGTCCAGCTTGTGGAACAGTTGGGCGAACCCATGACAACCATGGACCCAATGTTCCTATCATTCTACGATGCTTTCTATTTTTATGATGCAGAAGCTTTACACCCCATCTTTTAACATGTCCTTGGAATCCTTTTCCTTTTGTAACGGCAATAACATCAATCATTTCTCCTACTTTAAAAACATCTTTAACACTAATTTCTTTACCAAGCAAACCTTCAGCAAACTTTAACCTTTCTTCCAAATTTCCTCCACCAACTCTTATTTCCATAATATCTGGAACCTTTTTTGGCACTCCAGTTATTTTCCATGGCTCTGTATAAGCTAAAACCCTTATTTCGTCAAAATCCTTAACCTCTTTTTCTTTCTTTTTCTTTGGCAATGGCAATCTCTTTGCCAGCTCATCTATACCATTATCTGCCCATATTTCTGTTTTTGTTTTGAGTCCATAGGGCGTATATTCATAAAATCTTATAGCAGCAATTTTCATTGGAGGAGTTTCAAGAATAGTAACAGGAACAAAAACTTCTTGCCCCGAAGTAGTGGAAGTGGGACGATAATCAACAACTAAAACATGTGTCATCCCTGCCTTATAACCAGCAAATCCTTGTAAGCAAGGCTTCTCTCCATCTGCAGGCCAGGATTTAATACGGGGGGTCTCCGAACTAGCCCTTTTTCTTGGCGAAAATGCTAATGAACCTCTTTTTGGCTTGCTGTGCTGTGCCATCTTCTACACCTATAACTTACCCAAATATGCAAAGTAATATATAAAACTGATGCTTGAAGAATTTAAACGAGAATATCAGTTACACCCTTTTGCAATAAGCTTACCGACAAAGATGGATGTGATTTGGCGAAGAAAAAAATAGCTGGAGTTGATTACGAGCTAAACATGAGCTAAAAATGGAGATATAATAATACTATTTAGCAAGGTAGTCAAGTTTTCCATACCCATCTTACATTTCCTATAAAATTCCATAAGGTTGATGCAACAATTCCAATGAGCATTGAAATAATATAATAAAAATGAAATAATTCTGTAAATGCAAATAAGCATATCAAATTAATTAAAATGCCCATTAGCCGTGTAATATGGTCTTTTACAATTGCGCTTCCAATGCCTATATGCTTTGCTTCCCTTCTGAAAGTCCATATCCTATTTAGGAAAAAATTACTAAGCAAAGATGCTTCTATTGCCACGGCGCCGGAAATCATATAATATAAGCCAAAATTTGTCAAAAAATAAAGGATTGCAAGATTTATTGCTACACCTATGACTCCAACAATGCAAAATTTCAAGAATTTCATCAATTTTCCAGAACGCCATAAAAGGCTCATTAAATGAATTAAATAGGAAAAAACAACGTTAAAGCTCATCTTACTTTTCCCAGCATATCTTTTTCCAAATTTATAGCCAATTTCCTTGACTTTATTATAATTTCCGAGAATCAAAATTTCTAAAAGAATTTTATATCCTTTTGGCTTAAGTTCTATATCCTTTATAACCTCTTTTTTAAATGCGAAAAATCCTGATTCCTTATCTTTTATTTCTTTAATTTCCCAAAAAAATGTTTCTGCTAACTTGGATGCTAACTTTGATATCAATTTTCTTCCTAAACTTAAATTTAAGCCAAAATTGCCAACATATCTACTGGCAATGGCAATATCTGCTCCTTTTTTAATAGCAAAAATTAATTCTGGAATTTTCTCAGGAGGATGTTGCAAATCTGCATCCATTACAATGAATATGTCTCCTTTTGCATGCTTAAAGCCTTCTACACATGCAGAAGCCAATCCTTTTTCTTCTTTCCTTGTTATAACCTTAACAGGGAAATTTTTTGAATATTTATTTGCAACATCTGCAGTTCCATCTGGCGAGTTATCATCAACAACTATTATCTCTCCATCAATTTTATTCTCATTAAACACCTTAAATATTCTTTCAAATAATTTTGGTATATTTTCCTTTTCATTATATGTTGGAATTATAATTGAAACTTTCATTTTACCAAATCCTTACTTATGTAAATGTATATCTTGTCATGGAAATTTTTTTCTAATATGAAATTCTTTTGAATAAATTGCAAGATATGCAAATATTCAAGATTTGCTTTATCTGCATAAGTAAATAAAACTATTGAATTGTTAGTAGATATATTTTCTTCAAGATAATTTACTTTCTTATGAGTATAATATTCTACTACCCTCAAATTTGTTGAATAAATAGTTATATTCCTTGGATAGTGTTTATTTATATAATTGCAAGCTTCTTCCCAATTTACATCATAAATTGGCTTGATCAAAAGTAAAATTGTAGATATGCTAAGAAATATAATGGCTAATTTTTTGCAATATTTTTTATAAGCTTTTCCTATATATAAAAAAAGGGGTATGAGCAGGGGCAAAAGATAATATTCGTGATTTGGAAGAAAAATAAAAAATAAAGAAAAGGAAAGAGAAAACAAAGCTAAAGATTTTTCTTCGGCTGAAATTGGCTTCTTCTTTTTAAATAAGAGAAGGAGGGAAATAAAAATACTCCATGCCAAAATAATCATGCTAAATTGGTAAAGAGGAGCTAAAGAATGCATTTTACC
This sequence comes from Thermoplasmatota archaeon, assembly GCA_029258955.1. Classification (GTDB taxonomy): domain Archaea; phylum Thermoplasmatota; class E2; order UBA202; family JdFR-43; genus JAPDJP01. The sequence goes on from JAPDJT010000015.1 coordinate 63,279, forward strand.
TAATCCAAAAAAATTTCTTGATGATGTTGTGGGGGCAAAGAAGGAAGGTTTTGTAAGAAAAGCATAAGTTATCCACGGAAGGGGAATCAAAACTGCCTCTGCCAATAAAAAAAGAAAATATTTAATCTCTACTTTCTTTTGGAGCATTAAGAAAAATATAGGTAAAATAACTATCCCCATAGGAATTTTTGCAAATATTGCCAATCCTAAAAAAATGCCCGATAAAAACAGCCATTTTCTATTTTTAATTCCAAGCAAAGCAAAGTAAAAAGATATTGTCATTAGCATAAGGGCAAACAAGTCAATTTGTATGATTTTGCTAAATATTACTATCATAGGGAAAAATCCAAATAAAGATGCCGAGGCCAAGGCTTCGCCATTTATTTCCTTTCCAATAAGATAAACCAGATAAACATTAATTAATGAGCAAATTACTATTAACATTCTAAAAGCAATTAAACTTATACCGAAAATTTTTGAAAGGAGGAGGAGAAAATAAACAAATAGAGGCGGATTGTCAAAATTCCAATCTAAATAAGAGCCACCCTTCAATATATAAGAAACACGAAGAAGATAATAGGCTTCATTCCATGAATGAAACAATCCTAAAGGCGACCAAATCCAGATTACATACAAAATGGAAGAAACTATGATTATATGATATATGGATGGGGACTTTAGAAATTCAGTTTTTTGCATCTTTTTTCTATGAGAAAGCAAATAAAAACTTTTTTGATTCCATTCTCACCTCCAGATTATAGATAACTACAAATGCAGTAATCCATTTTTCAACGCTTTCCTTTGAGGCATTAGAAGGAAAGCGTTTCCAGAATCTTTGAGGAATTTACTTGTTTTCCTTAAAGAAATTCCTACATGGTAAAGAATGGTGGCAATAGTTTAACTTCTATCTTTTTCTTATTCCAATAAAAAATAAATGGAATAGGATGTTGTTATATAGTAAATTCCATCCCATGCAAAGAAGTCAATAACAACCTTTTTTCATTTTCGCAAATCCTCTTATCCCAGCAAAAAATATTTTTTCTAACTAATTCTAATTTTATTATGTAGCATTTCCTACATAGGGTTGATGACATGTTAAAAGCCGATTTCTTTCTTGATGCGAATTTTTCTTTTATCACTTTTTTATTTTTTTACGATAAATCCCCGCAACTACAATGAACTTCATGTAAAGCAGAATAAACATCATAAATTCCTTCTCCTGTTTTGGCAGAAATAAGCAAAGGGCGTTGCACTAAGCTTGTATATTCTATGTAATCAACAAGTCCTTTTGCTAAGGATTGTAAAGCATCTCCTTTTTCTAATAATTCCTCAAGCCTCTTCCTATCTAAAAATTCCATTATTTTTTCTTTGTTTACCAAATCAATTTTATTTATTGCTGTCACGCATGGAGCCATAAGCTTTAGATTAATCATAGCATTTTGAGCTAAAATAGCCAGATAATTTTCAATTGTTTGAATTTCTGCGGCATCCACAACAAAAAGCAAAGCAACTGCATCATGTTCTGCCATTTTTTCAATAACTTTCTTTCCATAATCATGATATAAAAAGATTTCCAATTGTCCAGGGGTATCAACAACCTTAAATTCATTTTTATCCTCCAGAATCCAATCATCTAAAGAAGCAACCAGTTCCATACTTTTTAGAAGAGCGCCATTTATCCCAAGCTTATATTTTTTCTGCACTTCCTCTGTTTTCACCCAATTTCTTATATCCACATCTGCTTTTGTAGGTGAAGCTGGATCAAGATTTATAAAAATGCCATATTCGGCAAGTTTTTTGGCAACGCTTGTTTTGCCTACGCCAGCTGGTCCAACAATAACTGCAAACATTAAATTGGATAAAGTATTTTTAATGCTGTTATAACTATTACAGTTACAATTGTAAACACAATAACAAACCTTGGGTCGATTTTCACTCCTGTTTTTTCTTCCTCAAAATATCTGATTAAACCAGCTGCAGATTGAAATCCAGTCCTACTTTTCTTTGCCATGATTTTCAAAAGAGAGGAGATATATTAAGTTTGCTCTATCATCAGTTAGCTCTGCCGAAAATAAATGAAAAGGATTAATTGCTGGAGTGGATCTCTTATTGCTATAATTTCCTTGCAATAGCCAATGACAACCATTTCTTCCATTGTGTAATAAGTTCTTTTATCTTAGGGCTTTGAAAATTAATGGAATAATGATTGTCATAGTAAGTTCTCTTTCAGGCAATAGTGACCAATGATAGCCATTTCTTCTATTTGTTCAACAAACCCTTTTCATTACGAATGTTTAAATATACCTTATCCTTTGATAATTGTTATAAAAATGAATGAGATAATGATACTATATGTTGATAATGATTTCTCATCTTTTTTTATGGATCTTATAAGTTGCAAAATAAAAAAGAAAATCAGACTTTTTATTGCAAGTAGCGGTAAGGAAGCATTGAAAATATTGAGCGAGAAAAATATTCATATTGTTTTCTTAGATTATTCTCTTCCAGATATGAATGGATTGGAACTTATAGAAAAAATGAGAAAGGAACAGGAAGGATTACTTATTGTAATGATAACAAAATATGGAAACGATAAAATAGCAACAGAAGCAATGAAGAAAGGGGCATTAGATTATATTGCCAAAAATAACAGGAGCAATGAAGAATTGGCAGATTCTTTTAAATCCTATATTGATTTAGCCTTCCAATTTTGTCTTATTAGAAATGCAAAATGTAATGATATAAGGAAAAAGAGAGATGTTATGGAAATTGTTCATTCCCTCCTCAAAAATGCTATTGGAGGAATTAAAAAAACTAGACTGCTTTACAAATCAAATCTAAATACTAAAACATTGGAAAAATATCTTGGCTATTGTATAAAGCAAGGATATATTCAAATTAGAGGAGAAAATAAGTTATACATTACAACGGAAAAAGGGAGGGAAGCTTTGGAAAAATTGAGAGAGGCAAGCGAGTTACTTGCATAATATTTAAAATTTATGAACATTATATATGGATTTCTCATTCATAATACTTTTTTAAAACTTTCTCTTATAAAAAAGCTGGGGGCGGGGACTGCCAGCTAAAATAACTACCCCCTGCTTTATTAACGACCCAGGCGAAAATAACCTACCTGGGAGGAATTTGAAAAGAGGTAAAAAACATGAATGGAAAAACAAAAAGCTTGTTGGGAAGTATATTGGTGATAGGAATAGTAACAGCTTTAATTACAATTGGAACACAATCTTATTTTACAGATACCGAAACAAGTAAAAGAAATATTTTTACTGCTGGGACAATAGACATTAGTATAAATCCAAAGAGAGGACAGCAAGTAACAACACTGACAGGAGATCTGGATTTAAAACCATGCCAAACCGGCTATATTAAAATCTTGATACGCAATGACGGAACTAATCCGTGCGAGGTATGGAAACATATCTTCAATGTGGAAAATTTTGAAAATGGATTAGTAGAGCCAGAAAGAGAATATTATAATGAATGGAAGAATGAAAATCCAAATTGGGAAAATGAAAATTTAATCCCTCCATGGAAATGGAAAATCAGCGATTGGATACATTATGATATGATTGTATGCAAACTGCCACCTATAGAAAAAATAGAAACCGATGATTTTGTTATAACAAAAGAAGTTGGTTGTGGAAATGTAACATGGACAGTTGAAACTGTTACTAATGAATTGCAACTTGTAGTTGTAAAAAGTGCAAACAATTCATTCAGAATAAATTGGAGTGTAAGCGGTGAACAACATTATTATGAATGGACTGTTGGAGGATGGATTGAGAAACCATGGCCAGCAGAAATAACAATAACATATAATGCTTATGGAGTAGTTACAATAAAAATTTCAACAAAGTACATTGGATTTTGTGGAAAAATATTTGGCTGGGGCATGCTTATTGATGGCTATCAATATCCAGCAAATTGGAGTGGAATTTATGACCCATTTCAAAACCCAGCAAAAAATCAGCTTGGAGAATTGCTACTAATTATTCCAGAAGATGAAGGATGGTTCCTTACTACCAATAAGACTCTAGAACATCAAGGAGTTGAATGCTACTGGATTTATCTTGGTGTATTGCAACCAGGAGAAACAATATGTGTAATACAAAGCTATCATCTAAATTATAGCGTAGGTAACTGGGGACAAAGCGATAAGATATCATTTGACATTGAATTCCTTGCTCAGCAAATAGAAGGAGGAATACCACCACAACCAGATCCAACACTTCCAGGACATGGTAGACCTTAGGAGAAAATATGAAAACCAAAGAGCTGATAACAAGCATAATCATCATTGCAACCACAACAATTCTACTAAGCTCTGCGACTTTTTCCTTTTTTACTGATAAGGAAATAAGCAAGCGAAACATACTTATTGCAGGAGACTTAGATTTGCGATTTGTAGCTCCGGGAGAATGTGAACTTGCAATAAGCTTTCTTGCAGAAGATAATTTTATAGGCGTTGACTCACCAACTGGATGGTCAAATGGCAACAACATGGTTAATTTAGGAGTTAGCCACTGGGATTTGCTTGGAGGCGCTGCCAATGTATACGCATATAGGGATGGAGACACAGGAACACTTACACATAGAGGGACAAGAGGACTTGGTGTGTTCGGAGACGAAAATGATGAGATTGATAATAAAAATATTGATACCAATGAAAGAATAGTTATTACATTTGATACTCCTCACTATCTTTGCGGATTTGAAATACGCTCCCTATACATAGAAAATTACAATGGCAATTCAATGACGGAGCAAGGGGATGTAAAACTTTTCCTTTGTGGAAACGAGGTAGGCTACTATCATCTAGAAGCTGATGGAGAAGGAGGAATTGATGGAATATTGGCACAGGATGTTCCCCATATCTTGGTTGATAAAATAGTATTTTACCTGGAAGAAAAAGGATACAATAGCTGGAGTGAATACGCAGTGGCAAGAATATATCTATCAGGAGAATGTGTTCAAGATAACGAATTTTATAGGAGAGTGGGTGCAGTTTGGGAAATGTATGACATGAAGCCAGGAATGGAAACAGATGGTATCATTGTATTCAACGAAATGGGTAGCAATTATGGCGGTTCTTTAGAAATTAGTTGCGAGTATGAAGCAAGAGAAGATAATGATGGCAATGCGAGCAATGGCTTTCATGCAGGACCAGAGCCTGACACAGATTTGGCAACAGGAAGCAATGAAACATCTACAGACGCTTTTGCAGCAAATATGACAATTGTGGAAATGATTTATTACAGCGATGGTAATGCAATTGATTTACTTTCAAATATTACAACATTGCATGATATGAATGGAAATGGATGGATGGATTTATATGATTTAAAGCATGATATCCAACATATTATGCTTAATAGCAATGGCGCAAATGGCGACTATCTATATATGAAAATTAAATTCAGAGAGGACGCAGGAAATGATTACCAAGGAGATATATTCTACCTAAACATGATTTTTACATTGAAGCAAAAAGGTATGCCATAATCTCTTCCCTTTCTTATTTAATTAGAGGGAGAAAAATGAAGGAGATATTGACATTTATTGTTGTTATAAGCCTTTTAAGTTTTTTCTTAGGAGGTACTTTCTCTTTTTTTGATGATAGAGAAGAAAATTGTGGAAAAATATCTGCAGGAGTAATTGATTTAGAGATAAATAATCAAAATCCACTAAATGGGGCTATTATGTTAAAGAATGTATCTTCATCTCATGTGTATTATGCAAATGTTACTCTTCATTTGACTAAGGATAGCAATCCTTCAATAATAAAAATGCGTTTCCTTAATGTAAGCAATGGAAACTGTTCATCTAAAGGCATTGTTCATGTCTATGGTCAATCGGAGGAAGAAGGCATCATTAATATAACTCGTTCAGATAACTCTACTATAAAATATAAATATGAAGCAAAGGAAACATGTATAAAATTTGGAGATGCTGATATACAACTTGGTGAAGATGAAACTGTTGGACTCAAAGACACTTTTGTTATTACATTTTATGGCGGTGGCTTGCCTATATATGGGAAAATAAAAACAGGTGTTGATGATGGCACATCTTTTGTTATTAATAGCATGCAAACCATAGGCATTTATTACTATGGAATCCTTACATATAATATTAGTTTGGTTAGTGTATCTGGAAGCATATTTGTTTTTGAAGTTGAAAGCGTTGAAAAACAGCAAAGAACAGCATTAAGTCATATTACATTTTGTTTCTCCCCAGCTTCATATGATTGTGAGTATAGCGAGTGCGTTGAGATAGGCATATCCATTATGAACTCAAGTGGAGGGGAATTTGTTTTGCTTGATTTGAGCGAGCATAAAACATTGTGTGAGCTTGAAGGAGAATGGATAAATCTTACAGCTCAATTTACATTTTCACCCTGCATTATTTATATACTCAGTTTGAGCTTTTACATAAATTATTCATGTGATTTTGGAAACGCAACATTTGATATTGAATTTGTTGCTCAACAGAAGAACTGCAGAGGATTCAGTGATTTTGAACTGAGTAAAAATAATTTTATTAGTGGTGATAAAAATGGGTAAGGAAAGGCTAAGGGAAAAGCTATTCTTTGGTATTCTTATTGCAATCGTTGCATTCTTCGTTCTTTCTTTTGTTCTTGTCCCACTTACTAACAAATCATCACATTGGTATATTGTTACTTCAGGCTCAATGGAGCCAACTCTCAAATTAGGAGATATTATATATGTTTCTCATGCTAATGCGGAAGAAATTAAAGTTGGGGATATTATCAGCTTTCATAATGAAGAATATATTATTACCCATAGATGCGTAGAAATATTGCAACAGGAAAATAAAACATACTTTAAAACAAGGGGGGATGCTAATGAAGATGCTGACTCTTTTTTAATTTCAGAAGATGCTATTATTGGTAAAATCCCTTATACTAAAATTTTTGACTATAAGCTTTATGCAAAAATGCCTCGTGTTGGTTATCTTTCAGAATTTGTTCATACAAAAATTGGTTTTATTCTCTTCGTTCTCATTCCTAGCTATTTGTTAATAGGATTTGAAGCATATAACATATTCAATATTTTACAAGGAAGAGATGGAAAAATTGTTTGCCCTTATTGCAAAGGAATATTTTATGGGGTGAATTTAGAAAAAGATGTAGATTGCCCTTACTGCGGAAAACAAATATTAGTTGGTAAATGAAAAAATGGTTGCTATAGCTATTGTCGCAGAAAATTGCATAAAAATTTCAATTCATTTCAGCAGATCCAGAATTAGCCATAAAATTTTTTAGTTAGATTGCTATTACATACAAGTTTTTTAGGTGATGAAAATGAAGGAAGAAGGGTTAAAAAAGGTATGCAGAATGTTAGAAGAGCTATCTGAGGATATCTCTGTGCCTCGCAACATAAGGAGAGGAGCAAGAGAGGCAAGAGAATTATTAATGAAAGAAGGAGAATCTTTGGATGTAAGAGTTGCTTCTGCCATTTCATTGTTAGATGAGTTGCTTAACGATCCCAATATACCAACTCATGGAAGAACAGCAATATGGAATATAATGAGTGCTTTAGAAAGTTTAACAGCATCTGAATAAAAATAAAAATAGAAAGGGAAGAGATTACTTCTTCTTCTTTCTCAAGAAAGGCAATCCTGTCCTTGGATTCTCTACAACCTCATAGCCCTTTGGCAAATCACATGGCTTTCCGCTCTTTGGTTTCCTTGCGCTAAAGAAATAGATTGTCTGGATTTTTCCTCCCTTAAGTTTTACATCTCTTGTATACAACTTATATTTCTTTCCGCTCTTTTTGCTTGTGTATTCATACACCATTTTACCGCCTCCTTTTTCCATATGCATTAGGAGAATTTAAATCCTTCGATATTTTTCAGATGGGAGCTAGGAAGAAAATCAATTTAGCCAAGGCATAATAGAGTCAGATAAAATATAATCACTCCAAATGTTGGTTTTGGCAGGAGAAAATGCCAGTTTGCTCTGAAATTGTTATATCAATTTCTTATTGAAAATCCTGCTCCAAGCAGTATGTTTTCCTATACTATTGCAATAATATGGCTCCATACCATTAAAACCATTTCTTTCAATTGTATTGTTTTCTTCCCATTTTTGCATGAAGAAAACATAAAAATGCCCATAACCTCGCTTTTCATGATGCTTCTGCAAATAATATTATTCATATTACGCATGGCAACCCCATACTAAAGAAATTTATGCAAATTGTATTATTCATATATGCAATTCCGCCTCATTATTGATGGCTATAGAAACGCATTTGAAAATATGGCTTTAGATGAAGCAATGCTTTTAAATGGCATACCTACCCTTCGCCTCTATAAATGGAGACCATCAGCCATATCGATAGGATATTTTCAAAGTATAGAGGAAGAAGTAAATTTGGAAGAATGTAAAAAACAAGGTGTTGATGTTGTTAGGCGTATTACAGGAGGAGGAGCAGTTTATCATGATGAAAACGGAGAGATTACCTATTCTTTTGTTTGCCCAGAGAATTTTCTTCCTAAAAATATTCTGGAGTCTTACAAAATAATTTGCTCTTCTTTAGCAAATGCTTTAAAGATTTTGGGGCTCAAGGCAAAGCATGCTGGAATAAATGATATTATAGTCAATGGAAGAAAAATCTCTGGAAGTGCTCAAACAAGAAAAAAAGGGAATATTCTTCAACATGGCACTTTACTGCTTAGCGTAGATGTTAGAAAAATGTTTTCATTGTTAAAAGTAGGAAAAGAAAAAATAAGCGATAAGGAAATAAAGGCTGTTGAAGATAGAGTGACATCTGTGGAAAGAGAATTGGGCAAAATAAATGAGGAAGAGATTATAAATGCAATGATAAAAGGCTTCAAAAAAACAATGAAAATTGAATTTTGTGAAGGGAAATTTGATAAGAAGGAATTAAAGATGGCTGAAAAGTTAAGGAGGAAATATGAAAGTAAAGAATGGAATTTTAAGAGGTAGTTTAAAAGTAAAAGGAGGAAAACTAATTAAATGCATGATAAAGCTTAAAGAAGGAAAAATTAAAGAAATAAAAATATCTGGTGATTTTTTTATGCATCCAGAGGAAAAAATAGAAGAGCTTGAAAAGGCATTAAAGGGCGTAGAATTTGAAAAAGAAAGTATTGAAGAAAAACTAAATGAAATTTTAAGAGACGTTGAACTCGTTGGAATAGATAAAGAAGATTTTATAAATGCAATTTTCTCAGCATCTCCTGTGAATTCAAATTTTTCCTAATTCTCCTCCATGCATCGTCTCTCTCGGTCTAATCTCCACAAATATTGGCGCAGCCAAGGGCAACCCAGCGACTATGGCTACGCCTACAGGAAGCATCTGTATTTCATCTGCTGCTTTTGCATCCAAACCTTCAACGCTTGCAACAATTGCTTTTAAATCGTTTGGATTGGTTGTTTTTAAAATTATATGGGTATTGCACTGAGAAATAACATTTTTATCTACTCTTGCTGGTCTTTGGCTAACTATAGCTAATCCTATTCCAAATTTTCTTCCTTCCGATGCTATTGTCCTTATTATATTGCTTGCAAAACTTTTTCCTTGTCCTCTTTCTGGACAATATCTATGAGCTTCTTCAATAACAATTAAGGCAGGTGGAATCTCCTCGTTCTTTCTTTCTTCAAAAATTTTATTGAGTAGTAATCCAACAAGGATTTCTTGAATATATGGGGGTGTGCCTCTCAAATTTATAATTGAGCATCTTCCTTTTTTTATTATTTCCCTTATAGGTGTGTAATTTATGGAAAATAGTTTCATTGAAATGATTTGCTCAATTTGTGGAATTAGATTCCACTTTGCATTGCTTTTTGATTCTTTAATTGCCTCTAAAATATCATTTAAGAAATAGAATTTCTTTTCTTCTTTTGCTCTTTTGACAGCTTCATATAAAATTCCTTTTTGCAATGGAGTTGCATTTGGGAGCAAATTAAGCAAATCTTGATATGATAAATTTGTTTCATCTAAATATAATGGTATTGCTTCTCTATTTCTACTGCAAATTGGGGCGAACTCATAAACATTTTTTACATATCCTTTTGGCTTAACTCCAAATTTTTTCATTTGCTTTATTTCTTGTTTGTTTAAATTTGGTCTTCTCAAAGAAACATATTCTCCATGTGGATCAATAATCAAAACTGGTATTCCCTTTTTTATAAATTCTTCAACTATTACTCCCATTGCATAGCTTTTTCCGCTTCCACTTTTTGCCAAAACGCAAATATGCTTTTGGATTAAAATATCTGGAGAAAGATGTACTTTTATTTCTGTATCCTTTAATAAGCCAATATAAATGCCTTCCTCACATATCCCTAAGATTTTTTTAGCAATTTTTTCCTCAGCTTTATATACCTTGCTACCAATTTTAAGTGGGCTCCTTATCATATAATTTTTTCTTAATGAACCTATTACAACAGCATGTGCAAATGTTCCTTGACTTTGCTGTTTTATTTCCCATATTTGGGCTAAAATATCTTCCACCAAAACATAATCAAGCTTTCTAACATCTGCAGTAGCTTTAAAAACAAATGATGAGGTTGAGCTTTCTTTTATCTCTCCAACTTCCTCCATTATCCGATGTACCTCAAATCTTCTTTCTTTTCCTTTTCTACCAAAGCCTTTTCTAAACTTCTTATTCTATCTGTTATTCTTTTTACTTCTTCTGCCTTCTCATCTAGTTTTTCAAAGCTTATTTTTATTCCAAGCATTTCTGTAAGAACTTTTATTACTTCTCTAGCAGAATTTGGATCAACAATATAGCCAGAAGTTTCTCCCATCAAACAAATACCTTTCATATTCCTAAGTTTTCCTAAGCCCAAAAGCAAACCTGAAGCTCCTATTATGCCGCCTCCTTCCTCGCCTTTAAATATTACTCCATGCTTTTTAAGTTCTTCAACAAGCTCTTTATCTGTAGCTGCACCTATAACGCGTGGCTTCTCAATTTCTAAGCCAGTGCCATATCCTCCCAATGTAAAAATCATTTTTGTGCCAAATTGCTCTACAATGTCTAAAACAGCTTCAGCCAGCAAATATTGCCCTTTTGATGACAATCCTTGATAATCTCCAGTTAAAATAATTAAATCTTTAGCTTTTCCTTCTCCTTTCCAATAATATAACTCATTTTTAACGAGCCTGATTGTTCCATCTGGATTGACAAATACTTGAGGTGGGAAATCTGATGAATAAATTTCAGCAAATTTTTTTGCCTTTATTTCATCTATTAAATGCTCAGCAGCAAGCTTGCCAACGTTGCCTACGCCGGGCAATCCTTCTATTAATATTGGCTCTTTTAAATCTGGCTTTTCTAAATATATTACAGTTGCTTCTTTAATTCTAAACTTTTCCATTTTCTTTCCTCCTTTTTTAACATTCTCCTATATTTTCCATATTTATCATGGGGTGAGAAGCGGGGAGGCTCTTTTTTATATGTCCTTTCCCCGCAAACTGGACATTTTTCCTTTAAAGTATATCTTTTGCATTTATAACAGTAATTCATTTTGCCTCTCTCATGAATTTGCCTTCTCCACCATGCTTTTTAATATATTCTATGCTTTTTTCAACTCTTGCCTTCAATTCTTTTTCTGCGGATTTATAATCAGGAGCTTTTACTTCTATTCTATAGAGAGGAGCAGAAATATATCTAACTTCTATTTCTATCTCTCCTTTCTTTCCTTCTATCATCTGCAAAGCCTTCTTTATATATTTAATTCCGTCTGGAGTTGGACATTTCATTTCAACATATCCTTTTATTTCAACATAGGGGATTACAATATTTTCCTTTGCAATTTCTATAAAATGCTTTGTCCATTCATTGCTAAATCCTTCTTCTTCCAAAACTTTTTCATTTCTTGCAACTTCTTCAAAAGCGTTATACAAGCTACCAAATTTCTTTATTAATTCATAACCAAATTTTTCTAAGCATTCATCAAAACTCAGCCCAACTTTTTCTCCAACCATCTCCAAAAGTTTCTTTGCCTTTTGCTCATTTTTCCATTGTTGAATTTTTTCCCTTTTCTGATGCTCATTAACACGCTTCAATGACAAATCAACATAACCCTTAGAAGGGTCTACATCCATTACTTTGCAAACTATTTTCTGCCCTTCCCTAACATGGTCTCTTATATTTTTTACCCAGCCAGGTGCAACTTCCTTAATATGAATAAAACCTTTCGTGCCAGGATATTCATCCAACTCAACAAAAGCTCCAAATCCTTTTGCTTTTGTAACTGTGCATATAACCAATTCTCCTTTTTCGGGCAATTCTTTAAGCATGTCTATATTCCTCTAATATTTCCCCTTTTATTTTCGCCTTTCCACCTGTTGGCTCTGCCAGCACACTCCCGCAGATATGGCAGAGTACCTTCGTGCTTGCTTTGCTGAATATTATTTGCTGATTTCCACAATCCTTACACCTAACCTTATAGAATGGAGACGCCATTTTTATCTCTTAAACTCAAACCTTTTAGCCCTTACGCCTTTTTTCTGGTGAGCCTTGCCACATTCTTTGCATCTATACCTTAAATGAACTCTTTTTGTCGGCTTTTCCCTGCCTTCCGGCTTTGGGCGAGGATAACCACCATATCCAGCTGTTACTCTCCTGAATCTTCTTTGTCCCCATTTAAGCTCTGATGCTTTCTTTTTCTTTACTCTTTCTATAGTATGCTCTGTGTGATGCTGGCAGTAGGGACAGTAAGTTTTTATTACTTGGGGTCGAATCATGAGAATGAAATATACAACCATATATAAAAATGGTGGTTTATGATTATCAAATTCTTTTAAAATTAATGAAATGAGATGTTGCATAGTAAATTCCTCCATGCAATAATTATCAATGCAACTTTCTTTCATTTATTCGACGTACTGCTTCATCTAAATTAATAATGAATTGGTAATGTTGTTATAGCAAATTTCTCCATGCAGTGGGACAGTAACAACTATTTCTTTCATTATATGATATTCTGAATGGTCATATACATTGCAATCATGATAGTAAGCTCGTTCATTATCAACAAAAATATTGTAGCAAAAACTTTAATTTAGCCTTTTTATTACATCGCTGGTGATTTGATGGAAAAGAAAGTAACAGTTGAGGAACTATTGGAAAAAGCCAAAAAGCCAGCTCAAGAAGCAATGAAATTGCATCCTTTTTATAAGGGAAAAGTGCAAGTAATGCCAAAATGTGCAATAAGAAGTT
>JAPDJT010000016.1 GCA_029258955.1 Thermoplasmatota archaeon
GGTCGAGGAGTCCTTCAGCAGCTCGTAGATCAGCATCTCCGTCGAAGAGATCACGGCCCCTTCGACCCTCAACCTTTCCAACCCGATCTCCTTATCTTCGGGGCTCCTAGACGAAACGGCATCCGAAACGACGACTACCCTGTACCCCCTGTCTAGAGCATCTAGGGCCGTCTGCGCCACGCATATGTGGGCCTCTATCCCGCTCAGGATCAGCGTCTTCGCCCCGATCTCCTCCAGCCTCTTCACGAACTCCTTGGAGCCGAAGCAGTTGAAGGTCGTCTTCACGATCGCGTCCCCAGCTACCTCCTCCTTCACCACCTTTAGGGTCGGGCCCAGACCCTTTGGATACTGCTCGGTCAGGACGATCGGGATTCCGATGAGCTTCGAGAACCTTACGAGCTTGAGGATTTGCTTGAGCACCGACTCCCCGTCGGCTACGTGCGTGAACAGCCTCTCCTGAATGTCTATGACGACCAGGCAGGCCCCCTCCCTTTCGAGTAGCCTGGGCATGCCACTTTTAGGCGGGTTGAGATTTAAGGCTTGCTAAATCCTGAAAACCCTTTCGGAAACGGGGTAAACAAGGGAGACCCCCTTCCTGGTCGCCGAGTCCAAAACCAAGTGGCTCAGGTAGGAGAGGAGCCATGAGAGAGATACCCAAGGAGATACGAACGCGAACGGAAGGGATGTAATTAGCATGGAGAAGACGTTGTGGTAGAGCTTCCTGTGATGAGGGCTGTTCCTGCCGGCCATGTCGAGGTCTGGAAACCTCGATCCGATGTATCCGGTCGTCAAAAATGCGAGGCACGTAAACGCCTCATAAAAGCAAGCTAGGTCCAGATTGCAGACGAGCAAGGTCATCGCCGCCAGTAGGACATCTTCGCCCATAAGCCTGAGCAGCCAGTCGAAGCCCTTCCTGAGCTTGTTATGTCTGAAGTAGGAGTAAGGCTTCGCAACGGTCCTGAGCGAGTTCACCACCAGCGGCACGAGTATGGCCATGCACGGCTCTAGGCTCAAGCCCGATAGGTAGAACAGTAGGAGCGAGATCGAAACACCGGTTAAGTTGTGGACCCACCTCCTCAATCCGGTTTAGATCGCGCCCGTTACTTAAATCAGTGACGAAAACCGCATAGATTTAAATAAGGCACTTGAGAGAAGCTTTGATATGAACAGGGATCAGGTGATAGGTTGGGCCATATTCTTTGCGAGCATAATCGTCGCGATAATTTACGGCTGGCTCATCTTCACGCCCTCCATAGCCACTATCGTAATTCAGATAACCATATTCGTCGCCGTAGCGGCCCTGTTGGGGATCTTGGCCTGGATAGGGTACACGATGGCTACGACCCCGGCCCCCACCGAGCTAGAGGTCGAAGAGGAGCAGTCAGGCTCCTAACTCCCTCTTCCTCCTCTCGTTGCTCTCCTCTATCGCATCGAGGAACTTCGACTTGAAGTCCAACTTCAATAACTTCAGGTTCGGCATGAGGCAGTGCCCCCCTATGACTCCAGGGTAGAAGACGGGCCTCAAGTGCTGGTATCCGCTCTCCTTCGTTATCCTGCCTATGAACTCGCACACCTCGTCGAAGTCCGCCCCGACCTTGTTGCATGGAAACCCAATGAGCTGGGCAACTCATCCTCCACATGATGAAGAAACATGGATAGGCGGACTAATCGTTTCAGATATGCCAAAATTGAGCAATAAAGATATGTATCCGGTTTGTGTTGTTGGAGGTTGCCATAACAGTCAGTTCAATGTGAGCGTCTTCAATCTCCTCAAATTCAAAAAACTTTATGAGACATATTATAAATCCGAATGGAGCCCAGAGTGCTGGAGCTGGTGGCTTGCCCGCAAAATAGATGGAGGTAGCATTGCCACTATAGGATGCACTGGATTAGGCTATGGCTACATTGGAGATTATAATGATGATGGAATTCCAGATTGTATACAGGGATTGGGAGGATGGATTGATATAGAATTCTTTAGAATTTATGGGCAGGAAGGAAAGGAGATACTCGGAGAAATACATTCAACAGCAATAGCAAATTACGTTATGAATTTCCCAGTAATGAAAGACCCAATAGACTGTAAGACAGTTGAAGAATGGGTGCTGTTAGGAGATCCAACACTTAAGATAGGAGGATATCCAAGCTAATGCCAAATTTTTTATTCCCTTCTTTTTATTTTTTATATGTTTAAATTCCTGCTGTTAATATTAACTTTAGTTAGCTTGGTATTACCAATCATTTCTTATAGATATTTTGTAAAATTAATGAAAATAGCAAAAATAAAAACAGCAGATGCAATCGTTGCAGGCGTTGCAACAATGTTTGCAGGCTACATATTTTTCATGCTACCTTGGATTTTCATTGGAGAGGAAATAGAATTCATAAGAGTTTTTTCCTACTTCATAGTTCTTGCAGGATTAATTATATTGCTTTATGCTGTAGTTAAAATATATAGTGAATGGAAAGAAGTGATGAGATGAAGCTAATAATTGTATTAATAAATGCAATTTTATCCATTTTCATTTTATCTATTGCATTCAAAGTTTATAACATATACAGGAGAAAATATCTATTTTGGTTCCTCATCTCATTAATAATAATTACATTCACTTTCATTTATTCCCCGATAGAAATGCTTTATTTAAATCAGTATGCAATCATATTTTATCCAGTTGCCATAATATTGGCAGAGATTACCATTATTATGGCGGAAAAGGAACTACTTACATCGTTAAAAATAGAAAAGGGAGAAGAATATAAGTTTTTGATAAGAGAAGATATTGCTTTAATAAGAGCTTATCAAAAATTAATAAACCATTTTATAAGAAGAATTGCGCCATTTATTGGTGTAAAGAGCATAGAAAATTTGCTCGATGAGTGCATAGAAAAATATCCAATTCTTGCTGGATGCTACATTGGCATAGATGAAAGGTTGATAACAAAAGCTGTAGAGGAAAATATAAATGTTATAAGAGAGGAAGGAAAAGAAAAGATATGCGAGGCATTCACATATCTTTTAAGCAAGCTCATCGATTTGCATTCTGCTTTTGTGCCATATGACGAAATTGCTGATGAACTTAGAAAAGAAATTGGAAAAATTGAGAGAAGATTAACCAAATATTTCATTTATTTTGCCTTGTTTAAGCTTGTTATTGAGCCTATTTTAAGGAAATGTAAGGCAGAGGAGCTAAAAGCTGTAAGGATATCTATAGATATAAAAGGCATTTATATCAATAAGAGGGGAGGATTAGAAATTCATCAGCTTTATTATTATGATGATTCAGAAAAAGAAAAGAAATTCCTGAATTTCTTACATAGATTATCAACAATTTTGGGGAAGAAGGAAGAAATTACAAATAATTTCAGAAATTTACCACCAAATATTAAGGAAGAAATATACAAGCATGAATTTATGAGTAAGTTACCAAAAGGAATCATGGAGGAAGAAAAAATAGCTTTAGCAAGTAAAGAAAAACTTATTGAAGAATTGGTAGAAAAGAAAAGAAAGCTTGAGGAAGCATATATGAGGCTAGCAGAAGCAAAATTAGATAGAATGAAATCAAGATTTATCGACATAGTGGCTCATGAGTTAAAAACACCTCTTACTGCAATAAAAACATACAATGAACTGCTTTTAAAAGAGAAGCTCGGTAAACTTAATAAATTGCAAAAAGAAAAGCTGGAAAAAATGGCAAAAAGTATAGAAAGACTAACAAATTTAGTAGATGATATGCTTCAGATACCATCCATAGATAGAAAAGAACTTGAATTACGCAAAGAAAAATTTTATGCCAAAGATTTATTTGAAAAAATGCTGGGAGAAATTGAAGAAATATCTGCAGAAAAGAAACAAATTATTGAAACTGAAATTGATGAAAAAGCAACAATTTTCGGCGATCAAAAGCTAATTGAAAAGGCAATTAAGAATATTCTGATTAATGCTGTCAAATACACTCCAGCTGGAGGAAAAATAAGAATAAGGGTAAGCAGAAATGCAAGCTTTTCGCACATTCAAATTTCAGATACAGGAAAAGGAATAAGAAAAGAAGAATTAGAAAAAATTTTTGAACCATTTTATACAGGCGAAGGAGGGGGCGTCGGCTTAGGATTGGCAATTGCAAAAAATATTGTAGAAAGCCATGGCGGAAAAATATGGGCTGAAAGTATGGTTGGAAAAGGCTCTACATTTCATATAGTTTTGAGAGGTGAAAAATGATTAGGAAAATACTCTTTGTTGATGATGATGAAAGTATATTAGATGCAGCAAAAACTGCTTTAGAGGTTTATGGTTATGAAGTAGAAACAGCTTCCTCAGGCTATGAATGCTTAGAAAAAATAAATGATGTAGATTTGGTATTCCTTGACATAAAAATGCCAGGAATGGATGGGATAGAAACATTAAAGGAAATAAAAAAGCGCCGACCTTCCTTGCCAGTAATCATGATAACTGCATATGCTACAGTAGATACAGCAATAGAAGCAATGAAAAGGGGAGCTTTTGATTATATTAGGAAGCCATTTGACATGGAAGAGCTTGAGAATAGTATCCTTGCTGTTATAGAAGATTTGAAATTCAGGAAGTTTGAGGATTTGCCAAAGAAAGATTGCTATAGCAAATTCAGAAGCCTTATAAAAGGAAAGAAGGGATTATGCATATCAAGACAATTTGATAAGCTGAGGGATTTAGACAATGTTATTTTTATAAGCTTGGAGAAAGATTTACAGCCAAGAGGAGTAAATGAGCTAAAGAAAGAGATAGAAGAAAATATTTCAGGAATATCAGCTATTCTTCTCACTGACTTAGAATATCTGCTTAAAGGGAATAGTGTTGAAGAAGTAAGGGAATTTTTGGAATGGTTAAACAGGAAGGCATTGATGGAAAATTGCAAATTAATCCTTTCTGCAAATCTTGAGAAAATAGATGAAAAGCAGAGAAATATTTTGCAAGATTTGATAGCAGATATACACTTGGGCGTGATATCAGATTCAATATCAAACTTTTTAAGGAGGAAAATCATAAGCTTGCTTTCAACAGGAGAAAAGTATCCATTTACAAAAATAGCTCAGGAATTAGGGATAAAAGACAATCCAAAGCTAAGTTTCCATTTAAAAAAGTTAAAGGAGGAAGGTGTGCTAGAGCAAGATGAAGAGAAAAAATATTATTTATCAAAAATGGGGAAAGAAATTGCAGAGCTTATAGAAAAAATAAAGGAGGAAAAATTGAGGAAGGGAGAAATTTTGTGGATGCCAAAATAAATTATATTTTTTCTTTCAATTCCTTCATTTTTTCTTCCGGCAAACATTCCTTGCATATGCCAAGCAAAGTCCAAAAGCAAGACAGGCAGGCAATTTTTCCACATTCTATGCATCTATATTTTGCTTCTCTTCCCTCACAGATTTCACATTTTCCCTCTATTTTTTCCTCTTTTTCCTCTTTTTCTTCCAATTTTATTCCATGTTCTTCTGCCCATTTTTTGAGCTCTTCATTCATCTCCTCCAGTTCTCTTTGCTGTAATCTTTGCCTTATAAACTTAATTATTTCTTCATCATCCATTTCTTCACCACGGAACTTTCTTTAGTTTTAATAAATAGGCTATTATATTTGTTGCTAAATGTATTGCTGGAGTTATAATTAAAAGGAATATAATTATATGTAATTTAAAATTAGTTAAAAACCAGTTTTTATTTAAAATATATGTAAAAAGAAATGCACCTAATAAAAAATCAATCTGGTCCGCAATAATCCATTTTTCCCCTCTTTTCTTTCCAATCCTCCTTTTAATAAAGCTTTTTATTAAGTCTCCAGCTAATGCCCCAAATGAAAGAGCAAATATTACAGTAAATGCTTCGATACCATTTCCAAAATAAGATGTAAAGTAATTTATCAAACACCCTGTTGCTATACCACATAAACAACCTCCTATAAGCCCTCTCCATGTTTTTCCTTTACCAAAAATTGGTTTTCCTCCCCATGTTTTTCCAAAATCAATTGGTTTTCCTCCTCCAATTACAACGGCTGATGCATTTGCTACATATGCAGGAAATATAAGCAATATAGCTTTTATTAACTCCATTTCTCTCTCACCACTATTGTATCCGCAATTATATCTCCAAATCTCTGTTTTTTGGGTGTAAGTAATATGAATAGCAGACTGACTAAATAAAACCCTAAGAAAAATTCAAGTGGGCGGAGAATATTTCTTGTAAATGCACCCATAAAATCCAGTTTATCATTATCTACAGTTTTGACTTTAATTTCTGCAATTGCTTTCCCTATAGATGCTCCAAAAAAATATTCTAAAAACATGAAATAGAAGATTTGCAGGGAAAGAAGAATATAAATGAATGCAATTATGTCAAATCCTTGGAAAAAAAGAATAAGCAACACAAAGGATAAAATAGATAAAATGGCAAAATCAATGAGAAACGCTAAGATTCTTGCGAATAAATTTACAAAAGGAGCATTTTCATAAAGTTTTCTGATGATTGTATTGAATTCTTTCTTTGTTATATAATTTTCTTTTAAAAAATCTACAGGTATTCTTCCTTCAGTTAGCTTGCTTGCAATTCTCAATTCCTTTTCAAATTTTCTTCTTAATCTTTCCCATTTACTCAACTTTTCTTTTTTTACAAATGGAAAAGTTATGCAAAATGAAATAAGTCCTGATAGATATACCAAATCATATATGCCAGCGCCTCCCATTGAGCCCATGAAAGGCTTTCTAAATAGCTCTGGTAAATGAGAGAAGTCTCCTCCTATAATAACGCCTAATGTTGAGCATATGTAAGCAAAGGCTGTTGCAGATGGATTGCGATAATAAAAAAGTAATGCCAAGAGAAAAGATAGAATTATTGGAAGAAAATAGTAGGGAAAATATGAAATTACACCCTCTTCTTTGACAATTGTCACCATATAAGTGGCAAATGCTACTAATGAAACAGCTAACAGTATTTTCAAAAACCTCATGTTATTTTTACATATTAAATAAAAAGATAAAACAAGAGGGATTAATGCCCCACCAACATTTAATGCCAAAAGATAGCTTTTATATACAAAAATCGGTAAATCAAAAAATTTTGTTGATAAGGAGCCAACAATAAGCAAAGATAATTCCCTTTTCCCAAAACCAATTTTTTCAAATGTTTCCTTGTAAATAATGAATAAAATAGACAAAAGTAGCAGGAAAATAAATGGAAAGAATATTGTTAAGAGTAGCGTTAGCACAATTTTATATGCTGTCATTTAAAAAATCTTATGGAAATTTACTTATACAGAGCATCATTATTTTTTGATGCGAGGAAAAACGAGATGTCCATATTGCAATAAACAAGTTATTGTTGAGGTGCCAGATGGGGCTGTTGGCTTACAAAAAACTAAATGCCCAAATTGTGGAATGAATATAGTTGTAGATGTTAAGGGGAAAGAAGAAAAGAAGGAAGAAAGCTTTGTTATACATCCATTGGTAAAAAAGGAAAAAACATCCAAGCCCATGATTGCTGGCACATTGCTTGTTATAGTTTTTGTTACGGGAATTTTGTTGGGCTCATTTATTTTGTTATCCCAGGAGAGTATTTTTAAGGGGTATGGAGAATATAAAGCAAAGGTTTTTGACGAGGAAGGCAAACCATTGCAAGGAGTAAAAGCTTATTTAGATAATAAAACAGTAGTAAGCGATAAGGAAGGAATTATACATTTTTCTAATGTATCAGCAGGGAAACATATCCTATGGCTTTACAAGGAGGGATATAAAAGCATGAAAATAAAGGTTCTTGTTTTGCCATGGAGAAACTTTTTGACAGATAAATTTAAAATGGAGAAAGGAAATGGAACAATAGAAAGAAAAAGTTTCCTTTATACAGCTTCTCTATTTCTTCCCTATCTTGCTTTTGGCATAATTATAGTTTCAATTCCAGCATTAATAGGTGCAATCTTTTGCTTTCTGAGGAAACAAGCTTTAATTGCTCTAATTTGCTCCATATTCGGCATCTTTTCCATTGGTCCTTTCTTTATAGGAAGCATACTAAGCATAGTTGCTTTAGCTTTAATTGTGCTCTCCAGAGATGAATTCAGCTAAAGCTTAAATATCACTACAAATATTGTAAGCGATGGGAAAATTAGGGCTATATGCAAGACTAATATTTGCAATAGCATTGTTATTTGCTATAATATATGGCTTGCTTGTTTTGATAGCATATTTTATGGGTTACGCTCAGCCAATTGTGCTGGCTGTGCTTGCTGCATTTATTATAATCTTGCAATATGTAATGAGTCCGAAAATCGTAGAAATGACAATGCGAGTTAGATATATCAAAAAGGAGGATATGCCTCGCCTTTATTCCATGGTGGAAAAATTGGCTAAAGAAGCTAACATTCCCATGCCCAAGATTGGTATAGCTGAAATTGAACTGCCAAATGCTTTTGCTTTTGGAAGAAGTGTAAGAGATGGGAGGGTTTGTGTAACGAGGGGATTGCTTAAAATATTAAATGATGAAGAGCTGGAAGCTGTTTTAGGACATGAAATTTCTCATTTGAAGCATAGAGATATGGCAATAATAACAATGCTGTCTGTCATTCCTTTAATCTGCTATCTTGCTTTCTGGAGCCTTTTATGGGGAAGAAGAAGAGATTCATCATCTTCAGCCTTAGCATTCCTTGCATTCATCATATATTTTATTACAAATCTCATTGTTTTATATGTGAGCAGAATAAGGGAATATTATGCTGACTATGGTTCAGCAATGCTAACTAAAAAACCACATGCATTAGCTTCAGCTCTCTATAGAATAACAACAGCAACAGCAACTTTGCATCCGTCAAAAATTAAAAAGGTTGAAGGAATGAGGGCTTTTTTTGCAACTGATCCTGTAAGGGCGAGAAAAGATGTATTTGACTTAAGACAGGCAGATTTGAATATGGATGGACACATTGATGAAAATGAGTTGCAATACTTTGCCCAGCACGCCAGAACAACCGCAACTGATAAATTGATGGAATTGTTTTCATCTCATCCAAATGTGGTGGAAAGAATAAAAAGGTTGGCTGAGTTAAGATGAAAGAGAAATTAGTTAAAATGGATGTTTATCCACATGTTTATCATAGCGATAGATATTCAGAAATAATTTTGGTAAATGAAGATATGGCTTTGCCAATTTATGTAAGCTATACTCAAGCAGAGAGCATAATGAATGGATTACATGGCAAACGTTTTCATCGCCCTCTCACCCATGATTTATTTATCCAAGTGATAAACTTGCTTGGAGGGGCAATTAAAAAAATTGTAATAGATGACTTAGTTGATGGCATATTTATGGCTAAATTATACATAGAGTATTACAAGGAAGGAAAGATTGAAGAAGTAGTTGTTGACGCTCGTCCAAGCGATTGCATTGCATTAGCAGTAAGGGAGGGATGCGACATATATGTAGCTGAAAAAGTGCTTAAGGAAGCAGGAAGAAGCAAAGAAGAAATGGGAATAGAGAATTTTTAAATATTTCTTTGATTAAGAACATGGATTTGAAGGATGGAGAAAAACTGGTTAGATATGCAAGAGAAGTTATAGAAAAACATGTTAAAGGAGAGAAAATTCCAGATTTAGAAAATTTTGAAGAAAAAGCAGGCGTTTTTGTTACAATAAATAAATATCCTAGCCATATGCTCAGAGGATGTATAGGAATACCAGAGCCAATTTATCCATTAAATAAAGCAATAAAAGAAGCAGCTATCTCTGCTTGTCATGATCCTCGTTTTCCAGATTTGGAAAAAGATGAGCTTGATGAAATTGTTGTTGAAGTAACTGTTTTAACACCTCCACAACTTATAAAATGTGAGCCAAAGGATTATCCAAGGCATATTAAAATTGGAAGAGACGGATTGATTGTTGAAAAAGGATTTTATAAAGGTTTATTGCTTCCTCAAGTAGCTGTGGAGTATAAATGGAATGCTGAGGAATTCCTAAGCCAGACATGCATTAAAGCTGGATTGCCTCCAGATGCATGGTTTGATGAAGAAACAAAAGTTTATAAATTTCAAGGAGAAGTTTTTGCTGAAAAGGAGCCAAGAGGAGAAGTAATTAAGCTGGAGTTGGAAAATGCTTGAAAAATATTTTGCAATTCTGGAAGGGGAAGAAAAAAGCAAATACTTGCAAAATAAAGAGAAAATTCCATTGTTGATAAGGAAAGCCGAAGAGATTTTCCAAAATTGTCATTTTTGCGAGCATAGATGTGGGGTAAATAGATATGAAAGAGCTGGAAAGTGTAGGGTAAAGCAAGCTAGCGTAGCCTCCCATTTCTTCCATTATGGTGAGGAATCTATGCTAATTCCTTCATATACAATTTTTTTCTCAGGCTGTACTTTTTATTGTGTATATTGTCAGAACTGGGATATTTCTCAATACCATGCTGGAATATATATTGAGCCAGAAAAAATGGCCTTTATGATAGAAAAAGCTTGGGAAAGAGGAGCAAAAAATGTAAATTGGGTTGGGGGCGAGCCTACGCCCAATCTTCTCTATATATTGCAAGTGCTGGAAAAATGCAATGCAAATTTGCCCCAGATATGGAATTCAAATATGTATTGCAGTATTCAAACAATGGATTTGCTAAAGGAAATTGTTGATGTGTATTTGACAGATTTTAAGTATGGCAATAATCAATGTGCTGAAAGGTTATCCAAAATAAAGAACTATTGGGATATTATTACAAGAAATCATAAAATTGCATATGAACAGGGAGAAATGATTATTCGCCATCTTATACTTCCAAATCATGTAGAATGTTGTTCAAAGCCAATTTTGGAATGGATTGCTGAAAATGTGCCAGATGCTATGGTAAACATAATGGACCAATATTATCCAACATATAAAGCAATGGAATATGAGGAGATAAACAGAAGAATAAAAATGGCAGAATATGATGAAGTTTATGATTATGCAAAAGAACTAGGTATAAATATAATTAAATAAGGATTGATGGGCAAATGAAAAAATTTTTGTCCTGTATTTTTGGAATTATCAAAAATTATAATGAAATAGATTGTGGTTATAGCGTATCTTATCGTGCAACGATAGCCAATGACCACCTCTTTTTCATTTATTTTTCACAATTCTAAAATAAAAGGAGAAAGGAGGTCATTCAAGTTTTACAGTTTTTTGCCCTTTATACTTTCCTTCATAATATTTTGAAGGTCGAGATAGCAGTTTTTCAAACACAATCTGGCAGAATCTGTCCCCTTCTTTTATTTCTATCTCCTGATGAGTGTTAAAGCATGAAATTGTTAAGCACCCTTCAAAACCTGCATCTACCTTGCCGAATGTAGATAGGACTCCTTTTCTTGCATAGCTGGAACGTAGCCACAACTGAGCGGTGACGTTCTTAAGTTTTACATATTCCTTTGTAGAAATGGCAAACCATTGCAATGGCTTTATTTTAGCTTCCTTAACTACTTTTCCTTCAATGAAAATTTCTCCTATAGTTAAATCATAGCCATTAGGGGTTAAATTATTAGGATTAAATGGCTCAATGCTTATTTCGCCTTTTAAAACCGCTTCTCTGATATCTCTATCCGACAAAATCATTCCAACAATTCCACATTCTTTGCTCTTGGTCCTTTTTCAGTTTCCACCAAATCAAACTTTACCTTCTGCCCAACTTTCAGGCTTATATATCCTTCCTTTTTTACATCGGAATAGTGAACAAAAACATCTTTTTGTCCATCTACTCCGATAAAACCGTACCCCTTCTTATTTACCCATTTTTTTACGGTTCCTTCCATATTTTTCCCCTTCTTACATCGCATCCCTATATAAAAAGGTTTGTATGCTTTGAAATCACATGCTGTGAAATTCTTGAAAATGAATAAAGGAATGAATGATACCATACATGGAAAGGAATGTTGTTATAGGTAATTTTTTCATGCAATAAATAACAGCTAATTTTATCATTTGAGATTTCTATTCTTTGTGGGAGACAATAAAAATGGATGGGTGAACCAATACGATTTATTTCATGTTCATTTGCTATTATTGCATAAGAAATTACAATCCACTATGTGTATTGGGATTTACTGTAGCAACATTCCAATTTTTTTATTTATTTTTTCATATAAAAAACGAGGTTATCCAAAAATAAATGAAATGGATGTTGTCACAGTAAAATTCCTCCAATGCAATAGGATAATGACAACCTTTTCTTTCACTTAATTTTCGACACCTATGTAAAGCCCGCCTGTTTTATATGCAATTTCAATTTTTATGCCTTATGATATACACCTATTCGTGGCAAAGCCACATTATGCCTACTTCATCCATAGCTAAGAAGCTCCAATTATTGCAACATTTTCATGTTTTCCTTTTCTCTTTAGCTTTCTATAAAATTCTGTTATTTTGCTATGCCCACAATAAACTTTATCTCCAGATTTATGAACTGATGGAACCAATCCAGCATAAGAAAATATTTTCTTTTCATCTAGAAATCTATTTACATCTCCTATCTCTGCCAATATAACTAATGCTGAAAATGTTGTTGCTGACAAGCTTTTTAAGCAATTTTACTTCTTTAAATTTCTTTTCTTCTTCCTTTAATCTTTTATCCATCTTCTTTATCTCTTCTTCCAATTTTTCCATTATAGATAGATATGTTTCTATTGCTGGAATTTTTAAGCTATGTAGCCATTTTCTTCCAGATTTAGTAAAAATATTCTCTGCCTAACTAATCTCTTAACTCCCTTATTTCCTTTGGAGGAATCCATGATGTTGGCAACAAATTTCCTCTTGTTAAATCTGCCAATATTTTTGCATCAGCTATAGCTCTTGTTCTTAATGGATGTGCCACTAAAACTTCATAGCCTTCTTTTACTAAAGCATCTACAATGTAGCTATAGTTTGTAGATGCTTCTATAGCTACTTTTACATTCTTTAGTCCATAAAAGAATTCTCTTATTTCTTTTTCTTCTTATGCACATCCATACCTGCATACAACATTTTACCGCCTCCTTCATGCTTATATGGAGCGGGCTTTAACATGTCGTCATCAAACCCCATAAAAACAGAAAGCTTAATAAGGTAAAATCTAATACTCATAACATGCCAGTAGTGGGTTTCGTTTTGATTTCAACAGCTCCAGCAAAAGAGCATCAAGTATATAATGAACTACTTAAAATAAAGGAGATTGTTGAGCTCCATCCTTTATTTGGAGAATATGATTTAATTGCAAAAGTTGAAGTAAATGATTTAGAAGAGTTAGGAAAAGTAGTTGTTGAGAAAATACGCTCCATAGATGGGGTTGCAGATACTAAAACCCTTACTGGCACAAAATTTTAAGGAGGTGAAAAAATGGGTCCATATATGCAGTTGTTTGTGAGCATGCTTTTGCTTGTGTTTGCAATTGGAACAATACTTGCAGGAGCATTTACAATATACTTTGGTTCTGGAAGAAGCCGAGCAATAGGGAGTATATTGTTTCTTATAGGCATAATAGTTGCTCTAATATTTTACAACTACAGTGGTGGAGAACTATGGGGAGAAAGAGAATGGACATGGGAAATTGTTAAGGCAGGAATAGCATCAATTATTGGAGGTATAATAGGGGCATTGGTGGCATTGGGTGTATTCTTGGCAGGAATAATGAAGGCTTAAATGGATGTAAAAGAAGCTATAGAAAAAAGACGCTCTATAAGGAAATACAAAAAACAACCTATTGAGCGAGAATTAGTTGAGAGATTACTCCATTATGCAAATTTAGCACCTTCTGCAGGAAATTTGCAAGCAAGAGATTTCATTATTGTTGATGATGAAAATGTAAAGAAAAAGTTAGCAAGAGCTGCTTACAATCAAAAATTTATTGAGGAAGCTCCAATTGTTGTTGTATTTTGTGCAAACTTACAAAGAATAGCCCCTTATGGACAAAGAGGAATAAACTTCTATTGCCTGCAAGATGTTGCAGCAGCTATTCTAAATTTCTTGTTAGTGGCAACATCTGAAGGACTTGCTACATGTTGGGTAGGAGCTTTTGACGATGAAGAAGTTGCAGAAATTTTAGAATTGCCACCACATATAAAGCCAGTTGCAATTGTGCCTGTTGGTATTGGTGATGAAAAGCCAATTAAAACAGAGAGATATGATTTGAAAGAGCTGATACACTACAACAAATGGGGAGGCAAGATTTAACAAATCTCTTCCAGAATATCTATTTTTTCCTTTATAATTTTACAAATTCTGCAGATTTCCTTTACTGCATCTTCTCCATTTAAAATTGCATTGGCTGATTTTTCTATCTCGCCATTAATTTCATCACTAAGCTTAACATTTCCTCCTCTTTTATCAGTTATATATTGAGAAATTGCTGCATTACTTACTCCAAGTTTTTCCGCAATTTCCTTTTGGCTAAGCCCCTTGCCAAGTAAATTTTTTGCAAGTTTTTTTCTAATGCAAGGCAGTACAGTCCAAACTATCATTTCACAAGGTGTCTTTTTCATGAAAATTAAATCAATTAACAATATTAAATTATTCCTTCTCTCTCCACAGTCCTATGAAATGACAATTCTCACATTCATATGCAACAGCTTCTTTAATCCATTCCGGAATTTTTATGAACGGCAAAGAAGGTATCTCAAATTCGCTCAACATTTTATTCATTTTTCCATTACAAATAGGGCATAATTTTTCCATAAAGGTAATTTACTTGCTAAATTTAATATTTGGGATGGATTTAAAAGATTTGATTTCTATAGCAGAAAAATTGAAATCTACTGCAAAGAAAAAAGAAAAAATAGCTATTGTTGCAAATTTTATAAAAAATTTAAGAGAAGAAGAAATTGAACCAGCTATCAATTTACTTTTAGGCAATTTACCAAAAATAAATGTTGGGTATGCAACTATTGCAAAGTTTCAAAAAGTATTGCCATTTGAAAAAATTCCTAAGGACGTTAAATCAATTTATTCTTATCTTATTAAAATTGGGGAAACATCAAAAGAAAAAGAAAAGGAAAGCATGCTTTCTGCTTTGCTTTCTCAACTTGATAGTAAAGAAAGAGAATTTATAATAAATGCATTACTTGGAGAGCAAAGACATGGTGTAAGCCAAGGTTTATTTTTAGAAGCAATTGCAGACGCATTTGGCTATACAAAAGAAAACATTGAAAAAGCTTATTTGATATCCTCCCTGCCAGAAATTTTGAGTTATGCGAGAAAAAATGAATTGGACAAAATAAAAGTTAAACTATATAAGCCAATAAAGCCAATGCTTACAGATATGGCAAAATTTGAGGATTTAAAAGGAACATATTGTGTAGAATATAAATTTGATGGAATAAGAGCACATTTGCATATTGGAAACAAAGGAATAAAAATATTTTCTAGGAATCAAAGAGAAATAACAGACTATTTTCCAGAAATTGTTGAAGAAATGAAAAGTATAGATGGAGAAGTTATTTTAGATGGCGAGATAATTGCATTTAAAGACAAACCATTGCCCTTTCAGGAACTCATGAAAAAATTCAGGAAAGAGAAAAGCATGGATATTCCAACTAAATTATATTTGTTCGATATTCTTTATAAAGATGGAAAAGAGCTTCTTGATTTACCTTTTGAAAAAAGAAGAGAAATTTTAAAAGAGATGGCTTCCTCTTATCTTCCACCACATATTATTACCAATAAGCCTGATGAAATGAAAAAATTTTTTGAAAAAGCTGTTAATGAAGGCTTTGAGGGAATTGTGGCAAAAGATGTAAAAAGCAAGTATAGGCTGAGAAGAGGTTGGTATAAAGTAAAGAAGAGTCATTCCTTAGATGTAGCTATTATTGCTGCAGAATGGGGGCATGGGCGCCGTTATAAATGGCTAAGCGACTACTGGCTTGCTGTTTTAGATAATGGTGAATTTCATATGGTGGGCAAGACATTCAAGGGGCTAACTGATGAGGAGTTTGAGGAAATTACAAAGGAATTGCTTAAAAATAAGGTAAGAGAGGAGGGAAGAGTTATTTTTGTAAAGCCGACTATAGTTGTGGAAGTGGAATTTGATGACATACAAAAAAGTGATAGATATGGATATGCCCTAAGATTCGCAAGAGTAAAAAGAATAAGATGGGACAAAGATGTAAATGAAATAAACACCCTTGAAGATGTAAAGAAGCTATATAAGGAAATGAAAAAGTAATTTTCCATCAATTTTTTCTCATTTTTAGTATTTAGAATAATTTAGAAATTAAATGAACCAAAAAGAAGTTAAATTTGACCATCAGTTCGACAGTATTCTTTCACATAGTATTGGAATGCCTTTTCCACTCTTCTTTTCCCCTTTAAATCTGTAATAAACATTGTATATTATCTTCCTTTTTACTTTCATGCTCTACCTCCTTCTTTACACGAGATGGTTTTTATTTTACCGATAATCTTTCTTCAGAACAGTTTCCTCTATGCCCATTTTCCTCAATCTATTCATGACTCGATCATCCACACTAATAACAATTTCAACTGGCAAAATTACTACCTCCACAACAGGGAAAAACAACAGGTGCAAATTACAGGTGTCTGTTGATTAAAATTCTATCTATAAGCGGGGTGATGGGCCCGGCCGGATTTGAACCGGCGACCATCTGGTTATGAGCCAGACGCTCCACCTGGCTAAGCTACGGGCCCCTAAAAAGAAAATATCTACAATATAAAAAATTTGTCAAATAAGATTCATCGAAAATTAATGATGATTTTTTCATTTGCCAGAAAAACCTTCGGGTCTGTCGAAAATTAAATGAAATAGGGTATTGTCATAGTAAGTTCTCTTTCAGGCAATAGTGACCAATAATAGCCATTTCTTCTATTTGTTCAACAAACCCAATACCTTCCTTCACAAAATTTTTATATAATATGCTTTTCCTTTCTTATGTTCTGTCCTAAATGTGGCTCTTTGCTTTATCCAAAAGGTAAGGAAATGATTTGTAAGAGATGCGGATTTAAAAAAGCGAAGGATAATAGTATGGAGAGAATAATTGTTTCTAAAAGAAGAGATTTGGACTCTGCAATTATAGAAACAGATATGGAACTGTTACCAAAAACAAATGTTGTTTGTCCGAGATGTGGGCATAATGAAGCTTATTGGGTCCTTCGCCAAACAAGAGCTGCTGATGAGCCTGAGACAAGAATATATACATGCACAAAATGCGGACATAGATGGAGAGAATATTAAATTTTTTAAATTTGCATAATATAAATATATATGCAAAAATTAGCTCTCATTTTTATCAGCATTTTCTTTTTACAACCATTTATTTTTCAACCTATCGAAACACAAAGTACAATAGTTTTTTGCGAGGTTGCCACTGCGACCTGGTGCAAAGCTTGTCCTTTAGCAGAAAGAGCATTATACAGCATATATTCTTCAGGAAATTATCCTTTTTATTATGTAAATTTGGTAACGGATAGAAATATGATTGCATTTAATAGATGTCAGAAGTACAATTTTAAATATCTACCAACCTGCTTTTTTGATGGAGGATATAAAGTTGTAGTTGCCGGATACACTAATGAGAAGCCGTACAAAGAGGCAATTGAAGATTCCTGAACAGGGAAAGAAAAAATATTTTGGTGTATGCGGATGCCAAGCCTATTGATTCAAAAGGAATAGAGATAAAGGTTAACATTAAGAATATAGAAAAAGAAGAATACAAGGGCATATTAAAAATATATGCTGTGGAGATAAATTCTAGATGGAGAAATAGTGCTGGGGAGCCATACCATTTTGCTTTTTTGGATTTAGCAATTAATAAAAATTTCACAATACACAGTTATGAAAATTATAATATTTCAGTAATTTGGAAAAATAATTGGGATGTATCCTTAGATAATTTAGTATTTTTTATTATTGTCTTTAATCAGGAAAAGCATATAGGATATTCTGACCCACCAGAAAACAATCGCTCATTTATTGCTTATTATCCAGATAATATTGCCGTTGCCCCCATAAATAAATTGTTAATAAAAATTACCAAACCATTAGAAGGTTATATTTATGTTTTTAATAGAGAAACTTTTAAATTGCCAACTAGAAAAGCCATTGTTATTGGAAAAATAACGATGGTGGCAAGTGTAATAGGAAGAGCAAATAAGGTGGAATTTTATATTGTTGAAGGAGGCAAAGAAAGAAAAATAGCTAATTTTTCTACTCCTCCATATGAAGTAATTGTAGATGAAAAAACAGGTTTATATTCTTTAAAGGCTATAGCTTATGGCGAGGAAACTGTTACGGATTCTTGCAGGCTATTAATCATAAACTTTGATAGCTAAAAATAAATAACTTATAATGTATTTTTTATCATGAAAACGCTGAAAGTTTGTTTTATTTTGTTTCTACTAATTGTCCCTATTTTTTCTGCAGCTGAAGAAGGAGAAGCACTTATTAAAATAAACTTTTATGGAAAAATAACAAAGAAAAGCATATCTTGTGATGAAGCGAAAAGAATAATTTCTGTGTTAAAAAATAACAATGAATCAAAAATTTCTCAATTATTACATAAATTTGGGATTAATGCATCCTTAAAAATTTTTCAGAGAAATTTTGTATCCGATGGGTATTTTAATTATTTTTGTCATGTTCAAGGTTTTGGTTATATTATGGATGAAAGAACCTCCGTAGGTATAACTGCTGGTGAACTATATTTGATGGGTTTTGAAAAAATAGCCAACATAATTTTAATGATGGTTGCGATAAGAAATAGCCTGCCATGGATACGATTTCCTTTTATAAATGTTGTCGCTATCAGCAATCAATGTGAGATTGAAACTAAAGGATATATGGGTTATTGGAAATTATCTACACAAAATGAATTTCTTATATTTCTAATTCTGGGATTTTCTGGAATTTGGATACAAATAAGAGATGCTCCAATAGCTTTTGATTGGCTAAATGGATTTGCTATCTCTGTTACCGCCAGCTATGTATCTGTTTAATTTTAACTATTTCTTTTAATTTAACCACCATGCTTATATATTACTTTTATATTCCATTTTGCCTATGATAGGAGGCGATTTAAAATGCCAATGTACGTAAGATTTGAAATGCCTGAGGATTTGATGAAGAAAGTGTATGAAGCGGTAGAGAAGGCAAGAGATACTGGAAAAGTGAAGAGAGGAACAAATGAAACAACAAAAGCTGTAGAGAGGGGAGAAGCAAAGCTTGTAGTCATGGCAATGGATGTCTCGCCAGAAGAAATACTTGCTCACATGCCTTATTTATGCGAGGAGAAAGGCATTGCATATGCTTATGTGCCTTCCAAGGAAGAGCTAGGAAGAGCAGCTGGCTTGGAAGTAGCTGCTGCTTCTGTTGCCATCATTGATGAAGGGGAAGCTAAAAGCTTAGTAGAGGAAATTATTAAAAAGGTGAATGAAATAAAGGGATAAGATGCCAGAGGACGAGGGAATTCCAGCAGAAGTTGTGGAAATCATTGGAAGAACAGGTATGTGTGGAGAAGTTATACAAGTTAGAGTTAAAATTTTAGAAGGAAAAGATAAGAATAGAGTTATAACCCGCAATGTAATGGGTCCTGTGAGGAAAGGAGATATTTTAATGTTGAGAGAAGCTGAAAGAGAAGCTAAGAAGTTGAGCGTGAAATAATGGCGAGAAAATGCACTTTCTGCGGAAATGAAATTGAACCCGGCACAGGCATGATGTATGTTAAAAAAGATGGTACAATCTATTATTTTTGCTCAGGCAAATGCAGGAAGAATATGCTAAAATTAAAAAGAGACCCAAAGAAAGTCAGATGGACTAAATATTATAGAAAAACATGATGGAAAGAACATTTGTTATGATAAAGCCAGATGGAGTGCAACGCCGTTTAATAGGAAAAATTTTGCAGAGGTTTGAAGAAGCTGGTTTAAAAATAGTTGCAATGAAATTTTTGAAAGTAAGTCACGAACTGGCGGAAAAGCATTATGAAGTTCACAAAGGAAAACCATTTTATGAAAGTTTAATCAAATACATTACTTCTGGCCCTGTAGTAGCAATGGTTATAGAAGGACAAAATGCAATAGAAAGGGTAAGAAAAATGGTTGGCGCTACAGACCCACAAAAAGCAGAACCAGGCACCATAAGAGGAGATTTTTGTCAGCATATAGGAAGGAATGTTATCCATGCAAGCGATGGAAAAGAAACTGCAGAGAAAGAAATAAGCTTGTGGTTCAGCGAAGATGAAATAATAAGCTATTCAATGGATGATGAAAGATGGATTTATGAATGAAGCACTTTTTCCATTTCTTCTTTTAATATTTTGCTCACCAAAGCACCATCTGCTTTTCCTCTAAGTTCTTTCATAGCTATTCCCATAAGGGGCGAGAATGCCCTTTCCTTTTTTTCCTTTATAAGTTGCTCCTTCTCCTCAACTATCCCTTTAATTATTCTTCTAATTTCCTTTTCCTCCATAAATCCTGCTTTGCACTTCTTAATTGCCTCATCTAAGCCAGCTTTTGGATTTTTTGTTAAATATCTCAATAAATCATCTACTGCTTCTTTTGCAAACAGCTTTTTATTCAATCCTTCAAGCACTTCATTTACTCTTTTTAAAGCAATGTCAATATCATAGCCTTCTTTTTCCATCTCTGCCATTACATTTAATAAAATTCTTGCAACAATTCTTTCATATCCATACTTCTTTACAAGTTCTTCAAATACATCATCTCTTCCCCTATAAACAAGTTGTTTAGCTTCTTCATAACTTATTTTGTACTCTTTACTCATTCTATTTATCCTTTTTTCTGGCATCTCTGGTAAATTTTTTCTAATCCTTGCTAATCTCTCTTTTGTTATTCTAATTGGAGGAATATCTGTCTCTGGATACATTCTTGCCGCGGTAGGCATTGGGCGCATATATTCTGTAAAACCATCTGGTAATGCTCTCCTAACTTCTTTTGGCACTCCCTCCAAAGCTTGCATTGCCCTTCTTTTAACAGCTTCCAAACAATTTTTGGCTGTGTTTTCATTTCCTACAGATATAACAAATGCATCTTTTTCATTGCATCCAAGAATCTTCTTAACTTCCTTTACCTCATTTTCGCTTATTCCATAAGCTGGAAGCTCATCCGAATGTATTATTCCTCCTCCTTCTATTTTTGCATGCACTGCAAATTCTTTTCCTAATCTATGCTCTTTATATTTTACTCCTCCAATTAATCCAGCAAAATTTGGAAGTTTTATAGCTAAAACTTTTCCACTTTTCAAGGCTTTTTTTATGAATTTGCACTGTGTTTTTTCAAACATCATGCTTACATCTTTAATTTCCTGTTTTTTTATGTCATCTGCTTTTACTCCTTTCAATTTTTTAGCTATTTCTATCAATTCAAGCTGTCTTTTCACTTCATTTTCTAAAATTTTTGGAATGTCATTGAGATCCTGTACCCCCTTAATTTCTACTCTATTTCCTTCTCTTATTGATACATTCAAATCCTGTCTTATTGTTCCTATTCCTCTTTTAACTTTCTTTGTAGCTCTTAAAATAAGCCCTATTTTTTCGGCAATTTTTCTGGCTTCTTGAGGAGAAGAAATATCTGGAGAAGTAGCAATTTCTATTAATGGTATTCCAAGCCTGTCCAAAGCATATTCAACTTTTTTTCCTTCTTCTCTTAACTTTCTTGCAGAATCTTCTTCCAAACAAATTGTCTCAATTTTTATTCCATCTATTTCGCCATTCAAAGCTATTAAAGCGGTTCTTTGGAAGCCTGTTGTATTTGAACCATCTATAACTATTTTTCTCATAAAGTGGATTTCATCTATTATATCTGCTTTTAAAAGCAAAGCTACTGTTAAAGCAACATCCACTGCTTCTTCATTTGCTTCATGAGGGGGCTCTTCATCTGCTTCAACTAAGCAAGAGGATGGCGATGCATAATAAACAAATCTCTTTTTTCTTCTCGCTTCCTCAAGAGCTGCTTTATCTAACTCTCCTAATTCAGATTGAGTGGGACGGAGAATGCGCTCAAATTTTCCATTATAGTTTTCTGTAAGTTCTGAAGGACATTTGCAGAATAATTTACTTGTTGCTAACTGCTGATGAATCTCCAAGCCTGCTTTGAAACCTAAAGCTTTGTAATCCATTGAAAAAGAAATGCAAAAGGAATTATTATCTTTTGGCTACCATCCCCAACTTATGAATCCTCTTATGAGACCCATTGCCAACAAAATAGTTGCTCCAATAATCATTGCTGCCCTCACATTTACATCTATTTCATCATTTACTAATGCCCCCAAATAAAGAGTTCCTCCCAATCCAATTATTCCTAAATCATATATAACAGCTCCTAACTTGTCGCCTGATGGCTTATCAGCAGCAATCATTATTAAGATGCCTATAAGTAAAAGTAATATTGCAATGCCTCCGGCAAGCACTATCAAGCTTTTTGATAATTTTAAATTAATGGCAACAGGTGCCTCTATTTTCTTTTCCTCGTTCATGCTTTAACTTATCTCATTTGATTATAAATTTCTTTTTATTTTTTTCAGTAGCAACAGACGAAACAAAGATATGGAGAAAGAAATGTTGCATAAATTTTCCTTCATCAATGCAAAATCTTTTCTTCCAAAAAATAATAAAAGGGGAAAAATATAACACATATGCAATTCAGAGAATTTATTGATTATTTGGATGAAAAGAAAAAGCTTTTAAGGATAAAAAAAGAAGTAAGCGTTGAATATGAAATCTCCTCCTTAATGCGCTTATTAGATGGTAAGCCTATTCTTTTTGAAAATGTATCTGGCTATGACATACCTGTTGTTGCAAATGTTTTTAGCAGTAGAAATTTGTTGGCGGAGGGCCTTAAAATAAAGCCAGAAAATTTGATTAAAAAAATGTTAAATGCAATTGAAAATCCTGTTGAGCCAGAGGTTAAGGAAGCAAACGGTTATAAATTACTAAAAAGCTTGGATGATTTGCCTATCTTGCTTCATTATCCTCAAGATGGAGGAAAATACATTTCCTCTGCCATTATAATTGCAAATGACAAGGAATATGGTTTAAATGCTTCCTACCATAGAATGATGGTTATTGACAAAGATAAAGTAGTGATGAGAATTTTGCCGAGAGATTTCCATAAATATCTGGAAAGAGGGGTGAAAGAATTTGTAATATGTATTGGAAATCCTGTTTCTGTTGCTATTGCTTCTGCCATCTCAATGCCTACAGAAGTAAATGAATTGGCTATAGCAAATGCATTATATCCTACGCATCTAATAAAAATAGATGGTCATTTGGCAACGCCCTCTGAAATCATAATGATTGCTGAAATTACAGATGAAATGCATGATGAAGGTCCTTTTTTAGATTTGACAGAAACTTTTGATATAGTAAGGAAACAAAGAGTGGCAAAAATAAAGAAGATATATGCAAAAGAAAATGCCATTTATCATGCTTTATTACCTGGCGGACTAGAGCATAAAACTTTAATGGGCACTCCAAAAGAGCCAACTATATTTTATGAAGTTTCAAAAGTATGTGAGGTGAAGGATGTTTATATTACTCCTGGCGGTTGTTCATGGCTTCACGGCGTTGTAAGCATAAAAAAGCGAAATGCAGATGATGGAAAAAAAGCTATAGAAGCTGCTTTTCGCGGACATAAATCAATGAAGCATGTTTTTGTTGTAGATGATGATATAGATATCCATGACTGGAAGCAAATAGAGTGGGCAATGGCAACTCGTTTCCAGGGAGATAAAGACATGGTGATAAAGAAGGAAAAAGGTTCTTCTTTGGATCCATCTGCAGATCCAGAAACAAGGCTTACAACAAAAATTGGATTTGATTTAACGATTCCATGGGATAAAGAGAAAGAGAACTTTAAAAAGCCTGATGTTCCAATGAAACTTAATTTAGATGACTATCTATAGACATTTTTATGTAAAATCTCATGCAATAACAACACCAAAGATAAATTTGAAGGATTTGCCAGGCTCAGCAGGCAGAATGGATGTCCTGGCAAGATGCATCAACTCTGCATTCTGGCTTTCATATGGTATAAGAAGAAATGTTATTTTCCATACAATTCTGCATGGTGAGCCAAACCCTCCAGTCTATATAAGAATGGAAGGAGAAAAGCTAAGGAAAGTATCGCCAGATGAAAGGAGCATCGCAATTTTTATTAAAAAAGCTTTAGAAAGAATGAAAGAAGGAATGGAAGTAGAATCTACCTCTGGCATCTTTGTAAGCAAAAAATCTTTTGAAGAGCTTTTGGAAGAAAATAAAGATAAAGATTTTTATTTATTAGATGAAAAAGGAGAAGATATTGAAAGCATAGAAATAAGCAATAAACCCTTCTTTTTCTTAGGAGACTATAAAGATTTGGAAGAGGGAGAGAAAGAAATTCTTTTTAAATATGGAGCGACACCTATTTCAATAGGGAAAAAATCTTATCTGAGTAGTCATTGCATAGCCATAATAAACTGGATTTTAGACAAAAGAAATTTTGATTAAATGAAATTGTTATAGCGACTATTTATACATGAGAAAACTATGATATTGTATTAATTTTCCGTAATTTCCATAAGATAACAGTTAATGGATGACCGCTATTTAGCCACCTTCTCCACCATTTTCTTGTATTTTTCCGCAATTTTTTCCGCATCTTTCTGGCTTTTCCCTTCCGCATATATTCTTATGATTGGCTCAGTTCCAGAGGGTCTAATTAAAACCCATCCATTATCAAAGAAAGCCTTTATTCCATCTGTAAAATCAAATTTCTTTGCATCTATTTTTTCTTTTAACTTCTCCATAACTTCTTTTTTATTGTTACACTTCACCTTTGTTTTTATTAAGTAATATTTTGGCACTTTTTCA
Source organism: Thermoplasmatota archaeon (assembly GCA_029258955.1). Classification (GTDB taxonomy): domain Archaea; phylum Thermoplasmatota; class E2; order UBA202; family JdFR-43; genus JAPDJP01. Next base: position 24,809 of record JAPDJT010000016.1, read on the forward strand.
ACCAGTTCAGATAGCTTTTTATTTTTAATGGCAAGCAATTCAAGCATAGCCATTGTTGCCATACCTCCATCCCTACAAAATTGATGCTCTGGAAATATTAGCCCGCCATTTTCTTCCCCTCCAAAAACAGCATTTATCTCAAGCATTTTTCTTGCTACAATAGGAGCACCTACTTTTGTATAAACTATCTCTCCTCCTTTAGCTTTAACATATTCTTCAACACAACTTGAAGTTGAAACTGGAGTAACAACTTTGCCACGTTTTTTTTCCACTTTAAATCCAGCCATTATTGCCAAGCTTTTATCTCCATAAACAAAGTTTCCATTTTCATCAACAAAAATAGCCCTATCAGCATCTCCATCATAAGCTACTCCTAAATCAGCATCAAATTCTTTTACTGCCTTCATTAATTCCCTTATGCTTTCTGGCGTTGGCTCTGGTTGGCGCCCAGGAAAATTTCCATCTGGTTGGGCATTTAGGGTAATAACTTTAGCTACTTGGCTAACTAAATAAGGCATTGTGAAACATGCTGCTCCATTGCAACAATCCAAAACAACTTTGAAATTTTTTTTCCTTATCTCATCTTCATTTATTAAGGAAAGAATACCTTCAATATAGAAATCGAGGATATCAACATCATATACTTTTCCAAGCTCATTCCATGCAACCCTTACAAATTTCTCATTAAAATAAATTTTCTCTATTTCCTTTTCTTTATTTCTGGAAAGTTCTACCCCATCCTTATCAATAACTTTTATTCCATTAAACTCTGGAGGGTTATGCGAGGCAGTTATAATTACACCTGCATCTGCATCACTATTTTTAACATAATATTGCAAAGCTGGTGATGGCGCAATTTTTGCATCAAAAACATTGCACCCTGTAGAAATCAGCCCAGCTATAACAGCATTTTTTAGCATTTCATTTGATGTTCTTGTATCTGTTGCTATAATTATATTTCCTTGGAAAAATGTTCCTATGGCTTTTCCTAATTTTAATGCAAGCTCAGGAGACATATCCTCATTTGATACTCCCCTTACCCCGTTTGTTCCAAATAGACGTTGCATAATGTAAAAGAAAGAAAGCTATAAAAATGTGCCTGGGGAGGAGCGACTCCATCCTCATGGTTCGGAGGAGCTGGTTACCCCAGGCAATTTTTATATTGCCACAAAAGAAAAAATTTTTGGTAGAAAATTTGGCTATGATGCCATCCAGCAAATGAAGAAAGTTGCAGCATTGGTGCATCAATAAATGAGAGGAATAACTGCCGTAAGCTTTGCTGCATAGAAGAAAAATTATACAACTTTTCTTTTCATTAAATTCTTCTTGCCATTTATCGTAATTTTAATAAGCAGAGAAGCATTTTTCCCCGTGAATAAAAAAGCTTTGATTATTGTTGCTCTCTTACTATTGCCTGCTTTATCAGGTTGTGTTGGTCCCCAAGATGTTTATAAGAAAATGGCAGAGTTTTTTAGACACCCCCCTAAATATGAATGGATAAAAATAATAACTGCTCAAGAAGAATTTGGATGGATGGATATGGTAAATGAAGATTTCGCAAAAGTATCTGAATATCCTTTTATGATAAAAAATGAAACCGAATATTTACGAATCTACATAGAAGTTAATTTTTCAAACCCTATCAGCCCCAGAATAGAAAGCTTAAATCAAGGCCATCTAAATATTACAATTCTTTCTCCATCAAAAAATTATACAAAAACTTATTGCACAACATTAAAATCAAATGAATATGTTGATTACTTTTATTTTGCAGATCCTGAGCCTGGAAACTGGAAAATAATTGTAAAAGTTGCAGGATATGGAAAATATAAGTTAGTTGCAAAGGTTTATCAGCCAACTTAATATATACTTGCCTAATTTTTATTGAGCCGCCGTAGCTTAGCGGTAGAGCGTCTGATTCGTAATCAGAAGGTCGCGGGTTCAAATCCCGCCGGCGGCTTTATTATGAAATGATTGGAATTATGCCAACAATGGTATTAACTTCGCAAAAATTAGCAAACAAAATCCAATTCATTTACAATTTTAACGTTGTCGAAATAAATGAAATAGGATGTTCTCATAGTAATTCATCCCTTTGCATAATAGCTAATGACAACCTTTTCTTCCATTTATTCATTAAACTCGGTTTTAACAAAAAATTAATAAAAAGAGGGAAGAGTTATAATCCTAGCACCAGTGGACCAAGTATGAAACCACTTGCTGTTGCTGTTGTGCCTCCTGCAGTAACAGTTATTGTTGTTGGTCCAAAGCCAAATACGAATCCTGGTCCTACTTCAACACTTTCTCCTGGACCAAGTTCATCAATTGTTCCTTCTGTATGCTTTCCAACAAATACTAAGCCAGACAAGTCTACCGACCAATCAATATTCTTTGCCGCCTCTAAGCCTGTATTGGCTATAGTTGCCTTAACTCCAAATCCTCCAGTTATGCTAATTTCAATCTTTGGTGCTGGAAGTGGTGAATAGTAAATGTCCTTATTTCCGTTCCTTGCATCAACCCAGACAATACCTGCTCCGGTTATGTCAACTGCTCTTGGTTCCTCTACAACTGTTCCATCAGCATCATTTATTTTGACTGGCTCACCCCATGTTGCTCCTCCATCCTCTGATTTTGCTAAATAAAGATTTCCGTTCTTTATGAAAGCACAGTATACTGCATTTCCTATTATATATACTGCTGGATATACCTCATCATCTGCACTGTTAGCAACTACGCTTTCACTCCAGTTTCCACCATCATCATGGCTGTATGAACAGTAAATATCCCAGTTTCCATTTCTATTGCTCATATAAACTACTACGAAATTGCTTCCTGATGCTGAAACACTTGGACATCTTGAATCAAAATCTCCTTTGCCTAAGTAACCCTGCCATGGCCATACTTCAATGTCTGAATACTTGTCCATTCCGCCTGGTCCTCCGCCCTGAGTGAGCAACAAATCTTTATCTGTAACTGTCATCTTATAGGCAATTTCACTGTGTCCAGTTGTTTCATTGTCATGCTGCATAACCATCATGATACGGTTTGTTCCAGTTGCCATATCTGGATAACTTGCTGGAGCTGTCTTCAATATGGATTGTCCATCAAAATACAAGCCCCAGTTGTCCTGCTCCTGCTCCCATTCTGTTGTCCAATATGCTAATGTTGGTGTCTGTGACAAGCCATAATCTGGCTCATCGTTTATAATGAGCTGTAAGAACCAGTCTGCAACATATCCAGATGCAACATAATTGTAATTTTCTCCGCCCATCCAGCCCCACCTTATGCCGTTGTATGATTCAAGGTCTGTTATGTCAACAATCTGGAAACCGTATATTGGATAATCTGCTGCTGGATCAAGGAAAGAAAGTAATACACGCTGAGTTGTTGGTTGATAGGCAATAGATGGAGATGTTGCAGCACCACTCTCTGTTGTTATTTCTGCAACTGCTGTCCATGTTTGACCATCTTCAGAATATGATATGTCCAAATAATTCTCCATGATGCTAACGCTTCTTATGTATGCAACAATGTATCTTCCTTGATTATCCATTGTAATAACTGGTTGCATTTCATTGTCTGGTGTAGCTGTTACTTGCACATTTCCTTGATATGTTGTAACAACCATATTTAATGGCTTTATGTTTATTGCTGGGCTACTGTCATTACTCACATTGCTTGCCAATGACATACTTGCCATTACCAACAATACACCTATAACTATTGCTTTCTTCATTTTCACGCCTCCAGAAAATGTAAATGGAAAAGGTTTATATAGTTTATGAGTAAGTTACCAATGTGTTATAATTGATTTATGAATAAAAATTCATGGGTTGGTATATAAATATTTATATGTGATTTGTTGTCATCGACTATTATTGCATGAAAGAAATTTCTTGGCAAACACTCATCTCGTTTATTTTTAATCAAACTCAATTGAATAAGCAAACAACTTTAAAAAGAAAGGCACAATAGCCATTACATAAGAAAAATATCATAACAATGAGAATAGTTACTATCGCCACAACAAACACTCCCAATTCATTTAATTTATTACAGAAGCTTTCCAACAAATTTTTAAGTTTAATACCCATATTATTTTGTAATGAAAGATATGGGGGAAATAAAACCTGGAAGAAATTTGTTAATTGCCTTTGCTGGCATATTAATTATACTTATAGTAATCATTGCAGTTCCATATATTTATCAGAGTTATCAACGAGTTTTTAATCCCGTGCGTGATAGGGATGGAGACGGTGTTCCAGACAATGAAGATACTTTTCCTGATGATCCAAAAGAATGGAAAGATAGTGATGGAGATGGAATAGGAGATAATGAGGATAATGATGATGATAATGATGGCATTTTAGACAGTCAAGATTATCTTCCATATAATGATGCTGGAATAAGGGTAGAAATATGGAAAATTAGAGTAAATGAAAAAACAAGATGGCTTTCAAATACAGCAAAAATATATGCCAAAATTTACATTGATGATGTTGAATATGTTTTGCCACCAGAAGAATTTAAGGAAGTAAATATAGATGAAGATGTTATTGTTAATTGGAATGTTTCCCAAAATATTGATGATAAAATTGGCTATCATACTGTTAAAATAGAACTCTATTATAAGGATATTTTAGGAGATAAGTTGCTGGATATAAACGGGGATGTTGCAGATAAAACAGAAGAAGGAAAAATTTTGAGCATAAATTATTACATTGGAAATAAAGTTGGAAATCAATATCCAGAAGAAGGTGGTTATGCAATTGCTGATGGAAGCTTTGATGACAATAAGCGGGAGAAGGATGCAAGGGTCTATTTTAGAATAGTAACAATTGATGTTAAATCTTGAGAGCCAACTTCCTTATTATCTCCCTTTCTTTTTCACTTAGCCAATATTTTTCCCAATCAACTTTTCTAACTGCTCTTTTTTCTTTAAATATATCAAGAACTTTTCCATCTAAATAATTTGGAATTGGTAGCTTCATGGAATGCAATATAGTTGGCATAACATCTGTTATTTTTGCTTTCTCATCCATTTCTTTAAATATTTTTCCATATGTCATAAAAACGCCTTCTTTGGCATGCTCTCTTTTAAAATTAAATTTTTCGGGCTTTGAAATCATGCCTTCAAAATTTAATAAGTCCATTAAAAAATAACCATCCTTTAAATCAGCTACCATATAACTCCAATCTTTAATATATGGATATTTCAATTCTTTTAGCTTTAACACTTTTTCTCCATTTAATTTTATGCTTTCAATCTCCTTTACTACTTCATCTTTATGCTCTCTTCTCATTAATATAGCTCTTGAGCTTGATGACAAACAAAAGGCAATAGAAGATGAAAAATCTATAACATTTTCTTTTTTTGCAATGGAAAAGAGCATTTTTTTAACAAATGGCAAATGAGTAAATTTTCTCGGCAGAAATCTCAAGAAATTTGCTATCCTTTTTCCAAATTTTAATTTCCCTTCCTTTTTCTTTATCTTTAGAAAACCTTTTTCGTATAAGAAATTGTTTATATTGATATTTTTTCTTATCTTGCAGAATCCGTGATCGGATACAACAAAATAATTTGCTTTTACATTCTCCATAATTTTTGCTATTTCTTCATCCACTTTCTTATAAATTTGATAAACATATTCATCATCCAAAAAATGCTGAGCTAAATCTGTTGCTCTATAAACAACCATACAGAAATCAAAACCATATTTTGAAATTAGCCTTAAAACTGCTTTTGTTCTCCATCCTATCCATTCATTTAGCATAGTCAAAACTTTCTCTGGATAATAATATGATGCTATCCTTATGGGCAAATCATCAACTATAAGATGCTCCATTTTATAGCCTTTCAATAATTTTTCTGCTCCATTTGGAAAAACAAATTTTGCTTTTGGAGGGGTGAGCAAACCAGAAACAATTACACCATTTATTTTCTCTGGTGGATATGTAACTGGAACATTTACAACAATGCTTTTCATTCCTAAACTGCTAAGCAAATTCCATATTGCAGGCTTTTTCCTATACCTAGAATTTACAACTTTTATCTCTCCATCAAAATAAAAGAAATCATATATCCAGTGCTTCTCTGGCTCCACCCCAGTTACTACACTAGTCCAAGCAGGCGCCGACGAAGGCGGAAGAGTAGATTCAAGTTTGCAAAAATTGAAATTGGCTAATGTAGGTAACTCATCCTGCCATTTTTGAATTAGTGATGGCTCTGCTCCATCTATGCCAATTAATATGCTTCTCATTCTACTTTGTATACTTTATCTCCTTCTCTTACCCTTTCTTTAACTTTTATGCCTATTTCATCTCCAGGTTTTGCTTCATCTATCTTTTGTTTATTTATTTCCATTGATTCCACCACTTGCTCAAAATCTGTTGTTGCTCCCTTTATGCGAATTTTATCTCCAATTTTGAGGTTGCCATTTGTAATTTTTATTGCTGCTACACTTATCTTAGAAAAATAATGTGTAACTTCTCCTATTTCTTCCATAATAGTATATAAAACTACTTATTTTACTTTTTGTATATCCAATTTTCTTTTACCTATGGGAAAAGATATTGTTATAAAACCATCATGCATGATCTTTAGCCAATGACAACAAATTCTTCATTTATGAGATGCATAAATTAGTGAAATAGGAAGTTGTAGTAAATCCTTCTAATGCAATAAGTCATGATAAATATTTTTCATCATTCAATCCTCATGAATTATCAAATTAATGAAAAGGAAGTTGCCACATGCAATAAGTTTATTGACGCTATTTCTTCCATTTCTTTATTCAATCCTTATGCCACTAACTTTATATATATTCCATTAATTTTGCTTGTGGATGAACTGTTAAAGCTTCTCGAAGACTATTCATTTTTCAGGTTAGATGAAAAAGGCACTATAGTAGATGCGACAGGTGAGTTTGAAAAAGTTATTGAGAAGAATTTTAATGATATTGTTTTGCATACTGATAAAAAGAAGATAGCGAGAGCGTTCATTGAATTGCAAAGAAAAAAAGTTGCAAGCGCAAAATTGCTAATGAATATTGATGGAAGAAAGAGCTTCAAAATAAGTTTTGTTAAAGGAGACGGAGAAATTTTGGGAGTTGCAAAAAGATTAGATGTGGATGAGCCATCTTTTATTTCGGATTTTATGGGAAATATAATATATGCAAAGGAAGAATGGAAAGATTTGGAAGGTAAAAATATTTTCGATTTGGCAGAAAATAGAGAGAGCTTATTAGATGCAATTGAAGATGCAATTCGTGAAGGAGAATGTGAGAAAGAGATTTTCATAAATGATAAAAAAGCATTGGTAAAGATTAAGGTAAATGATAACATTGAGTTTTATATAAAAGAGGATATCTTCTCCTTTATAAAGGATATATTGAGGAGCAAAAATGAAGAGGAATTATTACAAAATGTTAAAAAGGCTGTTGAAGCTCTAAAAATAAAATATGAAATAAATGGAGGAGAAGATGCAATCCATCTTTTCCCAATATATAAGGAAGATAAAATTGAATACCAGATTGCAGTATATGAGGAGATAGATGAAAGGAAAAGAAATCTTTTACAATTCATTTCAACATCAGCTTCTGCAACTCTAGAAAAATTAAATGGATTTGAAAAAATATTACAGCATTTCCCAATTTACAAGATAGATGAAAAAGGATTTTTTGTTTATGTTAATGATAAATTTGAAGAATTAATTGGCTACAGTTTTTCCGAATTGAAAAATAAAAAGGTAGATGAACTTGCAGAAAAAAGAAATGAATTTTTTGAAAAATTAAAAAAGGGAAAATTGGAAAATTTTGTTTCCAAATGGAAAGGAAAGGGAAAAGAAGTTTTTGTTTGTGAATATGCATGGAAGCTTAATGGAGAGACAATTGTTTTGCTACAGGACATAACTAAAGAAAAAGAAAAGGAAAGAGAAGCTGAATTTTATAATTCATTACTCAGACACGATATTTTCAACAAAAATGAGATTGCATTAGGTTATATTGGACTGCTTGAAAAAACAAATTTAACAAAAAAACAAAAGGAATTCCTTAAAAAAATAAGAGATGCTATAGCTGACTCCAATAAGCTCATAGAAAATATAAGAAAGGCTGAGGAAATTAGAAAAAGTAAAAGTAAATTGGAAAGCATAAATCTAAAAGAGATTGTTGAAAAAATCTGTGAAGAATTTGAAGAAGAAGCCTTAAAAAGAAATGTGAAAATATCTTACAATTTAGACGATGCTATAGTATATGCAGACAATCTAATTAAAGAGGTTTTTTCAAATCTAATAAAAAATGCTTTACAGCATGCTGAATGCAACAACATTATGATATATGGAGAATTCGAAAACAATTATTATAAAGTTTACGTGGAAGATGACGGAAAAGGCATTGATGAGGAAGATTTACCAAAAATATTTGAGGAGGGCTGGCGAAAAGACGGAGGAAGCGGATTGGGTTTGTATATAGTCAAAAAATTGATGGAGAGATATAATGGAAAAATTGATGTGGAGAGCAAAGTTGGTAAGGGAACAAAATTTATTCTTTACTTTAAGCTGGCTAGAAAAAAGGCAAAGAAGGAGTTTTTAAAGATTAGATTCTAATTCTTTTCTCTCTTCAGGTGTAGGCTCTCTCAAATTGTTGAATAATTCTTCTACATCAATAACTATAAATTTTGGATATGTTGCAGGGCTGATTTTGCAAGTAAATTCAGTAAAATAGAAAGTATGATCCCTGCTTATTATACCTGAGAGTTTAAAAGTGGCATCCTTGTCTTTGAAATCAAAATCTCCTTCTGTAATTTCAACAATCATGCCTTCAGCTTCTATTTTCCCAGATGGGAGCATAAATATTTCCAAATTGAATATACATTCTCCCAGCCTTTTATCACCTTGTAAAACATCTCCTATCCCTGCATATAAGCCAAGGTATTCCTCCCTGCCCATATTGTGGAATTTTAAATTCATATAAAAATTCTATTCTTAATGTACCAATATACAGGATAAGGAATCAAAATGAGCCATAATACAATTCCTCCAGCTAAAGCAATGTAAAAATCGAAGTTTGTGAGGGTATATCCAAAATAAATTACAGAAATTAGAGGCATAATAACAAGCACATAAAATAAGAAAAGCAAATCTTTTTGCCAATTTTTAGAACATCTCATGGGATTAATTGCTCAGATAATATAAAAAATTTTTGAAGAAATAAAAGAAATGCCATCAATAGCTTATTGCATGGATTTACTATGGCAACATCCTATTTCATTAATTTTTGATAATCACAAGATAAAGACAAAAAATGAAAATAGAATGTTGTATAGCAATTTCTCATGCAAAATATGATAAGCCTCCCATTCATTCAATGAATTCAGATGAAAAATATGCTATTGTTGCCTATGGCAATATTCAATTCACTATTTTTTTTTCACATTGAATAAATGAAAATAGTTTGCCAATGACTATTATCACATGAAAAATTGCTATAGCAGCAATCCTATTTCATGTATTTTTTCTAAGCCATTTTTCAACGCCATCCTTTGAGGCATTTGAAGAAAAGCATTTCCAGAATCCTTCTATTGCATTTCTACTCTGATTTTGCATTAGGAGGAGTATTCCTCATTTTTTAAATTTTCAACTTCTTGAAGTTCCACAAGGCGCACCAAAAAGTTTTTATATGCTAGAGAAGGACTCAAAGTTTAATAAAGCAATTTAAATTTCAATATAGATGAAAATTTTGCATGTTGCAGATAGCCATATAGGCTATTCAGCATATCATAAATTAGCACCAAGTGGGCTTAATCAAAGAGAAGTAGATACTTATAATTCTTTTAAGCAATTTATAGAGTATGCTTTAAAATCAAAACCAGATTTAATAATACATGCTGGCGATTTGTTTGATAGTGTTAGACCAACAAATAGAGCCATTTCTTTTGTAATGCAACAATTGTTGAGGCTGTCTGAAGCAAATATACCATTTATTGTTATCTCTGGAAATCATGAAACACCAAAATTAAGAGAGACTGGCAGTGTATTCCGAATTTTTGAGCATTTGGAAAATGTGTATCCGATATATAAAGGAAAATTGGAGCAAATTGAAATTGATAATGCTGTAATACATGCTATTCCTCATTGCTTCTCAAATGAAGAATTGAAAAAAAATATAGAAATGGCTAAGCCTATTGAAAACAGAATAAATATTCTTGTTTTGCATGTTGGAATAATTGGAATAAAAGAATTCAGTTATACTAGAGGAGATTTTAATGAACAAGTTATTCCTTCTGGCTATCTTTCTCCTCAATTTGATTATATAGCATTAGGACATTTTCATAAACCTACAAAAGTTACAGAAAATGCATATTATGCTGGCTCAACAGAGCATTTTTCATTTAAAGAAGCTGGTGAGAGAAAAGGCTTTTATGAAATTGAACTTGGTTCATCGCCTCAAATCAAATTTATTGAACTAAATGTAAGGGGAATGATGGATTTAGGAGAGATAGATTGTTTTAATTTAAGTTCAGAGCAAATAACATATGAAATAGTTAGAAAGTTTGAGGAAATTGAAGAAGGGAAAATAGTTAGAATTTTTTTAAGAAGGATAAGCAGAGCAAAATATAAAGCTTTAGATTGGAATAGAATAAAGAAAGCTGGATCAAAAGCTCTTCATTTTGAAATTGCCCATGAATTTCATGAAATTGAGCATGAGCTAATGGGAAAAAGCAGAATAGGAAGTTTAACAGAAGAGTGGAAGGAATTCATATCAAAACATCCATTGGGGAAAAATAGAAAAGAGTTAGAAGAGCTTGCTATCAAATATTTAACTGAGGTGTTGCAATGAAACTTATAAGTCTGCAACTTCATAACTTCAGGAAATATAAAGATGCAGAAATTAGGTTTCCAGAAGGAATTATTGGACTCATTGGAAACAATGGCTCAGGAAAATCAACAATAATTGAAGCTATAGGATGGGCAATATATGGAAACAGGGCATCTAGAACTTCAAAAGATGAAATAAAAAGGCAGGGCGCCAGCAGGAGCGATGACTGCTGGGTGAAACTTGTTTTTGAGCTTGGTGGTGATGAATATGAAGTTTTTAGAATTATAAGTGGAAGCTCTACTGATGCGAGAGTAAAAGTGAATGGTTTAATTACTGCATCTTCTTCTCAAAAAGTTACTGAATATCTTGAAAAGAAGCTTGGTATGGATTATGATTCTTTTTTTACATCTATAGTTGCGAAACAGCAGGAATTGAATGCTCTTTCTGATAAATCACCAGGAGAGAGAAGGAAAAGCATGCTTAGGATGCTTGGAATAGATGTATTGGAAGAAGCTATTAAAAGAGTGAGAGAAGATAGAAGAAATAAGGAGAAAATTCTGGATTTCATTGAAAAAACTTTTAAAGATATTGATGAGCTGGAAAAACAACTTCAGAAAGAAAAGGAAAATTTGACAACACTTTTTTCAAATAAGAGGGGATTGGAAGAAGAGTTGAAGAAAGTTGAAGCGGAATTGAAGAAAATTGAAGAAGAGAGAAATAGGGAAAGGGAAAAAGCAGAAAAATATAAGCAATTGAATGAGAGGAAAAAACTCCTTGAAATAAAATTGGGAAATAAGGAAAATTTAATAGAAGAAAAGAAAAGAGAGAAAGAGGAGATTATTAAAAAGAAAGCAGAGCTAGAAAATATAAAGCCAGTTTTAAATGAATTTGATAAATTATATGCAAGAAAAGAAACCTTAGAAAATTTAAGGAAAAAGTTTTATGAGAAGAAAAATCTGCAAGAACAATTGAACCTAACGATTCAAAAAATAAGCTCATTAAGCAAAGAACTGGAAGGCTATATAGAGGAGATTGAGAAATTAAAGAAATCTGTTGAGTTGTATAACAGAATAAATGATGAAATTTTGGAAAGGGAAAATAATATAAAGAAAATTGAAAGAGAAATTGAGAGATATAAAGCTGAAATTAATTCTCTGTTAAAAGAAAGAAAAAATTATGAAGAGAAAAGAAATAAAATTGTTTCTTTAGGACCAGATAGCGAATGTCCTACATGTGGGAGAATTCTTGGTGAAAAATATGGAGAGATTCTTTCAAACTTTGAAAATAAAATTAAAGAAATTGATGAAGAAATAAAGGAAAAGGAGAAGGAAAAATCCCAATCACTGGCTATTTTAAGCAAAGAAAGAGAAGCCATTGATTCCCTCAAAAGAGAGAAATTGGTGATAGAAAAGGAATATATGGATTATAGAACAAAGGAGAAGCTTATTGAAAGAGTTCAACAAAAAATAAATGAGGAGAAGGAAAGAAAAAAGAAACTGGAGGAAAATCTGCTTGTCATTGGAGAGGTTGAATTTGATGAAGCTGAATATGAAATGATTTCAAATAAAGTTAAGGAGCTTCTTCCAATAAAGAATAAGGCAATTGTTTTAGAAAATGAAGTGAAAAGATTACCATCTATTGAGAAGGATTTGATAGAGTTGGAAAAGGATGTAGAGATGATTGAAAATGATATCAAAGCTTGCATTAATGAGATTCAACAATTAGGATTTAATGAGGAAAAATATAAAGCCATTGAAAAAAGCTATGAGGAATTAAGGAATAAATTCTTTGAAAAAAGAGAAGAATTTATAAGAATCGAAGGAAAAATTGAGACTGTAAAAAAAGATATTGATAGAATAGAAAAGGAAATTAAGGAGCAAAAGGAGCAAAGGGAAAGAGCAAAACAGCTTAGAAAAGAAATAGAATTGCTTGAAGAGTTAGCAGGAGAAAGAGACAAAGGATTGTTAAATGAATTCAAAACATATCTTATATCCAGAATACGTCCCTTATTGGCGCATTATGCATCCCATTTCATAAACATTTTTACAAATGGAAAGTATAAGGAAATAGAGCTTGATGAAAAATATGATATTTACATTTATGATAGAGGAGAAAGATTCCAGCTTGATAGATTTTCAGGAGGAGAAAAAGATTTAGCTAATCTATCTCTTCGTTTAGCAATATCTCAACTGATTGCTCAAAGAGCAGATATATCCTTGAATTTTATAGCTCTCGATGAAATCTTTGGCTCACAAGACAGGGAGAGAAGAAGAAATGTGCTGAATGCTCTGGCAGAGCTTAAAAAACAGTTTAAGCAAATCATACTCATAACGCACATTGATGAAATAAAGGATTCAATGGAACATATAATAAGAGTTTATGAAGATGAAGATGGCATTTCTCATGCTATATTAGAATAACTTTTTTATCTCTTTGAATATAAAATCAAGGGCCGGTAGATCAGGGGAAGATCGCTGCCTTCGCAAGGCAGAGGTCGCGGGTTCAAATCCCGCCCGGTCCATAAAAATTATTCACAAATTTCTCCATTTATAACAATATTCCTTACGACAGCTTCTATTCTTTCTATTGCTGTTTTTATCTTTTCTACCTTTATTTTATCTTCTGGGCTTAAATTTTTATCCATTAACAAATCCAAATAACCTTTTGCAATTATAATTGGATTGAAGAAATAATGAGCTATGTTTTGTTTAAATAACTTCACTTTTTGATGTGCAAAATTCACATATTCCCTCATTTTTATTATTTCATCTAAGCTTCTTATAATTCCAAAATGAAATCTTAATTCATTTCCATCCATTATTGGATAAATGATAATTTCTTTGTTTCCTCTTCTCACAACAACTTTTTTCTTGCCCAACAATTTTCTTATCTCCCCTCTTATCCTGTATATCTCTTTAGCTTTTTTATTTGCAAAGACAATTTTTCCCTGCTCATCCAAAATAAATATTCCTTCTTTATCCTCTATTGATTTTAAATTTTGCTTTTCATTGCATATTTTTTCAAATGCAAGCATTTCTCTCATAGTCGAACACTATATCAAAAAATCATATATATTGCTAATTTTGAACAAAATTGTTGAGCGAGAGCAAAATTTTATATATTCTTTGCTTCACCCACAATTCAACGATGCATTTGTATTGCTTTTTGGCGAAACGCCCTTACTTCCTCCATTGTTGGCAGCTCTATAGCCACTTTCTTTTTCCTTCTATTATATTCTTCTTTTCCCATGCTGTTTAATATTTCTCTGCCTTTCTCTCTAACTTCATCTAACTTTTCATTTACTTTATCTACCGTATGCCTTAGCAGAAAAGCCATTCCAGAAAGTAATGACTTAAACATTACTGGAAAACCTTCAAAAATTATGTCTCTTTCTGGTATTCTTTTCCTCCAAGCTGGCTCCTCTCCAAACTCTGCAACTGGCAAGCCCATGCCTGCCTCCAGCTCATCAGAAAAAGTTGGGTCAAGTTGTATCCATTCTCCATCTATCCAAAGTTCTGCGCATCCATGCAATGCATCTAAAAAGCCCAGCAATTCATATGTTTCTTTTAGCACAGGGTCATGATTAAGCATTACATCTGCCATTTCATTAGCAGGTGTAAAAGCATATAGCCTATATCTTGCCTTAATTCCGCCTGCTCTTGCAAGAGCAATTAAAAGGTTCATTTGATCTAAGCATACTCCTCCCTTGCTTTTTAAAACTCCTACAGCCCCTCTCAATGGTTTGAAAACAAGATATTTTTTATTCTTTACAAAATAGAAAATGCTTTTAGCATATTCCAAAGGCTCCTTTTCATATGCTCCCAGTTTTTTTGCCATCGCCCTTATCTCTTTTGAATCACACTCGCAAAACCTTGTTGGGCGGAGATATTTCTCATCATGAACAGCTGGCAAATCTTTATAGTCATCATCAGATAGCAATTTTGTTGCATCGTATTTACTCTCATCCTCAATATGCTCCCATGGTGGTTTAGAAATCTCTAATCTTTTTTTCCATGCATTTACAGTTTTAAACATTACATTTGGATTTTTTGCTAAAACATAGGACAATGGCAAGCTTGCTTTCATAAAATTTTTAATTAAAGAAAAGGGAGGAATATTGCCTACATCAACCATTTCTTTAAAAAATCCCATATTTTCACCTCATTTCCTCAGCCATTATTTCCCTCATTAAATTTCCACATCCTTTTGCCTCTGCTTCTGCCATTCTTGTTATTTCTCCTTCAATAACTATTTCTTCTCTTCCACACTCTGGACAAGCTTCAAGTAGCTTAACTTTATCTCCTGTAATTATAAATCCTGGATAGCTATTTGCAGCAGGGTCAAGAAAAGCAAATCTTCCCACCTCGCCAAAATCCATTGGTTCCAAATTTTCATCTAATACCATTGGATAAATCCATGGATGAAGGTGCTTATATCTTGCTTCACATTCTAAAGCTAATCCATTCATTTCTGACATTCCATATACATCTCTGTAATTGTTCTTATTAATTCCAAAAAATTCTTCAATCATTTTTGCAAATTCATCTGTTGATATTTTTCTGTGCTCATGTATTTTCCATCCTCCTCCTGTTATTATAACAGAATTGCTCTCTCCAAAATTCAGATATACACCTTCCTCTTCCATCATTTTCATCAAATCATAAAGCTGGAAAGGAAAAGTAAGTATGTAAATTTGCTCTCCCTTTTTATCCATTTCCTTAAGCATATTTAAAAGCTTAATCTGCCCTTTATGCATAGCCTTACTTATTATCATAAGCTTTAATTTATCTCCCATTCCTCTAACTTGCCCAGCTAACAAGCGGACAATATCAATTGTCAATGCTTTATCTGTCAAAAAATGTCTGTATTCTTGCTTAAATATTTTTGTTCCTTCAGCAATCCACCTTCCCATTGTTAAATGAGTTTTTATTGGACCTGGATAAATTATATGGGCATTTTCAGATGGAGGATATATGGAAAACAACAATGTTTTACCAGCTGAATAAAACATCCTTCTCCTTGTTATATCGTCTCTAAAAATGAAACTAAATTTTCCTGTTGTGCCAGATGAGTGGGTTACAATTCCATTTAGCTTATTTTCCGCCCACACTAAGAAATCTTGTAAAGTTTTTCCTTTAAAATCAAATTCCCCTATATCTACAGATGTTATCCTATATAACCATTCATATAAAATTCTCGGATCCTCATCAGGATAATCTTTGAAAAACTTATCTGGAATTAGTGGAATTTTCTTTAAATCCTCCTCATCCTTAATATCATGTGGCAAAACATTATTTTCCTTGCAGTATTTATGATAAAAAAGATTATTTTCATAGTGGTGCATGAACGCTTCTTTTATTGCTTTGAATCTTTGCTCCCTTACCTTTTTTGCATCATATAGGAAGTAATCTTCTAGTCCATAAATTAATTTATCAACCTCTTTCCATTCATCTTTTGGAATTGAAAAATACTCCTCCAAATTCTTCTGTAAGTAATTCATATTTTTTTATATGGCTTTAAATATAACATTTCTTTAAAGAAGGTTTAAGCATTGTTAAAATTTTTTTATATGCTTTATCCTCTCCCAAAAGATTTTTTATATTCAGCCATTAAAATAATGTGAAAGTTAAGCCAAAAAAGTTTATTAGCTTGGATGAAAGCATATGCATTAAATGTAGAGGTGCAAAATTACTTTGTGGAAAGGCAAGATGCCCTGTTTTGGTAAGATATTATAAAAATTTGGAAGCTAAACCATTGGTGGAGAAAAAGGTTATATTTGGCTCATCACCTCCATCAGTTTTTGTTGGAAGAAATGGTTATCCAAAAGTATATGCTGGACCAATGTTGCCTCCTTTACAAGGAGATACATCCTATATGGATACTCCAGAGTTATGGCATGGTAAAGGAATAGATGATATCGTTGATTTTAGAATGAAGTTAATAAGGGGGAAATATAGAATTGATGTTAGAAGAGTGGATGGCAAAATAGCTGAATATACGCAGGAAATAGCTATGGCAAAAAAACCAGTTGAAATGGAAGTGGAATTTGAAAAGAAGCCAAGAGGAGTAATTGCACTATATGATGAAGTTCAGCCTCATGGCCCTTCTGCGCCAATAAAAAAGCTGTGGGTGGCAAATCCTAAGGTAGATAAGAGGATAGAAAAAGTTTTTTATGATGAAATGAAAGCTACAGAAGCTGTTTTATGGCTCTATGAACAGGGTTTATTTGTTTCTTCCATTCAAAAAGCTTTTTCTGCTGGGATTTTTGGCATAGAAAAGAAATTTGTGCCTACTCGTTGGAGTATAACAGCAGTAGATGACATTATAGGAAAGAAGCTGGTTAATGAAGTAAAGCAATATCCATGGCTCAACGAATATCGCATATATTACACAAAAAGTTTGGATAATTTATGGGTAATTTTTATGTTTCCAAGTAGTTGGCAGTATGAGCTCATAGAGGCATGGTATCCCAATACAACATGGAATCCACTTGGCAAAAAAATAGTCATGTATGGAGACCATGAATATTATAATGGAAGGAGTAGCTATGCCACCATAGGAGGATGTTATTATGCAGCCCGTTTGGCGGTGGCTGAGAAGTTAAGAGCAGAAAAAAAGCAGGCTGGAGCAGTTGTTTTAAGGGAAATACATCCCGGCTATATAATGCCTGTTGGTGTATGGAATGTTAGGGAAAATGTAAGAAAAGCTTTGAGAAATGAGCCAAAGAAATTTGATGATTTAAAGGAAGCGATACTTTTCATTTCTTCTTTGCTTCATATTCCAATTAAAAAATGGATTGAAGTTAGCGAGCTTTTAAAGAACGTTTTATATCAAAGGAAGTTAGATGATTATGAAAGTATATTGCAAAACAGCATTATCTAAATCAAAAATTCCTGGCATAGATTATTCATTGAATCCTTATATTGGCTGTCAGCATGCATGCATTTATTGTTATGTGCCTTCCATGTTTAATATTGATTTTAATGAATGGAAAAAGCCAAAAGTAAAGAAAAATATACCAAATGTTTTGATGAAGGAGTTAAGAAAAAAGAAAAGAGGAATTGTAGGCATCTCCACCTCTACTGACGCTTATCAACCATTGGAATTAAAATATGAAATTACTCGCAAATGTCTAAATTTACTTTTAAAGCATGGATGGAGCATAGATATATTAACAAAATCAAAGAATGTGTTGAGAGATTTGCAGATAATAAAAAAATTTGATTCAGCAAAGGTAGGGATAACAATAACAACTTTTAGCAATGAAAAATGGGAGGGAGGTAGCAAAGCAGAAGAAAGGCTTGAAGCAATAAAAAAATTTGCTAATGAAGAAATTTTTACCTATATTTTCTTTGGACCCATCTTTCCTTTAATGAGCGACGAAGAAATTGAATATTGCATAGAAGAATTTATTTCATCAAATGTAGATGCAATTGTAATGGATAAACTCCATTTAAAAAAAGGGTTGCTTAATCGCCTTAAAAATACATATCCAGATGAATTCAATGAAATGAAAAAAGCTTTATTAGGAAATTTTTATGAAAGAGCATTTAAAAAAGTTTTTGAAATTGCAAGAGGAAGAATAAAAGTCATTAAAGCATGGGATTAGATTTTTATCCAGCAAAGCATTTATTCCTATGAAATGGCTCATCATTTTGATTTTATTAAGCTTAGCTATGCAATCTTTTGATAATGAATTTGGCATTCAGTGGGAGAAAAGCTATGGAAAGCTTTGGTGGTGGTCAGCGAGATATGAAGGTCCTCAGCCTGTAGGAGATGCAGACAACGATGGCTTAAATGAATTGCTCATTGGAGGAAGAGATCCTTTCCTTAGAGTAATGAAATGGAATGGAGAAACTTATGTTGAAGTTGCAAAGCTTATTGACCCTGTTTTTGGCATTGGCTACTCTTTTTTGGGTATTCCTGAACCATTTGGCTCTGCTACCGGATTTGCTATTGGCGATGCAGACAATGATGGCTTGAACGAGATATGCGTTGCTTGGGGGCGCCATTTAACAGCTTATAAGTGGAATGAAAAGAAATATGAGATTATTGGGAGGTATATTGTTTATGATGGAAAAAGATGGGGAACAACCTTAGATTGCATTATTGGAGATGTTGACAACGATGGAAAGAATGAAGTTGTTGTGACAGGAGGTTATTACGATGCTCCAGAAGTTTTGGTTTTGAAATGGAATGGAAATGAGTTTGTTAAAAAAGCGGAATGGGATTATCCTGGCAATTACTGGGTTTATTTTCCATGGATTGCCGATGTTGACAATGATGGAAAAAATGAGCTAATATGCAATACAAATAGAACATATGTTCTGGAATGGAATGGAAACGGATGGAATGAAAATATAGTTGCTGAGCATGAAGAATATCCTTTTGGGTGCGTTGCCAAAGATAGCGATTTTGATGGCAAGCCAGAAATACATGTTACATTTGCTGCTCCAATGCTAAAAATTTATGAATATGAAAATGGAAAATATGTGGAGAAGGCGAGCTTTTACTGGCAAGGAGAAGAAGATACAATTGAAGCAATAGATGTTGGAGATGTTGATGATGATGGCTTACCAGAGGTGGCAGTGGGAACAAATTATGTGCATATCCTCCAATGGAATGGTTCTGGCTATGAAGAGGAATATGTAATAAAATATACTCATGGATTACTTGCTGTAACATGTATTGGAGATATGGACAATGATGGAAAAAATGAAATTCATGCTGGAATGGTTGGAAGAAGTTCGAGAGGCGAGGAATATGAAGCATGGATTTTCAAATACGGCTGGAGCTAAAGCTTTCATAATTATTCTTTTCTTTTTCTTTCCCAACATAACACATGAGGAAAAAGTTGTTTTAATTACAGGATTTGAGCCATTTGGAAAATGGGAGGTAAATCCTTCTGAGCTTGTTGCTGAAAATTTAAATGGAAGCAAAATAGGAAATGCAAAAGTTATAGGAATTGTTCTTCCTGTTGATTATAACGAATCTTTTAAAAAGTTGGAAAAAGCCATAGCCAAATACAAGCCTGATTTGATAATATGCTTGGGATTAGATGGTTCAGCAAGAGCAATAAATGTTGAAGTGGTGGCTTTAAATTTAAAAAGAGATGGATGGAAGTTTGAAAGAATCAATGAAAAATTATTTTATACTTCAACTCTTCCATGTAAAGAAATTGTTAATGAGCTAAGAAAAGAAAAAATAAAAGCAAGATTATCATTTTTTGCTGGCTTTTATCTCTGCAATTTCATTTTTTACAATACAATGAAATATATTGAAGAAAATGGGCTTGATATAAAAGCAGGATTCATTCATATTCCTCCTTTGAAATCACAAGCATCATATGGGATGGATTTGGAAGAAATTATAAAAGCTATAAAAATAGCAGTTGAAGTTAGCTTAGATAGCCATTCTTTTAATGGAAAGATTGTATTTTTTGATGATTCTCCTAAAAGCATTGTGACTATTGCTACATAAAATTGTTATTGCCTTTCCTTTACTACCTGCTCTTGCTGTTCTTCCGATTCTATGTATATAATCATCTGGATAATTTGGAACATCATAGTTAAAAATATGAGAAATGCTTTTTATATCAAGTCCTCTTGATGCAACATCTGTTGCACATAGCAATTCTATTTTTCCATGCCTGAATTCCTCTGTAATTCTATCTCTTTTTGATTGATTTAATCCTCCATGCAATGCCTTTGCATTGTATCCTAATGCCATAAGCTTTTTTGCAAGCATCTCCGCCATAATCCTTGTATTGGTAAAAATGAGTGCTTTTTCTGGCTTTTCTTTCCTTATTAAGTTTATTAGCATTGCAAATTTTTCCTTAGGCAATGCTTCGCAATAAAATTGCTCCAGATAATCTTTGCTTACAATTTTTTCATTTTCTATATGCATAGCATTTTTCATAAATTTTTTTGCAAGTCTTTTTATTTCATACGGTATTGTTGCAGAAAGCATTATAGTTTGTCTTTTTCTTGGCAGTTTAGCAATAATTTCTTCAATATCTTCGATGAAACCCATATCTAGCATTCTATCTGCTTCATCTATAACGAGGAATTTAATGTTAGAAAGATTAATTGTTTTCCTTCTCATATGGTCCAAAAGTCTTCCGGGAGTTGCAACAACTATGTTTGCCTTCTTTAGCCTTTCAATTTGTGGCTGAATTGCTACACCTCCGTGAATATTTGCTATAACTAAGTTTTTATAGGAATATCTTTTAAACACCTTCTCTATTTGATTTGCCAATTCTCTTGTAGGAGTTATTATCAAAGCTTCCATTTGTCCAGCAACATCCTCAATTATTGGGATAGCAAAAGCTAATGTTTTACCAGAGCCAGTTTCAGATTGTACAATAGCATCTTTTCCATCTTTGATGACTGGCAAAGCTAAACGCTGTATTTCCGTTGCAGTAAAAATCCTATCTTCTTTTAAAAGATTCAATATTCTTCCATCTATATCCATTTTTTCAAATTCCATTTTTACACCGGAAAAGAGAATTCCTTTCCGTGCTTAATACAATCCCATTATATAAACTTTGGTAATGACGAAAATGAACTTAGATTGAAAAATTAGTGCTATTGCTATTACACATGGGAGATAAGCTACGACCATTGCAATAAATTCATCAGTTGACACGCAAGATTGATGAAAAGTTAATGAAATGTTGCCATAGTTTTTATGCAATAAAGCCAATAAACAATCCATATTTTTTCATTTATTCAGCAACTCAAAAATTGCATAAATCTTATATCATTGGCTTTTATTACCCTAAATGCTGGAAATACAGGAAGTTGCAAAAAAAATTGGAATAAAGGGTAATGAGCTTATTTTATATGGGAAATATAAGGCAAAAGTTGATTTAAAAATATTTAAAAGAGTTAATAGAAGAAGAGATGGCAAACTCATTTTAGTTTCAACAATAAATCCTACCTTTGAGGGAGAAGGAAAAACTACCATAACAATAGGATTAGCCCAAGCTTTGGCAAAACTTGGCAAAAAAGTTTGCTTAGCCATAAGGGAGCCGAGCATAGGCCCAGTAATGGGAATAAAAGGGGGAGGCACTGGAGGAGGAAAAAGCCAAGTTTTACCTGCAGATGATATAAACTTGCATTTTAACGGAGATTTACATGCTATTACCTCCGCCCACAATTTGCTTTCTGCTTTGCTCGACAACCATATCTTTCATGGAGACAGATTCCACATTGATCCACGCTACATAGTATGGCCTCGTGTTTTGGATATGAATGATAGAAGCTTAAGAAATGTTGTTGTTGGGTTAGGCGGACCTAAAGATGGAATTCCACGTCAAGACAGATTTTCTATAACTGCAGCAAGCGAAATCATGGCAATTCTATGCTTAAGCCAGAGCATGGAAGAGTTGAAGAAAAGATTAGCAAAGATAATAGTTGCATATTCATATGATGAAGAGCCTATTACAGCAGAGCAATTAAATGCTGTTGGAGCGATGGCGGCATTACTTAAAGATGCTATAAAGCCGAATTTAGTGCAGACAACTGAAGGCGTGCCAGCTTTTGTTCATGGAGGACCATTTGCCAACATTGCCCATGGAACAAGTAGTTTAATCTCTGCAAAACTTGGCTTAAAGCTTGCTGATTATTTTGTTACTGAAGCTGGTTTTGGCACTGACTTAGGGGCGGAGAAATTCTTCAACATAGTTTGTAGATATGGTATAAAGCCAGATGTTGTGGTTCTTGTTGTTTCTTTAAAAGCTTTGAAATGGCATGGAGGAATGAATTTAGATGAGATAAAGAAAGGAAAGAAAAGCGTAAGAGCTGTTAAAAAAGGATTAGAGAATTTAGAAAAACATGTTGAAAACATAAAACTTTTTGGCGTGCCATTAGTTATTGCTTTAAATAAGTTTGATGGAGATAGGGAAGAGGAAATGAAAATTGTTGAAGAATTTGCAGAAAAAAATGGTATACCTTTTGCTGTTGCAGATGTATATAGGCAAGGAGGAGAAGGTGGCATTGAACTTGCTGGAAAAGTAATTAGCACAATTTATAGTCAAAAACCAAGATTCAAGTTTCTTTATGCTCTCGACTTGCCAGTGAAGGAAAAAATAGAAACTATAGCAAAAAAGATATATGGGGCTGGAAGAGTTGTTTATAGTTTAACTGCAGAGGATGACATAAGGATAATAAATAAACTTGGGCTAAATGATTTGCCGATTTGCATGGCTAAAACACCTTATAGCTTAACAGATGATGCAAGCATAAGGGGAAGACCAAGAAATTTCAAAATAACAATAAAAGAGATAAGAATATCTGCTGGAGCTGGTTTTCTTGTGCCGATTACTGGCAAAATAACGACAATGCCTGGATTACCAGCAAAGCCAGCAGCAGAAAAAATAAATGTTGATGAAGATGGAAACATTATAGGCATTGAATAGCAATTTTTCATGAATGTACTAAAAAGTTCGACAATTGTCGCATATTCTTTATAAATAAAATAAAATTGCCTGAATGGGGGAGGGAAATGCCTCCCCTTTTTTAATGCTTTCCCCTCCCCCTGCCTCCGCCTCCCGCCTCCCCTCCTTCTTTTTATGATTCCTCTGCGACATATATGTTATGCTTGTTTCTGATAATTCTAATATTTGTATATTCTCCCACCTTTTTATTAGTTTCTGTGATTTGGATGACTCTATCTCTTTCAAAAGCGAGCATTTCATTTTTCATTCTTCCTTCCATTTCAATTTTTACTTTTAGCTTTTCTCCCACTTTAAATTTCTTTGGCAAAGATTTGCATTTCACTATTCCAAAATCTTCTGGATACAATCTTAGCCCTTCCCCCATTTCTTCAAGCTTTTTATAAAACACTTTGAAATTCATTTCTTTTACTCCTTTTGGTTTTCTTCCAAACTTATATTTTATGTATTTTTGTATTCCAAATGGTTTCCATTTTTTTCCAGCTCCTATTTTATTTCCAAATTCAATGATTTTTTTCATATCTTCATCATTATATCCGGGAACCCAGACAGGGGCGATGAGCAAGTCTATTTGGCTTACTGCAATTTCTTCAGCTATTTCCAAAACATGCTTTAAGTTATATGTTGGCACCCCCGCCAAAACTTTTGCCATTTTTTCATCCATGCTATTTATAGATAAATTTATTCTATCTAAATAGCCTTCAAGCCTTTTTATCATGTCTTTTGTAATGAGAATTCCGTTTGTTTGTATGGAAACAACATCAGCTATTTTGCTTAACTTTCTTATTAGCTCGACAATATAAGGATATATAAAAGGCTCCCCCTGTCCATCTATGTGGGCTTCTATTCCATTTTTGCAATGCTTTCTTTTAAAATCAGCTACTTCTTCAAATTTCTCCACCAGATAATCAACATCTACCATATAATCTGTTACTCTCGTTCTGCTTTTCCCTTCATCCACAGAGCAAAATATGCAATTTAAATTGCAACCAGTGCAAGGACGAACTTGAAGCAAATTTGTACCTCTGTCTATAATCCCAAATGCAGTATGTCCTATGAGGGGAACCCCACTTTCCTTTGTTATGTAGTAAAGTTTTCTTTTAGTAATGGCATTATAAATATTTTTATGAGGACAAAATGAAATGATTTCTTCATCGCTATAATTTCTTCTATACTTTTCGTAAATTTTTTTGGGAATTCTTACTTCTATAACATTATGCAAAATAAAAACAACTTCGTTTTTCTTGCCATCAACAAATTTTTCATACATCATTAGAGCAAGGCTTCTTCAACTATTTTTCTATCGAGCTTTGATATGATGAGAGGCGGAGAGGTTGCTCCTTCTGGCTTTTCTACTTCCTTCGCTTCTTTTACTTCAATGTCTATGTCTTCCTTTAAAAACTCCTTGTAGTTCTTTTCAATCTCCTTTAGCAAAGTTTCTACATCTACCCCTTTATTCCTTTCTTCCTCATCAATTTCAATTCTTATTTCTAATTTATCCAAAGCATGCTGAACAATCTGGAATCTTTTTATTTGGTAAGTTCCATATTTATTTGCTGCTTCCGCCAACGGCATTGGAATTGTTGCTGGCGGGAATATTTTTCCAGAAGGCATTACAATTGCATCTTTTTTGCGGCCTTCTAAGCTTTTTAGCAATGGAGTATGCATTCCACAATTGCAACCATTTCCTTCAAATGAAGCAATATCATTTAGTCCAGTATATCTTATTATTGGCGTTCCTCCTGGATAGAGGCGGGTTATGACAATGCTACCAAATTCTCCTTCATTTACTGGTTCTCCCTCCTTATCAAGAATTTCAACGTGAACAAAATCATTGTTTATATGGAAACCATTCTCTAAGCATTCAAAAGCTATTGTGCCCCCTTCAGTTGTTGCATACAGGTTAAACACTCTTGCATTAAAAGCTTCTTGTATGTAATTTCTTGAATATGAATCGAGAACTTCACCGCTTGATATAACATATTTTGGATTGATTTTTTCGCCGAGCCCCTTCTTTTTAAGAGTTGCTATCCCCATTAAAACACTTGTATATCCAATTAGCAACTCCGGCTGAAACTTTTCCATTTTTTTGATTAAATTCTTTGCTTCCTCCCCAGTATAAAGATTCTGATAGTTATTTAATGAAAAGAAAGCAGATAAGCTTTTTAACAAGCCCTTCTTCAAGCACTCTTCATCTGCTGTTTTTGGAACAGAAAAGTCACCAATATTCGTTATCTTTGTTTTCTTCCAACTCATTCCATATGCTTTAAGTTGTCTCACTCCTCCCAGAGCTTCAATAAAAATGTATTCATAATCCTTATACATCATAACGGGGCGCCCAGACGAGCCAGAGGTGCCAACAAGAAAAGCTTTTTCCCTTTTATATCCAACAGGAACAATATCATCTGGAAAACCTCTTATTAAATCTTCCTTTGTAATCAATGGCAACTTGTGCAAATCATCTATTCCTTTTATGTCATCCGGATAGACCCCAGCTTCTTTATATTTCCTTCTATAAAGAGGAACTTTATATGCATATTTTAATGTCTTCTTTAAAGCTTTATCTTGATATCTTTTTATTTCCTCTTTACTTTTCCAAGCTCTTTTTACATCTGTCAAATAATGTTTTAAAATTTTTGCTGTGAATATAGGATTGAAAAAAGGATTCATATGATGCTAAAAAGCCAATTATATTTAAATTTTAGTGAAGGAAATATTATGATTGGCTTTTGTTGCACGGGAAAATATGCATATAACAACATCATTAATTCTGCTGAAGCAGGTTTTTAAATAGTAGTATATTCAAGCAAGTGGATAAGCTATTAAAAGAAATAGAAAAGCTAAAGAAAAGTGAAATAAAAGAAGTCGTTGAACATAGGATTAAAGAGTTTAAAGAAATTGGAAAAGATGAAGAAAAAACATTCAAAGAATTATGCTTTTGCATTTTGACAGCTAATTTTAACGCTGAGAAAGCTATAAAAATGCAGGAAGAAATTGACAATGGCTTCATTAATTGGGATAAAAATAAACTGGAAGAAAAGCTGAGGAAACTTGGTCATAGATTTGCTAGAAAGAGGGCGGAATATATTGTTGGAGCAAGAAAATTTCTGCACATAAAGAAATTTTTAGAAAAATTTTCTGATGAAAGGAAGGCAAGGGAATGGCTTGTAAAAAATATAAAAGGAATTGGATATAAGGAAGCAAGCCATTTTTTAAGAAACATTGGCTGTGAAAATGTTGCAATTCTTGATTTTCATATACTTGATTTATTGGAAAAATATAAGATTATAAATAAGCCTAAGAGCTTAACAAAAAAAAGATATATGGAAATAGAGAGGATATTAGAAAAATTAGCAGAGAAAACAAAATTAAGTTTGGCAGAGTTGGATTTATATCTTTGGTATATGGAAACTGGAAGAATTCTCAAATAGACTTTTTACCGAATCTTTCCCATTCACTAATCAAACATCCGCAATATTTCTGGCTATACAAGCTATAAACTTTTGCTATTTCCTTTCCTTGTTTCCATCCTTGTCGAAAATCTTCATAATAAAATTTTATTCCATATTTTTTCTCTAACTCTTCCCCCACTTTCCTTATTTCATTATGGTATTGATGATGAGAAACAAGCAGAGTTGTAGAGAAAGCATCGAATCCATTTTCCTTAGCATATTTTGCCACTCTCTCCAATCTATATTTATAGCAGTTAATGCATCTTTCTGGTCTTTCAATATTTTTCAATTGAATTCTTAAATAATCAATAAAATCATATTCATCATAAACAACTTCGACATTTTCTAATTCAGCATATTTCTTAACAGCATCCAATCTCGCTTCATATTCCATATATGGATGAATATTTGGATTATACCAATATCCTACAACTTCATGTCCTTCCTCTCTTAACCTTTTATGAGGATAGGCAAAACAAATTGCGCAGCATATATGCATAAGGATTTTCATAATATGAAGAAACGCATATATAAAAAGATTTTTTGGAAATGAAAATGAAATGGGATGTTGTTATAGTAAATTCCAGCAAGAATTTAATGACTATTTTCTTACAGGGAATTAAAATAGTCTGTGCACTATTCTTACCATTTTTTCAATTATCACAAGCTAAATAATGAAAAGAGATGTTGCGGGGTATTTCTCTTTCTGCAACAATAACCAATGACAGCAAGATAATTTTTCGCATAAAGCTATAGCAACTTCTTTTTCCATTTAAATATGAAATAAGACGGTTGCGGTTTTAGAACAAATCAAATCGCTAAATTATTTATATATAAATTGGCATATCCCCTCATGATAAGTGCGGAAGATAGAGAATATATAAAGAAAAGATTCGAGAAAGAGTTGGCTGGAAACGTGAAAATAATTTATTTTACACAGGATTTTGAATGCCAGTTTTGTAAAGAAACAAGGCAATTATTGGAAGAAATTAAAGAGTTAAGTGATAAAATAGAATTGGAAATCCATGAGTTTAATAAGGAAAAAGAATTAGCAGAAAAATATGGAGTAGATAAAATACCAGCAACCTTAATTTTTGGTGAAAAGGAATATGGAGTAAGATTTTTTGGAATACCTTCTGGATATGAATTTTCCACATTAATTGAGGATATAATCCATGTTTCAAAAGGAGAAACTGATTTGGATGATAAAATTAAGGAAGAAGTTAGGAAAATAGATAAAGAAGTACACATACAAGTTTTTGTTACTCCCACCTGCCCATATTGTCCAACAATGGTTCATATAGCGCATCAAATGGCTGTTGAAAATGAAAAAATAAAAGCAGATATGGTAGAAGCCATTGAATTTCCTCATCTTGCCCAAAAATATAGAGTGGTGGGAGTTCCGAAGACAATAATAAATGAAAAAAGAGAAATTGTTGGGGCTGTTCCGGAAGAAGTATTTCTGGAGGAGATAAAGAGAGCATTGGAATAAATGAAGAATGTTGGATATTTATGCAATAGGTAATGCAAACAATAAGTAAAGTTTTTAAATGCTTTTTATATACCTTTTTGCGTTGTTTTAGGGATAAGGGGATAATTTGAAGTATACAAGGTTTGAAAAAGCTCGAATCATAGGGGCAAGGGCATTACAAATTGCAATGGGTGCGCCATTACTTATAAAGCCTCCAGAAGGAGTAGTTGATCCTGTTCAACTTGCAATGTTGGAATTTGAAAAAGGATTGATACCTATAACAGTTAGGAGGAGAGGAAAGCTTATAAAGGGGCCAGTTGTATAGGTGGCAGAATGGGAGAGAAAAAGTTGTTGGTTCCAGAGGAAATGTATATATCATGTGGGGCGGAAATAGGTACTCAACAAAAAACAGCTTACATGAAACCATTTATAGCAAGAGTCAGAAATGATGGTCTTTATTTAATAAACATTGAAGCAACCGATAAGAGAATAAGAGCTGCAGCAAAATTATTGGCAAGATATGATCCAGATAAAGTAATGGTTGCTGCAGTCCGCCACTATGCAAGGAAACCAATAACAAAGCTTGCTGAAGCATGCGGTTTTATAGCCCAGCCAGGAAGATTTTTACCTGGAACATTAACAAATCCTTTGTCAGAGAATTATCATGAGGTAGATATTTTGCTTATAAATGATCCAATTGGAGATAAGCAGGCAATGGCGGAGGCAATAAAAATTGGAATACCAATAGTTGCTTTATGTGATACAAACAATGATACACGTTTTGTTGATTTGGTTATACCAGTAAATAACAAGGGAAGGAAGGCTTTGGCGTTAACTTACTGGCTTTTGGCAAGAGAAATTCTGAAGGAAAGAAAAGAGATAAAGAGCGATGAGGAATTTAAATATAGCGTTGAAGACTTTGAAGCAGAATTATGATTTCTAGGGACACAGCCCTCATTATAATTGATTTTCAGCAAAGAATGATTCCTCATGTTTTTAACAATGAAGAAATTTTGAGGAATGCAAGGAAGCTTGTTAAAGCTTTTAAAATTTTTAAAATGCCAATATTGAGGACTGAGCAAAGAAAATTGGGAAAGACAGTTGAAGGGCTAAATGAAGGGAAAGCGATAGAGAAGATTACATTTAGCTGTTATAAAGAAAGAAAATTTGTTGAGGAATTGGAGAAATTAAATGTTAAAAATTGTTTGCTAATAGGCATAGAAACTCATATCTGTGTTTTACAGACTGCTTTAGATTTAAAAAATAATGGCTACAATGTATATGTTGCTGTTGACTGTACAGGGGCAAGAAAAAAGATTGATATGGAGGTAGCATTAAAAAGGTTAGCAAATGAAGGTGTAAAGCTGACAACCGCTGAAACGGCAATATATGAAATACTCGAATCTGCAGATGCAAAAGAATTCAAGGAAATCTTGAAGCTAATAAAAGAAGAGTAATTTATAGTTCTAAAGCAGATTGCCCCCGTCACCAGCTAAACCTATTATTGGCTGCGAACTATTTTCCAATTATTAAACCATTTATTGTACAGTTTTCATCGGCAATGAGGATTGCTAATGATGACATGATAACCCTGCTTTTCCTTCGTGTCCCAAAAATTCATATGTAAATTTGCATTTCATTCCTATGAAAACTGCTTTGTATGATTTGCACAAAGAGTTAGGAGCAACTTTTACCAATTTTATGGGTTATGAAATGCCCTTGAAGTATAGTAGCGTAAAAGAAGAGCATCTGAATGTTCGTCATAAAGTAGGTATATTTGATGTTAGTCACATGGGAAATATTTTTGTTAGAGGAAAAGATGCTGAAAAATTTATTAGCAAAATAACTGTAGAAAATGCTAAAAAAATAAAGGAGGGAATGGGACAATATACTGTATTGCTTGATGAAAATGGAGATATAATAGATGATGAAGTTTTCCTGCATTTAGAAGATGAGTATCTTTTCATACCGAATTCTGGAGTGCATGAAAAAATTGCTGAATGGATGAGGAAAAATGCAGAAGGAGATATAGAAATTGAAGATGTAACAGATGAATATTCAATTTTGGCTGTTCAGGGACCCCTTTCCAAAGAAGTTATGGAAGAAGTTATAAATTTTGATTTTGACAATTTGCCTTTATTTGGATGTGTTGAGCTTAAAAAAGAAAACTTTAAAGTAAATTTTGATGGAAGATGCATTTTATCAAGAACAGGATATACGGGGGAGAGAGGATATGAACTTTATATACATCCCGCAGAAGAAGCTATAGGAATATTCAAAGCTTTTCTCGAAAAAGGAGAAAAATATGGAATAATGCCAATTGGTTTAGGAGCAAGAGATACGTTAAGGCTGGAAAAAGGATTTTTGCTTGCATGTAATGAATTTAAAGGTGGCAGAAATCCAATTGAAGCAAATTTAGAATGGCTTATTGATTGGGAACATGATTTTATTGGAAAGGAAGCTTTAATTGAATTTAAGAAAAAAGAAGAATATGAGAAGTTAACCTTTTTAGAATGCATCTCTCCAGGCATACCAAGACATGATGATGAAGTATATGAAAATGAAAATAGGGTAGGCATAGTTTCCTCTGGTAATTTCTCTCCATGCTTAGGAAAAGGAATTGCATTAGCATACGTAAATATTAAGCACAGGAAAATAGGAAAAGAGCTTATTATAAGGGGAAGGAGAGACATTAAAGCAAAGGTTATAAAAGGACCATTTGTTAAAAAAGGAGAATGCTGAAAAAAATATTTACTGTTGGAGAAATTACAGAATATATAAAGAATTTAATTGAAGGAGGAGAGTTAAAAAACATATGGATTGAAGGGGAAATTTCCAATTTTAGAAAAGCAATAGGAAACTTTTATTTTGATTTGAAAGACGAAAAAGCTTTGCTTAGATGCGTTATGTTTAGTCCCACATTGTCATTTACCCCAAAAAATGGAATGAAAGTAATTGTTAAAGGAGATATAAGAGTTTATGAGAAGAGAGGTTATTATCAACTTTATGTTAAAGACATAAAAATAGGAGGGGTGGGCGAACTATTCATAAAATTTTTGGAATTGAAGGAAAAGCTCAGGAAAGAAGGTCTTTTTGATGAAAAATATAAAAAGCCGTTGCCAAAAATTCCAAATAAAATAGGCATCGTTACTTCCCCAAATGGAGCAGCAATAAAAGACATACAAAAGGTTCTCTCTAAAAGATTCCCAGTAAAAATTGTTCTTGCCCCTGTGAGAGTGCAGGGGGAAGGAGCAGCAGAAGAGATAGAGAAGGCTATAAAAATTTTGAATGAAAGAAATGACATTGATTTGATTATTGTTGGAAGAGGAGGAGGTAGCTTTGAAGATTTATGGGCATTTAATGAGGAAAGGGTAGCAAGGGCTATTTTCCAATCTAGAATACCCATAATATCTGCTGTAGGACATGAAACAGATTTTACTATTGCTGATTTTGTTGCAGA
Source organism: Thermoplasmatota archaeon (assembly GCA_029258955.1). GTDB lineage: Archaea > Thermoplasmatota > E2 > UBA202 > JdFR-43 > JAPDJP01. The sequence goes on from JAPDJT010000016.1 coordinate 56,466, forward strand.
CGCAAGAGCTCCTACACCTTCTGCTGCTGCGGAAATGGCTGTGCCAGATAGAAATGAAATTTTGGAATGGGTGGATGGTGTGGTTAAAAGGATGGAGAAAATTTTGGGGAACATGTTTTCATTTTATAGGCAAAGGATTGAGGGAATAGAAAAAAGGAAGGCTTTTATGTATCCTTATGAAATCATTTATAACAAAATTTTAGAATTTGAAGAAGCGATGGAAAAACTTAGGAAACAAATTGAGAAGTTAAAGGAGACGAGGCAAAAAGTAGAAAAAATGGAAATGAGGATAAAAAATCTGAGCCCTTATAAAGTTCTGGAAAGGGGATATAGTATTTGTTTTAGGGTAAGAGATGGGAAATTATTTAGTAGCATTGGAGATATTGAGATTGGAGAAAGAATAAGAGTTGTTGTTAAGGACGGTGAAGCAATATGCAAAGTGGAGAAGAAATAAAATTTGAAGAAGCTTTGGAAAGATTGGAAAAGATTGTTGAAGAACTTGAAAAAGGAGAACTTTCATTGGAAGAAACTATAAGAAAATTTGAGGAAGGAGTAAAATTATGTAAATTTTGCAAAAAGAAATTGGAAGAAGCTGAAGCAAAAATTGAAGAATTGTTAGAAGAATTAAAATGAGGCATGCTTTATTCTTCTTCGGATTGCCAACTATTGCATTAATTTCATTTCATTATGTAGTTTGGAATATTTCATATGGATTTTTTAACTGGCTAACTATTCCAATTCTTTTCTTTGGTTTAATTTTGCTTGGCATTGGCTATTTTATGAAGGATGTAAAAAAACATTTCATACGTTTTTTAGGATGGCTCATCTTTGCCATTTATTGGACATCTCAGCCAGAGTACCTATACTATAAAGGAGACGGAGACATTGTAAATGCAATCTTTTGTATAGTCGGCGTATATTTTTTGTCCTATATTTCCTACCATGAATATTTGAGTTATAAGAGGGGAGAGGAGATTAGCTCGCTGAAATTTTTAGCAGGCGCCACATTTATGGCAGGTATGATTTATTTTTTAATTCAAAAGATTGATTTTCTATCCGGCTTTCTTATAAAGACTGTTGCTGAACAAACTGTATGGATTTTGAAAGCTTTTAATTATCCCGTTAAAGCTGGAGGAATAGAATATGGAATGAACGCATATGTGCCCATCTATTATAATGGGGAGCAAACTGTACAGATTATTTTAGCTTGTACTGGTTTGCAGTCAATGGCAGTATTTATTGGAGTATTCTTTGCAGTAAATGCAGATTTAAATAGGAAACTAAAGGCTTTTTTAATTACAGTGCCAACAATATACGTGCTAAACCTAATAAGAAATGTAGGAGTTATATATGGAATGGAAGAACTCGGACTGAGCTTTTATACAATGCATAATGTAATAGGGAAATTAGGCTCTTTAATTGCTTTAATAATTTTAGCATTTGTTGCCTTTGATATTTTGCCAGAGTTATATGATGAGATAGTTGGTTTGTTTAATCTGCCAAAAAGAAGAGGGCCAATAGAAAGGATGTTTATAAGATGATAGCAAAGAACTGCATACATATAGCTTTGAGTCCATTGCCTTTCCTTCTTATTTTTTTCGTTTTATCTCTTTTCCATTTAATTTTCATGACGTTTGCCATAATTTTTGCTTTATTGGAGGCATTTTTCTTTTATTTCTTTAGAGATGTTAAAAGAGAAATTGAAGGAGGTATAGTTTCGCCAGCTGACGGAAAAATAATGGAAGCGAAAAATAACAAAGTATCCATATTTATGAGCTTATTTGACATGCATGTTAATTTAATGCCTTGTGATGGAAGAATTTTGGAAATGAAATATTATAGAGGGCAACATAAACCAGCTTTTAAAAACGTTGAAAAAAATGAAAGATTAGAAATAGAAATAGAAAGTGATATAGGAAGAATAAAGCTTGTTCAGATAGCTGGAATTTTTGCAAGAAGAATAGTTCCGTATATAAAGGAAGGAGATTTTGTTAAAAAAGGAGAAAAAATAGGAATTATAAGATTTGGTTCAAGAGTTGAATTATATTTGCCAAAGAATTGTGAAATTGTTGTAAAAAAAGGAGAAAAAATAAAAGCTGGAAAAACTATAGCAGTGGTAAAATGCACATAAAAAAGCTATTTTACACAACTTTTCTCGTTTTGTTTATTTGCTGGCTTATTTTTATTGTAGCTTTTTATAATCTTAGAATAGCTTTTTTGTTAGCTGTGAATTTTGTGTTGATTATGTACCTAATTTTCGTTTTGAAGTATAAATGATTGGGTAAAATGGGGTCGGAAAATGAAAAGGGAAGTTGCTACGTAAATTTTCTCTATGCTATACTTGACAATAGCTATTTTCCCATCGAAAAAGTGACTTGCCTCATCCCCGCAATGAAATTTATAGTAGCAACATTTCATTCAATCATATTCTTTATCCATACATTGGTTCTGCATATGCAGGCTTAGTTGGCTTTGCTTTTTCTATATTTGCCTTTATTTGCTTTTCAATCTCCTCTGCCTGCCTGTAAAGTGGCTCCGGGTCAATTTCTATTTCTGGAAGCATTTTATTTACAACTTCTAAAATTTTTGCAGCTGCTTTAGCGTCTGGATAGTCAGCATGTGTTCCTGCCAGCAAACAGGCAACATCAAAGTTCCTTCTTTTTCCTTCATAAAGTAATATGCCAGATAGCCCGCTTACCATTCCTTCCTGCATTAATTCTACGCCATATTTCTTTAACATTTCCTTAGCTCCATCTGTGCTTCCAACCCCAATTAAAGGAATATTTTCTGTTTTCTCTCCCAAATTAAAGCCCTCAATGCACACTATAGTTTCACAATTATTTTCCTTGCACCATTCAATCATTTTATTTGCTAATGGGCGGAGAGTAGCAAAATGGGGGACAAATTCAGAAAGAATAACAACAAGTTGCTCACATTTGCCATTTGGTCCGCATTTCTTCTCACCAGCATATATTCTTATTGGAGGCAATGGTTCATAATTTGATACAACTGTAACAGGTGGAAAATAATCAGAAAGAAAAGCCCCTAGCAATCGCAATTTCAATTCATGTATGATGAAGCGATTTGCTATTGTACCCACAAGTCCAACAGTAGGAAAACCAGTTATAACAAAAGCATTCTCTAAATTCATCTTTTCATATTCATAAACCTCTATTTCCTCCATAAAATTTTATCTCTTGCAAGCTTATAAAGTTTTATAAAAAGGATAGAAAGGTGTATATGGCTACAAAGAAAAAGCAATAGCAAGCATAAAGGCTTTCTTCATTCTTTTATTTCCTTAATAAGCCATTTTGCAGTCATCCTAACAGCTTCCTTGCTTCCATATTTGGGTTTCCAGCCCAATGCTTTAAGTTTGCTTATATCCAGGCGCATGAATTTAACATCTCCTTTCCATCCTCTGCCATCTATGCCTCCAGTAAATTTGTATTCTGGCTTCAAGCCCATTTCCTCGCTAACTATATCTGCTATCTCTTTTACCTCTATCCAATCTTCAGAGCCAATATTGAATATTTCCACCTGCTCTTCCTTCTTCTGCATTCCAAAAAGCATAGCATCTATGCAATCATCAATATAAAGATATGATTTTCTTTGCTTTCCATCTCCAAGAATTTCTAATTCATTAGGATTTTTTCTGAGCTTTTTAATAAAATCATATATGACGCCATGCGTGCTCCTCGGTCCAACAACATTTGCAAATCTGTAGATTATTGCTTCCATATCAAAAGTATGGCAATATGAGCAGATTAAAGCTTCTGCAGCAAGTTTTGAAGCACCGTACAATGAAATTGGAATCAAGGGAGCATAGTTTTCAGGAGTAGGTATTTTTTCTGCATCTCCATAAACTGTGGATGATGAAGTAAATACAATCTCTTTTACTCCTGCACCCTTCATTTCTTCCAATAGATTATATGTAGCTAAAATATTATTATCAAAATGAACCTTTGTATTTACAACACCAACTCTAACATCAGGATTTGCAGCAAGGTGGAAAACAATCTCACATCCTCTCAAAGCTTCCTTAATATCTTCTCTATTTAACAAATCTCCTTCAATAAGCTCTATTTTATCCAAATTATGCTCAATAAATTCTTTTTTGCCAGAAGAAAAGTTATCAAAACAAACAACATCAAAACCCTCTTCCAGCAAAGCATCTATCAAATGGCTTCCTATGAAGCCTGCCCCGCCTGTAACTAAAACTCTCATAGAAGAAAATGGTCATCTGGTATAAATAATTAGCCTAAATGATGTTTGAAAAATGAAATGGATTGTGTAATAAATTAGCATTTTCAATCGAATTACAACCAATGACATTTAATTTTTCATTTATTCATTGCATACGAAAATAAATGAAATGGGATGTTGTTATAGTAAATTCCCATGCAAAGGCCAATAACAACATTTTCTTCCATTTTTTTTTCGACCACCCATGTAAAGTCCGCCTGTTTTATATGCAGTTTTTAATTTTATCACTTTTAATTTTTGCATCAGCTATAGCTCTTGTTCTTAATGAATGTGCCACTAAAACTTCATAGCCTTCTTTTACTAAAGCATCTACAATGTAGCTATAGTTTGTAGATGCTTCTATAGCTACTTTTACATTCTTTAGTCCATAAAAGAATTCTCTTATTTCCTTTTCATTTGTTCTTATTTTTCCTTTTCTTACAACTTCTCCTTCTTATGTATATCCATACCTGCATACAACATTTTACCGCCTCCTTCATGCTTATATGGAGGCGGGCTTTAACATGTCATCAACCCCAAAAATTGCATACGAAAAATGAAGGAAAGGCTGTTACTGTTGGAAAATGCAACTTATACACAAAATATTATATCTTTTTCAATATTCTTTTCCTATGATTGTTGAGGATATAGAGCTAAACGAAATTAAAGGAATAGATGATCTGTTGAAGCAATTTTATAAAGCAGGAGGCTTTACAGCAAAGAAAGTTGGTATAGCCATAAATATAATGGAAGAAATGGTAAAAGATGATTATTTTATCTTTTTAACATTTCCAGCATGTATTGTTGCTACTGGAACAAGAGGAGTTATTAAGGAGCTGGTGAGAAAAAAAATTGTTAATGCAATAATAACAACTTGCGGAAGCTTAGACCATGATTTAGCAAGAAGCTTTAAAGAATATCATCATGGAACATTTGATGCAGATGATGCAGAACTTAGAAAGAAAGGAATACACAGGCTTGGTAACATTTTCATCCCTGAAGAAAATTATGGGAAAATTATAGAGGAAAAAATACAGGAAATATTTAAAGAAGGGAAATACAGTAGCAAGGAAATTGCGTGGGAAATTGGAAAAAATTTGAATGAAAATGCTTTTCTTTTCTGGGCATGGAAAAATAAAATACCAGTTTATGTTCCAGCTATTACAGACGGTGCAGTTGGCTGGCAACTATGGATGCTCAGCCAAACAAAGAAAATTGAGATTGATTTGTTGAAAGACGAAAATGAACTTGCAGACATATTCTTCTCAGAGAAAAAAATAGGAGGTATAATTTTAGGGGGAGGCGTTTCAAAGCACCATTTAATATGGTGGGCTCAATTTCATAATGGCTTAGATATGGCAGTATATATAACTTCTGCACCTGAATGGGATGGCTCTTTATCTGGGGCAAGAACGAGAGAAGCTATTTCTTGGGGAAAATTGAAAGAAAAAGCCAAACATGTCACCATAGAAGGAGATGCAACAGTTATATTTCCTTTATTAATAGCTGGGTTGTTTGAGCGTTTATCCCTTCGATGATTGTTCGACATTATTTATAAAATATGAGGTAATAAAATTATGCGATGGTTCTTCCTGTTTACAATAGCTATCATTTTCTTGCCCTTGTCTTCAGCAATTGAAATTGGAGAAGTGCAAGTAGAAGATGGCAAGATTATGGGTAAGTATTTGCCTGCTGGACTAGAAGGGAAAATTTCCTGTTATTCGGGAGGAAAGCACATTCTAGATTTAGTATATAACAATGATTCAATAGAAATTTCTTTGAAATATTTTGGAGGAGAAATTGAAAGAATTCTAGAAAGAAACCCATTTTTAAAAGAAGAAATAGAGAAATCATTAATGGCTATTAATATTAGTGGGGCAGCATATGAAATAGAATATGCAGGATGTAGAGTAGAGTTGCATGATGTGCCAACAAGATTTTTAAGGATTATAGCAGATGAAATTGTTTTTAGTAATCTTAACTACACTATTAAAAAAGTTGATGAGCACACAATTAAGCTGAGGAAAGATAATTTTACTGCAATGATTTTATGCGAGGGCAAGCTAGCAATAGATAAGAATACAATATTTGCAACACATGAGATAATGCTCATTAGCTTTGCTTATCAGGAAGAAAAACACATTGAAGACGCAATAAAGAATAAAGTGCTGGGTGGAGAAATAACAATTGTTTCGTATGATGTTAAAAATGGAACAGATTGTATATCATATTTTGGTAATGTTTCCGTTACTCCAGCAAAATTAGAAAAAGGAAAAATAGTGCTAAAAGTTGATGGAGACGAAAAGGCAGGAGGAAAAATAGTTAAAATAAATCTTGGAAAAAATGTTTGCTTGTCAGATGAATTTAAAATAAAATTTGATGGCAGGTTGTTACATGAAGCAAGCAATTTAGAAGATATATTGAATCCAGATGACGATGGTATTGAGCCAGAATATTATTTGCTTGCTACAAAACAAGAAGGAATTATCCTCCTTGTTTCAATTCCTCATTTTAGTGAGCATTTGTTAAGCATTGAATTTATTGTGGAAAATGTTATAACAAAAACATTGACTTTTCTTTCTGCATTTTTAATTGTGGCTGTAGCAGCCATTTATATGTTTAAAAAATAATTAGGGCTTACTCAAAGACACCCATGTATCAACAAATTTATCAACAGCCCTATCCAAAAATGTGCTTTTGTATGTAACGAGCAAATCAATAACTTTTTCTGGATTTTTAACAACATATGCCTTCTCTTTGCCTAAAGAAATTTCTTCAATAATTCCAGCTTCAATAAGTTTTTTCAAATGAAAGGAAACTGTAGAAGGGGCTTTTTTAACGTGCTGACAAATTTCCTTATGAATTGCTCTCGGCTTTTCCAGCAAAAACAGAATTATTCGGCGAGGCGTTTCTTGGCGGAGAAGGGGCAAAATTCTTTTATCCTCAGGCTTAGCTTCAGCAACAAAATATCTCTTATATTTTCCATCAAATTTTGCAATAACCAAGGATTTCTTTTCCATGTAATGCAAGTGATAATCAATTGTGCTAAGAGACATGTTGAGCTCACGGGCAATCTCTCTTTTGTGCAATCCAGGAGATTTTGAAATAAGCTCATAAATTTTTCTGCGAGTCTCCAAAGCTAAGTAATCTTCCTTCATTTTTTGACTGTAGCTAAATAAAGTAGTATTATGATGAGCAAGTCAAATAGTATTAATGAGGAGGCTATTTTGAGCAACAAAGCAATGATCCCTTTAAGAAAAAATATAAAAAAAGCGGTTGAAATGAATAACAATTTTATTTCTTTGAGCCTTATGTATGATATTGCAGAAATTATGAACAAGAGGAAAGCAATGCCTGCTGTTACTACTGATGAGAATATCAATATTTCTTCGATATTAACACCTCCTGCTTTTAATCTTGGGTTATATAAAAACTTTTTTGGAAAAATGAGATGCCAAAGAATAATGAAATGAAAGGTTACTATAGTCTTTCTTCTATTCAATATCAACAGCCATTCATTATTTTTGGCAATCTAGAAAAATAAAATGAAAAGAGAAGTTGTTATTGTAAATGTAAAGAAATGGCTTTATTGATTTACTGCATAGAAATTTACCGACCAGCATCTAAATCAATTTAATTTTTATATTCCTAAAAAATGGATGTTGTGAAAAAATAAATGAAATGAGATATTGTCATAGCCTCATGCAATAATAGTAATGACAACCCTTTTCTTTCTTTTTTTTTGACTCCTAGAAATGATAAAAACTTATGTTGGCTCTTTTTGTATAACTTCTATTCTGCATGGAGTTGGCAATTTTGCTATTGCCCTCCTTAAAGCATCCTTTGCTTTTTCAATATTCTCTGGAGTAGTCCATATTGTCATTATTTTTTGTCCCTCTTTTACACGGGCTGCTGTTCCAACTGGCTTTCCATATGCCTTTCTCATTCCCTGCGATACTCTGTCTGCTCCTGCTCCTGTAGCTTGTTTGTTCTCTCTTAAAACAACATGAGGATACACTCTGATTTTGAGGCGATAGTTTGATTTTCCAGCAGTTTTCATTATATAACGGTTTGCTGCGACACGAGCAGCCTCTAAAGCTCTATGAATAATGTGACATTTTTCTTTTGCAATCAAAGACACTTCTACAGGAAAATCTGCAGTTAAATTACCTAAATCAAATTGAGAAATTCTTGGATTTGGAACTCCTCCAATATACTCCTTCCTAGTTGTTGCTCTTCCTTTAATGTCTCTATACATCCTTCCTGGCTTCCTTGCCATGCTATGGAGATACAGAATTATTATATAAAGATTGTTAATAAGAGTTGCAATCCCAAAAACCAAAATGAAAAGGCGGTATAGAAGATTTATCCTCATACAATATGGCGCTACTTCTTTTCATGTATTTTTGATTAAAAATTAATGAGATGCGCCATTAATAAAAGCACAGCAAAAGTATTTCTTTCATATAACCCTCCTGAGATGCTAATTTTTATCCAGAAAATTAGCCTAAATAATTACAAGTTAAAAATTTAAATCCTATCCCTTAATATATTAAGCCGCAATGAAGAGTACTTCCGCCCCTGATAAATGATGAATATTACGCTATCGGAGCGGCTTAATTTTTAATTGATGGATTAGCAAAAGCTTTAGGGAAATTAGCCAATAAAAGAAAGATGAGAATTAAGCCAATGATAAACTATTTCTATTTATTCAAAGAACCCTTAGATAAAAACACTATTTGCGATAAATACTTTTGTTAAAATGCTCCATAATACTTGTTAATTGTTTTTCCAATCTCCTATTGCATGGAGAAATTTGCCGGCCCTTTATCACCTATCACCAGGTTGTGAAAAATAAATGAAATGGAATGTTATAGTAAATTCCTTTCCACGCAAATTCGACAAATCCTCTATCACCACAATATTAATATTGTGGTTGTTATTACAAGCCATATGTATGAAGTAAGATTTCATGGAAGAGGCGGTCAGGGAGGAAGAATGGCTGCTGAAGCCCTTGCTTTGGCTGCTTTTTTAGAAGGAAAATATGCAGTGAGCTTTCCTTTTTTCGGGGCAGAAAGAAGAGGAGCACCAGTAAGAGCTTTTACAAGGATAGATGATAAAAAAATTAGAATAAAAACGCAAATTTATGAGCCAGACTTCGTTGTTGTTCTTGATGAAACGCTGATAGAGACAGAGGACGTTTTAGAAGGGCTTAAACCAGATGGAATGGTTTTAATCAATACAGCAAAGAAGCCTGAAGAGGTTCAGCTTTCAAAGCCAGTTAAATGTGCAACAGTAGATGCAACTTCCATTGCTCTAGAAATTTTAGGCAGGCCAATAACAAATACAGCCATTCTTGGAGCTATAGCTAAAGCTACAGGCATTGTAAGTATTGATTCAATTGAACAGGCAATTATTGAAAAATTTGGAGCTAGACTTGGTAAAGAGGCTGGAGAGAAAAATGCACAGGCAGCAAGAAAAGCTTATGAAGCAACTTTGGTAGGTACAGCTCAAGGAGGAAAAGAATTCAGGCCGCGCAAAAAATGGTTGCCTACTGTAGAAGAAATGCCTATAGGGGGAGCAATCGGAACAATGCAAACAGAAGCAGGCTTAGTAGGCATTGGCTCATTTATTGAAAATAAAACAGGAGATTGGCGTACTTTTATGCCAATAGTAAACAAAGAAAAATGTATTGGCTGCAAGCTATGTTGGTTTTATTGTCCAGAAGGATGTATATCAATGCAAAATGGGAAAGCAGAGGTAGATTATGATTATTGCAAAGGATGTGGAATATGCGCAAATGAATGTCCTGTTAAGGCTATAGAAATGAAAAGGGAGGTGAGAACATGATTCAAAAATTGCCTGCTAAAAAAATGGTTGTTACTGGCGATTATGCAGCTGCTTATGGCGCTTTGCTTTGTGATGTAGATGTTGTGGCAGCGTATCCTATTACCCCCCAAACTTTAATTGTAGAGGAGTTCTCTACTTTTGTTAATGATGGCATAACAGATGCAGAATTTATAATGGTTGAATCAGAGCATTCTGCTATGTCCGCCTGCATAGCAGCACAAGCAGCAGGAGCAAGAACATTTACTGCCACATCATCACAAGGCTTGGCATTAATGCATGAAATGCTTTTTGTTGCATCTGGCTTAAGACTTCCAGTTGTAATGCCCGTTGTAAATAGAACCTTAGCAGCTCCAATAGGCATATGGTGTGAGCATAATGATTCAATGCCTCAGCGCGATACTGGCTGGATTCAAATGGCGTGTGAAGATAATCAAGAAGTCTTAGACATGATTTTAATGGCTTATAAGATAGGAGAAAATAAAAATGTTTTACTGCCTGTAATGCCATGCTTAGATGCATTTATTTTAAGCCATACAGTTGAGCCAGTTGAAGCACCATCAAGTGATGAAGCTTTAGATTTTGTTGGCAAATATGAGCCAGTAGCAATACTTGATCCTGATAAACCAATGGCAATAGGAACATTTACACCTCCAGAATACATACAGGAATTAAGATATCAAACCCATGTTGCAATGAGGAATGCAAAGAAAGTCATTGAAAATGTAACTAAAGAGTTTGCCAGCAAATTTGGTCGCAACTATCATGGCTTAATAGAAGAATATAGATGCGATGATGCAGAAGTTGTCCTGATAACTGTTGGCACAGTAACAGGAACAGCAAGAGAAGTTGTTGATGAACTGCGCCAAAAAGGAAAGAAAGTTGGTTTGATTAAACTCCGCTTTTACCGCCCATTCCCGGATGAAGAAATTAGAAAGATTGCAGAGAATGTTGATGCAATAGGCGTATATGACAGAGCTATATCCTATGGAGCGGGAGGTCCGTTGTTTATTGAAACAAGACATGCATTATATGGCTTAGATAAACCAATTCTAAATTTCTTAGCCGGATTGGGAGGAAGAGATGTTGTTAAAGGAGATGTAGAAAAAATGTTTGAAATATTGTTGAAAGCAAAGGAAGAAAAGCCGAAAGAAGAAATTTATTGGATTAATACAAGGGGGGTGAAAATATGAACATAAAGGATTTGCCGGAGGAAGAAAATTATTTTACTCCCGGCCATACAGCATGTGCTGGATGTGCAGCGCCGGCAATAGTAAGAAATATGATGAAAATATTTGGAAAAGATACAATAGTATATACTCCTGCAAATTGTTTGCTTGTATTTAGCGGGACATATCCTCATTTAGCATGGAAAGTGCCTTATTTGCATGAAGCATTTGAAAACACTGGAGCATGCATATCTGGAGTTGCAAGAGCATATAGAAAGAAAGGAAGAAAGGTCTTAGTTGTTGGATTTGCTGGAGATGGAGGTACTTATGACATTGGCATACAAGCTTTATCAGGAGCTGCAGAAAGAAATGAAGACGCCATTTATGTTTGTTATGATAATGAAGCTTATATGAATACAGGAATTCAAAGGAGCGGAGCCACACCTTATGGAGCATCAACTACAACAACACCCGCAGGAAAGAAAATACCCGGCAAGCTAGAGCATAAAAAGGACATGGCAGAGATAATGAGGGCTCATGAAATTCCTTATGTTGCAACTTTAAGCATTTCTCATCCAAAAGATTTCTTGGAGAAAGTAAAGAAAGCAAAGGAAATGGAGGGATTCCGTTATCTGCATGTTCTTTCGCCATGTCCAACAGGATGGAGATTCGATCCAAGTAAAACTGTAGAAATGGCAAGGAAAGCAGTTGACTCTGGAATGTGGACATTATATGAAGCAGAATATGGCGAGATAACAAACATTTATAAGCCGAAGAAAAAGATACCAGTGGCAGAGTATATAAAAGGGCAAGGAAGATTTCGACATTTTACAGATGAAATGATTCAGGAATTGCAAAGATGGGTAGATAGAAAGTGGAAACGTCTGTATGGTGAAGAGCCATAGCTCTCCCTTTTTTATTTTTTTAGGAATAAGTTTATAAAGAAGTTATCATTAGTAAAACATGAAAAAAATTTTGAGTTTGTTGGTTGTTGCTCTATTAGCTATGCCATTGAGCATAGCTAAGGAAGATAAGGCAGTAGTTGAAGTGTGTGATGCGTTGGGAAACAAAATAATGGTAAAAAATGTTGAATTAACAAAAGCTAAGGAAATAGAAAAGGAATTAATGCATGGGAATTTACGTATTTTAGGCATAAAATTTGATTATGGAATTGCAAATTTGATAATTAGTTATGGAAAAGGAAAAGTTTACATTCCATTTAGCAAAGAAAGAAGTTTCATTAGGCTAATGCTGAGACCCATCTTTTTCAACTATGAAAAAGGATTTACAGTTGTAAAATTTGGTGCGAATTATTTCTGGAAAGGAAAAAGTATAGGGGACTTTGGGCTAATGCTTAGAAAACAGCAAGGAGTTATGATTGGCTTTTTGGGCATTCACATAAGAATAAGGTACAAATTGCAACCGGATACACATATATTCATTGGAGGTTGCTGGCTTATTCTTGGCAGAGATAAGTTGCTATAATGTTTTTCTTCCAAAAGTCATAAAACCAGTATGTAAAATCCCGCTTGGTTCAGGATGAGTATAGCCATATAGGCTCTTCCATCTTCTCTGCAAATTTTCTATTGTTGCGTATATATGAAATCCATGTTTTTTCATTTCATCAATAACTCTAATTTGCTCTTCAATATGAGGTGAATAAACCACAAGCCATCCGCCTGGCTTTAATCTTTTTGCCACTTTCTCAACCAATTCATGGGCATTTTTCATATCCAATGTAACTAAATCCAAATTTCTTTCTCTAAATTTTTTTACATCATCATTTTTTATTTCAATCACCTTTTCCAATCCGCAGATTTCAATATTTCTTTTTGCAATTTTATAAAATTCCTTCCTTTTCTCATAAGTATAAACCTTTCCTTTCCTTCCAACTATATTTCCGAGAAAAATTGCCAAGAAACCGGAGCCTGTGCCTGCATCTAAGCATCTCCATCCATAAGTTATGCCTGTAATTGCAACAATTTGACTAGCATCTTTTGGCAACACAACCTGAGCTCCTCTTCTACATTTCTGTAACAAATCTATTGGATTCGGTTTTATAGCAATAAATTTTGCCTTTTTAGTTTCAACAATATCTCCATATTCTATTTTTCTTGTATCAATTACACCAAACTTTGTGTTGATTACTTTTCCTTTTTCCAGCAAAAGCTTTTCTTCACTATTAATTAGTAATACATATTCTCGCATATTTTTCCGCCTCCTTAACTGCTTTTATAAATTCCTCCTCAGATAATTCATAAGGATAGTTATAAATTTTGGATACTCTCTCATTATAAAATGGTCTGTTGCAATTTGGGCAACCAGCGGTCATAAAAGCATCTTTTTCAATAATTGGAACTTTAATCTCTTTTAATTTTTCCCCTTCAAAATAAAATTTACCAATTCCTTCTTCAATTGCATATCTTGCTATTTGAATAGCTCTATATCTTTCCAACTCTACTTTTGTTTCTAATCCCATTGAAAAAGCAAAAAGAGATATTTTAATCCCATCTTTTTTTAGCTTTTTCATCAAATCTATAACTTCCTTATCACTTTCTCCAAGCCCTACTATTAAATGGCAAGAAACTTTACCAAAAACTTCTTTTGCATCTTTTAAAGCTTTCATATATTCTTCCCAAGAAGGCACATTCTTCTTCCATTTATTGAAAACTCTTTTGCTACAGCAGTCTAATCCTATTCCAATTCTTTCCACACCAGCTTTTTTTAGCATTTCCATTTCCTTTTTTCCAATTGCATTTACACACGTGGAAATTGCTTTGTTTGGAATTTTTTTAGCAATTTCTGCAATCCTTTCTGCAGAGCCTTCATTATAAATACTCAATATACAGATTCTCTTTGTTTCTATATTCTTTATTTTTTCTAAAATATCTTCAAAATCAAATTCCGGCCATTTTACTCTTGCCAATCTTCCTTTCTTCTGTTCACAATATAAACAATTTCCCTTACATTCTCCAGAAAGTAAAAAATAAAGTGTTGTAGGCTTTACTTTTAAATTACAATTTTTTAAGCCTAATAAGGCGGCAGTAGCTAATGATACCCTAATCCTCATTGTAGCCCCTCCTCCCTATCATTGGAACAAATGCACAACCCCCTAAATTCCTCTTCTTTATCTTATCATTTTTTTCTACAAGCCACAACTCACCATAAACTCTTCCGACAGGAATCAATAATCTACCTCCTTTTGCAAGCTGTTGAATTAATTCATCAGGTATAGAAGGTGCTGAACATGTTGCATATATATGAGTGTATGGAGCAAAATCTGGTAAGCCTAAGGAGCCATCTCCAACAATAACTTTAACATTTTTTATACCCAGTTTTTTGAAATTTTCTTTAGCTTTTTCTGCCAATTCTTTAATTCTCTCTATTGTATATACCGTGCCTTTTTTCGCTATTGTTGCTGCTAAAGCAGCGTGATAGCCGGTGCCTGTTCCTATTTCTAAAACTTTGCTATCCTCCTTTATTTTTAAAGCTTCAAGCATAATTGCTACCATATGAGGAGCTGAAATTGTTTGTCCATATCCTATTTCCAAAGGTGTGTCATCATAAGCATGCTGTTTCATATTACTTGGGACAAATATTTCTCTTGGAACTTTTTTAATGGCTTCAATGACTTCAGGGCTTTTTAAATAACCATATCTTATCAAATTTTTAATGAGTTTTTCCTTTTTCCTTTCTAAATCCACAATCATAATTTAGGAAGAATTAATAAATGATTGGTATGGAAATTTACACAATTGGACATTCAAATAGAAATATTGAGGAATTCCTTGCCATACTAAAAAAATTTGGGGTGGAGATTATTATTGATGTAAGGAGATTTCCAACTTCAAAATATGATGTTTTCAAAAAGGAAAATATTGCTAGGATTTTAGAAGAAAATGGAATCAATTATGTCCATCTGGAAGCATTAGGAGGATATAGAGGAGGATATGAAAAATGGATGGAAAGTAATGAATGGAGGAGAGCATATGAAGAATTGAAAAAGATTGCTAAGGAAAAGAAAGCATGTATAATGTGCGCTGAAAAATTGCCTTTTAGATGCCATAGAAGATATATTGCCAAAAAATTAGCTAAGGAAAATTGGATTGTTATACATATCTTGAATGATAAAATCTGGCAGGAAAAAGTTTAATCACTTTATATCATCAATTAATACTTTTTTGAGATTAAATTTCCGAGGACAATCTACATCATCCAATACTTCAACAATCTTATATTCCTTTTCCTTTATTTTTGGAACGCATGCATCATATTCTGGGCATAGAACATTATTGCATTTTATTTTATGGTATTCAACTGCTGTTGCCTCAGCTTCCTCTTTTTTAACATTAACTTCATGAGGTTGCTTTTTCACCTCCACAACAACAACACCTTCATCATGTAACTGACAATCATGCGATTTTTCCCTTATCTTTACTACCTTATATATCCTTCCTTCTTGTAAATTTGAGCAAACAGCCTTTAATTTACAACCTTTACATTTTGAAGTTATACCCAAATAAACAAATTCATTCCCTTCCTTAGCCAACTTTTTTCCCAATAAAGTTATAATATTCTTTTTCATTATGCCACCCCAGTAACTTTAACCAACCTTTCAGCTGCCTCCTTTGTAATTCCATCTGTTCCTAAAATTGTATATCTTTCAGGTCTCATCTTATGCGCCATCATTAAAGCCTTAATTATATCTCTTTTTGATACACCTAATTCTTTAGCTGTGGTAGGAGCACCAATTTCTCTTAAAGCATTTCTTATACTTTCCCAATCCCCGCCATGCAAATACATCATCATTATTGCGCCAACACCACATTGCTCTCCATGCATTGCTTTCCCAGGAGCTATTCTATCTAAAGCATGAGAAAACATGTGCTCTGCTCCACTAGCTGGGCGGGAAGAATTTGCAACACTCATTGCCACGCCTGAAACAATCATCGATTTTACAGCAATCCAAACAGCTTCTTCAATGCCGGGCTTTATATATTTTGCATTTTCTATAAGCAATTCAGCAGCAGTTTTTGCCAAAGCTGCAGCAAAAGAGCTATAATATTCTCCTTTTAAACGGGCTGCAAGTTGCCAATCCAAAATAGCTGTCAAATTGGATATCACATCTGCACATCCTGAAGCAAGCATTCTATAAGGAGCTTTTGAAATTATGGCAGTATCTGCTAATATAGCAAGAGGAGAGCGAGCTTCTTTGGAAACAGAATAACCATTTTCTTTTATCGACGCCCTCGGAGAAGCTATTCCATCATGGGAGGCAGCAGTAGGCACACTAATAAAAGGAACCTTACATCTAAAAGAAGCAAGTTTTGCAATATCAATAACACTTCCTCCTCCAACAGCAACCAAAAAATCCGCATTTATTTTCTTTGCAAATCTTTGTACTCTCCTAACCTCATTTATTGTTGCTTTTTCAACAACTATCTCCTTTATTTCATAATTCTTATTTAATAAATCCATAACTTTTTCTCCAGCAATTCTTTTTGTTGTTTCATCATGCACAACTAAACCTATTCCTTCAAGATTTACTCTATTGCATAGCTCAGCAATTTCCTCTATTACTCCGTGTCCGACTATGACATCTCTTGGAAATTCCATGAGCTTTGATTTACTAAATGGCATTGAAAATAGTAATTTACACTGTCATATAGTTTTTTTGCTTTTGAGATTTGTCGAATGAATAGGAGAAATGGTTGTCATTAGCTATTATTGCATGAGAGAGAATTTACTATGACAACCTCGCTTTTGATAGGGTTAAAAAATTAGAGTGAATTGGATTGTTGTTATGACAAATCTTCCCATGTGATAATGCCGGGACTGTCAAGAATTTGAAAATTTAAAAAATGAAAAAATACCCCTCCTGATGGAGAATCAGGAGGGGATGGAAATGCTACACCAGTTAATGGAATTAGTTAGAAAGAAAAATATTTTTCGCTGGGACAAAAAGAAGATAGAGGTTAAGCTAATTGCCACT
>JAPDJT010000006.1 GCA_029258955.1 Thermoplasmatota archaeon
AGTTGAGAAGCCAGGATTACACATACATTACAGTTACATCATTTGCAACTGGTGATGGCTACTTTGCTCCAGCTGCTTATCTGGCAGCATATCATGGTGCTCCTGTGGTGAGAATAGGAGAGATGGGCGAAGCATATCACTGGGCTGATGCAATTGCAACATATGATGAATATCTTGGCGATTACTATCATGGATGTCGTTCAACAGGACATATGGCAAAAGCATCGAAGCCAATAATAGATTACATTAAGGAAGGAGAGATTCCACCACTTGGCTTGGATCAGCATTTGAGATGGTTTAGCAAAGTTGTACAGCCATTCCAGGAGTATATAAAGAGTATTGGACTTGATAGAGAAGGAAAGGAATATGTTGGAATAGTTGCACCAAGAGATGACATAAGAATGCCATTTATAAGGGCTATAACAGGAAATGAATCAACAGCTGGTCAATTCATAGCCAATACACCTGCAGCAATGGCTGCTTATGTTGGTAGAAGCATATTATATCCAGCAATAATATTTGCGAATCCACACAAGGAATATACAACATCAACCCTCATGAACTTCGCAGATGGAAATCAAATTACATTGAACAATAAAGAAAGGCACAGTGCTTACAATGCAAGATATGTCAAACAATCATTCTCAAGATACGGAAGAGAATATCGTGGCCATTGTATATGGGATAACTTGCTTTATGAATTCAATCAAGGAATGTCGGCATACTATTATGTAGGGCATGGAACAGGAGGAAGTGGAGTTAGCGAACACCCAGTATGGGGTGGAATTGGCTACGACGGCTGGCATGGATATGAATACTGGCGTGGCAAGACACCAAGAAGCCCAGGAGGAGCATGGTATGATCCAGAGCCACCTCGTCAGTATGATATTGTGCACTTCAAGTGGTGCGACCAACTCTGGGGTAATTTGCACAGCACATGGGTGCATTTCAGCTCATGTACAACAGCATGGCATTTTGGTCCAAACATTTACCTTGACCATGGAGCAGTAGCATATTATGGAAACTGTGGTTCTGGCCTGCTTGGATACAATGACTTGTGGGATCAGTTTATAGAGACAAGGATAATGGAAGAGGGCATGCCAATAGGAGATGCTGTCTCTGTTGATTTATGGAAGTTTGACAGAGATTTCACAACAATGGATCCAATTAGCTTATATGGCTCGTGTTCAATGACAATGCTTTCATTAACAGTGTTGTATGGAGATCCAATGCTTGTAATATACAGCCCAACACACTGGACAGAGCCAGAGCCAGTTGATTCCCCACTTTAACCTTTTCCCTTTATTTTTAATTTTTTGGAATAGGAATAGAGAGGTTATGAATAAATAAAGGAATGCTGTAGGTATTGTGTATGAAAGAAAATCACGTGGAAGAAATTTACTATGGCATGGAAGGAAATTGCTATAACAACATTCTATCCATTTAAATTTTATAAAAATGGAAAAAGCTCGCTATAAACATTTCCAAAAGGTATTTAAGGCGAGCTCATTGAATATTGATTACGAGTAGCTCACAAGCTTTATTTACTGCTAAATATTCATTATTCACTTTTTGGGGAGGAGAAAAATGAAGGATATATTCGATGGTATAAGATCATCTAGCAACATCTTCAAAAATAAGGAAGTATTACGTCCCTCTTATGTTCCAGATACTCTGCCTCATAGGGAGAAGCAAATAAATGAGCTTGCTTCTATTCTTGCACCTGCTTTGAGGGGAGAGACACCATCTAATGTTTTTATTTATGGAAAGACAGGCACAGGGAAAACCGCAGTGGCAAAATTCATTGGAAAGCAGTTGGTGGCAAAAGGAAAGGAGTTGCAGGTAAATACAAATTTTGTTTACATTAATTGTGAGATTGTCGATACTCAATACAGGGTATTGCAGAATATTGCAAATCATTTTATAAAGTCATGGGAAAGTAGAGTGCCTTTTACAGGCTGGCCCACAGATGAGGTATATAATAAGCTTATAAATGCAATAGAAAAAACAAAAGGAGTAACTGTAATTGTTCTTGATGAAGTAGACAAACTAAAAGGAGACGAGGTTCTTTATAATCTTTCTCGCCTAAATTATGATTTGGAGAAAGCAAGAACATCAATAATAGGAATTTCAAATGACTTGAAATTTACAGAATTTCTTGACCCAAGAGTTAAATCTTCTCTGGGAGAGGAGAATTTAGTTTTCCCTCCATATTCAGCAGATGAATTGTGCGATATACTTGGGGAGAGAGCAAAAATTGCTTTTAAGGAAGGTGTATTGGAGGAGAATGTTATTCCTCTATGTGCAGCACTGGCAGCACAGGAACATGGAGATGCAAGGAGAGCTTTAGATTTGTTAAGAGTTTCTGCTGAGATTGCAGATAGACTTGGGGAAGAAAAGGTTACTGAAAAACATGTTAGGCTGGCAGAGAATAAAATTGAATTGGATAGAGTAACAGAAATTGTCAGAACATTGCCCATACAGACAAAACTTGTTTTGATGGCAGCGGTAATAGGAACAGAACGCCAAGATAACTTAACAACTGGAGAGCTTTATATCATTTACAAAGATTTATGCAAATTAGCTGGTATAAATGTGCTTACACAAAGAAGAGTAGCTGATTTGATATCTGAACTGGATATGCTGGGCATAATAAATGCTCGTTTAATTTCGAAAGGAAGATATGGAAGAACAAGGGAAATAGAAGTGTCTTGCCCATACAAAATAAAGGAATTGCTTGAAAAAGACGATAGCTTACCAAAGCTTCGTGAGTACAAACCAAAATTACAGTCTAAGCTTCTCTGATTTCCATTTTTTATAAAATTTGTATGCATCCCATATGGTTGGTATCCCTATTAGAATAAACAATGATATTCCCAAGCAAATCCATTCATCTTTTGGAGCAACAGCTTTTCCTATTCTTATCCATCCTGGTTCTCCTTGAATATTTTTATCGCCAAAGAAGACCAATTTTATTAAACCAAACCATGGTACTTCTCCTCTTGCTTTTCCTATAATCCATTCTGGCTTAACAGGTGTTGATATTGCTGGCAAAGAGCCCTGTCTGATTGCTTGATCGGCAGAAGGATTATGGTCTCCTTTTGTTATAAATCCGCTATGAGGGGGCTTATAATTGCTTAATCCAAGTTCTGCTATGGTTATGGAAGTAACATTATACAAGTCATATTCTTCAACAGTATAAGTTCCATCTGAATTAACTTGAACCCAGCAAATGGCTCTATGAATTATTGGTGTAGCATCCTTATCGGCTATTCCATCTCCATCTCTATCAGGAATATAAACTATTACATCTCCGTAATCACCGTATGTTTTGTGTTTTGTTGTAGGAGCGTAGGAAGGACCTCTTGTAATCACATCATCTTTTCCGTGTATTTTTTTAACTAAAACTAAGTCTCCTGGATCAATAGTTCCTATCCTTCCAAAAGGAGCATTATCATGCATCATGGAGCCAGATGTAACAACAACCATCGGAGAATGAGGAAATTGTCCTGTATATCCCCATAGAACTGCAAGCAACAATCCAACTATTGCTATAGCAAAGACAATGTCTCTAATCATTGGCAAGGCTTTTTCTTTTAAGTCCATCAGCCCTCTAATTTTCTCACCTTTATATTACTTTCCTTTAAAATTTCCTTCGCCAAATCATCTGGATAGTCATTTAAATAGACAATTTCCTTTATTTCTGCATTTACGAGCATTTTCATGCAAACACTGCATGGAAAATGCGTTGTATATATAGTAGCGCCTTTTATAGACACCCCAAAAACAGCAGCCTGTATAATCGCATTTTGCTCTGCATGTAATCCTCTGCATAATTCATGACGCTCGCCTCTCGGAACACCTAACTTTTCCCTTATACAGCCAACTTCTTCACAATGCCTAAAGCCTTTTGGCGCCCCATTGTAGCCTGTAGAAAGGATATGATTGTCCTTTACAATTACCGCCCCAACTTGTCTTCTTAGACAAGTGGAGCGAGTAGCTACTATTTTTGCAATTTTCATAAAATATTCATCAAAGCTCGGTCTTTTCATTGGAAGTAATATATGGGCTTCTTTAAATCATTGGCGAAAAATTTATATAGGCTGAAATAATTATTGATAGCAAAAAGTTAGCAAAGTGATAGCATGAAGAGATGTCCAGAATGTGGTGGTGTAATGCTTGAGCATAAATTTAATGGTAGAATATACTATGTTTGCAAGAACTGCGGGAAAGAATTGGTTATTCCAGAGATTGCTTTAATCTAGTTCTATTCCATATGTTTTTTCTGGATTTTCTTTGTTAATAATGGCAATATCATCTTCATTTATCAAACCCTGTCTTAAAAATTTCTTTAGCTTCTTTGGAATTGTTCTTAAAGCAAGTACAGCTCCTGGTCTATTTAAATCATCTAAGAAATCTGTTTCAAGCATGAATCTTCTTCCCTTTTTTATAGCTTCCTCGATATTTTCATCTGTTGCCAAAACAGATGGAAAGATTCCATGATTTTCCTCTTCAAGGATTAATGGAGGAGAATAATGTTTTATTACTTTATCAACCCTCATTCCTACTTTTTTAGCCATCTCTGCCATTTCCTTGAGATTTTTTTGAGTTGCTTTTTCCATATGCAATATTATTGGAACATCTGCTTCCTTAGCAAGCATCATGCCATATTCCAAAATTTTATTGCTATCTTCCCAAGCTTGCCTATCCACCTTAAAATGCGGTCTTCCTACCTCTCCGATTGCAATTGCCTTTCCTTCCATACAAAGCTTTTGAGCCTCTTCCATTCCTTTCTTCATCAATTCAATAGCCTTTTCTCTCCCTACTTTATCTCTTAATTTTAAATAATCAATTGGATATGGGCCGAGAGTCAAATAAATTTTTACTCCTGTTTCTTCCATAACTTTTTTTGCAAGTTTTATTCCCTTCTCATAGCATCTCATATAACTTTTATTTCTAATTACACTTTCAACATCTGTATAAGGGCAGAAATTAATATGAGTGCCTCCATATTTTTTAAAATCCAATACAGCTTCAACTGGCTTTCCTTTCTCGCTCAAATGAGCATGATTATCAAATATAATCATACTTCGGAAAATAACATGATAATAAAAATTATTCGATGTAAAAATGAATAGTGAGCAATGCTGCTATTCCCTGCGATAATAGTATATCCCAATTTTAATAGCTGAAAATATCTGCTTTCATTATTTCTCGCAATAAAGAAGTTGCATAACAACCTTTTGGAAGGAAAAATTGCAAATGCAAGCTATTTTCTTCAATCCACCATTTTAAATTGCGGAGAGGAACAAATATAATTCTTCTCATACCTTTAGAGGCAAATTTTGGTAAATGCTCCATTTTAAATTCATTGCAATCAATTTCTTCTTCTTCCATAATTCTTCTTTCTATTTCTCCCATTTTTCCTTTAGCCAAAACCAAATCATAGCCAACTATAGCGCCAGATGGAAAACATTTGTTTTTCTTAATCTGTCTATTTATTTTTTCAATATTCTTTTCATTAACAAATATGCCATTTTCTGCCTGCACAATCATTTCCTTATCCCACGGAATAATAATGTCTCCCTCAATAGCTTGATTAATCGGCAATTCCTCCTTTATTCTCCTGGATAAAATTTTATTGAATATATATGATTGATAAGCATGAATGAAAATTTTTATCAAGTTTTTTGGAAGCTGTAATAAAGCATTTTTCCATTCATTAGGATGCTCAGCCAAATAAGCAATTATTCTTCTTTCAAAATTTAATTTCCTGGGATAAATTTCTAAAGCTTTTTTAAAATCCCCTGTCTCATGAAGAAATTTTCTTGCCTCATAGCATTCATCTTCTTCTCCTTTCAATGGATAAGCAACATAAGTCATTACAGCTTCCTTCAGCTTATTTTTTAGAATATACTTTCCTACTATGTGTGTTATGGGGCGGGCTATTCCAAATCTTTGCACACCAAAAAAATTTGGAAAACCTCCATATTCTTTTATTTCGTTTATTACTCTTTCTACATCTTTCTCATTTCCCTCAAAATCTCTTATTACTATATGGAATCTATTCCCAATTAATCTTCCAGGATATACTGGCTTTGGAGATTTATATAAAATTTCTATTTTAACATCTGGAATTGATATGCTTTTTAATTTTTCTATGCTAACTGGAAATGACATAAGCTGTGTAGTTACTGCTCTCTTATCCTTTATTCCTGCATATCCAATGTGATTTGACGGGATATGAAGCTCAGAAGCAAGTTTTTCAATTAGTCTATTTGTTTCCCAGTTCCTTGATGTTACTCTTGCTATTACATACTTTCCATTTCCAGGAGGAGGAAAAATTGATATTTCCTCCACAACAAAATCTTCAGGTTCTTTCTTTATTTTCCCCTTTATCCCTTTAGATTTTGTTAGAAAGGTTTCAATGCCTATTTCTTCTTCCATTATTCTAATTGTTTTTGCAAATCTTCTATATCTTTTTTAAGCTCTTCTATAGCTTTCTTAACAACTTTTTTAACATTTCCTTTACTTACTCTAACATAAAATTCAGGATTGGAAATTAGAGGATGCGCTACTTTCCATTCCACAAATTCAACTTCTTCATATTCCAAAAGTTTTTCTTTTAAAGGATTCAATATAGTTTTTTCTTCTATTACCTCAAATTCCAACTCCTTATCACTTTCTTTCTTTATTTTCACTTCCATTTTCAATCACCCTGTCTAACTTTCCTTCTCCATAATCATCTGCAAGCTTTCTTTCCTCAACATTTCCACACATTGGACATTCCAAGTTACTTCCTTTCTTAATGAGAGGGTTTCTACAATTTGAACAGAATGCTTTTATTACACCTAATCCAGCATTTTTTGTAGTAAGCTGAATCGCTGGCTCCGCCTTTATTATTTTTGCCCTTACAATATCTCCTATCCTGAATTTTTTCCTTATGTCTTCAATGAATTCATTGCTTATGTTTGAAATATGAATTGCAGCATCTTTTTCACCAGCTATTTGCCTTTTCCTTCCTGCAATGTGGATAATTTTAACTATTACCATTGCATCCATTATTTGCTTTACCTCACATATGGCTGTGTCTCCCTCTTTTAAAACGAGTGGAACATCAGTAATTGGCTCGACAATTGCTTCCATATTTTCTTTATCTATTTTAAATATTCCAACAATGCTTGCTATAATTTCTCCTCTTTCCTCAAATGTTCCTTTTCCTGCTTTTAGCTCTTCACTTTTAGCTACAATTTCTCCCGGTAATACCAAACTCCCTTCCTTTTTCATTTTTCCTCCATATTTATAGCATTTAAATGTGTTGAGGTTGCACTTATTGTTTTAACTTTTATAAACTTTCCTAATTCAGCTTTATCTACAAATACAGATTTATAGTTATCTATTTTTCCAACCTTCCATTCTTTGTATTCTTCCAGTATCAATGCTTTATAAATTTTTCCAACATATCTTAAGTTATTTTCATATGAGATTCGATTAACAACGCAAGTTAACTTTCTGCTCCTTTCTTTTGCAACTTGAGTTGGGAGCTTTTTCATTTTTGATGCTGGCGTGCCAGGGCGAGGAGAAAAGCGAGTTATATTTACAACATCGGGCTTTAATTCTTTTATTGCTTCAACAGTCATTTCAAAATCTTCTTCACTTTCTCCAGGAAATGCAACAATTACATCTGTTGCAAAATTCAAATTATCAAACCTTTTTCTAAATTCATCAACTATTTCCTTAAACATTTCATATGTATAGCCTCTCCTCATCTCCTTTAATATTTTTGGAGATGCAGATTGCAAAGGAAGATGGAGAAACTTATACACTTTCTCATTTTTGTAAGCTTCTATCAATTCATCTAAAATTTTTATCGCCGATAAAGGGTGCATCATCCCAACTCTAATCATAAACTCGCCCTCAATACTTGCAACTTCATTAATTAAATCTGGCAATTTGTAATCTTTTGAATCAAATCCATATGAGGCAGTGTCTTGAGAAGTGAGGCGAATTTCCTTACAACCGTTTCTTACAGCCTCTCTTATATCATTAACTAATTTGTCCAAGGAATAAGATGTTAAGTCTCCTCTTGCTTTTTTAGTTATGCAATAAGAACAGTTGTATAGACAACCATCTGATATTGGCACATTAAGGCGTAAATCTGCTTTCCTTGGCAAACCAGCTTTTTCTTCAGCTTCCACCTTCTTTCCATTTAAAAGCTCAACAACTTTATGTACATCTCTTGGAGGCAAAAGGAGAATATCTTTGCCTATTTCTTTCACAATTTCTGGCTGAGCAGAAGCCATGCAACCAGCGACAATTAATTTCTTTCTTTCCTTTTTAAGCTCCCTTATCCTATGAATCATTCTTTGTTGGGTAGTATCTATAACTGTGCATGTTAAAATTATAAGAACATCAGCATCCTTTATACTTCCAACTATCTCATGCCCTTCTTTTAGCAATACACCTTCAATTATTGAAGCATCTCCTCTGTTTGCTGCACATCCATATACTTCAACGTAAATCCTCACATTTCTTATAACATCTCATATTTATAATTTTAGGGAGCCATTCCTTGGAAGAAAAACATTGACATTATGGTGACAATGCTATATAAAAATACTGCTGTTGGAAGGGCTTTCCCAAGTTCATATAAATATTGGATTCTATCATCTCCTTCATCGATTCCATTTGCAAATCTAATGAGCAATAGAACAAGAAGAATTATGTAAATTCCAACAACTAAAACTAAGTATTCAGGCTTAACATTCTCTATTGAAAATTTAGGAGAGCCAAATAAAAATTGCGAATTTTCCTCGGAAATCATTTTCCAGTCTATTTTTGACATTACTCCATAAATTAGCTTTGCAATTCCTAAAGTTACGCCTGCAATCATTGGGGCAAATACTGTTGCTGTTGTTTTAAGTGTTGAAGTTAGAGTTCCTAAAGCATTTTTTATATTTCTTTCAACATCCTGCAACTGCTTCAAATGATCAGCAATTTTAACTATTGCTACCCCCGCCGCCACATAACTTTTCTTTATTCCTTCAACAAACAACTTCATTATAGCTTTTATTCTATCAGAATAAACGTGTTTTAAAGAGCCAAATTTTTTATCAAACAAAGCATCATTTGTATTCATTCTCATTGATTGCAAGTTGAAAAAAGTTTTTCCAAATAGTTCTCCCATTTTTGAGCCTTTCAAAGCTTCAGATGCATATGCAAATGCTTCTTCAGCAGGCTTTCCTTCCATAATTCTCTTTCCTAGAACATATAAAGAATCGCTGAATTCCTTTTCCATCTCTTTTATTTCATCTCTCACTTTTTTATAAGCAGAGTATGTTGATAAGCAGTAAATGGAGACAAAAGCTGTAAATCCCCATAGGATGAATAAAGTTACTGGAAAATAGGCATTCAATCCACCTTCTTCAGCAGGCTTAGAAATGAAATCAATAATACCTCCTTTTAAAGGAAAAAGTGGCAAAAGCATGAAAATTATGCCAGGTAAAGAAAGCAGGATACCAGCTGTTAAAGCCATTGTAAAATTTGCCTTTCTGTTTATTTTAGCCACATAAGGATGGCTAGAGGGCACATGAGGAGGATTAAATGTAGCTGGTCTTTCCAACAAAACTTTTCTTATATAAATGAAAAGCAAGATAGGCAAAATAATATCATATAGAATAAGGACTTGGAAAATAGAAAGGCTGAAGCCAACAAGCCCAACAGCAGGAAGCATTGCCACCAATGCCAAAGGAATCATAACCCCTATTGAATAAATTACTAAAGTTGGCTGATGAAGTTTATTTGCAAATTCTACCATTGTAGCCTTTGTTCCATCCAGAACAACATCTAAAGCCCTGTCTAAAGTAATTGTCCTTTGCCCTTCGTCTCTTTCATGAACAGAACTTCTTACCAAATGAAAAGCTCTCTTTAAATAATCACTCCATTTTCCCCATAAGTTTGCAAAATATGTTATTGCATCTTCAATGCTCTTATGAATTCTAATTTCTAAATCCCACATTAATTTCCTTAAATCCTTTCCTAAGGAAGTGTTTGATTCCCTAGCAGCAAATCTAAAGGCATTCTCCAGATTTGGAATGAGTTTTAGATACATTACAATGTAACTTAAAACCTCTGGTATATCCCCTAATGAATGAATTTTCATATGTCTTGCCTTAATTTTTGGATATTCGGAAATGAAATGCAAAGTAAAGATAGGCAGACCAATTGTTATTATAAACATAAGAAGAAATGTTATTATTCCAGCTTTGCCCAAATCAAATCCATAAAATGCAAGAATAATTAAATCTAAAAATAAAGCAAATAAAAAAGAGATAAAAGCACTAGCATATGAGAATAGGATAATCTGCCAAGGCTCCAAATCTAAGCCAGTAAAATTCAGAGAATCAAGAAATTCTTGAGAAACTTTTTTCTCTGCTTCCTTTTTTAGCTTTTCTACATTAGTAATCCATGAGAATTTTTTATTAATCTTTCTGCACAAATTTTCATAATTCATATTCTCTTTACATATTCCTTAAACCATTTCTTCCATTTCTCCCATATTTCTTGATAATCTGGCTTACCATATTCATTTTTACTTTCTTCCAATAACATCCAATATGCATTGTTTGCATCCCTTACAGCTTCAGCTTCTAAAACAGCTTCATTTTCTTTGCCATATTTTACCATTTCTTCCTTTATTTTAGCTCTCAAAGATATATTTTCTAAAGCTTCCTCTATGCTTATTCCCCAATCTTTAGCTATTTTACCAATAATTTCAGATTGCCCCATATCGAGCAAATCAGTTGCTTCCAAAACATCCTTTTCAGTATTATATGTCATAATATCTGCAAAAATTTTATCTGGATCAACATCTTTTCCCCAGCCAGCTTTTATAACTTCAGATATTTGAACAACTCTCCTCTTCTTTTCCATTCCTCCTCCTATCCTTATAGGAGCAGCGATTACAACAATATCTGTTGCTTTAAATGAAGTAGCTGGAACACCAATATCATAAACGATTCTTTCAAAAACATCTCTTGTTGTTGCTCCATGGATAGTGCCAAGAACAACATTGCCTGCTGCGCCAACACGCATTGCTTCAAAAAGAACTTTTGTTTCTTCCCCTCTTACCTCTCCAAGTATTAAAACAGATTCTCCGAGCCTTAGTGCTGTTCTTAAAGCTGTTGCTGGCTCTATACCGCTTCCTTCTCCAGCTGTAATTGGTTGAGTGATTAATGACTGAATTTTATAGCCTAATGCTTGCAAATCATCAACAGGAATTTCTGGAGTATCCTCTAAAGTTAAAATTCTAAATCTCTGGGGAATTTCTAAAATTAAAGAGGAAAGTAATGAAGTTTTTCCCGCTCCTCTGCTTCCAGCAATTAATATTGTAGCCTGCCCATCTACAAAGAAGCTTAGTAAGCCAGCAGCTAATGGGCTAAGCATTTCATAATAAACAAGCTTTGGTAAAGTCCAAGGCGTTATAGCATGGCGACGAATAGCAAAAGCTACTCCTTTTGGGGTGAGAGGAGCAGAAATGGCAGCAATTCTTGAAGAATATTCTTCTAAACCCATATCTAAGATTGGAGAAGCTTCAGAAAAAGGACGCCCACTTAAGCTTCTAAATCTTGTTGATAAAGCTTCAACATCTTTTTCAGAGAAGTAAATATTGGTTGTATATTCTTCTCCCTGCCATACAATATGCAAAGGATTGTTGGCAACCGGAGCATTTATGTAAATATCTTGTATATTTTTATCTAAAAGCAAATCCTCCAGCAAACCAAGTCCCGCTGTATATTTTGCAAAAATATCTGCTAAGCTATCCAATTTTTCCATATCAATGTGAATACCTTCTTCTTCAGCAATTTCTCTTATTTTATCTTTGGCAAATTTCATAAAATAATCTCTTGCATTCTCTGGCTCCATAAAAGAAGTGTCTTTGGGACGATGTTTTGCCAAATTTTCCTTAACTTTTTGCAAAATTTTCAGCTCTTCAGAAGGCAGATTATATTCTGGAGGAATTACGAAATACATTTTTTCTGGTCTACTCGCCAATGAATATAAAGCTACTTGTAAAGCTCTACCTCCTTTTCTTTTAACTTCATATTTTTTAATGAAAATAGCATCGGGAGGAGGAGTTAAATGTATATAAGTGTCAAAAAAGATAGGTCTAACATATGGTTGCAATTCATACATATAATAAAAGCTGCTATCTTTGCTATCATCTATTTTTCTTTCTAAACTATTTCTCCAAATTATTTCCTTTAAATTTTCATACAACAATTTAACACATTCGCCACATTTTCCTTCAAGAATAACAGGCTTCTTTCTTTTTCCTAAAAATTTCTTGAGCTTTTTATATGCTTTGATTGGGTCATTAAATGCAATATCTTTTATTTCATCGAATTTTTTCTTTGTCTCACACTCCTCACATCCATCATTATATTTAATGTTTAGATTGCTGAGTTCATCAGCAAAACTTGCCAAATTTTTTAAAAACTTCAATGCTTTTCCTTCAAATACCTTAACAAAAGGATGATTTAAAACAACTCTTTCTGCATGCTCTTTTGCCAATATTTTTAATATACCTTGTCTGCAATTCTCATCAATAAGCGAGGAAGAATTTTTGCAATTTTCACAATCAATAAAAATAACCCTCCTGCCCCCCTCCTTCCCCGCAGAATAATTGCACATCCAAAAGTTAATTAATTTTCAAGCTATATATCTTTCGATGGGTATATCTGGCAAATCATATGTTTTGGGGAGAAGAGAAAAGGGGGAAGGAGGGGCTATAAATATTGGGAGATATTATGCTTTAGATGCTTCATTAGGAGCAGATGTTTTTGTTGATGCATTGAAGCCACATGTAATTTTAATTTGTGGGAAAAGAGGATATGGAAAGTCATATACAATGGGAGTATTCATTGAAGAAATGTTATCGCTGGAAGAAGAAATAAGAAAAAATATAGGTATTGTAGTTATTGATACTTTGGGAATCTTTTGGACATTATTTTATCCGAATGAAAAGGAAAAAGATTTGCTGGAAAGATGGAAATTAATGCCAAAAAAATTTGATTTAAGAATACTTTCTTCCCCTGCCAACGTTGAAGAATATAGAAAAAAAGGAATAGAGGCAAGGGAATTGCTTATAAAAACAGATGAGCTAAGTCCATTGCACTGGGCACAGCTTTTTAATTTAAAGCCAACAGATTATATCTCTGCCATTATAGGAAGAGCAATTAGTGAGTTAAACAAGGATTTTTCAATAGATGATATACTTGATTTTATAAAAAATGATAAAAGAATAAAAGATGAAGCAAAAGTAATTGCAGAAAATTTTCTTCTTATGGCAAAATCATGGGAAATTTTTGATAAAAATGGATTGCCAATAAATGAAATTGTTAAAGCTGGAAAAGCAACCATTCTAGATTTAAGCAGTTATCCAGAAGAATTAAAGATTGTTGTTGTTGCAATAATAGCAAGAAAAATTTTTGAAGCAAGAATAAGAGAAAGAAGAAAATATGAAGAGGCGATGATTGAAAAGAAAAAGTTAAAAGAAGAAATCCCTCAGACATGGCTTGCAATAGATGAAGCCCATGTTTTTCTGCCTATAGAAAGCTGTTTGTCTAAGGATATTTTAATAAAACAATGGATGCGCCAGGGAAGACAACCTGGCGTATCTTTAATTTTAGCTACTCAGAGACCAAGTTCATTAGACGAAGAAGTTTTGTCGCATAGCGATATCATAATCTGTCATCGTCTAACAGCTCAAGAAGACATAGATGCTTTATCAAAAATCCGTCCGACTTATATGCTTGAAAGTATAGAAGAGGCAATAAAAAGAGTAGGAACTGAGAAAGGTGTTGCATTAATTATAGATGACACCTCCGAGACAACACATGTAATAAAAGTGCGCCCCCGCCTTAGCTGGCATGGGGGAGAGGAGCCATCAGCATTGAGGGCTTAGTCTTCTTCCCATTTTGTGATGATTGTGCCCATAATGAAGACAATGATTGCGAATATGGAAATTATAGCTAAGTTTAGCAAACTTTTATGGAAATCTCTAAAAATCATAGCATTCCTTAATCCTTCATTTACATAGTATAATGGCAGTATTTTGGCAAAAATTTGGAGATAAGAGGGCATCATCTCTAAAGGGAAGAAAGTTCCAGCTAAAAACATCATTGGAAATATAATGGCGCTAGCTGCAGAATCAGCGCTTTCCTCCTCATTTACAAATCTGGCAATCAACATTCCTATGCCTGTAAAGGCAAATGAAGCAGAAATGATTGTGAGCAATGAAAATAAATTTAGGGTAATTTTCGTATCAAAAACAAGTTTCCCTACCCCAACTATTATGAAAGTTGATAAGAAAGCTAGGAAAAGGAAATAAAGCATTTTTGCAAAAATCCAATAGCTTCTTTTCAGAGGAGTAGTTAATAATTTCTTTAGAATACCCCTTTTCCTATATTTTAAATTAATTTCAACGCTTCCATAGATGGCGGAGGTCATTATTGTCATGCCAATTACTCCTGGAATGAAAAAATCAATATATTCGTATTCTTTACTTACCACGCTTTCTTCCTTACATCTTATATAATTTCTTCCATTGTTTAACCTTATATTAAGTTCATTTAGGACATTTGCAACAAATGTTCTTACAGCAGAATTAGTTGTTTCTTTTGAAGGATCTAAATATAAAGTGAGATTTATTTCTTCTTTATTTATCAATGCATCTTGAAAACCTTTTGGAATTTGCAATGCAGCACCATGTTCTTTTACAAATTCCTTTATATCCTCATCAGCCTTTATTATTTTAACATCAACAATCTCTATTTTTGATATGTTCTCTATAAAAGCTTTTGAAGCAAATGAATTATCTAAATCTTGAATGCCCAACAATATTTTTTGCTCTCCTCCAGAGAAAATTGCACCAAAAATTAATATAAGCAATACTGGAAATGCAACAGTCCAGAATACAGCTGCCTTATTTCTATACCAATTTTTAATGCTTAATTCGAAATCTTTAATTATTGCTCTCATCTGCTAACCTCCTTCCAGTTAGTTTTATAAATACATCTTCAAGATTCGCTCTTTCTATTTCTATTCTTTCAAATTTTATTTTTTTTGCATCAAGCGAAGATATTATAGAGGATATCTCTTTTTCATTTTCTATTACTATTTCTATGCCCCCCTTCATTTTCTTATACTCATATCCTTCAAGTTCATTAATTCCCCATATCTTTACTTTTGGCTTTCCTCCATGTTTTTCAATAAGTTCGTTTGGCTCTCCTATATCAATTATTTTTCCTTTGTTCATAATTGCAACTCTATCTGCAAGATATTCAGCTTCCTCCATGTAATGAGTAGTTAAAAAAATGGTTTTTCCCTGCCTCTTCAAATTTTTTATAACCTCCCATAAATTCCTTCTTGCAGAAGGGTCTAATCCAGTTGTTGGTTCATCAAGAAAAACTAAATCTGGGTCATTAACTAATGCAATGGCTACACCTACTCTTTGTTTCAATCCAGATGACAAATTTTTGTACAGTTCATCCCTTTTTTCATTTAAATCAATTAATTCAATAAGCTCATCTACATCTACGCTATTTTTATATAACGAAGAGAAATAAAGAAGAGTTTCTCTTACTGTTAATCTTTCAAAAGATTGAAATTCTTGAGGAAGAACACCAATCCTTTCCTTAATCTTTTCATTTGGTTTATCTCCAAATAAATAAATTTCTCCAGATGTTGGCTTTCTAATCATCTCGAGCATTTCTACAGTTGTTGTTTTTCCAGCTCCATTAGGGCCAAGTAAAGCAAAAATCTCTCCTTTTCTTACTTCAAATGATATGTTATCTACTGCAACCAAGTCTCCATATACTTTTGTTAGTTCCTTAGTCTCAATTACATTCATATAGCATGTAGTGCTAGTAATCTATAAATCATTTGCTCTTTTTGAGCATAGTTAATGAAATAGGGTTGTTGCTATAATAAAATGAAATGGAATGTTGTTATGGCTTCCTCTCATGTGATAATAGCCAATGGCAACCAATTCATATATTCAACATACCGGAATTTTTGAAAATTGAAGTACGGTAGAAGTAGCATGGCTAATGAAAAATATCATCATGACAAACACCTATTTCATTTTATTTTTTAACAATTTCTGAGGAGTACCAACAACTATTTTTCATTATTTACTCTTTTCATTAAGTTTTTTATAAGCAATAGCAAATTTTTTGCACCTTTTGTTAGAAAAGCATATTCTTTACCTCTTGCAGTAATTTTTAATCTTTTGAATAACCTTCCTACTATTTCAACATTCTCTATATCCTTTAGATAAATATCAAAGTTTTTACCTATATATGGGCTGAAAATAATTCTTTTATTGGTTATATAAAGTCTTCCAGCCTGTTTTATAAATTTAATTTTTACATTTGCACTCCTTTCCCAGAGTATAAATTCATTCTTATTCAGTTCCACAAATTTAAAGAAAAAATGAAAATAAGAGATTATCGTTTAATTTCAAAACAGATTGTTAAAATTAAAATGAATTGAAAGTTGTATAAATTCACTCGTGCAATAATGGCATAGCAGGATGAAAGATGGTTGTATAATTTCATACCAATAATAGTCAATGCAACCCTATCTTTTATTTTATTTAAGATTTTTTCGGGTCTGTCGAAAACTAAATGAAATTGGGTATTGTCATAGTAAGTTCTCTTGCAATAGTGACCAATGATAGCCATTTCTTCTATTTGTTCAACAAACCCTGATTTTTCTCTAAAACAATAAATTCATTATATAGAATGATATTTTGATTGTGCGAGTTGCATTATTTATAATCTCATTCATTCTATTCCTTCCTGTTGCAGAAAGTTTTGATGTAGCTATTGAATGGGTAAAGATAGACAAAGAAACAGTATATGACGGAGAGTTAGTTGAGATAAAAGCAAGAGTGGAAAGAATAGAAGGAAATGAATCATTTGCAGTCTCATTTTATTATGATGAAATTGATTCTTCCCATTTAATAGGAAGAGTGCACTATGATTCAATTAATTATTATCGGTTGCCATCCATAATTTGGGATACAAAGAATAAAGTAGGAAAGCATAGAATAATTGTTTGTGTAAAGGATGATAACGAATCAAATAGCATAGCTTATTGCAATGTAACTGTCCGGCCATGTAAAAAAGCAAATTTATTGATTTCAGAAGTATATTATCATTGCTATCCACACCGAAATAACGAGTATATTGCAATTTTAAATGCTGGTGATAAAGAGGTAAACTTAGAGGGCTATTACATAACTACTCAGCCTTGGAAAAGAATTGATAAACAAAACAAAATTATTTTTCCAAAATATATTCTTAAGCCAGGCGAAAAAATATATATTACTCAAGATGGAACCTCATTTAAAGAAGATACAGGATTTGATGCAGATTATGAGTATTATAACTGCTCTTCCTTGCCAGATATGAAAAGGGTGGGAAGTTTTATTTTATCAAATGAAGGTGGTGTTGTTTGTTTGAAAAATAAATACAACCATACTATAGATGTAGTTGTGTATGGCAATGCCTATTTTAATGAAGGATGGAGTGGAGAATCTGTCCATAATGTTGCTGAAGGAATTGTTTTAAAAAGAAAAGATGCAATTGATACAAATACAAGCAAGGATTGGGAATATAACAGAACATATGTTATTGGACAATCAGATTTCCCTCCATTTTATGGAGAAGCAACATTTGCAATTGCATTTTGCTCACCAGATTGCTCTTACGATATTGTTGCAAATGAAATAAAAAATGCTTCTTTTTTGCTAATAAATCTATATCTTTTTACAAATCCTTTCTTGGCAGAAATTTTAAATAAAAGTAATGCAGAAATTAGAATTCTTCTCGATGGAAATGTATATGGCGGGATACCGATGGAGGAAAGATATATTGCATACATGCTTAGCAAAAAAGCAGAAATAAGATACATGCTCAATGATGAAGAGAATGGAATTTATAAAAGATATAAATATGATCATGCAAAATATGTTGTTTTAGATAATGGGTTCATAATTCATTCAGCAAATTGGGCGAAAAGCGGAATACCAAAGGATAATACATATGGAAATAGGGAATGGGGAATTGTTGTAAAAAGTGAAAATGGAAGCGAGTTTTTAAAGAAAGTTTTCTATTATGACTGGAATTATAGAGATTGTGTAGAATATAATGAAACAAGCTTTACACATGGTAAACCACCAGAAGATTTTTCAATAAGCTATTATGTTCCAAAAGGGAATTATAAGCCAAAATTTGATGCTTTGAAAATAAACACAACCTTTAATTTTTCAATAATTCTGGCTCCAGATAATGCTGAAGAAGAGATAATCAATTTAATAAAAGAGGCAAAAGAAGAGATTTTAGTTGAGCAGGCATATATACAACTTGAATGGGAAGGTGGACTAAATCCATTTATAAGAGAGGTATTAAATAGAAATAAAAGTGGCATCAAAGTTTATGTTATATTGAACAAATATGAATATGGATGGAGTTCAGTAATAAATAAGGGAACAAAAGAGTTTTTAGAAGAAAATGGAATAAAAGTTAAATTGCATAGCCAATACACCATACACAACAAAGGATTAATTATAGATGGAGAAAAAGTTCTCATTTCTTCCATAAACTGGGGAGAAAATTCAGTTAGGAGAAATAGAGAAATAGGAATTGTGGTAGAAGATAAAAACATTGCAAGCTATTTTGAAGATATATTCTGGTATGACTGGAATTATAAGGTAGAGAAGAAAGAAGGAGGAATAGAAATAATTTATACTCTTATTGCCTTCCTGCTTATAATTCTAAGGAGGAGAATAAAATGAGCATTGCAAGTTATGCTATTATAGCTATCATTCTCTTTTTCCTTATTTTAGCAGGGATAAGAAAAATATATCTCTGTTATGCTCTTCTTTTAGCAAACTTTATTATTTTTCTCATAACAACATTTTATCCACCTGCCTTGGAAGAGCTTGCATTCAACTCATCCTATTTAGGAAGTTATAAAATTTATACCATATTTACAGCAATGTTTTTGCATCTCAATTTCTTACATATAATTTTGAATATGATCGGCTTAGTTTTCATAGGGTTACCTTTTGAATATGAAATTGGTAGCAAAAAATTTGCAGTAATATATTTCATCTCAGGCTTTTTTGCATCTATAGCCTTTGCATTAGTTGAAAAAGGATATGCTGTTGGAGCATCTGGAGCAATTTTTGGACTGCTTGGCGCATTTGCCTTTATGGAGCCATTTAAAAAAGTTGTTGTTCCTCTTTTTATGCCGTTCATAATTTTTCTTAGATTGCCTGTTTTGTATGTAGCAATATTTTATGCCAGCATAGAGACAATTTTTGCTTTTACACCATATTCCACAGATGCAATTGCTCATTCAGCTCATCTTGGAGGATTTGTTGCTGGTGTTTTTCTCGCAGTTATTATGAAAAAAGGAGTTAAGGCTGAGGAAAAGAGAAAAGAGAAAATTGATTTGGAAGCATTGGAAAAAATGATTAGCACAGAAAAGCAAAGAGAAATTCTGGAAAGAATAAAAAATGAAGAGCATGAGGAAATAAGAGAAGCATGGATTTCTTATCTATTGCAACAGATAAAGTGTCCAAAATGCGGAGGGAACTTGGAGTTTAATGGTAAAATAGTTTGTAAAAAATGCGGTTACAGGAAATGAATAATGATATATCCTGCAATTACACCTGCATTTAAATATGGGAGGCCTGGCTGAGGGCCTTTTGATATCTGGAACATTAAAATTGAATATCCCACTAATGCCCCTATTAACGTAGCAATGAATCCTGCTATTCCTTTTTCCATATAACTTGCAATTATTAAGATTCCCGGAATAATTATGTCTCCAAGCCCCATGTAAATAGCATCCCTTTCTTTTCCAAATTCACTTTTCATATATGAAAAATCTGTTTTCTTCGGAAAAATCATTAAAAGAGGCAAATTATCAGAAGTTATAGTTTTAGCAAGCTCAACCATATGTTTTGTTTTGTAAACAGAAATAAAATCGTATACTGCAAGAGCCACAAGGAGGAGAATTATATATTTTGTTGCTAAAGAAATGGCAAATATTGCAGAAATTCCTCCTGCCAAAAATATACCAAAAGTGTCTATAACGTACCATTCTGGATGTATAATTAGCAAAATAAGCATTACAATGGCTGTAATTAAGGCAAGCAAAGAAGCCAAAGTTTCATTTACAAAATAAAAAAATGCTTGGAAAATGGAAATGGAAGCAAGGAAAAAAGCAATCAAAATTACATATTTAACCAATTTTTCCTTATATTTGGCAATGAGTAAGATGAGCATAGTAAATACAATCAGAACTACAAAAATTTGAACAATGTTCATTGGATTATCTGGCTCGGGGAAAGCAGAAAAACCCGCTTCCTTAAAAGGCTCTGCAACAATCATGCCAACCAGTTGGCTTAATATGAAAAGCATAGCCATACCAAATGGTGCTACTTTATGCATAGGTTGTATTTAAATTTACATATTTAAAGGGGTACGCCAAAATTAATGAAAGAAATGGTGCCCTTACTGCATAGAAAGGAATTTACCATGCAGCATCTTCTTTCATTAATTTTTTTATGTAAAGTTGGTAAACAAATGAATTTTATTATGGCACATCTTTTTGAATTATAGCCAACGCAACTTTTCTATTATCCAGTTTCTTCAATTAAGTTCTTCTGTTGCCGAAACAATTCAACAAGCCTAAATTTTATCAATGCTGAATACATTCATTTTCCATGATTGAGAAAACATTAGGGCAAGTTTTGGATGAAACCGCTGAAAAATATCCAGATAATGATGCTTTAGTTTATTTAGATGGACCACGCTATACATATAAGGAATTTAGAGAGATTGTAGATAGAGTAGCTAAAGGGCTTATAAAGCTTGGAGTCAAAAAAGGAGACCATGTGGCGGTGTGGGCATATAATGTGCCAGAATGGGTTATATTGCAGTTTGCAACAGCTAAGGTAGGAGCGGTTTTGGTAACAGTAAATACTTATTATAAATCAGCTGAATTGGAATATTTGCTGAAGCAATCAGATACAAAATATTTGTTTTTAGTTGAAGGTTTCAAAGATGTAAATTATGTTGAAACTTTGTATAAAGTAATGCCTGAGTTAAAGAAGGAAGAGAAGCCAAAGAATTTTCCAGAATTCAGAAAAGCAATATTTATTGGAAAAGATAGGTATCCAGGAATGCTAAATTTTCAAGATATAATTGATTTAGGGAAAGAAGTAAGTGATGAAGAGCTATATAAAATTCAAAATTCATTGGATTGCCATGATGTTGTAAATATGCAGTATACTTCTGGCACAACAGGATTTCCAAAAGGAGTAATGCTTACTCATTTCAATATCGTTAACAATGCTTACTGGGTAGGACAATATTTAGGGCTAAGTCATAAAGATAGAATGTGCATTCCAGTGCCATTTTTCCATTGCTTCGGATGCGTTTTATCAACACTCAACTGCGTTATTTATGGCGCGACAATGGTTCCGATAGAAATTTTTGATGCTGGAAAAGTTTTGCAAGCTGTTCATAAGGAAAGATGTACAGTTTTGCAAGGAGTGCCAACAATGTTTGTAAGGGAGCTCAACCACCCAGATTTTGATAAGTATGATTTATCTTCGCTAAGAACAGGAATAATGGCTGGCGCCCCATGCCCTGTTGAAGTGATGAAGCGCGTAATGGAGGATATGCATGCAAAGGAAATGACAATAGCATATGGACTGACTGAAGCTTCTCCAGTAATAACAATGACAAAAAGAGATGACCCATTGGAAAAGAGAGTTGAGACAGTTGGAAAGCCAATGCCACACATAGAAGTTAAAATTGTCGAGCCAGGCACATTAAATGAATTGCCTCCTAACACTCCTGGAGAGTTAATTGCTAAAGGCTATAACATAATGAAAGGATATTATAAAATGCCAGAAGCTACGGCAAAAACAATAGAAAATGGATGGCTTCATACAAAAGATTTGGCTAAGATGGATGAAGATGGCTACGTGTATATCTTGGGCAGAGTAGATGACATGATTATAAGAGGAGGAGAAAATGTTTATCCTCGTGAGATAGAAGAGTTCCTTTATAAACATCCAAAAATAAAGGAAGTGCAAGTTGTAGGTGTGCCACATCCAGAGTATGGTGAGGAGGTGGTGGCTTTTATACAGCTAAAGGAAGGAGAAGAAGCAACAGAAGAAGAAATAAAAGAATTCTGTAAACAAAATATAGCTAGATATAAAGTGCCAAAGTACATCTTCTTTACAAATGAATGGCCAATGACAGCGAGCGGTAAAATACAAAAATTCAAGCTACGCGAGATAGCAAAAGAAAAATTGGGGAGGAAGTAAAGGATTTAGCCCCTTTTTCTTTAAATTTTTAGTCAAATTGAAACTCTATGTAAAAATTTTTAAAAGTCTAGGATTATAAAATATTCGAATGGGAATTAAATGCGAAATATGCCATCTAAATGATGCACAAGTAAAGGATTATCGCCAAACTGGATTAGTATATAGTAAGTATTGGGTTTGCCCTAATTGCTTTGTTTTGAATGATGACTGGTTCTTTAAGCTAAAATATGCAAGTGATAGAGAGAAAAGAAAGATAATTTCCGAGATAGTTGAGGGAGATTGGAAGGATTATATTATAGGGTGACTGTATGAGATCTAAAAACATTTCTTGGGAGGAAGCGATCATAAAGGCAGTTGAAGAATGTGGAGGTATAGCAACTCTCAAAGAATTATATCAAATAGTCCCTCAAATTAGGGAAATTCCACCTCATTTAGATGCTAAACACATTATTAGAGCATATTTACGTAGAATGTCCAGAGTATCAGGAAAATTGAAAAGAGTTGGGCTCGGGATATACGCACTGCCAGATGTGCAATTGGAAGAAAATTTTTTCGAAAATATACAAAAAGGAAAATCTAGGGAGGAAATATTTGGAACCATTGAAGAAACTAATATGCATGCCTGTTTAGAAGGGATGTTGCTAGAGTTAGGAAATATATATGGGTATCTTACTTATACTGCTGATCCTTCCGGGGTGTTCAATGGTAAACCTCTCAAAACATTAGCTACAATAGAGAAATTTCCACATTTTACGGCACCTCCACTATTGAATATTGCCAAAACAATCGATGTTATATGGTTTAAAAAACGAGCAATGGTAAATATGCCAAAGCTTACTTTTGATATCGAATTAACTACAGATATTACTAAAGCTTTATATAGAGCATATCAACTTCGAGACTTTAAAATGTTCTTTTATATAGTGGGTCCAGAAAACAAGAGAAAACAATTTAAAAGACGGATAGAAACGGATCCATATCATGAAATTAGAGAACGGGTCTTTTTCCGCTCAACCGACGAAATTTTTTCTTTGTATGAAACTGCTGTAAAACATTTCGAACTAAAAGAAAAAATTATTGTTGAACCATAAATCATCACAAAACCTAAAATATTTCCTTGTATATTCCATAAAATGCCAGCTGTTGAGGTAAAAAATTTAGTTAAAAGATATGGAAAAGTTGAGGCAGTAAAAGGCGTTTCATTTAGCGTAGAAGAAAATGAAATTTTTGGGTTAATCGGCCCAAATGGAGCTGGAAAAACAACTATTTTACGCATTCTTGCAACTTTAATCAAAAAAGATGATGGAAAAGTAAAAATTTTTGGATATGAATTGGAAAAGAATGACGATGAAATAAGAAAAATCATAAGTTATTTGCCAGAAGAAGCTGGCGCCTATAAAAATATGACAGGCTATCAGTATCTTACCTTCATTGCAAAATTTTTTGATGGTAAAGATATGGTGGAAGAAGGAATTAAAATTTCAAAATTGGGAAGGAGAATAAATGATAAAATAGAAAATTACAGCAAGGGAATGATAAGAAGATTGTTATTAGCAAGAGCTTTAATGACGAAGCCCAAGCTTGCCATTTTAGATGAGCCAACTGCTGGCTTAGACGTAATAAATGCTCACGAAATCAGAAATATAATTAAAGAGTTTGCAAAGAAAGGAACTACTTTTTTAATCTCCTCTCATAACATGCTGGAAGTAGAATATATATGCGATAGAATTGCTTTAATAAATGAAGGGAAAATAATTGAAATAGATACTCCTTCCAACTTAAAGAAAAAATATGATGCAAAAAACATTGAGGAAGTTTTTGTAAAGGTGGTAAAATGAGTCTAATCAACATTATTAAAAAAGAAGTAAAGGAATTGCTTACTCCAGCTACAATTTTGCCCGTCGTTTTAATGTTTATTATATTTACAAGCATGGGAAATTTCTTTGGAGAGGCAAAAGAGAAAGCTCAAGCTATGCCTAAAATTGGCTTAGCTTGCTATGATAATGGCAGTATAGCCAAAATATTTGTTGAAGCTATAAAGGAAAATTGCGAGATAATTACAAAAAATGAAAGTATAAAGGAA
This sequence comes from Thermoplasmatota archaeon, assembly GCA_029258955.1. Classification (GTDB taxonomy): domain Archaea; phylum Thermoplasmatota; class E2; order UBA202; family JdFR-43; genus JAPDJP01. The sequence goes on from JAPDJT010000006.1 coordinate 24,504, forward strand.
GTTAAAGAAAAAGGAGGCATCGCTTTAATTAAAATTCCCGCAAATTTTTCCTCCAATATAGAAAATTTTTCTATGGCAAAAATAGAAATTTGCTGGATTGTAAAGGAATTAGGCATTAGCAATGCCGTTTCATTAGGAAATTTAAGAAATGTGATTGATGAAGCTAAAGAAGAAGTTATAAATTATGTTTTGAATAAAGAAGGAATAAATGCTTCTTTTGCTTCCAATCCTTTTGCTTTAGAAGAAAAAACAATTTTTAAGGAAAAAGAAATAAATGTGCCACCATCTTTACTCTTCCAATTCTTTTCCGCGCAGTCAACAACTATACCAATTATTGTCATGATTATTATTTTAACTTCAGGAGGAATGGTAATTACTTCAATGGGGATGGAAAAAGAAAATAAGACATTGGAAACATTGCTAACATTACCAATAAAAAGGCGAAGCATAATAGCTGGCAAGATAATTGGCGCCGCCATAGTTGGCTTTATTATAGCCATTATATATTTAGCTGGCTTTTCCTATTACATGCAATCCTTTTCTACAGAAAAAATTGATTTAGCTTCTTATGGTTTTAAGCTTGGCATTATAGACTATTTCATTATAGCTTTATCCTTATTTTCTGCATTGTTGGCTGGCTTGTCAATGTGTATTGTAATAGGAAGCTTTGCCAAAAATTACAAATCAGCTCAAACTTTAACATTGCCCATCTCCGCTTTAGCAATAATTCCAATGTTTATAATAATGTTCAAAGGGTATGCTTCTTTGCCTTTAGCATTAAAAGCAATAATTTTCGCCATACCATTTTCTCACCCAATGATGGCAACATCTTTCCTTTTAATGAAAGAATATGGCATTGTGCTGGCAGGAATAGCTTATTCTTTATTTTTCGCTCTAATATGCATTGCAATTGCCTCTTACATTTTCAAAACAGATTTATTGCTTATTGGAAGAATAAGAAGAAAATGAATTTTTCACTCTTCTATTACTTCTATAAACTTTTGTTTTTCTACATCAAATAAGCCATTGCAACTTATCCTTATTTCTGGAATAACTAATAAAGTTAAAAAAGATAGAATTTTGAATGGGTTTTGTTTGCAACCTAATTGCATAGCATATTCTACTACTCTTTCAAATTTACTTGCAACTTTATCTGCTTTTTCATTACTCATTAATCCTGCAATAGGTAAATCGAGTTTAACAATTTTTTCATCAACAGCTACAATTCCTCCATCTTTTATTTCATTAACTGCTACAGCCATTTTTTCCTCCTCCCTGCCTAAAACAATAATATGATGGCTATCATGGCTTATACTACTTGCTATAGCTCCTCTATCCATGCTCAACCTTACAAATCCTAAGCCAATTTTACTATTTCTTCTATTCACAACAGCTACTTTCGAAATTTCATTGGTAGCGATTACATTCCCATTTTTAACTTCCAGCAATGCTTCTCCTTTTTTAGTTATAAGTTGGTTTGGAATCGGTTCAATTACATTCACCTTAACTTTTTCTTTTTTATGAGGAATAAAAAAATCTTTGGCTTCCATTTTCCTTATTTTTATATAACTTTTCAACTTTTTTGGCTTGGCTTCCTTTAAACATCTTTTATTTCTTACTATCAGCTCACCATTTATGTAAACTTCTTTAACATTTATTTTCTTCAAATTATCAACTATTACAATGTCTGCCTCCTTGCCTTCTTCAATAACTCCCATGTTAAGCTTGTAATGCTTTGCAGGATTTATTGTAACCATTTCTATTGCTTTAATTTCGTCTATTCCATATTCTATTGCTTTTCTAATGAGCATATCCATATGCCCCTTTATTAAATCATTTACCAATAAATCATCTGTAACTAAGAAACATTCATTATAATCTAAACCAAGTAAATCCCTCATATTTTTTGCCGAGCTTCCCTCCCTTATCATTATTTTCATTCCTAATGTTTGCTTTTCTTTTGCTTCTTCATAACTAACAGATTCATGACAGGTAGAAATGCCATAGGAAACATATTTTTCCAGCTCTTTTCCCCTAAGCATAGGGGCATGCCCATCTATTGGTTTTCCATATTTTTTAGCAATCTTTATCTTTTCTATTAAATCTTTCTTTCCCTCTAAAACGCCAAAATAATCCATCACTTCCCCTAAAGCAACAACATTTGGCATCTTTATTAACTCTTCTATTTCTTTTATACCCATTTCTGCTGATTCATCAAAAGGTGAAGAAGGCACACACGAAGGCAATGCAAAGAAAAATTTTATTATGGACGCGTCTTCCATCATATATTTTATTCCTTCAATGCCAGCAACATTTGCAATTTCGTGAGCATCAGTAATAACAGCTGTTGTTCCATGAATTGAAGCTATTTCAGCAAATCTAGATGGACAGAGCAAAGAACTCTCTACATGAATATGGGCATCAATAAATCCTGGTAAAATATAATGAGAAAAATTCTTTTTCAATTCTTTTATACCCTTTATTTTATTTCCCTCTATTTCTATTTTTGCAGGATAAATGCTTTCTTTCTTAACATCAACTAAATTTCCTTCAATGAGCATATTATTTTAATGAGAATTGCAAAGATAAGTGCATTAAGCAAAAGAGGAAAATCAATGAATGGAATTACATTTCCTGTTTGCTTTTGTTCATCTTCAACATCTAAGCTTTTTATCATTTTGTTATAAAGGAAATCTACCATCCATGGAAGAAATTCATTTATAAGATGCCAAGGGGCGTGTCCCTCTCCTTCTAAAGGATGTAGTTCACAATAAACTCCTACTTCTTCACATCTCTTACTTATATTCAATGCCTCACTATAAGGAACTCCTTCATCTTCTGTGCCGTGAATAATGCATACTGGCGCTTCGCCGCCATCTATTTTGGTTACATTGTCATACAATCCGCCCCATAAATCAATGCATGCTGAAACATTTGAAGAATAGCCCTCATTTCCACTATTTCCCTCATATTCTGGCTCTGTTAAATAAGTAGCATGCAAAGCTGTTATAGCTCCAGCGGAGCCACCTACCAAAGCTATTCTGCTAGTGTCAATGCGCCATTGCTCAGCATATCTTCTAAAATAGCGCACAGCCGCCTTAGCATCATGCATTGCCTGAGTTATTGCATGCTTTGTTACATCTCCTGGCTTTTGAAGCCTATAGTTAATGGAGGCAGTTACATAACCTCGCTTTGCAAATGTTGTGCAAAGAAATACCCATTGCTTTGTTGCTTTATCTCCTCCTGTAAATCCACCGCCATGAATGAAAATTATCAAGGCTCTCTTGCTTGCTTTATCTCCGTGCGGTTCATAAATATCCATTTTTAGCTCAACGAGATTGCCATAGCTGTCATAATTCTGCCCATACACAACATCTTTTGTTATATCTACTCTTGAAAAAATTTCATGCTTATATCTTATTCCTATTCCATTAACTTTTGGATTAATAAAAGGGATAAGCAATAAAGCTATGCAAATTGCAAACAACCTTTTCATAATGAAAATTTTTGAATTAAAATTAAATTTTTTGTTTTTATTGAGACCGCGAAAATTTTGTGAAATTTATATTCTTCTCCATAAAAGCACAGGAAATCAGTAAGTAATAGAATTTTGATATTAGAAGTTTCATTCTGATTTATTCGCGATATCGGTTTTACAGAATCGTTAAATAAATGAAGAAATGTGCTCTTCCATGGAAAAGATGCGCCATAACAACAATCCTTTCATTTTAATTTTTCGAATCTGGAATTTTATGAACCATTTAGGATGAAAAAATGGTTAAGTGCTATTATTTACCGATTCAGCAATCATTTGTCAATATCTTATCGTTAAAGATAAAAATTCCTCATCATTATCATTACAGGGCTCGTGGTCTAGTGGTTATGACGTCGCCTTCACGAGGCGAAGGTCGCCGGTTCGAATCCGGCCGAGCCCATTACTTGAAATCACATTTGTGGAATTCATATTTTATTTTGCCATCTATTTTACATTTGCCAAAATAGATGTCATTATAAGGTAATGGATCCTTTATCCAATTTTCGCAATTCCTACAAATTTTAATTTGCGTAATTGCCTCCCTTTTTTGCATAAAAATTTATTCTCTTACCACTTTTATTTGATTCGTATATAATGCATCACTAAATGATGACGGTTTGCTACTTTTAGTCAATTATAATTTACAAAACAAAATATGATATTTTGCCTTTTTCCATAACGAGCAAGTCAAAAATCTTTGTTATATATTCTCCTTCTGGGGTCAATTTATATTTTCCATTTACTCTTTCAACCAATTTCATTTCATATAATTTTTTGAGGTGGAATGCAATTTTTGAGGAATATTTTATGTTTAATAATTTCATTATCTCGCTATATCTTAAAGCGCCGTAAGCCATAATAGAATGTAAAATTTTTCGCCTTATGGGGCTTTTACAAGTTTCCATCATTTTTTCAACATTTTTTATTTCCCCTCCATAAATAACATCTAATAATCTCTTTTCCTCCATATCTTGGCATATAAAAACTATCTTGATGTTTTTCTCATCTGCCAATTTTTGAAGTTTCATCAAATAATTTTTTAATACGCCCTTTTTATCTAACAATTTTATTCCTGTATGTATGATAAGCCCGTTCTTTTTGACAGACTCACTTACAAGAGACAAAATTTCTCCTGCGCTTTTTTCATTTAACTGTAAAATTTTTTTAACATCCAAATCATACTCATTTTTCACCTTCTCTGGGCATTCAGAAATGAGTAAGGTGTTTGAATTAATATGACTCTTTAGGAAATCAATAAAGGGATGAACTTTTTTCTCGCTTTTTATTTTATCCAAAATTTGCAATAGTTTATCCATATCAAATGGTTTCTGAATATAGTCTATTGCCCCCAATTTCATCGCCTCCACAGCACTCTCCACCTCTCCATAACCAGTTATTACAATGAAATTTGTTTTTATTCCCTTTCTTCTTGCTTCCTTCATAATTTCTATGCCAGATATATCTGGAATTTTTAAATCAACAAGAACAGCATCATATCCTTTAGTAAGCATTTTTAATGCATCTTTTCCTCTATATGCAACATCTACATCAAAATTTTTTAATGTAAGATATTTTTTCATCTGAGAAAGGAATGTTTTATTGTCGTCAACAATTAAAATTTTCATTTCTTCAACCTCACCTTTACTTCAGTTCCTTCTCCTTTTTTACTTTTGATTTTAATTCCACCTCCATGTTCTTCTGCAATCCAATTTGCAATGAAAAGACCGAGTCCAGTTCCTTCTCCTAAGGGGCGGGTTGTAAAGAATGGTTTTAAAGCACTCTTCTGAACATCTTCATCCATTCCAATTCCATTATCTTTTATGATTATCTCGGCTTCATCTTTATTTTCCATTGCATCTATAATAACAAAATGATTATCTTTATTTTCATCTTTTGCCATTACAGCATTTTTTATTATATTTACAAAGCATTCAAGCAATCTCTCTCTATCTCCTTTTATCTCTAAATCATTAACCCTGTTATCTATAATTACATCATCTGTTATTCTTATCATTTTGACTTTTTCAATAGCCTCTTCAATAATCTCTCTCAAGTTCACTATCTTTTTCTCCTTGATTTTCATTCTAGAGAAACCGAGAATATCTCTTATTATGCTTGTTGCATTTTTAACCTCTTTTTTAATCACTTCTAACTCATTTCTATATTTCTTAATCCTTTCCGCCAAATATTCAGTAGTAACTAATATGTTAGCTAAAGGTGTATTTAGTTCATGAGCCACAACAGCAGCAAGTCTTCCAAGAGAAGCCAGTTTCTTTTGTTCAACCAATCTTTCTTCCATTTCTTTTTTCTCTGAAATGTCAATGGCTGTTACAGCGATATAAGAAGAATCATCCTCACGAATTAATACTCCAGTTACGAGCATTGGGAAAATTTTTCCATCCTTTCTTTTTTGGTAAATTTCAATAGCATCTATTTTTCCGTTTTCAATAATTTTTTCTTTGATGTGAAGCAATAAGTTGCCATTGCAAGAAATTTCTTTAATATTTTTTCCAATAAGTTCTCCTTTTTCATATCCATGAACTTTCGAAAAGTATTCATTTACATATGATATTCTTCCATTTAATTCGAATATAAGAACACCATAGTTTGCATTATCTGCTATAGTTTTAAATTTCCTTGATTCTTTTTCTGCTTCTCTTTGTTTTGTTATGTCTCTTGAAAAAATAGCTATTTGAGTAACTTTTCCATTTTCATCGAAAATTGGATAAAAATGATGGTCAAACCATCTTCCCCTTCTACTATCTATAAAATGAACAGGTTTTTTTGTTTTTTCTACTTCTCTTACTTTTTTGGTTCTATATTCATATATATCTGGTGGCAGATATTCTTTTATATTTGTGCCTATTATTTTTTCCTTTTCCTTGCCTAAAGCTTTAGCCATTGCATTATTTAAATCCAGAATGGTTCCATCTGTTTTGGCAAGAAGCATTAAATCATGTGTAGCATTTATAAGAGTTTGTGCCATTTTTTCAGCTTTTCTTTTTTCCGTTATATCTATGCCTAAAGCAACAGATCCAATTATTTTTCCATCATCTACAAGATTTCTTGAATACCATGATATAATTTTTTTTCTCCGCTTTTTGTTGTAATGGTTGTTTCAAATGCCTTCACTTCCTCTCCTCTTATTATTTTCATTGCTTTGGCAAAAATCTTTTTTCTATAATTATCATCTGGATAAAGCCATTCCCATATCTTTTTATGTCCTATTACTTCCTCTGCTTTATAACCACTTATTTCTTCTGCTGCCTTATTCCATATAATTACATTTCCTTTCTCATCCAAAACATCTATCCAAACATTTGCATTTTCAATAATGCTTTCCAAAAATTTATTTAACTTCTTTAACTCCTCTTGAGCTTTTTTCTTTTCTGTAATATCCAAATCTAATCCTCTATACCCTTTTAAATTTCCATTTTCATCTAAAATTGGCACACCACTTGTAAGAAGCCATCTTTCCCCTCCATTTTTATGTAAATTTCTGTTAAGAAAGCTTCTAAATGGTTTTCTCTCTTTGAAAATTTTAAATGCCTCCTCCTTTAATTTTTCTCTATCTTCGGGATGGAATAAATCATAAAAATGCTTTTTCCCTACAATCTCCTCGGGCTTATATCCTAAAATTTTTTCTACAGATGGGCTAGAAAATGTGTACAGCCCATTTTCATCAACCTCCCACACCCATTCATTTGCGTTTTCTATAACTTGTTTCAATCTTTCTTCCATTTCTTTTAAATCCGTTATATCCTTTGCAAATGCAGCAATTTGCACAACCTCTCCTTTCTCATTCAATATGGGATAATATGTATTGTCAAACCATCTTCCCCTTCTACTATCTATAAAATGAACAGGTTTTTTTGTTTCAACAACATTCTTTAGATAACCAATCCTTCTTTCGAAAGTCTTTTTGTCTAAAAGATATTTGTAATCGTAAATACTTTTTCCTATAGCTTCTTCCCTTTTTATTCCCAATGCTTTTTCCATTGCTTCATTATATTCGAGGATAGTGCCATCTGTTTTTATTAACAAAATTAAATCATGGGTAGCATTAAATAAAGCTCTTAACATTTCTTCTTTTTCCTTCAATGCTCTTTCCTTTTCAATTAACTCTGTTATATTATAGAAATTAACAACTATACCATTTACTATTGGATTTTTTAACAAATTTCTACCTTTTACATTGGCATGGATGTACTCGCCATTTTTACATAAAACCCTAAAACTTGTTGAAAGCGCCTTTTCTGGATTATTTAAAACTTCCTCAAAAATTTTTAAGGCAATTTCTAGGTCATCGGGATAAACAAATTCTAATACGCTTCTCCCTACAACCTCCTCCGGCTTATACCCCAAAATTTTTTCAATAGATGGAGAAATATATTCTACAATTGTATTTTCATCAATAACCATCATTATATCTATACTTTCTTCCACTAATGCTTGGAAATACGCTTTACTTCTCCATACTTCTTCCCTACTTTCCATTCTTTCGATAATATCTGCAATTCTCATAGCTATATGTTGCAAAGTTTGTTTTTCTTCTTCAAAAAAACTTTCTGGTACCTCAAAAACATAACCAACTTTAATTTCCCCTCTTTTATTTCCATTTATTTGTATATCTGTAGATAAAGAAACACACATTGATTGATAATTTTTAGAAAAATATTCTCTCCCATCCAAAACAATTTTGCAACAAGCTAATTCAGAATGTTGTAAAATATTTGGCACAATGTTGGCAATTGCGAACAAAATATCATCTAAATTTTCTTTCTCTCTTGAAACCTTCTCTATTTCATATAGACAGCTAAGCATTTTTATTTTTTCCTTTAAGCTATGCATTATACCCTGCACAGTATTTTCTCCTAATTCAAAAATTAGAAAATGCAAACCAGCTATGTAAATTAAAAAGATTGATAAATTGTTTTTCTCGCTATTTAGAATGTTGGCATTGAGCCTAATAAAATTTGCCTCCTTCTTTTTAGCAATCTCAAAAAGTCCCGCAATTTTCTCTCTATGTTCTGGAGAAATAAAATCTATCCAATTTTTGTTCAAAGCGTTTCCAAATAAATTTTTTGCTTCATTATTTAACCATATTATTTTATCATCTTTAATAGCAACGACACCATGTGGTATAAGTTGACACAACTGTTGAATTGCATTGCATAAAGAAAAATTACTATCCATTTTCATCACCTCTAATGATAAAATTAAAACCTTTCTGTTTTTAAATTTTAAGACATTGAGTTTAGAAAATTAATGAAATGAGATTTGTCTTAGAAATTCTTTTGCAATAATGATAGATAACTTCAAAGAGACGATACTATCATTATGGCAGGAAGCTGCCAAGATCTAATAAGCCTTTAGGGTATTGGAAGAAAGCGTTTCCAGGATCTTTTTCTTATAGCTCCATGACTTCTCAAAATCTCTAAGGAATTTACTTGTTTTTCTCAAAGAAATTCCTGCATAATATAAAAGGTGGCAATTAGTTTAATTTCTATCTTTTTCTTATCCCAGTGAAAAATAAATGAAATAAGATATTGTTATATAGTAAATTCCATCTCATGCAAAGAAGCCAATAACAACCTTTTTTATTTTTTGCAAACCCTCTTATCCCAGCAAAAATATTTTTTCTTTTAACCAATCTTTAATTGAAGCATTTTCATCCCCTCCTGATTATGCCTCAGGTATTTCTCATTTTTAAATTTTCAAATTCTACGCCTGTGTAAAGCCCGCCGGTTTTATATGCAATTTTTGCATCAGCTATAGCTCTTGTTCTTAATGGATGTGCCACTAAAATTTCATAGCCTTCTTTTGCTAAAGCATCTACAATGTAGCTATAGTTTGTAGATGCTTCTATAGCTACTTTTACATTCTTTAGTCCATATATGCACATCCATACCTGCATACAACATTTTACCGCCTCCTTCATGCTTATATGGAGACGGGCTTTAACATGTCATCACACCATTTATCTAATTAGCAAATAAAATAAATGAGATGGTATTCAAAAAATATGGTTGAAGTTTATTTTAAATCAGCAGATACACCATTTGCAAAAGATGCTTTGTTTTTAGCTATAGAGAAGTTTATGGAAAAAGCTAACATAAATAAGAATGAGATTGTTGCAGTAAAACTTCATATGGGGGAGTTTGGCAATGTTGGCTATGTGCGCCCTGTGTTTGTTAGGAAGGTTGTTGATGCTATTAAGAAGAAAGGAGGGAAACCATTTATTACAGATACAACAACTTTATATGGAGGGAAAAGAGGAAATGCAATTGATTATTTGGAAACAGCTTCAGTAAATGGCTTTAATTTGGCTTCTATGAACTGCCCAATTATAATAGCGGATGGCTTATTTGGAAACGATGAGGAAATTATTAGTGTTAATGGAAGTAAAATAGCAATTGCAAAAGCAATTTTTGAAGCAGATTATTTGGTTGTGCTTAGTCATTTTAAAGGGCACGGAATGGCTGGATTTGGAGGAGCTATAAAAAATTTGGCTATGGGTTGCTGTAGCAAAAATGGAAAGCTTTGGCAGCATGAGGTGACGAAGCCTTTGCACGATTCATCCAAATGTATACTCTGCTTAAAATGCACAAAATTTTGTCCAGCTGAGGCAATATATGAGGAAAATGGAAAAATAAAAATAGATTATGAAAAGTGTAGAGGATGCGGAGCTTGTTTAGTGCTTTGTGAAAACCATTGCTTTTACCTTAGTGAAGACTCAGTAAAAAAATTTCATGAAAGATTAGCAATAGCAGCTAAAGCAATAATGGAAATATTTAAAGAAAAGGTATTTTTCATTAATTTCTTGATGGATATAACTCCAAGATGTGATTGCTGTTCATTTGCAGGCAGACCGATAATAAATGATATAGGAATTTTGGCGAGCAAGGATGCTGTTGCAATAGATAAGGCATCTTATGATTTAGTTTTAAAAGAGGCTAAAAAAGATATATTTTATGAAGAGCATAAAATAGATGGGAAACTACAGCTTGAAAAAGCGAAAATACTGGGAGTAGGCAATATGGAATATAAGCTTATTAAGATTTAGCACAAGGATAGGGACATTCTTTGCATTTATTTTTCCTGCAATAATCCCTACCAAGTTTCATTAAAGCTATTTCTAACTCAATACTATCTATGCCCTTAATATCTTTCAATTTTCCATCCCAAAACTTATGATTTTTTGCAGCTATTATTGCATATCTTGATGGCTTGTGGGGAGGACCAAGCTCTCTTAAGAAAATTTGGACAGTAGTGTCTCCAATTCCTTTTGCCAGATTCTCTAACTCTACCTCTAAATTTTCCTTTTTGAGTATATTTTCTATTCCTCCTTGTTGCAATATATTTCTACAAGCTTCTAATATCTTATCTGCAGTTTTAAAATCATATCTTACATAGCCTCCTTCATCTAAGCATCTCACTATTTCATCCCATCCTGCATCTATTATTCTTTTAGGCTCTACATATCCATATTTTTCAAATACCTTGTAAGTTTTCATTGCGATGCTTTCTCTTATTGGGGCGCCAAAAAGTAGAGAAGCTAGAAACCATTTAAATGGTTCCTTCTTTACATTTATTCCTAAAATTTCACTATATTTTTTACCATACTTTTTGACAAATTCCTTTAGCTCCATTTCAGATTTATTATGAAAACATCTTCTTTCATCTCTTTGTAATTTCCTGCTCTATCATACACAATAACTTTGATTTCATGATATCCAATTGCAAACTCATCCCATTCATATTCAATTGTTGACTTGGAAGAGTTTGTTTTATATTCTCCATCTATATAAAGTTTCATTTCTTTTACACCAGACAAATTATCAAATCCATATGCTTCTATTGTTATGCCTCCTATTACAATAGTTTGTGCAGATGTATATATTTTCCTACCGAATAGATAGATACCATGATATGGAGTAGCTAATGAGATTGTTGGGGAAGACATATCTATATTTATTTCCTTTCTTTGTAATGGACAGGCATTTCCAGCAATATCAATGGCAAAATATTCTAAAACATGCTTCCCCTCGCTTATAACAAACGATTTATTGTATATTTTATAATTATCCCCATCTATCCTGTAATAAGTTTTGTCAACGCCAGATAGATTATCATAGGATTCTAAAGATACATTCAATTCTTCGTTATACCATCCATTTGTAGCATTTGCTGACAAAAAGCAGAGAGTATATGGTGGTGTAGTATCTATTTTTATTTCTCTGCTTTTTATATTTTCTTCATTTCCAGCATTATCTTTTGAATAATAATTTATTTCATGAACACCCTCATTAATCGTAAAATTACCACTAAATTTTATCCAATTTTCATTGTTTATTTTATAATATGTCTCTTTTACACCAGAAAGGTTATCGTGTGCTATAAGTGTAACATCCACATTGCTTACAAACCATTCATTTTCTCCATTTGGAATAGATGGAATTGTTTTAAAAACAGTATATGGTGGTGAAACATCTATGCATATTATTTGCCAAGTTGAATTATTTAGTCCAGAATTATCCAATACAGTTAAACTAACATTGTAAAAGCCTTCTTCGGTATAGCTATGATCTACCACTACCCCATAACCAACTTTTCCATCGCCAAAATTCCATGTATAGTTGATTATGAAACCATCTTCATCATAAGATGAAGTAGCATTGAAATGAGCAACATATCCATCAATTTCATAAGTAAAATTTGCAATTGGTTTACTCTCTAAAGCTACTGATATAATGGCTATTAAAAGAATAAATACAAGAGCAACAGATAATTTTTTCATACGCAATTATTGCTTTTCATCTTTTAATTTTTTTGGTTAAGGTTAAGGTTAAATGAAAGTTACACCAAAATTGTTTTTATTTGCGATAGATAACTTTATTATGCTTATTGATGGAAGAAAAATCGCACAAGAAATAGAAGAAAAGATAAAAAAGGAAGCTGAAGGAAAAGAAATAAAGATTATTACTATTGTTGTAGATGGAAATGAGGAATCATGGCTTTTTGCTAGGTTAAAAGACAAAGCATGTAAAAGAGTAGGTTATGAACATGAAATTTTAGGATTTGAAGGAATAGAGCAAAAAGAGTTAGAAAAAGAAATAGAAAAGCTAAATGAAAATGAGGAAATAATTGGCATAAATATACAACTTCCTTTGCCAAAAGAATTTGATCATGTTGAACTTGTTGAAAAAATAGATGTGAGAAAAGATATTGAGGGTATGCATCCATGTAATATAGGAAAAACGTTGCTTGGAAAAGAAGAAATTGTTCCATGCACCCCAAAAGCTATATTGAAAATTTTGGATCATATTAATGTTGATTTACAAGGAAAGGATGTTGTTATAGTTAATCATAGCAATATAATAGGAAAACCTTTGGCGGTAATGCTTTTAAAAAGAAATGCAAGTGTAGCAATTTGTCATGAATATACAAAAAATTTGGCAAGTTATATAAAAAAAGCAGACATTGTTATAACAGCGACAGGTGTTAAAGGACTAATTAAAGAAGATATGGTTAAAGAAGATGCAATTCTTATAGATGCAGGAATAAAAAAAGAAGGCAATAAAGTGTTTGGAGATGTAGATAAAAAAGCATTAGAAAAAGCAAAGTTTGCTACGCCTGTGCCGGGAGGAGTTGGTCCTGTTACCATTGCAAGTATGCTTGAAAATTGCTTAATTGCATATGAAAAAATTCATAAAGGAGAGTGATTTTCCTTCATATGGAAAGAAAAGTTTATCTTTCATTTCATGACATTCCATTTGATGATGGCTATAGCTATGCATATTATCCTAAGCCAAAGTTAAGATTTAGCAAGCAAGAAATAAAAGAATTGCTCATTTCCATTATTGTTTTATCAATTGCTTTTTCAATAATGAGGGTTGCCCCTTATTATGCTTATTTTTATCTGTATTTGCCCATTTCTTTTCTTGCTGTTATAACAGCTTTTGCATGCCATGAAATAGCCCATAAATATATGGGAATAAGATATGGATATTGGTCAGAATATAGAATGTATCCTCAAGGATTGTTATTTGCATTGCTTTTAAGCTTTGCTGGCTTTCTTTTTGCTGCTCCGGGAGCAGTTTTAATATATGGAATGCCAAGCAGAGAAGAAAGCGGGAAAATATCTATGGCAGGTCCATCTGCAAATATCATCATAGCCATTCTCTTCCTTTTAATTTCAAAAATTTCAGCAGGAATTGTTGCAAATGTTGCAATAGCTATTGCTTTGATAAATGCATTTTTGGCTTTCTTCAATTTAATTCCTATTGGTCCTTTAGATGGGAGAAAAATATTTGCCTGGAATTTAGCAATATGGGCAATAATGATAATCCTGAGTTTAGCTCTGGTAATTATAGCATTGTGAAAGCTATTGGAAAATTATTAATGAAAAATGGTTGTTGAAATAACGAGTTAGAAAGTATAACCTAATTTGCAAAAAAAGATGTAAATTCTCTTCATAGACAAACTACTTTTTCATTTATTGATGAATCTTAAAGCCCTAATAAACGAATTGATTTTCTACATAATAAACCAATGATAACACTTCTTTCATTAATGCTCCTAAAAATTTAGAATGTCATGGATAAAATGAAAGAAATAGACTCAAGAAGGGAAGAGCTTCACAAAAATTAATGAAATAAATGGGTCTGTCGAAAATTAGATGAAATAGGGTATTGTCATAGTAAGTTCTCTTCTAGGCAATAGTGACCAATAATAGCCATTTCTTCTATTTGTTCAACAAACCCGAAATAAATGCACTATAGCAAGTTCTCTTTCATGAGATGATATATGACCATTTCTTTCATAATGCTTTTAAAACTTAGTTTAAAAAAATTATGAAAGGGTAGCATAATAAGGTTTCCATCATCCAATAATGATAGCACCATTTCTCATATTTGTTCATCAATCCCAAAAATTTAGAATCCTTTATATACTCCTTAAAAATATTCTTTCGGTGATTTAATGGGAGGGGAAAGACCCGGTGGAATAACCATATTGGCTATATTGTATATATTAGGAGGACTCTTTGCATTGGCAGGGGGAGCAATGATGCTTTCAGGCGGGAGCATGTTTGGAAATGCATTGGGAGGCACTATTCTAACTGCAGTAGGAGCAATATATGTAATCGTGGGTTTAATTGATTTTGTCGTAGCATATGGCTTGTGGAATCTACAACCTTGGGCAAGGACAGTTGCAATAGTATTTGCTATTATTGGATTACTAAGTTTTCCAATAGGAACAATTATATCAATCATAATATTGTGGTACCTCTTTAAACCAGAAATTAAAGAAGCATTTGCAAAGTGAAAAAAATGGGTTTGCAGGAGGCAAAGACTTATCAAAGACTTATGCGGAGTAGCTGTAATATTGCAATTAATTAGTGGAGCATTTGTCATTAATTGGGGGTTGGATCAGTAAAAAATATCAGAGATTACAAGAGACGAGACAATTATTGGGATTGCAATTATTTTCGCAATAATAGGAGCAACAATCGGAATAGCTTTTTAACTACTCATGAGCCACGCCAAATGATGAAAACTATGATAGGAGGCGCAGTAGTTTTGGTTGCATCAATTATTCTATGCTGGATTTTACTTATAGTTGCAACTCTATATCTTAAGAAAAGCTTTGATGCAATAGCCAAACACACAAAAGTTGGCTTATTTAGCACAACTGGCTTGCTTTATTTAATTGGGGCAGTACTCGTTATTGCTTTTGGACTTGGAGGAATAATAATGTTCATTGCTTCAATATTGGAGATAGTTTCATTCTTTTCATTACTGGTAGAATTACCAGAAAGAAGCTTAAATATAAATATTAAGCATTGTTAATGGGGCGATGGATGACATAGATTTATTCCTAAAAGAAGATTTGGGAGAAGAAGGAGACATAACATCAAATGCTTTGCTAAAAGAGGAGGAAGGAGTAGCATATATAAAAGCTAATGATAATTGCTTGCTTGCAGGTATTGAAGAAGCTAAAGAAGTTTTTGAAAGACTTGGATGCAAAGTAAATTTGCTGAAAAAAGATGGAGATGAAGTAAAAGCTGGAGAAAAAATAATGGAAATTGAAGGAAAAGCAAAAAGCATATTGGCTGGAGAAAGACTCGCTTTAAATTTTCTTGGAAGAATGTCAGGAATAGCTACTCTAACCCATGAATTAACAAAAATTTGCAGGAAGAAAAATCCAAATATATGGATTGCTGCTACAAGAAAAACTACGCCTGGCTTCAGAAAATATGAAAAGAAGGCAGTGAAAATAGGGGGAGGTTATCCTCATAGAATGGGTTTATATGATGGTGTTTTAATTAAGGACAACCATTTAGTATGCATTCCGCTAAGGGAAGCGATAAGAAAAGCAAAGAAACTTGGAAGAAAAGTGGAAGTAGAGGTGGAGAGCATCGAAGATGCAGTAATTGCTGCTGAAGAAGGGGCTGACATAATAATGCTCGATAATATGCCTCCAGCAAAAGGAAAATTGGCGGTAAGTAAAATAAAAGAAATAAATCCAGAAATTAAGATAGAGGTATCAGGAGGAATAACACCAGAAAACATCACTAACTATACATTTGCTGATATAATTTCTTTGGGATGGCTTACCCATTCTGTTAAAAGCAAAGATTTTTCCTTAGAAATGGTAAGTTGCAAATAATTTTTTATATTCCTTTATCCTTTCTTAACATGCTTGTTGCACCTTCCATCCTTTCTGCTGATTTTTCAAAGCTTGGTGAAGAAATTAAAAGTGTGGAAAAAGCAGGAGCAGATTTAATACACATAGATGTTATGGATGGAAATTTTGTTCCGAATATAACTATAGGGGCATGTGTTGTAAAAAGTATAAGAAAGATAACGCATCTTCCTTTTGATGTGCATTTGATGATTGAGAAGCCAGAAAAACATTTCTTAAGCTTTGTGGAGGCAGGCGCAGACTATATAACTGTGCATGTTGAAGCTACAAAGACATTATATAGGCTTGTTGATGAAATAAAGAAGCATTGTAAAGTTGGTGTTGCTTTAAATCCAGCCACTCCTCTTTGTAGTGTAGAGAATATTTTGGATAAAATTGATTTGCTTTTGATTATGACAGTTGAGCCAGGATACGGAGGACAGAGGTTTATTGATTCAATGATTGGAAAAGTGAAAAAAGCCAAGGAAATGATAAAAGGAAAAGATATTTTGCTTGCTGTAGATGGAGGAGTAAATGATGAAAATGCAGTAGAATTGAAAAAAGCTGGCGTTGATTTATTAGTA
Organism: Thermoplasmatota archaeon; assembly: GCA_029258955.1. GTDB lineage: Archaea > Thermoplasmatota > E2 > UBA202 > JdFR-43 > JAPDJP01. The sequence goes on from JAPDJT010000006.1 coordinate 41,310, forward strand.
GCTGGTTCATATATCTTTAAAAGTGATGATTATGAAAATGCAATAAAAAAATTGAAAATTTAACCTTTCAATTGTCGTAATTTTTCTTCAAGCTCCTTTATTTTATCCCTTATCTTTTCAAGCTTCTTTTCATATTTTTGCTTCAATTTCATATACTTCTTTTCTGGCATTTCTTCCTTTCTTTTCTCCAAATCTTCCAAATCTTCCTTTATCATTGCTCTCATTTCATTTAAGTCCTCAATTTTGTCCCTTAGTTTCTCTATCTTTTTTTCTTTCATAAATAGTGGAATATAAATAATACGAAAAACTTTACTATCAATGATTAAAAGATTTCTTGGAATAGGCTATGAATCAAATGTTTATTTAATTCTTGCCAATAAAAAAGCCTTAATAGATACAGGTACAGGCTTTTATTCAGAACAATTAATTGAAGAATTAAAGAAAGAGGTAAGCTTGGAAGAAATAGAGTATATTATTTTAACTCATGAGCATTTTGACCATTGCGGAGGGGCAAAAGATTTGAAAATGGCAACTGGCGCTAAAATCTGTATTCATAAAAATGGAGCAGAAGTTCTTGAAAAAGGGCTAAACTGGAGCGCAATTTTTTTTAATGCTGTACAACCGAAAACAGAAGTTGATATAAAATTGGAAGATGGAGATATAATTGATTTAGGAAATATAAAGCTGGAGGTTTTACACACCCCAGGACACTCAGAGGCAAGCATATGCTTATATGAAGAAAAAAGCAAATCTTTATTCTCTGGGGACACAATATTTTCATATGGTGGGATAGGAAGAACTGATTTTGTTGGAGGAGATAGAATAAAACTTATTGAATCAATTAAGAGACTAAAAAAATTAGAAGTAAATAATCTCTATCCAGGACATGGCGAATTTATTATAGGAAATGCATATGAGCATATAGAAATGGCAGAAAGAAGTGCTTTATTGTTCTAAAACAGTAGTTTTTCTTCTCCTTCTTCAATTATTGGCTTATATGTTGATATCCTGTCCAATGCCTCTTCAATATCTTCAATTTTTGTAACCAAATAATATGAAATCTTTTCCTCCTCTCCTTCCTTATAACTCACTTTAACAATAAATCCTTTTTTACTGGAATAGATAATCTCCTTCTTTATTTTCTCCTTTTCCTCTTTCGCTACTTTTTCCTTAACCTTCCTTTCCAATCCTTCATCAATAGCTTTTTCTATTTCTTCAATACTTTCTTTGCTTCTTTTCTCCCAGCTTTTCTCTTTTAAATATTCCTCATATCCTCCAAAATATTCCTCTTCAAGCTTTTTCTTTTCCTCATGTTTCAATGAAAATTCTGGAAGCACAAATTCTTTTGGCATGAAAAATTAACTCCAATGCATTTAAAAAATTTGTTAAAGAGCGAGCAGGAACTGCAAGAAATTCTTACCTCCAGATGGTAAATAGTTGCAAATGCAGTAAGTCTTTTTCCTTTGAGGCATTGGAAGAAAAACATTTCCAGAATCCTCTATCGCATTTCTTTCTCCAAATGTTTCATGCTATATACCATGGAGCCTTGTCTATCTTAATCAATGGCTTGTCCTCACAATAAGGTAAGAACCCCTAACAAACCTTATTACATCAATAGAAGTTCTCCATTCCATTATCATTATTCCTAAAATCTCCATGTTTCTATATCTATAGCTGCCCAGATGTAATGCCATTTATCCCCAATCCTTATCTTGGTTTCATCCATTGCTGCGCAACGCTTATTTTTCCAGAATTTAAATAATTGAGCAAATTTATGATATCATTGCCTTAGCATTTCATGACTAAACTTTGCAAAATCTCTAAGGAATTTACCCAATAAAAAATAAATGAAATAGGATGTTGTTATATAGTAAAATTCCATCCCATGCAAAGAAGCCAATAACAACCTTTTTTCATTTTTCGCAAATCCTCTTACCCCAGCAGAAAATACTGATGCATAATCAGGAGGAGTATCTTTCTTTTCATTTTTAATTGTCAAATAAAAAATAATGAGCACAAAAGTTAAAAGATAGTGAAGCTATCATACTATGCTTCGTAGTCATTATAGCAAGGAAATAAATGAAGAATTTCACGGGAAAGAAATAAAGGTAGCTGGATGGGTGGAAGATATAAGGAATTTAGGAGGAATTGCTTTTATAATATTGAGGGACAGAGAAGGAAAATTACAAATAACAGCCATTAAGAAAGAAAATCCCGATTTATTCAAAAAATTAGTGTCTCTTCCACGAGAGAGTGTAATAGCTGTTGAAGGAATATGCCAGAAAAATGAAAAGGTTATGAATGGATGGGAATTACTGCCTAAAAAATTGGAAGTGCTTTCCATTGCTTCAACACCTCTTCCAATGGGAGTAATAGATAAGGTAAATGTTGATTTTGATACAAGATTAGATAATAGATTCATTGATTTAAGAAAAGAAGAAACTAAGGCGATTTTTTTAATCAGACACTCCTTTATAAAATATGCAACCGAATTTTTAAGAAATAAAGGATTTATAGAGGTTCATACACCAAAAATAACAGCTTCTTCTTCGGAGGGAGGGACTGAAGTATTTAAGGTAGATTATTTTGGCAAGGATGCTTATCTCGTTCAATCTCCCCAGCTTTACAAGCAAATGTTAATGGCAACAGGTTTTGATAGAGTATTTGAAATTGCATGGTATTTTAGGGCAGAAGAGCATGATACTTCCCGCCACCTTAATGAATCAACAGCTATAGATATAGAAATGGCATTTATAAGTGATGAAGAAGAGGTAATGAGAATTGCAGAAGAGATGACAAATTATGCTATCCAAAAAATTCTGGATGAAAATAGCAAGGAACTGGAAAAATTAAATGTTGAAATTGATACACCTTCTTTACCATATCCACGTATTAAATATGATGAGGTTGTAGAAATATTACAAAAAGAAATTGATTTTAAGTGGGGCGATGACTTGGGGACAGATGAAGAAAATTTACTGGCAAAACACGTTGACTATGAACTTTATTTCATAAAAGATTTTCCTTTAGAAACAAAGCCATTCTATGCAATGCCAAATGGTAAATATGCAAGAGCTTTTGATTTAGAATATAAAGGAATGGAAATTGCTTCTGGAGCACAAAGAATTCATGATTATGATATGCTTGTAAAAAGAATGAATGAATTGGGAATGAATATAAACAATTTTGAGGATTACTTAAAGGCTTTCAAATATGGTATGCCACCTCATGGAGGATTTGGATATGGAATAGAGCGCTTTTTGATGCGATTACTCAATTTAAAAAATATAAGAGAATGTATTTTGTTCCCTAGGGATAGAAAGAGATTGAGACCATAGGTACTAATATAACTTGTAACTATAATTTAATGGCAAAAGAAATTTGCTAATGTTTTTCGTTATTTTCTAATTATTAATTATTTTTCCAGCATTTAGTGTAAAAGCGGGAAAAGAAGATAAGCCAAACAATTTATAATAAATGAATTAGAAAAAAATTCAAAAAGAGAGCATAACAAATGAAGAAATTTTACAGAAAAAATTTGGTGAAAGCAATATTTATATAAATGGAATGTGCAAAGTAATGGGAATTGGCATGGGGTTACTTTTTTTATTTTATTCTTATAACTCCGATTCTTTTTGCTATGCCAGAATCCTCCTTGATACAACTGGATTAATGGGGCATTGGACTCATGTAGTCCATATTGCAATCTTCATTCCATTCATTGGTTTATCAGCCTACTTTGCCTTACCTCTTTTCTTTATAGTAGGATTTGCTGGTATAGTAATAGGAATTGTCATATTCAAAAAAGAGTCCCGGCGCCCGGATTTGAACCGGGGACACGCGGATATCTGCGGCGGTGGGTTATAGCCCAAGGAAAGCAACTACAGTCCGCCGCTCTACCAGTCTGAGCTACGCCGGGTCAATATGAATATGCGTGGATTTTTTTAAATTTTTGCTTTAAGAAATGAATTGCAGAAATTTGTAATTTCTTTTTTCTTTTTTCGGGTCTGTCGAAAATTAAATGAAATAGGGTATTATCATAGTAAGTTCTCTTCTAGGCAATAGTGACCAATAATAGCCATTTCTTCTATTTGTTCAACAAACCTTCTTTTTTCATAAATTTCTTAAATGTAAATAAGCTACATATCAATGAAGGTTTGCTTAGGAGGAACATTTGATATACTGCATGAGGGTCATAAATTGTTGTTGAAGAAGGCTTGTCAGACAGGAAAAGAAGTTTTTATTGGTTTGGCTACAGATGAATTGGTTGTTAAGTTGGGCAAAGAAGCAAAAAGTTATGAAGAAAGGAGAAAGGAGCTGGAAGAATATATTGAAAAGCAAGGATGGAAAAATAAAGTTAGAATTTTACCTTTAAAAGATGTATATGGCACCGCTGTGGAGGAAGATTTTGATGCTATAGTTGTTTCTCCAGAAACTGAAAAGAGAGCAAAAGAAATAAACGAGATAAGGAAGAAAAAAGGGCTAAAAGAATTGAAAATAATAAAAGTTCCATTTGTTGTTGCAAACGATGGAATAGCTATTGCAACGAGGAGAATTAAAAATAGGGAGATAGATGGAAAGCATAGATTAAAGCCATTGAAAGTATGTGTGGCGACGAAAAATGAAATTAAAATGGAAGCAGTAAAAGAAGCTTTTAATGAGTTCTTCCCAAATTTAGAAATAGAATATGAAAGTGTGGAAGCAGAAACAAAAAAACAGCCTTGGAATGAGGAAATTTTGGAAGGAGCTATTGAAAGAGCAAAAAAAGCTGTAAAGGGAAAAGATTATGGAATCGGTATTGAAGCAGGAATAAAAGAGGAAGATGGAATTTATTTTGTTGAACAATATGTTGCTATAGCAGATAAACTTGGCCACATAACATATGGAAAAAGTCCTGCCTTTCAATGTCCTGAATGGATTATAGAAGCGCTGAAAAAAGGAAAGGAAATGAAAGAAGTTATTCCATTTAAAAATGAAGAGGAGAAGAAAAAAGGAGCGGTATGGTACTTTAGCAGGTTAATAGACAGAAAAGAAATTACAAAAATAGCTATTATAATGGCTTTGATTCCAAGGAGTCCTACTTTTTCTCAGTTTTGAATTCTGTGTATCCACAGTTTCCACAGCTTCTCCTATCTGCATGCTCTGCCATAAAAGTGCCTGGCCCGCATTTTGGACATTCTTTTCTTTTCCTTATTAATTTTCCATCTTTAACTTCATAATATTTCCATTTCATGTTGCCTCCTCCTTTGTCTCTTCCTTCGCCTCCTCCTTACCACCTTTTCCTCTTGTTTCTCTCTTCAAGATATAATCTTCCTCAATTTTTCTTGCTACCGCCTCAGATGGATAAACTTTCGCATACACTTTTGCTTGCATCATTCCAAACATTGGTCTAATGCGATGGATAACAATGAAGCCATTTAAACCCAAAGCTTTCTTAAGCTCTTCCTTTACTTTTTGCCTGTTTGGTGTTGGTCCTTCATATTTAATTATACAATGTATTTCCTCCCTTTCAAGCAACTTATTTTCTTTTCTATCTACAACTTCTATCTCCATTTTAACCCTCCAGACTCTTCAGGAATTCATCAACCTTTTTTCTTTCTTTTTCTCCAACTTCCACCACTACCATCCCTTTAGATGGCATACCATATATAACTGTTGTGTTTGGTGGAGCAAGATATATTGCAGGCAACGCTGCCAAATCTTCTTCTCCATCCACTTCAATTAAAGTTTTTTCTTGCAATGTATATGCTGTTGCAATTGAATTCCATAGCTCTCTCGTTATATAGCCAGGTGGATTTTTTACTTTTATTAATTTCTGAGCTTGAAATTTTTCCGCTTTATATTCTTTTCTCTCGATTTTATAATCAACTATTGCAATATCCGGCATTATACCAAGCTTTAAGATATAGGATGTAACAAAATCTCCAACAGTAACTATTCTTTTTCCCTCTAAACTTTCTAAATCAATTTCTTTAACAATTTTTCCTAAGGGCTTCCTCAATTCCTCTTTTCTTTTTTCTGGAACAAAATACATTTATCTTACCTTCAAGGCATATTTTCCTGGCATTTTTATTCCCATTTTTTTAGCAATTTCTGAATTATTTGGGTCTAAGACAATCAGATAGCCCTGCCAGTGTTCAGATGTTGCCTCTCCACAATAAGGGCAGGTACTTCTTGTTGTCAAAATATGACATTTTCTACATGCTTTCATTTACCGCCCTCCTTTTCCTTCTTTTTCTTTTCCATTTCCTTCCATTCTTCCTTTCCTAAACCAGGCTGACGCATTGTAAGCCCAATCTTACTTTCTCTTGGATTCATTTCATTTAATGAAACAGTTACAATTCTCACCCTTATTTTATCTCCAACTTTTAAAGTTTTCTTCGTTTCTTTTCCTTCCATTCTTTTGTTTTCTACATCAACCAATATTTTATCATCCATAATCTGGCTTTTGTGCAATAAAGCATCTAATGGCCCAATATGGCAGAAAGCGCCAAATTCAACAATATCGCAAACAATTGCATCTACCACTTCATGCAATTCTGGCTTAAAAGTTAAAGCTTCAAACTCAACTTTTTGATAGATGGCGCCATCACCATGCAAAATATTTCCCTCTCCAATTCTCTTTACATTTCTTGTCAAAACAATAAGTCCATATTCTTTATCCATTGTTCCTTCAAATGTTTCCCGAACTATTTTGCTACTCACTTCATCCAAATCCTCGCCAATCATTGAAGGTGGAATCCTTATTGTGTTTTCCATTTTTACCATATAATACATGCTCTTGAAATAAACCATTGCTTATAAATATAATGGTATGAGTGTAAGCATTGATTTAGAAGTTATAAGCCTTTAGATTTTCTTTAAGAGATGTTAGGACATAGAAATAATAAAAAAAGATAAAAATGTAAAAAAGAGGGAAGAGTTATAAGCCTAGCACCAATGGTCCTAGTACGAAGCCACTTGCTGTAAATGTCTGGCCTGCTGCTGTTACAGTTATTGTTGTTGGTCCAAAGCCAAATACGAATCCTGGTCCCACTTCAACACTTTCTCCTGGACCAAGTTCATCAATTGTTCCTTCTGAATGGCTTCCAACAAATACTAGGCCAGATAAGTCTACTGACCAATCAACATTGTATGCTGGCAATGAGCCAATGTTTGCTATTGTTGCCTTAACTCCAAATCCTCCAGTTACACCCTGTATTACAACTATTGGCGCTGGGAAGGTGCTGAAATACACATCATTATTTCCATTTCTGTTATCAACCCATACAATTCCGCGAGAGCAAATATCAATGTAATTTTCCTGCATTACAACTGTTCCATCCTGCTCATTGATTTGCAATGGCTCCTCCCATGTTGCTCCTCCATCTGTTGATTTTACTAAGTAAAGATTTCCATTCTTTGCATATGCAACATATACTGTATTTCCTGATACATAGACTGCTGGATACATTTCATCATCTGGTGAGCCTGCAACTGTACTGAATTCCCATGTCTCTGCATAATCATGGCTGTATGCACACATTACATCCCAGTTTCCGTTTTCATTACTCATATATACAACGACTACATTGCTTCCTGATGCATCAACATCTGGATGTGCTGCATCATAGTCGCCCTGCACCAAATAATATTGATCTGCAACGAATTCAATGTCTGCTTCTTGTACAGGTATATCTTTCTTGAAAACAATTTCTGCGTGCTTTCCATTGTGCTGTGCTACACAGTAGAAGAAATCGTTTTCTGTCCAAGCTGGGTCATTATCGTGTATGCATGCCATATCTGGGTCTTGAGCTGGAGCAGTATCTAAAACGCTTTCTGCATCCCAGTTATAAACATAGCCCGACAAATCTCCAGCATACCAGAAGAGCATCCATCCATCATCCATGCCTTGGTCATCATCTATGTAAAATGCTACTGGACCAATTATTCCTTCGAAGTAAACCATTGGATACCAGCTGTCATCTTCGATACATGCATATGTTGCTCCAGGCAATGAGCCCTCGCCTAAAGCATAGAATTGCCATGTATCAGGATTTGTAATGTCCTCGATAAGCCATAAATTACCAGCCTCTGTTGCTGATTCCAAGCAAACACCCCATAAGCCATCAAAAGCTGGTCCTTCATATTTACTTCCTTCTACATATGCAGTATCTGCATAATATTGATAGCCATCTAATTGCACTACCTGTGATTCAAATGTTGTTCCTCCATCTGTGGAATATGCTAAGCCGAGATCAGCCTCAACAGGAGAAACAACGTGTGTCCATGTTACTATAATATTATCATTTCCATCAACTGTAAGTGTTGGTAATATATCATCCTCTGGGCTATTTGGTGTAATCAAAACATTTCCTTGGGCAGAAGTTGTTCCGAGCTTTAAAATAGTTGGCTCCATCCTCTCTGCATTTCTTAGTATTGGCAGATTCATTTCATCATTGCTGGCATTTATCATGCTCGTTGCTAAAGCACTCACTACCAACAATACACCAACAAATAATGCTTTCCTCATTTTCATGCCTCCAGAAAATATATTATTTTTCAATATTAATAATTTTGTTTCATAAATTGAATGTTATTCTTTTACCCCTATAGCATAAAATTGAGGAAAGAAATTAAATTCTATACCCTCTTCAATGGACTTTAAATGATGCTCTTCCCATTTTTTAATCTCTTCCTCGCTAAGTCCCTCTCTTCTCAAAACATTCCAATAAAAATCACGAGCTCTCATATAAGATTCTTTGTCTTCTTCACAGCTCCATATCCTCAAATTTCCCAATCCTACCTCTGTTTTTAAGCCAGCTCTTACAAAAAGCATTCTTAATTTCCTCCCAATATATGGATCTCCTCCTCTATTTTTAATAGCTCTCCCTGCAAAAATTTCATCTACTTTTGGATAGGGAGGCCAATGAATTTTTCCTCCGAAATCCGGCTCTAAACTTGCAACTACCTTGCCCCCTTTTTTAACGACTCTTGCCATCTCATTTACTACTTGTTGAGGATCTTTAACCCACATTAATAAAAGATTACAGATAGCAATATCAAATGTATTATCCTTAAAAGGCAATGCATGAGCATCTCCTAAGCACAGCTGAACATTTCTCACACCTTCAAGCATCTTTTTAGCTATTTCAAGCATATCTAAAGAATCATCAATTGCTATTACCATTCCATTTGTATGATTGCATACATCCTTTGTTACAGCTCCATTTCCACATCCAACATCCAAAACGAGTTTTGCATCTTTTAGACCAGCTTTTATATATATTGGATGCCTCTCCTCAGCTGTTTCTAATGCCTGCTGTTCAAGCTTCCTTATGAAATGTTCCAGCTCTTCCTTACTCCTATTATGAGGCACAAAAAAGAATGAGGGCATGATAAAAAGATTTTTTGTTGCTATTATTCATAAAAAGAATTTGCAATTGACAGCTCATCTATTAATTTTTGAGTCAAAAACAGCATTTTCTCTTGCTAAATCTGAAACATCTATCTTTCGCATTTTTAACCCATAAAAGAATCTATTTCTATAGGGGTTGTCAAAAATTAATTAATGAAAAGGATTGTTGTTATGTTCATATTTTTCATGTGATAATAGCCAATCATAGCTATTTTGCATTTATTCAAACTTATCCTATCTTAATATTTTTAAACAATTACAGCATGCACTTTCATGGTTGAAGTAAAAGAATTTGAAGGATTGCGTCCTAAAAATCCAGAAGAATTTTGTACAAAACCATATGATGTGATTAGTGAGGAAGAAGCTAATGAACTTAGAAAAAATCCAAATTCTGCCATACACATAATTTTGCCTGTTGGAGAAGGTGATGAAAAATATGAAAATGCAAAAAAAGAATTTGAGAGATTGAAGGAAGACATGATTAGAGATGAGCCAAGCATTTATTTATATAAGGAAGGAGATGAAGAATTTAGTCATAGAGGATTCATCTTATGCGCATCTTTGGAAGATTATGAAAAAGGATTAATAAAGAAACACGAAGAAACAAGGGAAAAACCTTTACAAGATAGGATAAAGCATATTGAGGCTGTTAAAGCAAATACTGGCTTAGTATGGACTGTTTTCAAAAGAAATGATGAAATAAAGAAATTAATGAATGAAATAATGAAGGAAGAGCCAGTATATGATTTTGAAAAATACGGAAATAGACACATTTTATGGAAAATAAATGATGAAGAAAAAATAAACAAAATAAAGGAACTATTTAGGAACACCCCGCTTTACATTGCAGATGGTCATCATAGAATTGCTGCTGCTTGGCATTACTGGAAAAAGTATGATGGCAAGGAGGCAAAATATGTCATGATTTTTGCTGCAAATGATGATGAAGTAAGAATTTTGCCTTATAATAGAGTTATAAGGAAAATAGAAAATGAGAATTTTATAGAGGAAATAAAAAAAGAATTTCATGTTGAAGAACTCACAGAAACGAAGGAGCCTGAAAAACACGAGATTCAAATGTATTACAAAAAGAAGTGGTGGAAATTGGTGCCAAAAGAAATTCCAGAGGGCATAGTTGATTCCTTAGATGTTAGCATTTTACAGAAAAAAATACTTGAGCCTATTCTCGGTATAAAAGATATAAGGAAAGATCCAAACATTTTCTTTGTAGGTGGAAAGATTGCAAGAGAGGAATATGAAAGACTAGTTGATGAAGAAGGAAACGCAGCAGTGTTTTATCTACATCCAACGAGTATTGATGAGCTAGAAGCTGTTGCGGATGCAGGCTTAAGCATGCCGCCAAAATCAACATGGTTCGATCCAAAACTACTTACTGGCTTGGTATTTCATCTCCTTGAATAATTTCCTCATCTTCTTTCCTCCAAGGCGGAGAAACAATGCATAAGAAAATTAGTTCTTCCTCACCCACATTTTCTATTCTTTGAATGGAAGAAGGAGGTATATAAATAATGTCTCCCTCTTCAACTATCTTTGTTTCATTATCAATGTACATTTTTGCTTTTCCCTTTAACATAAAATATACTTCTGATGATGTTTTCAATTTATGTTTTAAAGTTGTTTGTTTTGGCTTCACTTTAGCCAGCGCTATACTGTAATTAATATCAACATTATCTTTCAGTGGATGTAATACTTCTTTAAGAAAAGAACCATCTCCAGCAATTATTTCTTCAACATTTTTCACATTCTTTATGAACATGAGTGAAATTTAGCAAATCAATATAACTTTAATGTTCATTGCTTAAGTTAAAATGAAATGATTGTTGCCATAGTAATTCTCTTGATGATATACAATGCTTAAATGCTATTTCATAAAAAATGAATGGAAAATGTTGCTGTGTAATTCTTCAGCAATAATAGCCAATAGAACTATTTCTTTATTAATTTGCAGACTATTTAAAAATAAAAAATTTAAGGGAAGAGATTAGAATTCTTCTTCTCCTTCACCGCCTTCTTCCTTGCCTTTGCCTTTCTTCTCTACTTCTCTGGCTGCAATGACGTCGTCGATACGCAATATCATTATTGCTGCCTCTGTTGCAGATTTAATGGCTTGTACACCTACTCTCAATGGTTCAAGAACATTTAGCTCTTTCATGTCTCCAACATCTCCCTTGAAAACATCAACGCCAATGTGTTTCTTGCCTTCTGAATGCTCCTTTCTTAGCTTTATGAGTATATCAATTGGATCTATTCCAGCATTTGTTGCCAAAGCTCTTGGAACAACTTCTACTGCGTCAGCGAATTTCTCTATTGCCAACTGCTCCCTTCCTCCTACTGTTGCTGCATAATCGCGCAAAGCCATTGAAATTTCTATAGCTGATGAACCACCTCCTGTAATCATCTTGCCGTCTTCCATAGCAACTGCTACAACACTCAATGCATCGTGCAATCCGCGCTCAATTTCATCTACAACATGCTCTGTTCCTCCTCTTACAAGTATGCTGACTGCCTTTGCAACCTTGCAGTCTGTAATGAATACCATTTTGTCTTCGCCTATCTTTCTTTCCTCAACTTTTCCTGCCTCTCCTAAGTCCTCTGGTTTAATCTCATCCAAATCAGTTAAAATTGAAGCTCCTGTTGCTCTTGATAACTTTTCCATGTCTGACTTCTTTACCCTCCTTACTGCAAATATGCCAGCCTTAGCCAAATAATGCTGAGCCAAGTCATCTATACCTTTCTGGCAGATTAGTACATTTGCTCCACTGTTCTTTATTTTGTCTACCATCTCTTTAATCATCTTCTCTTCCTGATCCAAGAATTTCTGCAACTGCTCTGGATCTGTTATGCGAATCTGTGCATCTACTTCTGTTTTCTTAACTTCCAACGCTGCATTGAGCAATAGAATCTTTGCATTCTTTACAACAGTTGGCATATCTGGATGAACTCTTTCTTTATCCAAGATAATTCCATTGATAAGCTCTGTATCTTCAACAGAGCCTCCCTGCTTCTTCTCTACCTTTATGTTATCTAAATCAACTTTAATTTTGCCATTTATTTCTTCTGCAACTGCCTTAACAGCTTTTACGGCAATTTCTGCTAGCATTTCTTTGTTTGCTTCTGCAACTTTCCCAGTCATTGCAGTTTCTGCTAATCTCTTTAGCAATTCATCATCATCTGGCTTTACTTCAATGGCAACTTTTTCTAAAACCTCACATGCTTTCTTGCTCGCCAGCCTATATCCTTCTGCAATAACACTTGGATGGATGTCCTGTTCAATTAAATCCATTGCATTCTTTAGGAGTTCTCCTGCTAAAACAACTGCTGTTGTTGTTCCATCTCCACATTCCTCATCTTGAGCCTTCGCTACTTCAACAATCATCTTTGCTGCTGGATGTTCTACCTCTATTTCCTTGAGAATTGTTACGCCATCATTTGTTATAACTACGTCTCCCATGCTGTCTACTAGCATTTTATCCATTCCTTTTGGTCCAAGTGTAGAGCGGACTGCATCAGCTATTGCCATTGCTGCCCTTATGTTATTATATTGTGCTTCCCTACCCTTCTCTCTTTCAGTCCCTTCCTTCAATATTAAAATTGGGGTTTTTCCTGTCAACATCTTTCATCACCGACGAGTATAATAATTCTTCTATATAAAACTTTCTCACAGATTTTTAAGATACAAAAAATGCTTAACAGCATTTTTTAAGCAAATTTCATATTTAAATGAAAATAAAGCTTCGTTGAAACAAATGAAAGAAATGGTTGCCATTGGCTATTTTTAAGGGGGATTGTCATAACACATTCTTATTTCATTTATTTTCACCTACATGAAATAGTTGGTGAGAAAATAAATGAAGATGCCCAATATAACAACATTTCTTTTCCATCGAAAATTAAAATGAATGTTGTTATGGCATATCCTCCCACGATAATAGCAAATGATAACCCTTCTTTCATTCTTATTAGCAACTAAAATTATCCTAAAAATTTAAAATTGTTTCCCAATATGGAAAAAGATGGATGCTTTGGATTTGATTGTAAAATTGCAAAAAGAAGCAAAAAAGTATAATGAGCGTAGAATGATTGTATTAGCTGGAGATAGGGAAAAAAGTTTTGGCATTGTCTTTTCATTTATTTCAAATTTTAAAGGAAAGATTGCCTTGCTTTCATATTTGGAAATGAAAGTAGATGGTGTTGATTGCTTCCATTTAAAAGATTCTGGAAAACTGCTTGGCACTACTTATGATTTATTAATTTTAGATGTTTATCATTCATTACAACCTTCTGATATCGGCAAATTATATGGGATTGTTAGAGGAGGGGGTTTAATTTTTCTGATTACTCCTCGCTTAGAAGAATGGAAAAACATGCTGAACAGATACCATTATAGAATTTTAACTCCTCCTTATAAAGAAAAGGACATAAGGAAAAATTTCATTCCATGGTTTGTTGAAAAGCTTAGAAAATACGATGGCATCGCCATAATTGAAGATGGAGAAATTGTAAAAAAGGGATTGTATAAAAGTAAAAAAGAGGAAAGGAAAAAGCCAAAATTGCCAGAGGAAAGGCAATTCAACGACAATGCATACAAAATGGCAATAACACAAGACCAAGTTGATTTTATTAAATGCTTAGAGGAAATGATTGAAAAGCCGAACCCGGTAACAGCTGTAGTTTTAAAAGCCAATAGAGGAAGGGGTAAATCAAGCGCTATTGGCATAGCTTTGCCAGCTTTAATTGAAAAACTTCTGAATTTCAAAAAAAGTTTGAGGGTAATGCTTGTTGCTCCAGAAATAAAAAATGTTCAAGAGATTTTTAGATTTGCTGAATTAGTATGGAAAAGAATGGGTTATAAAGTTAAAAAGAAGGAAAGAGGAGGAGATGTTTTTGAGCTGGGCATTCAAAATGCAGTCATAGAATATTTCAAGCCAATTGATGCCCTTGAAAGATATGCAGATGTTATAGTTGTTGATGAAGCTGCTTCCATTCCCCCTAATATTCTTTTGCAATTTTTAGAAAGAACAAATAGGATAATTTACTCATCAACTATACATGGATATGAAGGGGCTGGAAGGAGCTTTTCAATAAGATTTATGAAAAGATTGAAAAGCAAAAAACTAAAGCTAATAGAATTTGAAATGGAAGAGCCTATAAGATATAGCAAGTACGATCCAATAGAAAAATGGGCATTTGAAACTTTGCTATTGGATGCCGAAGCTCCTGAAGTTAAGGAGGTTGAAATAGATAAGCTCGTATATGAAAAGTTTGACATGAGTAAAATATTGCAAGAAGAGGAAAAGCTCAGAGAATTTTTTGGTATTTTAATTTTAGCCCATTATAAAAACAATCCTAATGATTTAGCAATTTTATGCGATGCCCCAAATCAGATAGCTAGAGCTATGAGCTACAATGATAAGATAGTTTGTTCAATGCAATTAGCTTTTGAAGGAAATATGGACAAAGATGATTGCCACCGCTTATATTATGAATCTGCAATGCTTCCTGGAAATGTTATTCCTCAAATAATGGTCAGACATTATAGGAAAAAGAAATATGGAGCATATAAAGGGCTCAGAATAGTCAGAATTGCTGTTCATCCAGATTTATTTAAAAAAGGAATTGGCTCGAAAGCTTTAGAAAATGTGATAAATGAGGCAAAGGAAATGGGAATGGATTATGTGGGGGCGAGCTTTGGCGCCACTATAGCTTTATTGCGCTTCTGGATGAAAAATGGTTTTTTGCCAATGCATATGACTACAAGCAGAAATGAAGTTAGTGCGGAGTTTTCTGTTACTGTTATAAAGCCATTGAGTGAGGAATTTGAAAAAGAGTTAAAGTGGATGAGAAAGGAATTTATGAAAAGGTTCATGTACTGGCTTATTGAGCCATTAAGGGATTTGAATAGCAACGTTGCTTTAATGATTCTTGATTCATATGAGGGGGAGAAAATTGATCTAGGGCTTGATGAAAAAGAGCTTAGCAGAATAATGGCATACATATGGAGAGCTGGGCTGACATATAAAACAGTAAAAGATTGTTTATTCAAGCTTGCCTTTAATTTCTTCTTAAGCAATAAAAAAAGTATGCTGAGCAGAGGAGAAAGATTGCTTTTATTGGCTAAAAATTTGCAATGCAAAAGCTGGGATAGAGTGGCAGAGATAGTTGGAATGAGTGAAGAAAAATGCAAAGAAAAATTAATGGAGATAATTGAAAAAATAATTTTGGAGTTTTATGGTGATAGGGATGAAGTGTTTGAATTTCAAAAGGAAGTACAAAGAATTGCTCAAGAAAGGGAAAAAGGTAGCGACTCTTAGAATGGGAATAAAAAATTATAAAAAAGGCGAAACTGTTAAAATAATTGCAGGAGGAGAAGAAATAGGGATAGCTAAAATTATAGATGTTCGCCATCTCCAGTGGAATGAAATAAGGAGAAAAGATGTTTTGATGGAAGGGCTTAGAAGAAAAAAAGATTTAAAAAAGGAATTAAAAGAAATATATGGTAAATTTGGAAAAAATAGAGTATTCACCCAAATCATATTCCAGCTAATAGGTGATGAAGATGGTGGAGGAAAGGTTTGAAAGAGTTGGAAGTCATTCTCATATAAGAGGATTAGGTTTGGAAGGGCTGAAAGCAAAGCCAGTAGCAGATGGGCTAGTTGGGCAGATAGAAGCAAGGGAAGCAGCAGGCATAGTTGTTGATATGGTAAAGAAAGGGAAATTTGCAGGAAGAGCTATTTTATTAGCTGGCCCACCTGGAACAGGAAAAACAGCAATAGCTGTTGGAATAGCAAAAGAACTTGGCAAGGATGTGCCATTTGTTTCTATTTCCGGCTCAGAAATTTATTCTGCGGAGATGAAGAAAACAGAATTTTTGATGCAAGCAATGAGGAAAGCAATAGGGGTAAGAATTCATGAGATGAGGAAAATTTATGAAGGAGAAGTGACAGCATTAGAAATACATAAAGTTCCTCATCCTTACAATCCGTATCAACAGATTCCTAAATCTGCTACCATAAGGCTAAAAACAAAGGATGAGGAAAAACAATTCAAAGTCGATGAAGTATTCGCTCAATATTTAATGCAGCAAGGCGTAGAAATAGGAGATGTTATTCAAATTGATGCAGATAGCGGGAGAATAGTAAAACTGGGGAAAACTAAAAAAGCAATAGAAAAAGAAAAGTTGGATTTAGCAACAGAGGAAATTGTTGATGTGCCGGAGGGAAGCATTGTAAAAGAAAAGGAATTTACTTATGTTGTTTCATTGCATGATTTAGATGTTGCAACAACAAGAAGAGGTAGTTTCTTTAGCTTATTCTTTGGAGGAAAGGAAGAGATAACTAATGAAACAAGGCAGGAAGTAGATGAAATGGTAAAGAACTGGGTTGATGAAGGAAAAGCAGAGATAATTCCAGGCGTTTTGTTTATAGATGAGGTGCATATGCTTGATATAGAAGCATTTGCTTTTTTAAATAGAGCTATGGAATCTGAGCTAGCTCCCATCATAATTCTTGCATCAAATAGAGGGATGGCAAGAATAAGAGGAACAGATGTAAAATCTCCACATGGTATTCCTTTAGATTTAATTGATAGATTGCTTATAATAACAACAAAGCCTTATAGCAAGGAAGAAATAAGAAAAATTTTAGAAATAAGAATAACTGAAGAGAAAGTAAAAATGGAAAAAGATGCTTTAGAGTATTTAACAGATATAGGAGAGAAATCATCATTGAGATATGCTGTTCAGCTCATTGCCCCAGCTTCAAACATAGCAAAGAGAAATGGAAGGGATGAAATAAGCAGGGAAGATGTAATGGAAGCAGAGAAGCTATTTGCAGATGTAAATCGTTCCATGAAATATCTTAAAGAATATGAAGAAATGTTGCTTGGTGGATAGTTATCACTAGAATTACTGAATGAATGGGCTACTGCACGAAAAATAAGTCATCGAAATTAAAGAAATAATCATTAATTTTTCATCACGCAAATTTATTTTCATTATTTAAGCCTATTTGAATAGGAAGATAAGGTTTTATAACGACATTTAGCTATATTCATGTGGATTGATGAATTAAAAGAAGAAAAGATAAAACTTGGATTGGAAAGGATGCAGAAATTTATTGAGGAGATAGGAAAGCCAAAATATAATGTTATACATGTTGGGGGAACAAATGGAAAAGGTTCTGTTTGTCAATTTATAGCCAATATTTTAATGGAAGATGGAAAAAAAGTTGGAGTTTATACATCCCCTCATTTAGAAAGAGTAAATGAAAGAATTGTTGTAAATGGCGATGAAATAAAGAATAGTGAAATAGAAAGCTATTCGCATCTCAAAAAATACAACTTCACATATTTTGAAGCTCTGACAGCTATAGCAATAGATTATTTTCAGAAAAAACAAGTTGACTATGCAGTTTTTGAAGTAGGGTTGGGGGGAAGATTAGATGCAACAAATGTTTTGCAGGCATGCATTACAATAATTACGAACGTGGCTATGGAACATGAAAATTATCTGGGGAATAGTATAGAGAAAATTGCAATGGAAAAAGCAGGAATAATAAAAGATGCTCCAGTAATAACTGCAAGCAAAGGAAAAGCTTTGGAAGTTATAAAAGGAATTGCTAAAGAGAAAGACATCGATTTATTTGTTTCAGGCAGAGATTTCTCATATGATATTATTGAAAAAAATAAATTTTTAATTAGAGCTGATGAAGAATATAAAATAAAAAGTCCTTTGCAAGGAAAGTTTCAGGCTGAAAATATTGCCATTGCCATAAAATGTGCCGAAATTTTAGGCATTGAAAAGGAAAAAATAGTTAAAGGAATTGAAAAAACGGAATGGCGAGGTAGAATGGAAAAAATTGGGAATTTTTTGCTAGATGGTTGTCATAATCCTCATGCAATAAAAGCATTTGTTGATTCTTTGGGAGATTTTTCTTATAATAAGCTTATAATAATTTTTGGAGCAATGAAAGATAAGAAAGTTGACAAAATGATAGAATTGCTTCCCAACGCAACTTATATTGCTACACAATGTAAAGCTGAAAGAGCTATGCCAGCTGAAAAAATAGCAGAAATAGGAGAGAAAAAAGGAAAAAGATTCATTGTTACTAAAGATGTTGAGGAATCATTAGAATTAGCCAGAAAAATGGCTGGAAAAAATGACCTAATTTGCATAATTGGGAGCCTATATTTGGTTGGAGAGGCAAGGAAAATATTGAGGGAACAATATGAAATTGCCTAATAAAATTTTAAAAGAAATAAAGAAAAAATGCCAGAAGTATTGGTGGAATGAAAAAGAAGAAAAGAAATACAATGAAATTGAAAAAGATTTATTCAAACTCCTCATTTTCACCATTTTGTCTCAGAATACTTCTTCTACCAACACATGGAAAGCATTTAACAATTTGGAGGAAAAAGTTGGTGTGTCTCCTTATATTTTGGCAAATGCGGACATAGAGGATATTGAAAATGCTATCAAGTCAGGGGGGCTTTATAAAATAAAGGCAAAAAGAATAAAAAATGTGGCAAAAGAGATTATAGCAAGATGGAATGGTAGCTTAGAATGGATAAGGAAAAGTAAAGAAGATGAAATTAGAGAGCAGCTACTTAGCATAAAAGGAATAGGGAGAAAAACAGCAGACGTTATAATTTCCTCTATTTATGGCTATAAAAATGCATTTGTTGTTGATACACACATGTTTAGGATAGCAAAAAGATTGGGGATAGTTGAAGAAAAAGCAGGTTATGAAGAAGTGAGTAAAGCCTTAGCAAATTTATTTGATTGGGAAAATGACAGCAATGCAGTTTCTTATTTCTGGCTTTTAGCAAAATATATTTGTAGAGCTAAAAATCCAAGATGCAAAGAATGCCCCCTTAAAAACTATTGTAAATTTGGAAGAGATAAATGATGTATTATGCTCTTCCATAAGCATGAAGAAGGTGGTAAAGAAAGAATTGGTCTATTGTTACATGAAGAAATTTGTATAACATTTCAATTCTTTAATTTTTGATGACCAATTAACGAACGATAATTTTATTAAGTAAATTGAAATTCACTAAGGAGGGATAGAATGAAAAAGATATTAGTTGGAATGGTAATTGGCATATTTTTGTTTAGTGCTGCAATTGCTGGCGTCAATAATAGCAGTGTAATTAGTGCTGGACAGGAAAGGGAGAGTACCATCGAAAGAACATATGTATTTGATGAGCCATTGATAAAGCAGAAAGATAATTATTTGATAATAAGCATGGACGGAGTGAAATACACAATGCATGAAGGACAACCTGTTCTGCCATATAAAGTTGAAACATTTACATTTCCAGTTGGCACAAAAATTGATGTTGAGGCAAAGGAGGGAAATGTAAAGGAAATGGAAATCAAAGGGAAAATACAGCCATACCCGTATTATACTTTATTAACAACCCAAGGTAAACTGTTGATTAAAGAAGGAGAAGCATATAAGGAAAAAATTTACCCTGAAAAGTGGGTTGAGTATAAGATAAGTGTTGGACTTTATAATGGAAAAAGAGTAGCAGTACTTTCATTGTTTATGTATCCTTGCAGATATATGCCTGAAGAAGGAAAATTGCTTTGCACAGATAAGATTAATGTAAAAATAACATATACACTTCCCTCAGAACCACTCTTTAACAAAGATGAATATGACTTGCTTATCATTTGCCCCAGCAATTGGGTTGAGCAGTTGCAGCCATTGAAGGAGCATAAGGAAAAATATGGAATAAAAACAATTATTGTTTCATTAGATGAAATATATGGAGGCAAGTATTTTGCAACGCAGGGAAGAGATGATGCTGAAAAGGTGAAATATTTCATTAAAGATGCAATTGAAAACTGGGGCATTGAATATGTTATGCTTGTAGGAGGAAGACAGGGAGGAGTATTGCAGGAAAGATGGCTAATGCCAGTAAGATATACAAATTTAGATGATCAGTCAAGATGGGAAGCAAGTTTTCTTAGCGATTTATACTTTGCTGACATTTATAAATATGAAGATGGAAAGCCGGTTTTTGATGACTGGGATAGCAATGGAAATGGAAAATTTGCAGAGTGGAGTCAATTTGCAAAAGATACATTAGATTTAATGCCAGATGTTTATGTTGGAAGGCTAGCTTGCAGAAATAAATGGGAAGTAGATATAATGGTAAATAAAATCATAAGCTATGAAAGCAAATATGTAAAAAATGAGGACTGGTTTAAAAGAATGGTTGTTGTTGGTGGAGACAGCTGGCCAGATCCAAATGATCCATATTATGAGGGAGAGGAGGAAAATAAACTTGCTTTGGAATATATGAAGGATTTTGAAGGAATAAAATTATGGACTTCTCTTGGCACATTAAGTGTTGAAAATGTAGTTGGAGAGGTAAGCAAAGGATGTGGTTTCTTATTCTTTGATGGACATGGTAATCCAATGAGCTGGGCAACTCATCCTCCACATGATGAAGGAACATGGATTGACGGGTTAAGGGTACAGGATATGCATAAGTTGAGCAATGATGGCATGTACCCAGTTTGTGTTGTTGGTGGATGCCACAATTGCCAGTTTAATGTTAGCATAATGAATTTGCTAAAGATTTGGGAAGGAGCAGGGTGGTATGAATATATATGGAAAGGAGAAACATCTCCAGAATGCTGGGGCTGGTGGATAACAAGGAAAAATGGTGGAGGGAGCATTGCAACCTTAGGTTATACTGGCTTAGATTATTTTGCAATAGGAAATTATGATAACGATGATTTGCCAGATTGTGTGCAATATTTCTCAGGTTTTCTCCATGTTAATTTCTTCAAGGGTTATGGTGTGGAAGGCATAGACATACTTGGGGAACTTCATGTAAATACCCTCATTAAATATATAACGACGCATAATGTATATAAAGACCCAATAGACTGTAAGACAGTTGAAGAATGGGTATTGCTCGGAGATCCAACACTTAAGATAGGCGGATATGCCTCTCCCTAAAAAATTTTATAACAGAGATGCAGCAGAAGTTGCAAAAAGCTTACTTGGCTGTTTAGTTGTTAAAAAATCAGAGGGCTTAGTTGCTAAAATTGTTGAAACTGAAGCATATTATGGGCTAAGTGACCCTGCATCACGAGCAAGAAAAGGTGCAAAAATAATGTGGGGTGAGCCAGGCAGAGCTTTTATTTATATGGTGCATGGAAATTGGCTTTTTAACATAATAACGATGCCAAAGGGAGAGGCATCGGGTATTTTGATTAGAGCTGTTGAACCGATAAGAGGAATAGAAATAATGGAAAAGAGGAGAAAAGTAAAAAATTTGTATGCATTGACATCTGGTCCAGGAAAATTTACAAAAGCTTTTGGAATAGACAAAAGTTACAATGGAATAAAAGTCTATAGGAAAGACTCTCCTATTTACATAGAAAAGGGAAAGGAAGATGATTTCGAGATTGTAGAAAGCCATAGAATAGGTGTAAAAGAAGACTTGCCAATTCCACTAAGATTTTACATAAAAGGCAATAAATTTGTTTCAAGGTTTTGAACATACATAAAAAAATCTTGTTAGACTTTTATGCACCCTTACAGGGTGAATTTGCTCAATGATGAAATGTTCTTCCAATGTATCTATAAATTTTAAAGATGGTAAACCAATTACCGCCTTTTTCCCCTTTTTAAGCCAGCTTGCAATTTTTTCAAATGCTTCTCTGTACAGTTTCTCCATTTTATCCGAAAGATGAGAAGCTCTTCCATAAGGAAAATCTGTCACTATCGCATCAGCTTCTAAGTCCATTTCTCTCATATCAGCATTGTAAATTTTATATTCCTCAATTCCATAAAATTTAAGATTTTTCTTACATGCCTTAACAAGTTCTTCCTTTATTTCTATGCCAACAATCTTTGCCTTTATTAGCCCAGCTTCAATTAAAATCCCACCTGTTCCACAAAAAGGATCAAGCAAAACTTGCTTTTCTTTAATTTGGCTTAAATTTACCAGCACTCTTGCTAATCTTGGATGCATCGTCGTTGGCATTGAAAAGGGTCTTTTTGATGGCCTCCTTTCTTCATATTGTTTCCTATTAATTTTTTTTATCTCTTTGCAAAAAAAATTTTCTATAACTCTTATAACAACATCTGGATTTTTTAAATCAACTTTAGCATTTGTTTTTTTAATGATTTTTTTTCCTAATTTTCTTCTAAATTCCATATTTCCATCTTCAATTTTGAAAGTGCCTTCCAATTTTAAATTTTTGAGGAATTCTTCTTCATCTCTTCCAATAACTTCATTGATGCTGAAGCTCATTGCCAGTCTTTCTGCAATTTTATTTAAATTAACACTGCCTTTAGCTATAAAAACGCCATTATGGTAAATTTCCTCAAAGTTTCCATATAATTTTAGGCAAGCTCTTATTTCTGCAATTGGCAAAGTCGGATGTTCTTTTGATAGCTCAAAGAGTATTTGCATAGAATTAAATATTCATTGAACATATATACTCAATGGGTTGCTATATTTGCGGAGACAGAAGATTTGCAAATTGTCACCATTGTTATAAGGAAATTTGCAAGGAGCATGCTATTTTTATTGAAGATATATCTGCTTATCTTTGCCAGAGTTGCTACATTGCATATAAAAATGGCTCTCAAGATGTTTTAGCAGAGTAATCCATATTTTTTAATCAATTCTTTTAACCAAGTTGGTAAGGAAAAAGATGAAACATGCAATTCTGGATTATAATGAAATGTTTTTATCATTCTTTCTTCATATCTTTTTTTAATTGTTTCTAAATCAATAGCTAAATTTTCTCCAGCAATTAAAAAGCTCCACATTCCAGAAGGGTATGATGGAACAAATGATAAGTATATTCTCCTTTGCTTGAATACATTCGAGTTTTTAAGGATAGCTTCAAAATGCTCATTTTGTAAAAAAGGTGATTGACTTTGAGTTACAAAAATATCACAAAGCTTTTCACAATTTGCATAAAATTCCCTCGAAATCAATGGCTTACTAACAGCGTCTGGATCGCTTCCATCAACAATTATGATGTCAAATTTTTCTTTACAATTCTTAACAAATTCCACACCATCTTCATATATTATTTCTACTCTTTCATCATCAAAGGCACCATCATCTATTTTTATGAATTTTCTACATGCTTCAACAACTTCTTTATCAATTTCCACCATTTTAACTTCTTTTGGCTTATGTTTTAAAGCCTCTCTTAATGCTCCTCCGTCTCCTCCTCCTATTATTAAGATTTTTTCTGGGCTTGGATGCATAAGCATTGGAACATGTACAAGCATTTCATGATACATCTTTTCATCTTTTTCAGTTAGCTGAATTTTTCCATCCAAAACAAGCATTTTGCCCAATGAAGTTGAATAAATCTCGATTTTCTGCATGCTCTCCTTTTCAAAAATTTTCTCTCCTCTAATCATAAAACCTGTTCCATCATGCTTTTCAACAAACCACATAAAATTTCACCTTCTTACAGGATTTCCTATCTGTTTTTCTGGATATCCTTTAGGCAAGGGTTTTGTCCATATTTTCTCATTTTCTATTTCTTCTCCATCCTTTATTTCTTCTCCTTCCCCAACTACAACATTTCTAAGCTTAACTTCATTTCCTATTTTGCATCCATCTGCTATAATGCAATTTTCTATTACAGCATTCTCCCCTATTACGCAATCATTATAGATTATAGATGATTTTATCATGCTATCTTTGCCTATTATGCATCTATCTCCAATGCTACTTTCCTTAACTTTTCCCTCTATTTTGCTATCTCCCGCTACATATTTTTTATTTTTATTTTTAAGCAGAATTTTAGTTGCTTCAATATAGCTGGAATGTCTCCCTACATCTATCCAGTAGCCATCAAATGTATAGCCATAGAATGGCTTGCCATCCTCAATTATTTTTGGAAAAACTTCCATTTCCATTGAAACAAATGAATTTGGCTTTATGTAATCTAAGCTTTCCAGCTCCATGCAATATGCACCAGCATTTATGAGGTTGCTTGGCGCTTCATGGCGAGGTGGCTTTTCAACAAACTTTTTAATTCTTCCATCTTTTTGTAAATCAACTACTCCATATTCTTCAACATTTTTAACCGGCCAGAGAGAAATTGTGACAAATGCTTTCTTTTTCATATGATATTGAATAAATTTTCTAAAATTCAATGAGGAAATTATATCGCTGTTCAAAACTAAGAAAGTGCCATTAATATATTTTTCAACATTTTTAACTGCTCCTCCAGTTCCAAGAGGTTTAGGTTCTTTGACAATGATGGCATTTATTCCATTTTCATCAAAGTATTTCTGCAATTGCTCATTTTTATAATTTGCAGCAACAATTACTTCAACTCCTTCTGGCAATGCTTCAATTAAATAACTAATCATTGGTTTGTTTAGCAATGGAAGCATTGGCTTTGCTTTTGTGTATGTTAATGGAGCTAATCTTGTTCCAAAGCCACCTGCAAGTATTACTGCTTGCATGAGTAAAAATAACAAAGGAATTTAAATAATTTCATTGAGATTTGCGGAAAAATAATATCAAGATAACTATTCATATCTTTTTAATCCATAATTAGTAGTGCCAAGCATTCTCATCTTCTGATTCTGCATCAGAAGAGGCTTTCCTGATAACTTCATAGTTCATGTTGCAATAGCAACAATCCTTTCATTTTTTCTTGGCTTTACAATCCATTACGGATGTGTTGAATAAACGAATGAATTGTTGACATTGGCTATTATCACATGAGAGAATATGCCATAACAACCTTCCTTTTCATTTTATTTTTTCATCAATCTCACCCAAAGATTGTCAAGAATTTGAAAATTTAAAAATAAGAAATACCTGAGGCATAATCAGGAGAGAATGGAAATGCATCAATTAAAGATTAGTTTGAAAAGAAAAATATTTTTCGCTGGGATAAGAGGGTTTGCAAAAAATAAAAAAAGGTTGTTATTGGCTTCTTTGCATGAGATGGAATTTACTATATAACAACATCTTATTTCATTTATTTTTTATTGGGGATAAGAAAAAACAAGTAAATTCCCAAAGATTTTGAAAAATTGTCATGAAGCGCTGAGGCAATGGTATCATAAGTTGAGATGGAAAGATAATAATATTTACTTTATCCGTGTTAGGAATCGAAAACATCGAGTTCACCAAAAATTGATGAAATGAGATGTTGCTGGTAAAACCCCTTTCATGCGATAGCAACATAACCATTTCTTTCATTCACGCAATCTTTATCATTAGGATTTGCTGAACTGATGAAATAGCGGAATGTGTCATAAGCTCATTTTTCGGCTAAAACATTCACAAAATAATTAAATTGATGCACATTTAATCTTATGATATGTCCCTTAGATTTCAGATACGGAAGAGAAGAAATAAAAAGAATATTTAGCGAAGAGAGTAGACTCCGCTATTGGATGAAAGTAGAGTTAGCTCTTTTGAAAGCTCATGCAAAAGTTGGAAATGTTCCAGAAGAAGCTGTTAAAGAAATTGAAGAGAAAATAAATGAAGTAAGGCTTGAAAGAGTCAAAGAAATTGAGAAAGAAATAAAACATGATGTAATGGCGATGGTCAAAGCTATAGCAGAGAAAAGCAAGTATGGGAAGTATGTTCATCTGGGAGCAACTTCATATGATATTGTCGATACTGCCAACGCCCTCCAAATTAGAGATGCTTTAAATATAATTGAAGAGCAAATGAAAGAACTTATTAAAAATTTGGCAAATTTGGCAAAAGAGCATAAAAAAACAATCATGATTGGCAGAACACACGGACAGCATGCTTTGCCAATTACATTTGGTTTAAAAATGGCTGTTTTTTTGGCGGAAATGCGCAGACATTACAAAAGATTGAAAAGGGTTAAAGAAGAGATAAGTGTTGGCAAAATGGCAGGGGCTGTTGGAACTGGAGCAGCATTTGGAGAAAAATTTTTTGAGATACAAGAAATTGTAATGAAAGAGCTTAAGCTAAAAGCAGAAATTCCAGCTACACAAATTGTAGGAAGAGATAGATATATTGAATTGCTTTCTTATCTTGCAAATCTCGCAACTTCATTAGAAAAATTTGCTACTGAGATAAGGAATTTGCAAAGAAGCGAGATCGCTGAAGTAGAAGAATTTTTTGGAGAAAAGCAGGTAGGCTCTTCAACAATGCCCCATAAAAGAAATCCAATAATATGTGAGCAAATTTGTGGACTCGCAAGAGTAATAAGGAGTAATCTCATTCCAGCATGGGAAAATGCTATACAGTGGCATGAAAGAGATTTATGCAATTCATCTGCAGAGCGCTTTATAATACCTCATTCCCTCATCCTAACTGATTGGATTCTTTACCAAGCTAACAAAGTTTTCTCAAGTTTAAGAGTAAATGCTGAAAAAATGAAGAAGAACATTGAATTAAGTAAAGGGCTAATATTCACGGAAGCAATTATGATAAAATTAGTAGAAAAAGGAATGGGGAGGCAGGAGGCGCATGAGCTAATGAGGCAATGTGCAATGGAGGCATTGAAGAGGAATTTGCATTTAAAAGATGTGCTAAAAGAAAGAAAAGAAATTGTTGAAAAAATCGAAGATATAAATG
Source organism: Thermoplasmatota archaeon (assembly GCA_029258955.1). Taxonomy (GTDB): domain Archaea; phylum Thermoplasmatota; class E2; order UBA202; family JdFR-43; genus JAPDJP01. Next base: position 68,305 of record JAPDJT010000006.1, read on the forward strand.
CTTTATTTAATCCAGAGAATTATATAGGAAAAGCAGAAGAGCTTGTAGAAATAACATTAAATGAATTGGGGAAAGAGCTCCCTGAAATAGAGGTTTAAATAGTCAAATAGCTGTATAATATTTTCATTTCCCCTTGGATCAACATCTTTCATGAAAAATGATATTCCGCCCATTTTATATCCTTGACTCGCAAAACCTCCTGCAAATTTTCCAATTCCATCAACATCTATCAAACCAGCTAAGCCTAAAATAGCAGAAGCTTGTGAAAATTTATTTGCTTTATAGTTATCCGCACCCAGCACATCCAAAAAAACGGAAATAGCTAAATCTTCTGCATATCCTTGAGAATAATTTCCAGCCATATATAGATCATCTCCCTGCAAATTCAAAAATAATGATATGCTCCTCCCGCTCATTCCATCTGCAAAAGCTTGTGAATAATCTTTTGCTTCAAATACATCATTTCCATATGCATCAAGTAATATAGCTATTCCTTCTATACTGCTTGCTTGGGAAAATAAAGATGCGTTATAGACATCTTCCCCCATAAAATCAAATAATAAAGATATGCCCCCCTTTGAAAAAGCTTGGGTATATGCATTGCCTTTATAAATGTCATTTCCTTTCATATCAATTAAAAAACTCATTCCGTCATTGTATGAAACTGCTGTATTTCCATAATATTTGTCATTTCCTTCTAAATCAAAATATGAATTTATGCCACCATAGGAATAAGATGCATCAAAATGGGTATCATTCCCATATAAATCATAGAGTATGTTGATTCCATAAATTGCGCTTTGATTTTCATATTTATCATTTCCTTTCAAATCCAAAATAAAGGAGTTATTTCTGGCTATGTATTTATCATCCCCGCCAAAATCAATTATAAATGTGAGATTTTTTTCAAAAACATTGCTTTTTGTGCTTCCAAAACATATCTTTCCATATGGATCAACTTTACTCTCATTCAATGAATAGTTAAGTAAAACATATGATGCCTTTCTTATTGATGAGAATGTTATAAGCAATGCATCTATCTGCTCTTCCCCACTTTTGGCATTGAGCACATCAACATATGAAAACATTATTAATGCGATGGCATCACTTACTTCTTTGCTGAAATTTAAAGAAGAAATAAATTCTTCTATTGAACTTTCATTATATGAAACATTTATTGCATCATAGAAGGCAATAATGGCATCTTTTAAACTCGTATCATTAAAAACATAATTCATATTTCCTGTTTTTTCTAAAAGCTCTTTACCTACATTACTTTTTATAACAAATTGTAAATTTTTTGCTCTTTTTTCCAATGCAAATAAAAAACCAATAATGTCTTCCCTTGAAGGAATATTTGGCAAAGAAGCTTTTTCAGATTGATTGGACGGTATGAGAAGAATTAAAATTATTAATGCTATCAATATCTTTTTCACTTTTTGTTAAATTTTCCTTCATATATATTTCTTATGGAATATAAGAGTTAGAAGTGTCAAGAATTTGAAAATTTAAAAATGAGAAATACCTGAGGCATAATCAGGAGGGGATGGAAATGCTTCAATTAAAGATTGGTTAAAAGAAAAAATATTTTTGCTGGGATAAGAGGGTTTGCGAAAAATAAAAAAGGTTGTTATTGGCTTCTTTGCATGAGATGGAATTTTACTATATAACAACATCCTATTTCATTTATTTTTTATTGGAGGATAAGAAAAACAAGTAAATTCCCAAAGATTTTGAAAAATTGTCATGAGGCTATAAGAAAAGATTTTGGAAACGCTTTCTTTCCAATGCCCCAAAGGAAAGTATGGCTTATTGCATTTGTAACTATTTACAATCTGTAGGTAAGAATTTCTTGACAGTTCTGGCTTTCAATTAACATAAAATATTTTAAGTATCCTCTTATTTCCAATGAGCATGGAAGCAAAAAATTACCCAAAAATGGAAAAAGAAATTTTAGAGTACTGGGAGAAAAACAGAATATTTGAAAAAAGTTTAGAAAAAAGAAAAAATTGTCCAAAATTTGTTTTTCTCGAAGGACCTCCTACAGCTAATGGACTCCCTCATCCTGGGCATGTGCTAACTAGGACAATGAAGGATGTTGTTTTGCGCTACAAAACAATGAAAGGATTTTATGTAGAAAGAAGAGCTGGCTGGGATACTCATGGATTACCAGTAGAAATTGAAGTAGAAAAAATGCTAGGATTGAAAAACAAGCAGGAAGTAGAAGAATTTGGAATAGAAAGATTCAATGAAGAATGCAAAAAGAGTGTTTTTAAGTATGAGGAAGCATGGAAAGAAATGACAAGAAGAGTTGGCTTCTGGATAGACATGGACAATCCATATATTACTTTGGATAACAAATACATTGAATCAGTATGGTGGTCATTGAAAGAGGCATGGAAAAAAGGATTGCTTTTTAGAGGATATAAAGTAACTCCTTACTGCCCAAGATGTGGAACAACTCTTTCCTCTCATGAGGTTGCTCAAGGCTACAAGGAGGTTGAAGATCCATCCATATTTGTGAAATTTAAAGTAAAAGGAAAAGATGAATATTTTTTGGCATGGACAACAACTCCTTGGACTCTCATTTCAAATGTTGCTTTAGCTGTTCATCCGGATGAATGGTATATAAAAATTGATTATAATGGAGAGAAATTAATTTTGGCTGAGGAAAGAGCAGCAGTATTGCTTAAAGATAAGGAATATGTTGAGCTTGATAGATGTAAAGGAAAAGAGCTTGAGGGTATAGAATATGAGCCTCTGTATAAATTCATTGAGCCCAGCAAGAAATGCTGGTATGTTATCCTCGCTGATTTTGTTACAATGGATGAAGGAACTGGCATAGTCCATATTGCCCCAGCTTTTGGAGAAGAAGACTATGAAGCTGGAAAGAAATATGATCTGCCAGTAATCCAGCTTGTTGATACTCAGGGAAAATTTAAGGAGGAAGTTAAACCATGGGCTGGAAAATTTGTTAAAGATGCAGATGAGGAGATAATTAAGGATTTACAGGAGAGAGGATTGCTTGTAAGCAGGCAAAAATACAGGCATCAGTATCCATTTTGCTGGAGGTGCGATTCTCCTTTGCTTTATTATGCTATTGAATCATGGTTTATAGGAATGTCAAAATTAAGAAATGAACTGGTTAAAAACAATGAGAAAATAAACTGGTATCCTGATTATATAAAACATGGGAGATTTGGAGAATTTATAAAGGAGGCCAGAGATTGGGCTCTATCAAGAAAAAGATACTGGGGAACACCTTTGCCCATATGGATTTGCCAGAATTGCAAAAAAGAAGTTTGTATAGGAAGTATTGAAGAATTGAAGAAGCTTTCAATTAATTTCCCAGAGAAACTTGATTTACATCGCCCCTATGTAGATGAAATTTTGCTAAGATGTCCAGATTGCCAAGGAGAGATGAGAAGAGTAGATGAGGTAATAGATGCATGGTATGATTCTGGCTCAGCTTTCTTTGCCCAATGGCACTATCCATTTGAAAATGAAAAGAAATTCTGGGAAAATTATCCAGCAGATTTTATTTGTGAGGCAATAGACCAAACAAGAGGATGGTTCTATTCATTGCTTGCAGTCTCAACGCTCATTTTCAATGATATTCCATATAAGAATGTTTTAACCCTCGGCTTAATCCTTGATGAAAAAGGACAAAAAATGTCTAAGAAAGCTCGCAATTATGTAGAGCCAACAGAAATTTTTGAAAGAGAAGGAGCAGATGCAATGAGATGGTATTTTGTTTCTTCCTCTCCACCTTGGCAACCAAAAAGATTTTATGAAAAAGCAGTAAAGGAGGTATTGAGTAAGTTCTTGCTTACATTTTGGAATTCATTTTCATTCTACAAAACATATGCAACATTAGATAAATTCAACTATGAAGAGCATTGTGTTAGCATTGATAAAAGAAAATTGCTTGATAGGTGGATTTTATCAAAGCTTAATAGCCTGATTAAAGAAGTTGAGGAAAAAATGGATAATTACGAAATTCACAAGGCAGCAAGAAGCATTGAAAATTTTGTCATAAATGATTTGAGCAATTGGTATATAAGAAATTCCAGAAAAAGATTCTGGCAGGAAGAGCAAAGCTTAGACAAGTTAGCTGGCTATTCAACACTTCATGAAGTTTTGCTTACAGTAGCAAAGTTATCTGCTCCATTTATCCCATTTATAACTGAGAAAATATATCTTGAAATGGGAGGAAAGGAAAGTATCCATCTTTGCGATTATCCAAAAGTAAATGAAGAATTGATTGACAAGGAACTTGAAGAAAAAATGGAAATTGTAAGGAAAATTGTTGAAGAAGCAAGGGCTTTGAGGGCTAAGAAAAAAATAAAAATTAGATATCCTCTGAAAGAAATAATTATTACAACTCATGGCTTAGAAGAGTTTGAAGAGCTTATTAAGGAAGAAATTAATGTCAAAAAAGTTGTTTTTTCTAAAGATAAAGAATTTTTGAAAGAGATAGCAAAGCCAAACTTTTCAAAGCTTGGTCCAAAGTATAAGGGAGAAGCAAAGAAAATAGCAGAGGCAATAGAAAAAACATCTTTAGAGGAGCTCAGAAAAGGAAGAATTATTATAGATGGAAAAGAATATGAAATAAGCCAAGAAGATTATATTGTAGAAAAGAAGCCGAAAGAAGGATATGAAGTTGCAGAAATTGATGGAATAACAATTGCATTGAATACAATTCAAACACCAGAATTGTTAAAAGAAGGATTTGCAAGAGAAATTGTAAGAAGAATACAGGAAATGAGAAAAGAAATGAATTTGGAAATGGAAGAAAGAATAAAAGTTGAAATAAGTATAAGCAAAGATAGGCTTGATGAATGGGAAAATTATGTTAAAAATGAGACAAGGAGCAATGAAATAATTTATAAACAGCAACCAAGAGGAGAATATGTAAAAGAATGGAACATAGAAGGAGAAAAAATAATCATAGGAATAAGAAGAGATTAGCCCACACAACTTATTGTGAAATCCCCGTCAAATCCATCATACATCTGTGGATACTGATAGTAATCTTCTCCCCATCCTTCCCATTTCGCAAATTCATCTGTCTTCTCTGCTGCATACGGAAATGCCTCTTCTGCTGATATCCAGCCATCGTTGTTTGTATCGAGTTCCTTCATTGTTAGTGCTCCATCTGGCTTTCCATCCTTCGGAAAGAAATCATAGCTTGGCTCCATCAGGAAATACGAGAATACACCATTTTTGA
>JAPDJT010000010.1 GCA_029258955.1 Thermoplasmatota archaeon
CAAATCATATGATCCAAAGCCATATGGAAATGTAACAAGCATTCATGTATGGGTAGAAAATGAGGATGGCGAAGTTGTTTTTGAAGCATGGCGCAACAATACAGAAATGTATTATGAAGGAGAATGGACAACAGGAGAAAAAGAACTTTTAGGAAGAGGAGGAGCATTATATTATATGCCAGATGACTTTGAAAGAGATATATTATGGGCATCAAACGGAAGATTTACTGGCATGGAGGATGTTATAAATGCATTGAATAAGGGAGCTGGTTTCTTCTTTATGTCCGGTCATGGCAGCCCAAATGTTTGGGCAGATCACTATCCAGGAGTGCCTGGCAATAGACAGCATTCGAGCATATTAGGACTTCAAGTTATTACACTTCGCCCATGGTTCCCATTTGTAAGCTTTCCAATTATGCCTGCTGACACCCTCTCAAATGGTGAAAAGTTGCCTGTTGCTGTCATAGGAGGATGCCATAATGCACAGTTCAATGTTTCAGCTATCCCGGCTTTCCTGAATGTATTTTCAATATTTCCATTCTTGCCAAATAATTACATGTGGACATACGGTTATCCAGTTCCAGAGTGCTTGTGCTGGCGCCTTGTAAGGAATCCAAATGGCGGAGCCATAGCATCTATAGGCAATACTGGCTTGGGATATGGAATGCCTGGCAAAGCTTGCACAACAGGGGGAGGGGATGGATGGATTACAATAGAATTCTTTAGGCAATATGGAACAAAGAATCAGCATATTTTAGGAATGGCACACTCTCAAGCTATAACTACGTATATAAACAGCTTTGATATGGAAGATATGGAAGCAGGGCATGCAAAGACGGTGGAGCAATGGGTATTGCTTGGAGATCCAAGCTTAATGATAGGAGGATATTAATTTCCCTTCTCCAAACTTTTTATTTTATGTTAAACAAGCTATTCTGGAGAATTGAAAAAGAAAAGAGAAGGAAAATTAGACAAAAAATTACTTGAGAGATTAATTGGCAAACCACAAGAATAAATAACTCAACAAGTTTATATAGAGAAGATTTTTTTCCAATTGATGGATTTTGCAAGCATTGAAAAGAAATGGCAGGAAAGATGGTTTAGCAGGGAGATATACAAAGCTAAAAAGGAAAAAGGCAAAAAATTTTTCATCCATTTTGCATACCCTGGCATATCTGGCTATTTGCATGTTGGTCATATGCGGGGCTTTACCTATGCAGACATAATTGCAAGATATATGAGAATGAAAGGTTATGATGTTATTTTCCCCGCTGGTTTCCATGCCACTGGCTTGCCTGCTGTAAGTTTAGCAAAAAAGGTTGCGAGGAAAGATGAAGCAACTTTGCAATATCTACGCCAGAATGGATGTCCGGAAGAAATTATTGAAAGACTTGCTGATCCTTTAGAAGTTGTAAAATTTTTTAGCAAGGTTTATGTAGAAGAATACTGGAAAAAATTTGGTTTTCTTATTGACTACACCCGCCTTATGGATACTATTTCTCCAGGCTATAAAAAGTTCATACAGTGGCAATTTAGAAAGTTAAATGAAAAAGGATTGCTCATACAGAAACCACATTTTGCTCCATTTTGTCCAAATTGTGGACCAGTAGCTGTAGATAGGAGTGAAACAGATATATCTGAAGGAGGAGATGCCGAGATTCTAGAATTTATTGTTATAAAATTCAAATACAATGGAAAAATTTTGCCTGCAGCTACTTTGAGACCAGAGACAATTTTTGGCGTTACTAACATGTGGGTAAATGATGAAGTTGAATATATTATTGCTAAAATAGGCAATGAAGAATGGATTTTATCGGAGAAAGCAGTTAAAAAGCTTAAATACCAGCTTGATGAAGTTGAAGTTATAGGAAAAATACATGGAAAAGAATTAGTTGGAAAGAAATGTATCGCTCCCATCATTAACAAAGAGATACCAATACTCCCTGCAAAATTTGTCTCGCCAGATATTGCAACAGGCATAGTGATGAGTGTTCCAGCTCACGCTCCATATGATTATGTTGCATTGCGGGACTTGGGAATGCCTGTTGAACCAATTGTAATAATAAAAATTCAAGGATATGAAATTCCAGCAAAGGAAATTGTTGAAAAAATGGGAATAAAAAATCAGACAGAATACGAGAAGCTTGAAGAAGCTACAGAAATAATTTATAAGGAAGAATTCCACAAAGGGATAATGAATGAAAATTGCAAGGAATATGAAGGAATGAAAGTAAATGAAGCAAAAGAAGAAATAAAGAATGATTTACTTTTAACAAATCAAGCTATAATAATGAGAGAATTTTCAAAGAGAGTTGTTTGCAGATGCGGAGAGGAAGTAGTCATCAAAAAAATACCAGACCAGTGGTTTATAAAGTATAGTGATGAAGAGCTAACAGAGAAAAGCAAAGAATGGGTTAAAAATATGAATATATATCCTAAGGATTATAAGGAAGAGTTGCCAAAAATCCTGGAATGGTATGGAGATAGAGCATGCATTAGGCAGGGTTCATGGCTTGGAACACCATTTCCATTTGATGAAAAATGGGTTATTGAACCAATTTCCGACTCCACGCTATATCCAGCTTACTACATAATTTCAAAATATGTAAATGAAGGTAAAATAAATGTTGAAGAAATGAATGATGATTTCTTTGACTATGTTTTTCTTGGAAAAGGAGAAGCTAAAAATGAAATTTGGGAAGAAATAAGAAAAGAGTTTGATTACTGGTATCCTGTAGATATAAATCTTGGAGGGAAAGAACATAAGACGGTGCATTTTCCAGTTTTTATAATGAATCATGTTGCCATTATGCCTCAAAAATACTGGCCAAAAGGAATTTTTGTTAATTGGTGGATCACTCAGAAGGCAGGAGCAAAAATTTCAAAGTCAAAAGGAGGGGCTGAACCCATTCCAGATGCTGTTGAAAGATATGGAGTAGATGCAATGCGTTTATACTATGCCCATATAGGAAGTCCTTTTGTTGATATAGAGTGGGATGCTGAAGCTGTGGAAAATTATAAGAAGAGAATAATAAAACTTTGGGAATTATTCGAGAAATTGATTGGTTTGGAAGGGGAAGTTAAAAAAATAGATGAATGGCTTAAAAATGCTTTTAATGAAAAGTTAAAAGAAGCAAATGAAGCAATGAAAGAGTTTGAACTCAGAAAAGCAGCAAATGCTTTGTTTTTTGAAATGTTTAATGCATTTGAATGGTATCTGAAAAGAGGGGGAGAGAATAAAGAATTAATAAGAAAAATTTTGGAGAAATGGATAAGAGCAATAACTCCATTTACACCTCATATAGCAGAAGAAATGTGGGAAAAACTTGGCAATAAAGGATTTGTTTCATTAGAAAGCTATCCTATGGAGGAGGAAATTGATTATGAGGTTTTGAAAGCTGAAGAAGTTTTAAAAGAAACTATTGATGATATGCAGGAAATTATTAAAGTAACAAAAATTAAGCCAAATAAAATATACCTCTATTTTGCCCCATCTTGGAAGTGGGAGTTGGCAGAGATAGCCTATAAATTGCATAAAGAAGGAAATTTGAACATGAAGAATTTAATGCAGGAAGCTAAAAAATTAAATGTTGATATGAAAGAGGCGTCACAGTATGCAACAAAGCTTTTGCAAGAAATAAGGAAAGAAGAATTTGTTAGAATAAATGAAAAGGAATATTTTGAAAGTGCAAAGGAATTTCTTGAAAAAGAATTCAATGCAGAATTCATATTTGACGCAGATTATGATCCAAAAGGCAAGAAAAAATATGCCATGCCATACAAGCCAGCAATTTATATGGAATAAACAATAGTAATGAGGCAACCTCCTCCAAACTACCTCATGTACTAGATTAAAATAGGGTCTGTCGAAAATTAAGTAAATAGGGTATTGTCATAGTAAGTTCTCTTTCAGGCAATAGTGACCAATGATAGCCATTTCTTCTATTTGTTCAACAAACCCATTAAGATTAAGATAAGAAATTTTTTATTGCTATAATTTATTCTAATTTATAAGAGGGAAAAAGATGCATGAAGAAAAGAGAAAAATTATAGTTGCCTTTTTCCTCTTATCAATAATGGTCACCGCTGGATGTATTGAAACAGAAAAAAGTGAGACAATCAAAACAATAACTGCAGATTTTACATTTTCTCCATCAAATCCAACTACCAACGATATTATTCATTTTTACGACAAATCTAAATCTGAGAAAGGTAACATCACTTCATGGTATTGGGAATTCGACGTAACAAAACAATATACCGATGACACCTCAACATTACAAAATCCAACATACAGATATGAGTTTGGTTATGGCAAAACTTTCAAGGTTAAACTTACCGTCACAGATGATAAAGGCAATAGTGACAGTGTAATAAAAGATATTACTATAGTTCATCAAACTCATGTTCCAACAGAAAACGATCTGACCTTAGAAGTGTTGAGCCACGAAAGAAAATATATTTTTTTGGATGGTAGAAAACCTCCTGAAGGTTTTGTAGTTGTTTGGTTAACGGTAAAATTAACTAATAATTGGGATAGCGACATAATCTCTCAGTGGCTTTTTAATGAGCCTGCATGGGAAAAGCATTTTTATCTCTATACAAATTATGACCCAAATGATTGGTGGGGATGTGATTTAATTTCACCAGAAAATACACCAGAAAAAATAGCACCAGGAGAAAGTTTTACATGGACATTAAATTTCATGATACTTGAATATGACACATGGAATGATAGATATAATCAGGAGTATAAGGTGGAATTCGTATATTATTATGACATGGATACTGAAGGACATTTTAAAGAAAGCACTTTCTCGGCATATTTGTAAAACATTCTGCATAACATTTGATATACACTGAAAAAGCCAAAATAATCGAAATGAGAAAAGAAAAGCCCAATAAAAAAACAATGAAGAAAATGAAAAAGTAAAGAATGAAAATGATATATATAGCAATGATATATACAGAATAAGTAAGGGCTCGTGGTCTAGTGGTTATGACGTCGCCCTTACGAGGCGAAGGTCCCCGGTTCGAATCCGGGCGAGCCCATTTTATTTTCTTCGATTATGTTGCTAATGAAGAGCAATAGGGCAGATAGGAAAAATAGGTAAGTAGATGTAAGGTAGAAATAAGGAACGAGAATTAACCCTAAGACGGCGAATACTACAAGAAAAATAGATGCATTTCTCCTATTCCTACCAAAAGAAATTATTGCTCCTAGTATTGAAGTTGCAATACCTAAGAATGCATTTCCAAAGAACATATATGAAATAAGAAGCTTCTTTTCAAATAAAGCTTCTATTATAGCAAAAAAGCCAGCAAATGTAATGAAATTCAATGAAGCTTTGATTCCGAAATAGCATCCTGCTAATGCCAATATTCTTGCCATATATACACATATTTTCCTCATTATTTTTTAAGTCTAAATTATTTATAATTTTTATTAAAATTGAGAGGTTATCAAAAAATGAATGAAATGAGATGTTATAGTAAATTCATGCAATAATAGCTAATGAAACCTTTTCTTTCGTTTATTTGACAACCCTAAAAATTGAAAAATAACCATGAATTGTAACATTTTTACGAAAAGAAATAGCTTTTAGGAATAGGAAGCAAGCGAGCCCATTTTATATTTCCTAACAATTTTTTTTATTATGAAATATGGTTATCCAGAGCCCCCTTGGACTTACTCACCTAAGGAAATAAATGAATGGATAAATGCCTTATATGGAGGGCATAGATGCAGAGAATCTAGGGTTGAAAGAGAAAAGAAATGGTTGAAAAATGTGAGAGTAGTTATTGATTTAAATGTTGAAAAGGAAATAAGGAAGCCATCAAACATTATTTTAAGGATAATTGGTATAGAAAAAATAGAAGAGCATTTTGAATTGTTGCCTACAGCAGAAATAATTTTGAGAGCATTAAGGAAAGCTGGTTATAAAGAATCAAAAATTAGAATTAAAAATAGAATAATTGAAGGAAAAATAAAGAAATTAATGGAGGAGTTGGCAGAAAATTTGCAAGGAAATGAAATAGAAATTATTTCATATAACGATGGAAAAGCCACAATTAAGATAAGCAAGTTACATTCCAAAAAAGAACATTCGATAGAAGCAACATTTGATAAGATAAAAGAAAAAAATTTTCAGAAATTTTTGATATATATAAGAAAAAGATTACATGGAAAGGAGAGAATAGAGTAATCTAAAAAACAATGGAATAAGTGCTGTTATAGCATTATAGCATTTTCATGTAACAATATATCAAAAGTCAGTTCCCATTTGACGGACAGTTTTCAGAATTAACGAAATCCTTTTATAGTTCTTTTTCATTCAGTAACACGAAAATTAAAAAATTGTTACGGAGGTGAAAAATGGCTTGTTTCCTGGTTCCGGCTGGTGAAGCGGTTGTAACTACTATAGCACAAAAAGCGGTGGGAAAAGAAAAAGCAGAAAAACTTAAGCTTGGGTGGCTCAATACAATGCTTTGGGGAGGCGTGATACTTTTGGCAATTGAGCATATTTGGCATGGAGAAGTCGTTCCATGGCCTCCTTTTTTGACGGCGATGCAAAATCCAGCAGATATTCCAGTAATGCTTCATGAAATGGCTTTAGTTGGAGGAACAATGAGCATTGTAATAACACTTACATGGGCAATATTGGTTGCATTGCTTAGCTTGCCAGCAAAATTTGCAGAAAAGAAAGTTGTTAGGGATTAATATGTGGCTTGTAACAACAACTTTCGCCGCCGCCATTACCACAGCAATATGGTATATAAGCGATGGGGCAAGAAAAACGTATAAAATAGGATTTCTCAACCTCATACTCTGGGGCTCTGCAATAATGATTTTCGTTGACCATGTGATAGGCTATCTTACAGAAGGGGGAGAATTCATTGAGACAACACCAAATGCAATTCTTCTTTCAATAATTTTAGTTATTGTTGCGATATTGCTTTGGGAACTTGTGCTATTGATCCAAGACCCAAAAGGAGTGCTAAGAAGCTATAGATAATCCCTTCTTTTTTTATTTTTATAGTGTAATGAAATTGAGTTGTTAGGAAAATTGATATTACCATGCAGTTCCTTAGTAATATATCCAATAACAATGGTTTTTTCATTTTATTTTCAAATGAAATGAAAGGATGTTGTTATTGATAACCCATTAAGCAATATCGCCTATAACATCCAATTCTTTCGTTATTTCATTGCAATCGCTTCTATTTCATCTTCCTTACTTAATGCACCAGCTTTTGCAACAATTTTTAACTTGCACTGCCCAACTTTATGTTCCACCCATTCCCATTCATATGGTTTTTCATAATCTATTCTCATTAGCTTGTTATCTAAATAAAATTCTACTTTATCTATTGCAACATCACACGCCACAATAGCTTCAACTGTTATCCTGCCAATCACTATTGTTTTCCCACTAAAGAAAATTTCTCTACCAAACAAATACAGATATCCTTCTGCAGGTCTTCTTATTTCTGCCTCCAACGAAACATAAGGATAAATGTTTGGCTCAGCACCATATTCATTTTTCCAAATTTCTACAACTTCCTTCAATCCAACCCATTTAATTAATCCTTGCTCCTCATAAGGTTTAAGCTCTCTGATTTTCTCCCTAAATTTTTCTATAAATTCATCATTCAGCATGAAATTTTGACTAACAAAAATTGTCTGAGTATAGATTTTATCTGGCTCAAGTTCTCCATTTTGTTGTTTTTGAAGAAGGATTTCCAATGTTTTCCAGCTCCTTCCATACCCGCCAACATGAGGCAAAGGAGCATTATCATCATGTACCAGAAAATTTTCATTATCCTTGGGTTTCCATATGCCAGAAGCCCATAAAGTTTGCTCATTTTTGTGCCCTGCTGTAGAGCCACCCCATAAAATTTCTGCTTTCCATGTATAGTTGAAATGCCATCCATGCAAAAGATCCCTGAAATATTCAATTTTTGAATCTTCTGGAGGATAAGCAATAAAGCCCCCTACAGTATTAGATGGAGTAACTCCTAAGTTATGAATGAGATAGGCAACATCAGCATAATTATATGTTGTTTCGTGAGCATGCGGATCAACTTCAAATCCTAAATCTTCCTTTAAATAACGAATGAGATTTTTTCCATTAGTGGAAGGAGTTCCCTTATCGTAAAGATTTACAGCTAATAAAAAATTCCAGTCAGATTGAAAATTGTATTTTACTCCTTCTTCATAAAGCATGTTTGCAAATTTAACTACTGCCTCTCTATGCTCCCAGAAAGCGCTTTCATTTTTAACAAAATCTGGATATTGTCCAGTTAATGGCTCCTCATTATGAGAAACAATGGAAACATATATTGTTGGAAATTGCTTGCTCTGTGGCAAATGAATATTTGGAAAAATAACAATCACAGCTAAAATAATGGCAACCGCCTTCATACAGCATAAATTTGAAATAAATTTTTAAAGTTTAAGATTATAAATCGTGGATAGAAGCTTTATTATAAGACTTGTAATTAGCATTGTTTTACTTTCTCTAATAATTTATTTTATTGGTTGGGAGAAAATTGAAGAGGCTTTGCTAAAGGCTAATCTTAAATTAATTTTGATTGCCATTATTATAGAAAATCTTGGAGTTTTTATTACATCAAAAAGATGGCAAATCATGTTAAAAATAAGGGAGATTAATGTAAATTATAGAGATGCTGTAGCATATTATTTTATAGGAACTTTTTTCAATGCTGTTATGCCATCTTCAATAGGAGGAGATATAATAAAAGCTTATAAATTGGGAAGAAAAATAAGCAACGAAGAAGCTTTTGCATCTGTTTTTATGGATAGATTAATGGGATTAATTGCTTTACTCCTCATTGTATTTATCATAATTTTTGTCTATCATAGTATTATTCCATACACAGCTATATGGCTATCTATTTTCTTTTCATTAGCAACAGCAATATCTCTTTTATTTTTAATTAAAACAAAAATTCCAGAAAAAATCATTGAATTTTTATTTAAAAAATGGGAAAAAGCAAAAGAGTTTTTTCTTGGGATTGTAATAGCTATTAAGAACTATAAAAACAGAAATCTAATTTTAAAAGCATTTATAATTTCCCTATTCTACCAACTCATTTTAATTTTCAACAATTACATTTTGGCTTTAGCATTGGGAATAAAAACAAGCTTAGTTTATTTCTTCATTTTCATACCTATTGCTGAAATTTTAGTTGTTTTGCCCATTACCATAAGAGGATTTGGGATAAGGGAAAGCACATATGCAATATTATTTTCTTCTGTAGGCGTAGATTATGCCAAATCCTTTTCAATGGGCTTCCTAAATCAACTTGTTAAAGTCTCTGTGAGCATTGTTGGAGGCATAATACATGTTTTAAAGAGTTAAACTTCTTCGAATAAGAAATTAGATAGAACTTTTAGCCTCTCTTCATGTTCTTCCGGATGCAGAATCCTTACTACAGCGGAAACACTGCTGAGCAATGAATTTCCATCCTGGGGAGTAAAGCAGAAACCAAATACTTCATTGCCATTTTTTACTCTTACTGTTGGAACAACAACTACAGTTTGATTTAAAATTCTTCCATAATGACCATGGTCTCTTCCAAATGAAAATACGAGATTGGAGAGTTGCTTATATGTCAACGCCACCCTTGGATTGTTTCTAAATCTTTCTATAACTTCTTCTTCATTCGTTTTTTCTTTAACTTTTATATTAAACCAAATTGAATGCATATACTGTGTATTTATTTTTAAAGCAGAAGAAAATACATCTAAATCTAAGCCAAGAGTATTGTATAAATACCATACATCTCTTGCATGATGTGTACCAAATTTTTCATCCTTATGCTTATTTACATAAGGAGCTGGAACAAAACTGCTATCTTGAGAGATATCACTTGCTCTTCTTATACAAACGAATCTTCCATATACAAAATTATCTTTGCTTACATCCAAAGCAACACATTTTATAGCTACAGCTATATTATGGGTGTTACAGCTAACAATATGAATATACTTATCATTTTCATTCAAAGCTTCATCATTTATCCCAACAGCATATGGTTTTCCAAATCCAAATTCTGAACCCTGTGCCAGAAAAGCTTTCACCTTATCTTCATATTTTTTGTAATATTTTTCCTTATTCTCCAGCCCTTTTCCTTTAGGTGAGCAATCTACAACAACCGTAGCTCTTTCTATGGCTTCCTCTGCAGTATATGTTGGTTCTAAACCAAGCTCTCTGAATTCTTTCACCATTTCTTTTCTTACAGCGAGAATTCCTCCTCTCCTTAAAAGCCCCTTTACCTTTGGTCTATCAGTTAAGACAGGGCTGTGCTTATAAAATGTAATTTCATCTATGCCCAACTCATTTTTTAAATCGCATAACAAACCAATCAATGGTTCCCCAATTGTACCCGTACCTACTACGTGAACGATATTCATATTGCTAAATCTCCTTTACCTTTTAAACTTTATCAACGCTTCTATGACTGGCAACTTTTCCCCCATAAGCATTCTCTCTAAAGAACCTCCCCCTGTTGAAATATAGGTAAATTTATCCTCTAGCCCCAGCATATTAATGGCAGCAACAGTGTGCCCTCCGCCGGCCATAGAAAATGCATTTGAATTGGCTATTGCTTTCAATATCTCTTCTGTTCCTTTCCTGTATTTCTCTTCTTCAAAAACTCCCATTGGACCAGAGATGAAAATAGAAGCTGAATTTTTTATTTCCTCCTTAAAAATTTTTATGCTCTCCTCACCAATATCCTTTGCATCTATTAAATCTACGGGAAGCAAAATTTTATCCTTGAATTTCTCCCATATTTCTTTTATATTTGCATCTATATCCATTTCTATCTTTCCCAACATTGCCAAAAAAGCATTTGCTGGCATTCCTCCAAGCATTATTTTATCTGCAATTCCTTTTTCCAATAAGTTCTTCATAACTTCAATTGCATTTTCATATTTCCCACCTCCAAAAATGAATAAGCGAGGTCTCTCAGCTTCCTTTAGCAATTTTTCAACCATCTCAACTTCCTTTTGTAAAAGTCTTCCAGCAAAAGAAGGCAAAACAGGAATAAAACCAACTAAGGAGCAATGCTTTCTATGTGCTGCAGCAAATGCATCATTTACAAATGCATCAGCATATTTTGAAAGTTTCTTTACCATCTCTGCCTTTGCATGCTCTTCAACACTTTTCTTCTCCATTTCTTCTTTACATTTTCTTACATTATCGAGCAATAAAATCTCTCCATTTTTTAACTCTTCAATTTCCTTTATTGCTTTCTCGCCATACACATCATCAACAAATTTTATCTCTTCCCCCATAAGCTTTGCCAGTTCTTCAGCATGTTTCTCTAAGCTTGTAAAGTCCCACTTTCCTGGCCTGCTCTGATGAGCAAGCATAATTACTTTTGCATTTTTTTCCTTTAACTCTTTTAAGGTTGGAATAATCTTCTTTATCCTCCAGTTATCCATAATTTCTAATGTTTCGGGATTAAGAGGAGAATTTATATCCACTCTTAAAATAACACTCTTTCCCTTGAAATCGAAATCATCCATAGTGGGCAACATGATGGAAAAGCGATAATGGATAAATAAATTTTATTGCAACTACAGCTTTTCAAGAATCATTTCTGCAACTTTCTTTCCAGACAATAGCATTCCTCCAAATATAGGTCCCATTCTCGGCGCCCCCATAACAGCATTAGCTGCCATTCCCGTCACATAGAGCCCTGGAAATATCTCGCCAGTATTTTCTACTGTTTTTCTTTCTCCTTCATCAGCCCACATTGCCTTCTCTCCCTGGATTTTTCCAGTAGGTGTTTTTAATCCATATTTTTTCTCAACTATTCTTGCAACATTGCAATCATGTCCTGTTGCATCTATAACAAATTTTGCCTCTATGGAGACAGGGTCAACATGCAATTTCGCTTCCATAATAGATGTCCAATTGATAACCACGCCACATACTCTTCCATTTTTTATCATAACATCTTCAACTGTCATACCATTGAATATTTTTGCTCCAGCATCTATAGCGTTGGCAACTAATTTAGCAACAGCTTCAATACTATTTGCGATCAAATAGCCATTTTTTTCTGCATATTTTATTCCCATTTCTTTCAATATGTTCTCAGCTCCTTTAACAACAATGACAGGATAGCCAATTCCTCCTCCCCACATTCCCCCTCCTGGTGATAATTTTCTTTCAAAAATTACTACTTTTTTTCCAGATTTTGCTAAATGATAGGCAGCAGTTAATCCACTTGGTCCAGCTCCAACAATGGCAACATCAATTTTTACATTCTGCAAAAACTCCTGCATGAAATTTTCGACAATAAGACGAGTTATATCTATATCTCTAATCATGGTTAGGAGAATATCATTTAATTATATTATTTTTTCCACTGGAATAAAGATGGCAAATAAATATAGTATGCTCCCTCCTTGTAAACTATAATTGTTCCCTCTTCAACAAGCCTTTTAATATTTATCTCATATTCTCCAGTTTCTTTTACTCTTATACTTTCCACCTTTTCCTTTTGCTTTTCTGCCTCCCTCAAAGCTTCTTCCTTTCTTCTTTTTATTTCTTCAAGAATTTCTTCAAGCTTTTCACCTTTTATACTGGCTTCTTCCTTTTCAATTTCTTCTAAAATTTTTTTCCTCTTTTCTTCATCCAATGGCTTCTTTGTATAGTAAAAACTTTTCCCTCCACAATTTGGACAACCTTCTAAAACATATCTCGAATCTTCGTATATTTTCCCGCATTTTAAACATTGATGAGGCATTTTATTTCCTTGCCACTATTACAGCTTTTATAATATCTTTATCCTTGTATATTGTTTTCAGCTTATCAGCAGGAGCAATAACTGTCATTCTTGCCCTATTCTTTCCAAACAATCTTTGCCAAAAACTTGGCTTCTCTTCCATATAGCTCTCCATCTCAATCCCGGCAAATTTATCGTTTACTTCTTTCATTGTCATTTCAATTAGCTTTGCCTGCTCCTCCGGTGTTAATCCTTTTTCCAATACTAAAATTTGTCCTTTCTCAACCTCTTTCAAAATAAACTCAAGCTTTTCCTCCATAGAGAGCCCATTAAGCCTTTCGTGAGATATGAAATTAACCTTTATTTCCTCCATATTACTTCCTCTTTTTGCCAAATTTCCTCACCATCGCCTCATATAACAAATTCATATTAGTTCCAGTTAAGGCAGAAATAGGAACCACTTCATGCTGAGGAAAAGCTGATTTCAGGGTGGCTGGTGTAGAGCCGTTTAAATCGATTTTATTTGCAGCTATTATGAAAGGAATTTCTCTTGCTTCTAAATTTCCGAGAATAGTTATATTAACTTGAGTAAAAGGATTTTTTGTGCTGTCCATAAGCAAAATTACACCATCCAAATTATCAAGCCATTTTATTGCTTCTATAACTCCCTCGGTAGCCTCTTTTGCCCTCCTTTTTGCTTCTTCCTCGCTAAGCCCATATTCCATAAAATCATGGTAATCAATTTTAGTTGCAATTCCAGGAGTGTCAATCAAATCTATAGTTAAAGAAGATTTTCCATCTTTTATAACAATTCTATCTTTCTTTTGCACCTTCCTTGTCTCATGAGGTATTTCTGATACCTCCCCCACAATTTCTCCAGCCCAATCCATTGCAATTCTATTTGCTAAAGTAGTTTTTCCAGCATTAGGAGGACCATATATACCTATTCTAACGTGTTTCTTCCCAAAAATGGCTGAAAGCCATTGTGATAGCTTACTAAATATCCCCATTTCATAAAAACATTAAATGCAGTTATATAAGTTTTGTTAAAAAATCGGGTTTGTTGAACAAATAGAAAGAAAGGGCTATCATTGGTCACTATTGCCTGAAAGAGAACTTACTATGACAATACCCTATTTCACTTATTTTTCGAACCCTAAAAAAGAGAGATTATCGAATAAATGAAAAATGGTGTCATTGGCAATTATTGCATAGAAGAATTTACTGGCATCATTTCTTTCCATTAATTGTCCAATGGACTATTATCACATGGAAAAATATACCTAGCAATAATTCCATTCATTTATTTTCACAATCTCAAAAATTAAGTGATAGAAATAAGTAAAAATTGGAATGTAATAGCAAATTCCTCATGCAATAGAGTTGCATGAAAAAACACTAATTAAATGAAATAAGCGTTGTTATGGCAATCCCCTACACAATGGACATTTGGCAAATCCTTTCATGCTAAACCACCTTCATTAGAAATGGGTGCTACTATTCTCCATACAATGAGCAATGACAGCCATTCTTTCATTTATTCAATCAATTTTAAAGAAATAATCATTGAAAAATGAATAGACGTATTATTGCATTCTTACTCATAATAATGCCAAAACAACTTTTCATTTTCACTATTCCAAAAAGATTTAAGCTAATAGCCATATATTATCATGCTTCCAGTTGATGATAGACAACTTCGCATTTTGATGAAAAAAATGGGGATAAATATAAAAGAGCTTAAAGCTGAAAGAGTTATAATTGAAACAGCAGATAAGCAATATATTTTTGAGAACCCTTCTGTAAGTATAATGGAGATGAAAGGACAAAAAACCTATCAAATTGTAGGAGAGCCAGAAATTAAAATGAAAATAAATGAAGAAGATGTTGAGTTGGTAGCAGAGAAAACAGGAAAGAGCAAAGAGGAGGCAAGAAAAGCATTAGAAGAAGCTGGAGGAGATATTGCTCAAGCAATTCTTAATCTATCATCTTAACCATTAAAATAGCATCTTCTCCATCCATGTAATAACTCTTTATTTCCTTCTTCTCCTTAAATCCCAATTTCTTATAAAATTCTATAGCTCCTTTATTGCTCTTCCTTACTTGCAAAATAACTTCTCCATGCATATGCTTTAACAAATATTCCATTAATTTTCTTCCATATCCTTTTCGCCTATAATCAGGATGAACAGCTATGGAAACAATTAGATTTCTTTCCCTATCTCCAACAATATAGCCAATAATTCTCCCATTTTCTTCAGCAACAAAAAACAACTTATTTAAATATGAATAAAAGACGAAGGGAGGATAAGGATAGTTAAATGATACTCTCTCTATTTCATAAATTTCATCTAAATCTTCTTTCCTGCATTTCCTAATTTTCACAATTTGAAATTCTTCGTGCATAAAAAATTTAATCTTAACTCCTTTTTCTTTTGAATGCTTTATAAAATGGAAAAAAATTCATTCTATACAAAAAGACTTGCAGAAGGATGTAAAGTGTGCCAAAGAGGGGCAAAATTAGTTTTACTTGTTACTGGCTTATGCAGAGCAAAATGCTTTTATTGCCCCCTTTCAGAAAAGAAAAAGGGAAAAGACGTAATCTATGCAGATGAAATGCTTGTAAAAAGCAAGGAAGACATTTTAAAGGAAGCAGAACTTATAGAAGCAGAAGGCACAGGTATAACAGGGGGAGACCCCCTCATTGTTTTGGATAGAACAATTGAATTCATAAAAATGCTAAAGGAAAATTTTGGAGATGGGCATCACATCCATTTATATACCGCTACGCTCAACTACAAAAAAGTTAAGAAACTTGAAGAAGCTGGCTTAGATGAAATTAGATTTCATCCTCCAGTGGCAACATGGAATAAAATAGAGAAGACAAATTTCAAAGAGTTAATTAAAAAAATTGAAATTGATAAAGGAGTTGAAATTCCTCTTATTCCTCATTTAAAAGAAGAAACTATTCATTTTTTAAAGGAAATAGATTCCTATGGATTAGATTTCATAAATTTAAATGAGTTAGAATTCTCTATAACAAATTTGGAAGCATTAGATAAATTTGGATATGTTGCAAAAAGTGATGAATCATCTGCTGCTAAAGGAAGCGAAGAAATGGCATATGAACTTTTAGAATTGGATTTAAACACCCCTATACATTATTGTTCTTCCGCCTTTAAAGATGCTGTTCAACTTAGGAAAAGAATAGAAAGGAGAGCAAGGAATGTTGCAAAGCTTTATGAAGTAATAACTGAAGATGGCACTCTTTTGAAGGGTATAATAATGGCAGATAAGCAACAAATGGAGAAAATAAAGGAGGAATTTGAAATTGATGATGAGCTAATTTCATGGGATGAGGAAAAGAAAAGAATAGAAACTTCTCCTTTCATTTTGGAAGAAATTGCAAAATATCTGCCATTTAAATGCTATATAGTAGAAGAATATCCTACAGCAGATAGGCTGGAGGTAGAGGTTATTCCCTTAAATTAATCTTTTTTAATTTCTATTTTATCATCCATATAAACTCGCATTCCATCAAAAGCAGCAATTGTTGGCACCCCTGTTTTTTGAGTAATCCAGTTTGCTTGTTTTGTAGCATCACTTAACACTTTTAGCCCCATATGAGTTAGTATGGCAATTTCTGGCTTTACTTGGCTTATTAATTCTGCAGCATCTTCAGTTGACATGTGAAACGGGATTTTTCCATTGAGGGGGCGAGTTAAGCATACTATAAGCAATTTTGCCCCTCTGTGTGCTTTAATTAATTCATCAAAGAGCTGTGTATCGCTTGTATAAGAAATTGTCCCACTATCCAGCATTAATTTAAATCCTACTGTAGTTGGGTCAGAATGTAAGGCGGGCGTGATATACATTTCATATAGTTCCCTAAGAATAATTTTGTCTCCAGGCTTAGCTATTTTTACACTTCTAACCAATTTTTTATGATAATAGGAAATGGGACGATAATCATTTATTCCATTTATGACACTCTCACTCCCTATTAGCATCCCTCTTTTGCTTTTCCCTCCCAAAGTTAAAGCTTCAATTAGTATTTCAGCATCTGTATAATGATCAGGATGAGCATGAGAAACAAAAATAACATCTGTTTGAGTAGGGTCTAAACCAAGCTCATACATTTTAACTAAAGCACCAGGCCCAGGATCAACATGCATTAAAAGCCCTTTTTCTGCAATATAAATCCCACCTGTAGCTCTTTTTTGGAAAATTGTTGCAAATCTTCCTCCGCCGGTGCCTATGAATGTAATCTTTGCCATTAAAAGTAATGCATTTTTGACTATTATATTTTAGCAAAATAAAAGTTTATATTTTCCTTTTCATTTCCTTTCTATGGAAATTAGAGAAAATTTACTTTATACAAAATCTCATGAATGGATTTTGAAAGAAAATGGGAAGGCAAAAATTGGAATAACAGATTATGCTCAAGAAAATTTGACTGACATTGTTTATGTGGAATTGCCAGAAGTTGGAAAGAAATTTAAAAAAGGAGAGGTAATTGCAACTCTTGAATCTGTTAAATCTGTTGCTGAAGTATATGCTCCATTTAGTGGAGAAATTTTAGCTGTAAATGAAAAGCTAAATGATGAACCAGGTTTGATAAATTCCTCGCCATATGATGATGGATGGATTGCTGAAATGAGCATAGAAAATGAAGAGGAGTTGAATGAATTGCTTTCTGCTGAAGAGTATAAAAAAATTATTGAGTAAAGAATATAAAAGGAAAATGGATTAGGAGGGGAGAAAAATGAGTAGGGAAAATTTCCAACCTTTAATTCCTCCTGAAAAAGTTGTTCCCGAATTAACTAAAAAAGCTGTTTTTGTTGGTATTATTTTAGCAGTAATAATGGGATCAGCCAATGCTTATCTTGGCTTGTACGCTGGTATGACAGTATCTGCTGCTATACCTGGAGCAATCATGGCCTTGGCTTTGCTTAAGCCATTTCGCCCAACTGTTTTAGAAGTAACGTTGGGCATGATGGGAGCTGCTGCTGGAGAAGCTTTGGCGGCAGGAGTAATATTTACAATCCCAGCTCTTGTTGTTATAGGAGCGTGGGAACAAATTCATTATGTTGAAACAACTTTAATTGCTCTGATTGGAGGTATTTTAGGTGTGCTATGGATGGTTCCATTAAGGAGGGCTTTAATTGTAAAGACAGATTTGCCATTTCCAGAAGGTATTGCTGTTGCAGCTGTCATTAATACAGCTGTTGGAACGGAGGAAGAGGAAGAAGCAGGAAAAGCAAGTTTCTGGATGCTTCTTGGAGCTATTTTAGCTGGATTGGTTAAGTTTAGCCAAGTATCTTTAAATGTAATAAAGGGAAAAATTGAGACAATTTTAGCTGCAGGAAAATATTATGTGCTTGGTAAATCAACGGAAGGATATTTCTATGCAGGAACAGCTGCATCTCCAGCATTGCTTGGAGTTGGCTATATAATTGGGCCAAGAATTGCAGCATATGTTTTTGCTGGCGGTTTATTAGGATGGGTTATTATCACTCCCTTAATTATGGTAGCAACTGGCTTGCCTGCAGGAGCAACTCCTTTAGAAGGATTTATGCTTATATGGAGCGATTATGTTCGTTATTTAGGAGTAGGAGCAATGGTTGTTGGAGGACTATATACCATATGGAAGCTAAGAGAAAATTTGATACATGGAGTCAAGGAGGCAATAATAGGAATAAGAGGGGGACAAGTTGAAACAAAGAAAAGAACAGATACAGATTTAGATTTTAAGAAAGTCTTTTTAACCATCGGTTTCCTAATAATTCCTGTATTCTTAATTTATGCATGGCTCAGCCATATGTATGCAATAAGTCTATTCATGGCTGTATTGCTTGTTTTACTTACTTTTGTTGCTTCCGCCATAGCTGGATACATGGCTGGATTACTTGGCTCTTCTAACAATCCTATATCTGGAGTAACTGTAGCTGTTTTGCTTTTTGTTAGCATCATCATGCTTGCTTTTGGCGTAACTGGAACATCAGGAATGACAATAGTTATAGGAATGGCAGCTGTGGTATGTTGTGGGGCAGCAATTTCTGGAGATGTTTTGCAATCAATGGCAGCTGGTCAAATGCTTGGAGCAACACCATGGAAACAGCAATTGGCAGAAATCCTAGGAGTATCTGCAGCAGCTCCAATATTGGCTATTGTTGTCCAAGCGTTGGACAAAGCATATGGAATAGGAAGTGCAGACTTACCAGCTCCTCAGGCATTTCTCATGGGAGGAATTGTGAAAGGAGTAATAGGCGGAGAAATGGTGTGGCCTTTTGTTATAGCTGGAGCATTTCTGGCTTTAGTATTAATTTTAATGGATATTCCAGTATTGCCTGTGGCAATAGGAATATATCTTCCATTTACACTAAGCGTTCCCATATTGGTAGGGGGGATTGTAAGAGCAATTGTTGATAGAAGACTAAAGAAATTGTCACCAGAAGAGGAGGAAGAGATAAGCGATTGGGAAATGGCAATAAAAAGGACAGGAGTTAAACCAAAAGAAGTTGCTCATAGAGCTGGTTTGCTATTTTCAGCTGGTTTAATTGCTGGAGAAGCAATAATGGGAGTAATTGGTGCATTTCTTATAATTGGAAATATTAATTTAGGATTGCTTAAAGAGGCACCAGCATGGCCAGGCATGCTCATTTGGGGTTACATTGCATTCCTGCTTGGATACATTGTAATGAGGGAATTCAGAAAAGCTCATGAAGAAATTGAATCTTAAATTAAAGCCAATAAGGCAAATTGACTGGATTGAAGAAAATGGATTGATAAGACTTAAGGTAATAAAATTTCGAAGTAGACTGGGGCAATGGCTCTGCAGATGCTTTAAAAGACCAAATTATTTTTTCATAAATTTAGATGAAATAGGGTCCTTTATATGGAAAAAATGCAATGGGAAAAATACAATTGAAGAAATATTGCAAGAGTTGGAAGAAAAATATGGAAAAGAAATGATGAAGGAACGTCTCATTATCTTTCTTCAAATGCTAGAAAAATATGGTTATATAAGATATGAAGAGTAAGTAAAAGGCTGTAGTAGTGGTCGCCAATCCACGTTTACGAGGGGCAGTAATCTAAGCAGACAATAACCGAAAATAAATAAACTTTTTTCTATTTCTTCAACTTTACTTCTACTTCCATAAAGTCATGGGCTACCCATGAATTTGGAAATATCTCACGAGCTTCTTCTTCAAGCAGTTTTGCATCATGGTAGCGTGGGCTAATATGAGTAAGATAGAGTCTTTCTACGCATGCCTTTTTTGCTATTTCTGCAGCTTGTTTTGCTGTTGAATGCCCATATTCATTTGCTTTCTCCTCTAATGATGAATCAAAAGTAGCATCATGAATCAAAACATCGCTATTTTTTGCAAATTCCACTATTCTTTCGCATGGTTTTGTATCACCAGTAATGACTATTTTCCTTCCAGGACGAGGAGGACCAAGAACCATATCTGGAGTTATAATTTTCCCATTTATTTCTATACTTTGTCCCATCTGAAGTTTTCTAAATAATGGACCTTCTGGTATGCCTAATTCTAAAGCCTTCTTTTTATTAAATCTTCCTGGTCTTTTATCTTCCTCCAAACAATAAGCTAAAGCCGGCACATTATGACATGCTTCTATACATCTCACTTCATAGCCATCAAATCTAATTGCATCTCCAGGTTTTAAATCATGAGCAATAATTTCATAATCTGGTTTAAAGTAGCCTAAATGGACTATTATATCAACAATTTCTTCTGTGCCTTTTGGGCCGTATATGTGCAATGGTTCCTGCCTATCATTAAGTTGCAGTGTTTGAATAAATCCTGGCAATCCTAAGAAATGGTCGCCATGATAATGAGTAATGAAAACATGCTTAATCTGCATATAACTTATTTTTGATTTCTGTATTTGCCTTTGGGTGCCTTCTCCACAATCAAATAAAAGAACTTCTCCCCCTCTTTTTATGGCTATTGCTGAAACATTTCTTTGAACGCTTGGCCATGAGCCCCCAGTGCCCAGGAAGTAAATGTAGAGTTGCATTTATCCAAATTCTTCTAATGCTTTTTTAACTTCCGCTATATATGTTAAAGCTGGTCCTCCTCCCATAAGAATGGCTACTGTTGCTGCCTCAAGAATTTCCTCTTTTGTGGCACCTGCTTTCAATGCTTTTTCTACATGGATGCCAATGCAATATTTGCATCTAGCTGTTATAGCCATTCCTAATGCAATTAGTTCTTTTGTTTTTGTATCTAAATAACCTTCTTTGAGAACAGAATCCATGAATTTTTTGAAATCTCTCATTACTTCTGGATTATTTTTACTGAGCAATTTCATTGCTTCTTGAAAATCTTCTATAGCTTTTTTCATTTCTCCCATGAAAATTGGATATAAAAAGAAGATAAAAAGATTTGGATGCTTTACTCCCTTTCATTTTCTATTTCTATTTTTTCCTCCCCTATTATTACCTCAATCCTCTCGTAATATTTTCCATATTTTATTTTCTTTTTTACAGTTTCATTTATGCTATCATTTACAATAACTTTGAGATAATAACTGCTTGCCATATTTGTTACATTTTTTAATGAAATGCTTTCATTTGCTTTTATGATAAAGCTTCCATTATATTTTTCCACACCATCTACTGTTAGCAAAAAAATGCTAACATTTACAGTTTCATTTCTTTCATTTTTTATTACAATTTCCATTGGTTCGTAACTCATCCACCATAACAAGAAATAAGATATTCCTATTACTGTTGCGATTAAAAGCAAGATTTTTTGCCACAGCTTCATTTTAACAATATTTTTCCCAGCAAATTATTTCTTCCAAGCTTTTTCTATTTTTTTCCTCTGGCTTTAATTCCTCTTTTGGATAACCTAAGGTCATTAAAGCAACAACTAAACAATCTTCTGGTACTTCTAACACTTCTTTTGCTTTATCCTGATAAAATGCACCTATCCAGCAAGTTCCTAAGCCTTTTTCTGCTGCTGCTAAAGCAATATGTTCCATTGCAATGGCTAAATCAATATGGCATGCTGGAATTCCATTACTCATAACATATTTTGTATATGTTGCTACTCCAGCTATGACGACTGGTGCTTCTTTCACAAATTTCTGCCCCTTTGCAGCTTCACATAGCTTTTCCTTTATTTTTTCATCTCTTACAATAATGAATTTCCATTCCTGCAAATTTTTTGCAGATGGTGCTAAACGAGCTGCTTCAATAATTTCTTTTATAACTTCTTCTGGCACTTCTTTGCTACTATAACTTCTCACACTTCTCCTTTTCTTTATTATTTCCATGAGCATATATCATAATGCTTTCGCCACATATTTTTGTTTTGGAGAAGCTTTAAATCACATTAGATTAATTGAATGAATGAAAGGAATGTCGCCATTGTCTATTGTTGCAGAAAGAAATACCATAACAATGCCTCTTTCGTTTTTTGATATTTCAGAAAAAGATTCTATTTATATATTCAATTACCACTATGTTTTTAAATAAGAAAGTATTATTTAAAAGATGTTTCAGGGAAAGATAAGAGCTGATTTTATTAAAACGCTTACAGAAGCAATTTATATATTGGTTGATGAATCAAAATTTAAATTAACATCAGATGGAGTCTATGGTAGAACAGTAGACCCAGCACATGTAGGCATGATTGATTTTAAACTCAAGAAAGAAGCTTTTGATGAATATGAATGTAAGGAAGAAGCAGAAATAGGGGTTGATTTAGAAAAATTAAAGAGTGCATTAAAGGTTGCAACAAAGGATGAACTTGTTGGGCTAAGCTATGACAAGGAAGAGGGACGCCTTGCAATAAGCATTGGAAATCTTACAAGAAAAATTGCTTTGCTTGATGTTGCTGAAATGGCAGATACAAAAATACCAAGCTTAGAATTGCCAGCAGAAATCGTTTTGTCTACTGTTGAAATGCACCAAGCCATAAAAGCAGCAGAGGCAATATCAGATCATATCACTCTTATTGCAGACAAAGATGGTTTTGAAATGAGGGCAGAAGGAGATACAGACGTTGTTGAATTAAAGCTATCAAAAGAGCAATTGTATAGCTTAAAATGTGATGAAAAAGTGAAGAGCACATTTCCGTTAGATTATTTAAGTGATATGGTTAAAGTAGCAAGAGGGAAAAGCGAGGAACTAACAATAAATTTGGGCAATAACTATCCATTGAAATTATCTTTTGAGATGGCGGGAGGATACATAAAAATAATGTATCTGCTCGCTCCACGCATTGAGTCAGAGTAAATAGACTTCCTTTTCTGCATTTTTTTCTATTTTTGCCCTTACATATACTTGCATTTTTTCGCCATCACTTTTTATTTTAACAATTTCTCCATTTTTTGCTTTATAGCTATCAATAGGAACAACAAATTCAATAAGCACATTTAAATCCCTTTCTAAATCATTTTCTATTCTAACTTTGTACTCATTTACAAATGTACAATTAAGCCTATATGATGGGATAGAATATTTTGGCTCCTTGTAATTATATGAATAAATACTCCAATTTCTTACTTCAATGAGCCTATAACCCCAATATGCATCTCTTTCTAATCCGCTAGAAGAAGTTGTAGTTGTTATGAATAAAGTCTCATTTTCAATTGTAACATCATCATAATGAACATGCCCGGCAAAAACAGCATCTACGCCATATTCATAAATTAATTTAAGCAATTCTTTCCTATTGTAGTATTCATTTCCAAGCAATGAATCATTTTTTGTTTCCCATAGAGGATTATGATGCAATGCTATGCATTTTAGCTTGGCGTTGCAATTCTTTAAATCATTTTCAATCCAATTTAACTGTTCGTCTTCTATATAACCACCCCAATTAAATACAACATAAGAAAATCCAACCCTGCTCTTTTTAGGCCAATCATATGAATTTGCCATTATGAAATGTGCTAAGCCATAATCAAAGGAATAATATAGGGAGCCAAAATATCTTTGCCAAAACTTAACGCCATCCTGCCCCGCCCGTATATACAAATCATGATTTCCTGGGCAAAGATATGTAGGAACATCAAATTCCTGTAAAATTTCATATAATTTTTTGTATTCAAATGAATATTCGAAAGGATAAAGCTGACCAAAAACTAAATCACCAGTTATAATGACAAAATCTGGATGAATTAAATTTATTTCTTCAATGCATTTTCTTGCTGCTTTCCATCCTATAGTTTCTTTTATATTTACTTTCATTCCTCTTGGATCACCAATATGAAAATCTGTTAGATGGACAAAAGAAAAGTTACCATCTATTTTATCAACAATACATACAGCTCTTGGCTCAGTGGCAAATCCATTTGCTGTTGTAACAGTCAAATTATAAAGTTCTTCATTTACATTTTCAGGCACATAAACTTCCAGATAAGTTAATTCATTTTCTACATCACAGCTTATTATATTAAGACGATATTCATCTACTACCGGCTCATAAGCAGTTGAAATTTCAACAGATGCCCTACAATTTAATCCGCCACCATTTTCAATTATAACTGTAAATGTACTTCCTTTTTCAACTATAGCTGGATTTGAACATTTTGGATAAATGATTGCAAGTTCATCACCTTTCAAATAAGGATGTGCATTTTCAACATTAATGCCAGAGTCAATTTCTTCATTTATAATATCTGGTCTATCTATTTCCTTTTTATTTATTTCACTATTTAAAAGAGATGGGGGGCTGATAAGAAAAATGAGCATGATGATGGTTATTATGCTCCTCATATGATATTTAGTAAAATGGATTTTTAAAAATTCTTAAAAGAAAATTTTAGTAGTTTTTGACAAAAGTTTAATAAGCATAGCAAAATAAAAATTGCCACTATGATGAGTTCAGCCTTAGCTGAAAATGATGAATGATGGGCGAACTGAGTGGCTAAATTTTCTTTTGCCTGCTAATGCTTGCCTACACAAATTGCAAATGAGCAAAAATTATGAGTTTCTTTATCTTTTTAGGCGAATAAATAAAACAAATAGACAGCAACACTGCGTGAAAGAAAAACCATAGCATTAATCAGTTTCTGACTCATCAAACTCTATGTGAATTAATAGAAATAAAGCTTGTTTCATTTCCTCACTATTGCATCAACAACCATTGCCATTCTTTTTGTTGCCAACACATCATGGCATCGCAATATATCTGCGCCGTTTGCTATAGCAATAGCTTCCGCTCCTAAACTTCCTTCTAAACGTTCTTCAACGCTTGTTTTTGTTATATTTCCAATAAATGTTTTTCTTGAAATGCCAATAAGAATGGGTCTTCCTAAGCTTTTCAATTCCTTTAACCTTGCTATTATTTCGCAATTATCCTCTATGCCTCCTCCTGTTCTTTTCCCAAATCCTATTCCAGGATCAATAATGATTTTGTTCTCATCTATTCCTTTTTTTATTGCAAATACAATTCTCTCCCTTAAAAATTCATAAATTTCCTCCATTACATCCTTATAATAAGGATTCATCTGCATATTTTTTGGCTCTCCCTTCATATGCATTATACAAACTGGAACATCAAATTCCCTAGCTATTTCAGCCATTCCTTCTTTCCTTAAAGCAAAAACATCATTTATCATATCAACGCCTTTTTCTATTGCCTTTTCAGCTACCCTTGGCTTATAAGTGTCTATTGACAATGGCACTTTTATCTCATTTTTTAAAGCTTCGATAACCGGAAGCACTCTATTCATTTCCTCTTTTTCGTCTATTGGCAAAGAAAAGGGACGGGTTGATTCCCCACCAATATCAATAATATCTACACCCTCCTTTTCCATTTGTCTTGCTCTTTCTATTGCTTTTTCAAGCTTATCATATTTTCCTCCATCATAAAATGAGTCAGGAGTTACATTCAAAATTCCCATAATGTATGTTCTCTTTCCAAATTTAAAAATTTTATTCCCTATTTTTATCTCTTGCTCTTTTTCTATATTTTCCAAAATTTTTTCTATATTTTCTCCTATATTAGCAAGCCTATTATATTGTCTTTTGATTTTTGAAGCAAGCTTAATTATTTGCTTTTTATTTCCCATAATCAAAACATCTGTTTTTTTGCTATATGGGGGTAAAGTCTCCTCAGCTATAGCAACATCTCCTCCAATGTTTAGCATTTCCTGTTTCAAAATTATAGCATCCTGTGGAGCTAAATCCTTTAGTTTTATATTTATACCAAATAATTTTGGAAGCATTATCTCTATTGCTTTTTCATTTACTCCTATTCTTTTCAATTCCTTTATTCCATCTTCCTTATTTCTTATTATCCTTAACATTTTATCACATTGTTTTTGGAAGCAAACTACCATGTAAAGTTAAATTGGATACAATAAAAGCAAAAGGAGGAATCAATGCTATTAGTCCTATAAAAGGATTTATTACAGTAAGCATAATTGGCACTAAAGAGAAATTTATGTAATAATGCAGGCCAATAAACTTTCTTGCTTCATTTCTTACAAATTTTTTCATTGATAACAGACGATAACTCACATAAAGCATTAAAATGCTAAGTAAAGCCAAAACAAATATTTGCAAATAATGCCCCTTGAATTCATCAATAAGATAGAATGGAAGATACAAGAAAAATAGGTATATTGCTTGCAAACAATAAGCCAAAAACTTGAATGAAATAGGGATGAATAGTTTTTTGTTCTGCACTCTCACTCCTAATTTTATTGCAAGAGTTTTTGCTTTGCCAATGTAATCATGCTCTGCATCTTTTAGCCCGCCTGCAATAAACTGCATAAATAAAACTTGAAGTGTTCCTAAAATTGCTACAATTTTTGCTAAATTGCTGAGATGTAAATTTACAGTCAATGAGCCATAAATGATTAGGAAAAAGATACCTCCAGCAACAAAAATATCCATTGCAGGATATTTTTTGCTTATTAAATCATATATAGTTATTGAAATTGCTGAAAAGAAAAGAACAATTAATGGTATAAAATTTGAATAAAGAAAAGCTATGTAAATTGCGAAGATTAAAGATATAAAAAGCATTGCAATTGTAAAAATCCATGCATTTCTTAAACTAATTTTTCCACTCACCAGTGGTCTATCTTTTAATTCAGAAGATAATCTATCTATTTTATAATCCACAATATCATTCAAAGCAAATCCATAGCAATGACCGAAAAATCCAACTAAAAAGAATAAAATGAGGCAATATAAGTTGCTTTCACCATTTGCTATAGCCCCCAATACAGGAGCAATTGCAGTAAGTCCTGCATTAAAGGAACGGGATAATTTGAGATATTCCTTAATCACAATGGTATATATGCTTTATATTTAAATTTCCACTGCACATGATTCATCTACAAATTGGGCAATGAAATAAGAGCTCCACCACGGATCATTCCATGGATTCTTTTGCAACTTTGGCATTGCTTGGGAAGCATAAGCTAAAACAACAGTATTTCCTTCTTTTAAATCCATATCATTATTCCATTTTATTTCAACTTTTCTTTCCCCAGGCTTTAAAATGAGATAGCCATTAAAGGCATAATCCATTAAAGCATATCTTATATTTTCCCCCTTAGCATCCTTCCATCTTGAAACTTTTTCAAGTATGCAAATTTTAACATGCTCAAAATGGGGAGATAAATCTTTATTATAGATATACAAAGTTATTTTAACGTCGTTTCCATCCCATTCTGCAGATATATTCATATCTATATTATTGACCTCTCTTTTACTGGCCTCTTCAATAGCATTGTAGTAAGCTTCTTTAGTGGCTTCATCCACCACCGCATATCCACCATCTACATACAGCATTGGAACATATATGTCATTTAACCATCTTCCTCTTTGCATTGCGACATCACTTTTATCATATACAAGGGTCATGTAGTAGAATGGTATTTCTTGCTCTTCATATAACTCTTGTAATGCTTCTATTCCAGCTGGGCAATAGGGGCATGTTGTCAATGAGCCCAATTCCACCAAAACAGTGTGCGATGAATCATCATTCAATATGACAAAGCTTTGCGATATAGAACCCAAAATTAGAATAATAATTAGTTTGTTAAGCATGAAAATAAAAAAGAAAAGGATTTATCATTTTTTCGCGCTAATTATTAGAATTTTTTTCATATCAATGGCAGAATTCGTTGCCACATCATAAGCAATAACTTTTATTTCATGCATTCCAGTTTCATTTACATTCATAAGCCATGTATATGGGGGCATGCTATCATTTTTCATAAATTTTTCATCAAAATAGAATGCAACACTTGTAATGTGTGTATCATTATCCTTTGCTTCAGCTTCAACCGTAACATCTCCAATAATAATAGGCATTGTTGCAGGGAAAATCCTTTTCCCTTTTACATATATTCCATTTTTTGGAGAAATTATTTTAACAGACGGTGGCAAATCATCTATGCCAATCATTGCATATGTATAGGCTGTATCGCTATATCCTCTGCTATCAGTTACAGTGAGCTTAACCTTATAGTTTCCTTCCTGCTTATATGTATGGGAAGCATTTTTTTCATATGCACACGCTCCATCTCCAAAATCCCATTTCCAAGTATATGGTTTCTTCCCTCCATAAGCTGAGCCATAGAATTTTATTTCTTCTCCAGCTTTCCCTTCATATGGACCATCTGCTATAGCAAGGGGACCGTCATAGTAAATAGTAATTTCATCAGATGCAACGAGTCCTCTATTTGATTTTACTTTTACTTCTATTATATTCCAATCTGGATACAAAGAAATATTGATATAAAATTCGTATTTTGTTAAAAAATCAAGTTTCCCAGATTCATTGTAGCTTCCATTATTCCAAATCCATTTCCATTCCCAGTAAACAAGTCTGTCCCCACAGCATGAAGTGGCGATGCAGTATATTGAAACATTTCTTTGATGAAATACTGCCCCATCTTCTGGCTCTTTTATTTCCACATCTACCCCTAAATCTGCTGAAAAAACTGGATAAGAAGCAAGCAAAGAAATCATAGTAAAGAAAGCTAACAACATTTTCATAAAGTCATAAATTAAAATAGCAATTAAACATTTTCTATCATGATATTGGGCTTAGACATTGGAGGAAGCTATACAGATTTTGTTTTAATGGAAAAGAAATTTAAAAGATTAGCAACAATTCCTACAGATTTACAAGAAATTAAGGAAATGATAAAAGATATAATGAAAAAATATGATATTGAAAAAATTGGAATTGGCATTGCAGCTTGGATAAGAAATGGAAAAATTTTGAATGCTCCTAATCTACCATTTAAAAAATTTAATTTAAAAATAAATGTGCCATTCATTATAGAAAATGATGCAAATTGTTTTGCTTTTGGGGCAAGCAGAATTTTAAATGAAGAAAATTTAATTGGCATAACAGTTGGAACTGGAATAGGAATGGGTATAGTTATTGATGGAGAAATTTTTAAAGGAAATGGAATAGCTGGCGAGCTAGGGCATACAATAGTTGGCAAAAGAAAAAAATGTGTTTGTGGAGGAATTGGCCATTTAGAATGTTATTTTTCTGGATGGAGCATAAAGAAAAGATATGGAAAGGAAGCAAAGGAACTTTTTGAAAGAAATGAATTTCCATATGATGAAAATTTTGATTTATTTTGTAGGAGTATAGCAAATGCCATTCTTCTTTTTGATTTGCCAGTTGTGGCGGTAGGAGGAAGAATAGGTGGAAGATTAAAGAAAAGGGAATTAGATAGGGTAAAAAAGTATTTGCCCCCTCATTTTAAAGCAAATATAAAAATCATAAAAGATGATTTAATGGTAGCGAAAGGAGCTTGTCTTTTAGCAGAAGAAATAATAACGGAATAAAATAATATAATGATAATGGAAGCAAGAGAAATCCTATATAGAGTTCTAAAAAGCCTAATCATTTCATTAATAGTTGCATTTGTATTAGGAGATGCGCTTTATATCCAGGTAAGATTAAATTCTAATGATGCGGTAGAATGGATAAAGATAGAATATTTTGTTGGATTGTATGCCCTCATACTAGGAATTGCGGTATTTTTAACGCCTTTCCCAAAGATAAAAAATTATAATCTTGCCTTTTTACTTAGAATATTTAAAAATTTATGTATAGTTGCCATAATTTTCCTTCCATATTATTATTGCATTTTTGTTGTTAATGAAGTTTATAGTGGTTTAGTTGATGAAAATTTCATGGAAAATAGAACCGCATTTACAATCATATTTTCTGCCTTATTATTTGCTATTCTATTTCATTTTGAGCAAAAGAAATATTGAAATAGGCATGTAATTTTCATACTTGTATGGCCCGGGTGGTGTAGCGGTAACATAGGGGACTGTGGATCCCCTGTCTCGGGTTCGAATCCCGACCCGGGCCTCCCAAAATTTTTATATGCTGGAGTTATGGAGGTGTGATGGAATATAAAATTAGGTTGATTTCACCTCAGCAGAAAGATGATTTAATAGAGACATTTAAGGAAAAGATAGTTTATGAAAAGAAAGCCAATATTGCTGGATTGTGTATTAAATTGCTAACAGATAGCTTAAAATTTAAGGAAATGTGGGATGATAATTTTCAAAGTATGAGCGAGTATATACGCCCCCATGGAAGAATTTTTGCTTTAAAAACTGGAGGGGAAGAAGAATTTCTTTATGAGCCTGTCTCCAAAACATGTTTTATTTTAAATTGCAATTATTATGGATATGTAAAAAGCTTAGCCTTGGCAGTAGCTGGTGATTTTTTGGAAGAGTATCATTCCATACACTCTCGCTATTCCGTTCATGGTGCTTTAATTGATTATAAAGGTAAGGGAACAGCTTTAATTGCTCCTTCTGGAGTAGGAAAAACAACACATTCTTATGGGCTAATTTTAATGAAAAATGTTAGGCTTGTTGCAGATGATTGGTTTTTTGCCCGTATCATAGGAGATGAAATTGAAGCAATTGCATCTGAAAAGAATTGCTATATAAGAGCTGATTTGGCTAAAGACTGGAAAGAATATGAAAAGCTTATTGAAGGAATAGAGTTGGATGAAAAAGGAAGGGCAGTAGTAAATGTAAGGAGGATATTGGGCGATGGAATCATGAAAGAATTTACTACTTTGCAAAAAGTGGTTTTAATGAAAAGAGACAGGAAAGATAAAGAAATGTTTAGGGAGATAGATGAAAAAGAAGCATTAGATTTCATGATAAAAAATGATTTTTGCAATCCTCATCAGCTTGTAAGGGATAAAAGGAAAATGGAAAAGAGGAAAAAATTTTTTGAAGAAATGTTCAAAAGAACAAAAATCTATATGGTTAATACAGTAGGAAGTATAAAAGAGAATCAAGAGATGATAAGGAAGGTTGTGAAAAAATGATTTTATTGGCAATATTGGATGGGTGGGGGCATAGCGATAAAAAAATAGGAAATGCAATTTATTATGCTCACACTCCAAATTTTGATTATTTTTGGCGCAAACATCCCCATTGTTTGCTTGAAGCTAGCGGAGAAGCAGTTGGCTTGCCTGCTGGACAGCAAGGAAATTCAGAAGTAGGACATTTGAATATAGGAGCTGGAAGGATAGTTTATCAAGAGTCATTGAAAATTTTAAAAGCCATTGAAAATGGAAGCTTTTTCGAAAATAAGGTTTTGACGGAAGCAATGAAAAAAGCAAAAGAGCATAGATTGCATTTAATGGGGCTAATAGGCAATGGTGGGGTTCATGCAATGATGGAGCATTTATATGCTTTGCTTGAAATGGCTAAGGAATATGGCGTAAAAGATGTTAAAATCCATTGTTTTTTAGATGGAAGAGACACTCCGCCAAAAAGCGCCATAGAATTCATAAAAGAATTAGAAGAAAAATTAGCAAGCATTGGTATAGGAAAAATAGCAAGCTTAATAGGAAGATACTATGCAATGGATAGAGATAAAAGATGGGATAGGACAAAAAAAGCTTATGATATGCTTGTAAGGGGCAAAGCAAGAAAAGCAAAAAATGCTATTGAAGCAATAGAAATGGCATATGAAAATGGAGAGACAGATGAATTTGTTGAGCCGACAATAATAGATGAAGACGCCGTTATAAAAAATGGAGATGTTGTCATATTCTTTAATTTCCGTCCAGATAGAGGAAGACAGCTAACCAAGGCATTTATTGAAAAAAATTTCAAAGAATTTGAAAGAATGCCTTTAAAAGTGCATTTTGTTACTTTAACTAAATATGATAAAAATTTTGATAATCCATCTGCCTTTGAAACGGAAGATATAAAAAATACTTTTGGAGAAGTTATATCTTCAAATGGACTAAAGCAGTTGAGAATAGCTGAAACAGAAAAGTATGCCCATGTTACGTATTTTTTCAATGGTGGGAGGGAGAAGCCATTTAAGAATGAGCACCGCTGCTTAATTCCTTCTCCAAAAGTAGCTACATATGATTTAAAGCCAGAAATGTCTGCTTATGAAGTTACAAAAGAAGTTTTGAAAAGAATGGATGAATATGATGTTATAATTTTAAATTATGCAAATCCAGATATGGTTGGACACACAGGCAATTGGAATGCTACTTTAAAAGCTTTAGAAGCTGTTGATGAATGCTTAGGAAAAGTAGTTAATAAGGTTATAGAGAAGAAAGGTATAGCAATAATAACAGGAGACCATGGAAATGCAGAGGAAATGTTTGAAAATGAAAATCCAAAAACATCTCATACAACAAATCCAGTTCCTTTCATACTCGTTGGCTATGATGCAAAGTTAAAAAACGGAAAGTTGGGAGATATTGCACCAACTATGCTTTATTTGCTTGATATAGATAAACCCAAAGAAATGACAGGAGAAAATTTAATCGTAGAGTAAAAATTTATCTTTAGACTATGGATGACTAAAAAGTTAAAATATAGAGAAAAAATTAAGATGAATAATAAAGGTTTTAAAAGTTTTTAGAAAAATAAATATATACAAAATTTTTAAGAAATGGGGGAGGTGAAAATGAGGAAGTGTTTAGTTGCGGTTATGATGCTTGTTTTAGTAATGGCTACTGTTTCTTCAATGAATATAAAAAGTGACAATGAAGTAATAATACCTATAATTCATCACATAGAGGAGCAACATGAAATTTGTGCTAAAGGAATAAAGGCTACTCCACCGATTACAAAATCTAATTTTTTTAACGATGTAGAAATTGCTACATCACCTTATGACGAGGTGCATCCCAGTGTAGCTGGGGCACCACCATTTTATATAGCTGCTTATACCTGTGCAATGGCTGACAATGACAAGGACATATGTGTTGCAGTATCAATGGATAATGGAAGTACATTTGGCAATTTGATAACATTTGATTATGATGGTGAGCAAGATTATCCTAGCTTAGATTGTTGGGAGGAAAATATATTTTATGGAACCTTTAGAGCCGATCCAAGCAAAGCATATGTATATCTTGTTAAGATGTCTGGTTTACACAGTGAGGTAACATATTGGAACTGGGGTCCTCTAGGATGGTATGATATAAAAGAGCCCGAAATAGCCTGTCACAACAGCAAAAATCCGTGGGAATACGGAGTCATTGCTTTTGTGGCATCCACAACTTATCCTGGACAAAGATGGGATAACATTCCACACATGATGTTTGCAGATCCTGTTGAGCCTAATACTGCTTGGATTAGTTGGGCATATTATAGCGGAGCTTTACATGCCACAGCAGATATAGATAAAACCTTTAATATGATGTATTGCGCATATGATTGGTATAATACAAATACTGGAAAATATAATATTATAGTTTGGAAAAGAAGTTTCACCGACCCATTTACATACGAATATATATATCTCATACCAAGATACTACAATGCAATTTGCCCGTCTATTGTTGCTGAAGGCAATAAGATAGCAATAGTTTGTCAAAGTGATGAAAATGGCAATCAGGACATTATATGTTTATATTCAGCAAATGGAGGAGCAACTTGGAAAAAAAGTTTTGTAGTTTATACACAAGATAACGAAATGTACCCAAAAATTGTTATGCATAACGAAAAACTCGCATGTTTCTTTGTAAGTAATGGCAATCTATATTGTTCATATAGCGATGATTGGGGAGAAACATGGGGGGAGCCACTAATTGTAAATGATGTAGCTGGCAGTGTTTCAATGGAGTATAGAACAATAGATGCATGTGAAAATGGAATAGTATGGACTGATTTGAGAAATGGAAATAAAGACATATATTTTGATGTCCATCCAGAAATATCTTTTAATATATCTGCAGAGGGAGGGTTTGGGCTGACAATAACAATAACTAATAGTGGCACAACTATAGCAGAAGACCAGCAATGGAATATATCATTATCTGGCTTGGTATTTTTCAATAAAGAATCCGGCGGTGTAATAGATGAACTAAAACCTGGAGAAAGTACAACAATAAAGATAATACCTATTGGAATAGGTCCTTTTGATGCAAAAATAAAAATTTATGAGACAGAAGCTACGATAAGTGGCTTTATAATAGGTCCAATTGTTCTTCTATAGTTCTCCTTTTTATTTTTTATTTATAAAAATAAAATAGTGCTCCCGTCGGGATTTGAACCCGAGTCTTCGGCTCGAAAGGCCGAAATGATTGGCCGGGCTACACCACGGGAGCACACATAGCCCCGCCAGGATTCGAACCTGGGTCGTGAGGTCCAGAGCCTCACATGCTTGACCGCTACACCACGGGGCTATCGATTTGTAAAATAACTACTGTTTAAATTTTTTACTTTCAATTGCTTCCTTATTTTTGATAGTAAAATTTAAATTGAGATGTGATTATAATAGCAGATAGCGGGGTGGGGTAGTCAGGAAAACCCGTCGGGCTCATAACCCGAAGATCCGTGGTTCAAATCCACGCCCCGCTACTATTCTATACCAATGTTCATGAATGCTTTTATGAACCATCCTATAGCAAATGAAATTCCTGCTATCCCCATGCTTATTATTGCCATTTCTAAAAACAGTTTTTTGAAATCTCTTTCCTTAACAACTGAAATAAAGAAAGTAAAGATGAAAATAATCAGTATAGCAAAAATTAGAGATATTGCCAAGGCAACAAAAGGATTAGCTAATATGAAGAAGGGAAATACGAGCATTAAAACAGCTAAAATATAAGATAATCCTGTGTAAAAAGAAGCTTTTAATGGTTTATCGAATTCTTCCGCCTTCTTTGCCAGATATTCTGAGGAAGCCATTGAAAGAGAAGCAGCTATTCCTGTAATTAAGCCAACAACTCCAATCAGCAATGTTTTTTGTAAAGCAAAAGTAAAACCAGCTAAAGCTCCTGTTAGCTCAACCAATGCATCATTTAAGCCTAAAACCATGGAGCTTACATAATTTATTTTCTCTTCTTCAATCATATCTAAAAGTATTTTTTCATGCTTTTCTTCATCATCTATTATCTTCTCTGCCTCTGGATATAATTTTGCAATTTCCCTATATGCTTTTTCTGCGTTTCTTTCTCCTTTCTCCATTAACTTTAATGAAAAGGTTAAACCAAAAATTTTTGCAATAAGCAAATATTTTAAAATAAAGAGCTTTCTTGGTTTTACATCTTCTCCTGTAAATTTTTTCCATTCATTGTAATGGCGAAGTTCATCATTTCCAATTCTTTTCAAAATTTCTTTGTTTTTTCCTTTTGCCTTTTTAGCTAAGTGCTTATAAATGAAATGTTCAGTAATTTCGTTTTCTTGAAAATGTAATATTTTTTCTTTTAACTCCTTTTCAAGCACAATCTAAATGAAAAAGAGAATAGAATATTTTTCTATTTTTTTAAGATAAGGCACCTAATATAAAACCGCATTTTGGGCATACCTTACCAAAACCAATAAATGGAAAACGGAAAGGAAGATAACCATAGCCAATTACATTTGGAATAACCTTAGGCTTTACTAATCCGCAATTAGGACATTTCATTTAGCTTTATTTCATTAATTTCTTTTATTAAGCGATCTCTATATATTTTCCTCAGCAATATGGCAATTCCCAATACCAAGAATATAAAAGCTATAACGAAAAGTAGAGGAAAATACAAGATAAGGAAAATTAACAAGATGCCCATTGCTAATAGCACCAAATATGCTCCCTTCATTATCTATTAAAGAATTATGCCAATACTAAAAAATTTGTTTTCCATGATGAATTAAATGAAAAATGCAAATTTATTTGCAGTAGAATTGCCATAACAACATTATGTTTTGTGAACTTTATCCAACATAACTTATCTTGAGTTCTCCTTCGTAGCCATCATATATCAGAGGATTTTGGAAGAATCCTCCATATTCCCAACTGAAAGCATTCGTTTTGTCTCTTGCATAGGGATAAGCCTCCTCTGCGGATACCCACCCATCACCATTCTTATCAAGGCTCTTCTTTGGAAATGCTCCCTCGGAAAAATCTACGAGATAGTATATGAAAACACTGTTTTGGAACGGATCCCAAGGCCCTGCTGAATGTTCTCTGTCACTTGCTGTCAGTATGACCCTTCCATCTTTTGCCAAATCATCTATTGCCCATCCAGCCTGACAAGATTCAGCTATCACACATATCCCCTCAGCTCCGCACTGATCCAGCCATGAGTCCATCTCGTATCCATAGACTCTACTATCCTTGACAGCAAACATGTAATAGCTTATATCACCACCACTCCCACCATGAGATGTCCACATTACCAGATCGATATCGTCACTGTCATCTACGCTATCAAGCCACTCGATAGCATCTTTCACCTGACTTTTTGTTGGAGAGATCAGAATCTTAATATGGCTTGCATCCCACCCATGCGCTACAAGACAATCTCTCATGTCATAGGCATTTTGATCTGCATATTTTGTTGTTTTTCCTCCTATAACCTCCAAACATCCGAGCAATACAGCCCATCTCTCCACTATACCATCTGGTTCCTCACCGCTTGTATATGCGTAGGTTCTGAAGCAGAAATCTCTGCTTGAATCTTCTTGCCACTGCCAGTTATAATTCTCCTCACTGTAAAAACTCCCATTTTTATATGGATCTCCGATTCCATAATACCACTTATAGTAATTAAATTCATTCCCTCCTTCTTGGTAAACAACAATGTAGTATGTTTTGTTCCAGTGCAATTCAACATCAAAGCTTATATGAATCCATTTTTCTTTTCTTTCTATCTCTTCAGCCTTTATTCTTGTTTCAAAAATAAGAGAATTTCTTACATTTTCATCTGTAAAAATATCCCCAAGCTCACCATAAACAGCTACAACTAAATCCCCAAGAAATAAATTTAACATATTAATCCATTCTCCAAAGATTTGCTTTAAAATCTTACCTGTTAATCCA
Organism: Thermoplasmatota archaeon; assembly: GCA_029258955.1. Classification (GTDB taxonomy): domain Archaea; phylum Thermoplasmatota; class E2; order UBA202; family JdFR-43; genus JAPDJP01. The sequence goes on from JAPDJT010000010.1 coordinate 37,059, forward strand.
TGCCTAGCTATAAGCAAATCAATTCCATCAAATCCACATTTACTTGGCTTAAATGATTGGGCATAAAATTTATCTCCATATATTTTAACAAAATCATCTGCTTTCTCCTGCTTTTGATCAACATCTCCAACATCTGCATTTTTAACCAAAACTCTTGCTATGCACTCATCCGTAAATTTTCCATCACTTACCTGTAATTTAACATAACCATTGTATGACTCATGATAAGCATAAGTTATTATTGGAGAAGAAAGCCATTTTGTATCCCATACACCATCATTATCAAAATCCCATCTGTATTGCAATGCATCTCCATTTGGATCATAGCTTGATGAAGCATCAAAAACAATAGCTTTTCCTACAATCCCTTCATAGCAATATTCCTTCATTAAAGCAACAGGAGAATAATTTGCATGAGATGAATGGCAAGAATAAAATTGCATATTGCCATTAAAATTGCCAATGGAAACATCCTTTTCCATTTCTTTTTCTTCATTCATTCCAAAGGGGAACATAATTAAAATGGCAATAATTATGCATAGCCATTTTGCCATGATAAGAAATGGCAAGAAAAAGAAAAAATTTACGGATTTTGAGCTTAGTTATTTTAACAATCCTTCTATAATTAATTCTGTTGCTTCTTCCTCGCCCAGCCCGCGAGCCATTAGTGTTTCGAGTTGCTTTTTATCTACGCTTCCTATTGCTGCTTCATGCGTAACATGTGCTTTTGGATGCCTTACTTCTACAACTGGAATTGCAATAGCTTTTGCATTCCCTTTTATAATTTCTTTACAATCAACATGTCCTCTTGCATATGCTTCTAAAGCAACTATTTTGTTGTAAATTTCTGCCTGAGCGTTTTCCCTTACAGCTATTCTTGATTTTAAGGCTCCTCTTGATTTCTCTTTTAAAACAGCATCCTCCTTTACTTTTATTATGTCATCTTTCCATCCACTTGCTTTAGTTGTCATTTCAATTACGCTATTTTCACCTCCTTCTGCTTCATAATCTATTTCTACATTTCCAGCTCTTCCTTGAATTAATTCAAACTCTGTAACATATTTTGCATTTTTAGCAACTTTTACTTTTGCCATTGATTTTATCTTCACCTTAGCATCAAAGCTATGAATGTGTTTTTCAATGTAACTATATGAAGCATTTTCATCTATGCTTATTTTTGCATCCATTATGTGCTTTGCATTTCCTTTTGGGAATATACAATGGGAAAAGAAAGAAACCTTAGCATTTTTTCCTATATGAATACTCATTTTTATTTTCTGCAATATATTTTCCTTAGTTGAGCCGAAGCACAAATGAACGGGTTTTTTAATAACAGTATTTGGAGCAATATCTAATTTAACTTTTACACCGTCCTTAATTTCTTTCGTTTCTATTCTTATTCCCTTTATGCTTCTTTTGCTAACAACTTTATCAACATCTATCATTAAATGGGCTGTATTCTCATCTTTTAAAGCATCATCAATTTCAGCAAGTTTTGCCAAATCAACATTCATATCCTTCACCTGCCTTCTTATATGGACAAGGAATGCATTTCTTTTCAAAATATGGGACAATTTTTTCCTTACTACCTTTTTCAACAACAATGCCATTACACATTAAAATTGCATCTTCTGCTTGCTTTAAAACTGCTAAACTATGAGTAATAAGGATTACAGTTATTCCTTCCTCTTTAAGCAGTTTAATAACTTTAAAAATGTTATTTAAGGAAGCTATATCGATGCCAGAATCTGGTTCATCAAGCATAACAAGTTTGGGCTTCATTAACAGAATGGAAGCTAGTTCAATTTTCTTTCTTTCTCCCCCACTTAGAGTTTTATCTAAAGCCCTCTTTAAATAATCTGCATTTAATCCAACAGTTTCCAATGCTTTCTTTAATTCCTCTTTATCCTTTTTCTTTGCAGATACCAAAAGATATTTTTCTACTGTAAGTCCTTCATATCTTGCTGGCTCCTGCCACGCCAAGGTTATTCCACGCTTAGCCCTCTCATCTATGCTTAAATTTTTAATACTCTTTCCTTCAAAAATTATATCTCCCTCTATATTTCTGTAGCCATCTAAACCCATTATAACATATGCTAATGTTGATTTTCCTGCCCCATTAGGGCCGACTAAAGCATATATTTTATTTTTCTCAAAATGAATATTTATCTTCTTCAAAATTTCTTTGCCATTGATTTTTAAGCTTATATCTTGCAATTCGAGCATTTTTGCAATATTACGCTGTAATATATAAATTTAACTCTTTAGCAAAATATTTATCAACCAAAAACTTCATTTTCTTACCCTTTGCCTTTATTTTTAAATATTTTTCTTAACTTTTATTTTTATTTCATCCAGTCTAAATGAAAAATCTTTTGATACATCTTCTTCATATTTTCCTTCTGGCTCAATTTCCGCCAGCCCAGCCAAAACATAACCAGGAGTGCCTAAGAAATATCTGCCGAGAAAAGCATAAAATATTGCTTCCAACAAATATTTTATTTTATCTTTCCTGTTAAAAAGCTTTCCTCTATATTTTCCATATATAATTCCATTTTCTATTTTCAAATCATAAATTTCATGCCTAAGAGGAGTAAAGCTTAATTTTATTGCCCTACACTCCACAATTCTATAACAACGTTATTTTTTATTTTCTTTGGAAAAATGAAAAGATGTTGTTACAGCACCTTTTAAATGAGTTTCTTCACCAATAACAATCATTTTTCATTCACAACTTGAGAAAATTAATGAAACGAGATGTCGTTATGGTAGATTTTATTATTGAATGGGGAGAAGTATTATTGGCATAGCATTTCATTCGTATTAGCTATTTCAATGCATATAACTTTATTCAATTCCCTTTTCTTTATGTTTTTCTGCTATTTTTCTTGCTAATGCATTTAATGCATCAAAATCTTTTTCTTTGGGGTAACCTCTTGCTATAACCGGCTCAATTAATTCTGCTTTTAACTTAAACATACTTTTTGCCTGCTCTATTACTTTTCCTCCCCATCCATATGAAACAATCATTGAAACAAATTTTGTTTTTGGATTTAATGCATTAGCCAAATAAAATGCATACAATGCTAATGGATGCATTCCAGTTAAGACTGTAGGAGTAGCTAAAACAAGAGTTGAGGCATCTACTAAAGCCATGGCTGACTCACCAATATCTGTTACAGTTAAATTGAAAAGCTTATAAGGAAGCCCATTTTCTTCTAAAGCTTTAATAAAATGCCTTACCATAACCTCAATGCTTCCATGCATTGAAACGTATGCAACTATTACTTCTTTCTTCACTTTATCAGAAACCCAATTCTCATATGCTTTGAATATGTCTTCTGGTTTCCTATAGATTGGACCATGACTTGGAGCAATCATTTTAATTTCCATTTGCTCCAACCTTTCCAAATATTTTTTGATTTTATTGCGGAATGGCATCATTATCTCTGCATAATAACGTTTTGCCGATTCATATATGCGAGGATTTTCATCTGCATATATTCTGCTTGTTGCTAAATGACTCCCAAATAAATCACATGTAAACAAAATTTTATCTTCTCTTAAATAGGAAAGAACAGTTTCTGGCCAATGAACCCATGGAGCGGAGATGAATTGTAAACTTCTTTTTCCTAAGGATATATTTTGACCATCTTCAACAGCAATTATTTTTTCTTCTGGAATTAGCAAATGTTCCTTTAAAAGCTCTTTGCCAAGCTTACTTGCAATTACTTTTGCTTCCTTATATTTTTCCAAAATATCTGGAATGGCTCCAGAATGGTCCTGCTCCGTATGGTGGGAAACAATATAATCTATTCTTTGTACATTCATTTCATCCAAACTTTCCAATAATTCATCCCTCTTGGAAGGATCAACAGTATCTATAAGTGCTATCTTTTCATCTTTTATAAGATAAGCATTATAGCTTGTCCCATCTGGAAGAGGAATTAATTCATCAAAAAGCCTTCTATCCCAATGCATTGCTCCCATAAAATAAATTCCGTCTGCAATTTCCTTAACAATCATTTCATCACCTCCATATATATCAAATAACTTTTTTCAAACATATTCTCTATCCTTTTAATTCCTTTTAAATATTACGGCGTAATAACAAATAAAATTAGGGAAGAGAATAGTAACATCTCTTTGGCACAATTAGCTTTCCTTCTTCCTTCAACTTCTTTATTATTTTTGAAACTTCCTTTTTATCTAAGCCAGTCATTTCTGCAACATCTCCGGGGCGTAAAGGTTTTCCAGCTTTTTTGAATGCTTCCAATACCATCTTTTCTTTTTCTTCCATTTTATCACCTAAAATCTCCTAAATTTGTCTTTTGATGCTCCACAAATTGGGCAATCTATTGGCTCCCCAATGTGCGTGTATCCGCATACAGGACAAATATAAATCTCATCAATGTCTATATCTTTTCCTTTTTCTGCTTCTTCTTTAGCCCTTTTATACAAATCTGCATGTATTTTTTCTGCTTCTAAGGCATATTTAATGCTTAGCTGTGCATTGTTTTCATTTTGAAGTTTTGCTATTGCATCATATGCTGGATACATCTCCTCAACTTCAAATGTTTCTCCTTCAATAGCTTTATTTATATTTTCAATAATGTTTCCCACCATGCCAAGGTTTCTTGCATGATTTCTTGCATGAACAAATTCTGCATATGCTATTGCCTTGAAAAGCTTAGCCAAGTTTTTATATCTCTTTTCCTCTGCTAACTCAGCAAAAATTAAGTATTTCATATGAGCCGTTGACTCTCCAGCGAAAGCTTCCTGTAAAGCTTTCTCAGTCATTTTCCTCATTTTTATTCCTCCTTTGCCCAAAGTCCATGAATTGTGCAGTATTCTCTTGCCATTTTTACTTTTTCAACATTAAACTCTGCTAGTGGTTTGTCCCCTGGCTTTAAATATTTCCTAAGAACTTTGTCATCTGGAGTAATTATTTCAATCATTTCTATATAATGTTCTTCTTCCATTGGATGATCAACGCTACCAACTTTTACAATAACTTTTCCTTCCTTCTTTTCTATTACTGGCAAATGCTTTTCATATCCCTGCTCTTCTTTCTTTACTTCTAGCAATTTCATTGGTTGTCCGCAACAATAAAGCTGACCTTTCCCTCCATGCAAAACTTCAATAATATTTCCACATATCTCGCATTTATAAACTTCATGTCTTTCTGCCATTTAATTACCTCCCAAAATTTCATTAACTTCTTCTTTCCCTTTTTCCAATTCTTTAATTTGCTCTTCATCAAATTTTAGCAATAAAGCTAAAAATTCGCCAACATGTGTTTTTTCTTCCTTGGCAACATCTAACAAAATTTCCCTTATTCTCTCATTTTTTGTTAGATTTGCCATTTGCTCATACAAATTTATTGCATCTAATTCTGCTATCATTGCAAGCCTAAGTATTTCCTTATCTAAATCCTCCTCCTTTACCTTTTCCAAATTTATTGGTATTTTAGCCAACATTTTATCACCTCATATTTTTCCTACTAATTCTAAAGAAACTTTTAATGTTTTTTTCGGTTCCCAGCTTGCTGGGCACCTTGCCAGGATGCTCTTCATGAAATGCCTCTGCCTCTATATCTGGAATTTTCTCCCCAACTTTTATCATTGTTCCGCCTCTTTGTGGCAGAACCACCAGTCGAAGCATTCCATTTCTCCAGCCTTTGCTTTTTCAAGCCTTTCCTTAGCTTCTTTTTCGCTCATTGCAGGAGGTATAATTACATTGCTTCCAACAAGCTCATTATTTGGCCAGTTTGCTGGAATAGCAACGCCTTGCTTATCTGCCATTTGCAGTCCTTTTACCATTCTAAGAATTTCATCCATATTTCTTCCAAGCTCTTGTGGATAGTAAAGTATTGCTCTTATTATTCCCTTATCATCCACAATGAAGACAGCTCTAACTGTATTCGTTCCTTTGTTTGGATGAATTAAGCCAAGAATGTTTGCTACTCTTCCAGTATCATCTGCAATTATTGGGAATTTTATTTCAATGCCTATCTTTTCTTTTATCCATTCAACCCATTTTATATGGCTGAATACTTGGTCTATACTCAAGCCAATGAGTTCTGTATTCAATGCTTTAAATTCATTATATCTCTTTTGGAATGCAACAAATTCTGTTGTACATACTGGCGTAAAATCAGCTGGATGGCTGAATAAAATAAACCATTTGCCTTTGTAATCATCTGGCAATTTTATTTTTCCATGCGTTGTTAATACTTCTATCTCTGGAAATTTTTCCCCTAACAATGGAATTTTTCCTTCCACCATTTTTATCACCAATTTATAATTTAGTTCGAATATTTAAATTTTTCTTTCGAATTTAATAAAATTTTTTACGAATTTTGTTAATGACAGAAACAGATTAAATGAAAAACTAGTTATCAATGGTTGTTATTGCAGGAAGAGAATTATCATGGCAACATTTCATTCACTCTAACAATCTTATTAAAAAATCTTACATAACAAAAAAGAATATATAGTACGATTTTATTTATTTTTGGTGCGAATTTCGGATGATAGATAAAATAGATGAAAGGATACTGGAAATATTGCAAAAGAATGCTAGGACGCCCTATACCCAGATTGCAAAAGAAGTTGGGTTAAGCGAGGGAGCAATAAGGAAAAGAATAGAAGCATTGGAGAAAAAAGGAGTAATAAAAAAATATGTTGCAATAATCGATCCTAAAAAAATTGGATATAACAGTATAACTTTGCTTGGAATAGATACAGAGCCAACTAAATTGCTGGAAATAGCGAATGAAATTTCAAAGTTAAAGGAAGCTAAAAATGTTTATTTGTCTACTGGGGACCACATGATTATGGCGGAGATATGGGCAAAAGATGGAAAAGAACTCTCCAACATTTTAGCAAATAAAATTGCAAAAATAGAAGGAGTTAAAAGAATCTGCCCAGCTATAATATTGGAAAAATTAAAGGAGGGATAAAATGGAAGAAATAAAAATGGCTTTAAATGGAAAGAAAATGTTTGAAAAACTCGCAAAAGATGGAATGGAATATCCTGCTAAATTTAAAGAAATAGCAGAAGAAATTTTCGGGAAAATTGAGAAAGAGCAGGAAAAATTTTTGAAAAATCTCAAAGATGAAAGAATAAAAGAATTTAGAATGGATAGCCTCAGCTAATTCCCCGTTTATTCCATTGTTTCCCTGCATATAATGGCTTTTTTATTTTTTCTTCTATTCTTAAAAGCCTGTTATATTTTGCAGTTCTCTCCCCCCTGCATGGAGCGCCAGCTTTAATTTGTCCTGCCTTTAATGCGACGCATAAATCAGCTATGAAATCATCGCATGTATCGCCGGAGCGGTGAGAAACCATAACAGCATATCCATTTTTGAAGCAAAGATTTGCAACTTCAATTGCTTCGCTAAGAGTTCCAATCTGATTTGGCTTGAGTAATAAAGCGTTGCAAGCATTGTTTTTTATTCCCTTTCTAAGCCTTTTTGGATTTGTCACAAATAAATCATCACCAACAATCTGGACTTTACCTCCAATTTTTTTAGTTAATTCTGCAAAATTTTCCCAATCTTCTTCATGAAAAGCATCTTCTATTGAGATAACAGGATAAGTTTTAGCTAACTCGATATAATAATCCATAAGCTCTCCAGCATCCATTTTTTTGTGTAAATCATAATAGCCATTTTTATAAAAAGAGGAGGCTGCGCAGTCTAAAGCCAAATATATTTCCTTTTCATATCCATTTTCTTCTATTGCTTCCATTATTATTTCTAAAGCATCCTCTGTTTTGCTTAATGGAGGAGCAAATCCTCCTTCATCCCCAACATTTATTGCATTTTTTCCAAATTTTTTCTTTATAAGCTCCTTTAATGTATAATATGTTTCACAGGCTTTTCTCAGCGCTTCTGCAAATGAATTTGCTTTTATTGGAGCTATCATATGTTCCTGTATCGCCAAATCATTTCCAGCATGCACTCCTCCATTTATCACATTCATAAATGGAATTGGAAGCAGATCTGATTCACCAAGATATTCATATGGTTCTTTTTTTAATACCATGGAAGCGCATCTGCAAACAGCTATTGAAACAGCTATGCAAGCGTTGGCGCCAAGCAAACTTTTATTTTTTGTTGCATCTATCTCTACCATTTTTTTATCTATTTTCTCTTGCTCTCTCACATCCATTCCCACAATAGCCGGAGCAATTATTTTCTCAATATTCTTTATTGCTTTCATGACGCCTTTTCCATGAAACTCTTTATTTCCATCTCTCAATTCCAAAGCTTCTTCTTTTCCTTTAGAGGCGCCAGAAGGAGCTATGGCTATACCTATTGCATTTTTTGTTTTTACCTCGGCCTCTACAGTTGGATTTCCCCTTGAATCTAAAACCTGTCTCGCTTTCACTTCCTCAATTTTGTATTGCATAAATGAAATTGAAAAAAGTATTTATTTAGTTGCCTTTGCTGTTTGTGGATTTAATTTCAATTGTGCTTATTGCCATTGCATTATCAATGGATGCATTTGCTGTTTCATTAGCTATAGGTATGGTAAATAAGGAATATGCAATAAAATTGCCCCTATCTTTTGGAATTTTCCAAGCTTTTATGCCCATTTTTGGATGGCTGATTGGCATAGAAATTAAAGAAATGATTTCCTCATTCGACCATTGGATTGCTTTCTTTATTCTTTCTGCTATAGGACTAAAAATGATTTTTGAGGCAGAGGAATTTGAAATAAATGCACACTCTATTCTTATATTATCTATTGCAACAAGTATAGATGCCTTTGCCATAGGAATAACCTTATCTATTTTAAACATCTCAATTTTCTTTCCAGCTTTAATTATAGGACTAGTAACATTCATAATATGCTTTATTGGCTTTTTAATAGCTGGAAAAATTAAATTTGATAAAGCAGAGATAATAGGAGGTATAATCTTAATTTTTCTTGGCTTGAAAATATTGTATGAGCATTTACATGGATAGCAAAACACCTGCAATTAAAGCCAGTAAAATGCCAACTGCATTTTGCAATGAAATTTTCTCCTTTAAAATTAAAATACTAAGCAAAACAGTTATAACGGGATATAAAGCTGTAAAAGATGTGACTATACTTGCCTTATACTTCTCCAATGCAAAATACCATAGAATTGTGCCAGCAAATCCAAGTAAAGTAGCAAATATGATGAAAATTATTCCTTTACTAAATTCAAATTTGTTTGGAAATGTGTAAAAAACTATCCCTAAGCTTATGAAAACGCCAACAAGATATGCATAAAATAAAGCATTTTTTAGTCCAATCTCATCTGAGCCAAGTTTAAATAGGAAAGCCCATAGCCCCCAGAGTATAATTACAGCTATGCAAAGCAATGTTTGCCAGTTCATTCTCCCCTTACTTCCTTTTCCAGCAATTTTTTCCTTTCCTTTGCTGTTCTTCCTGTTGCTTCAAATAAAAAATCATTCCATTTTTTCAAAACTTCATAACTTCCATTTACTTTTTCAGGAGGAACAATATCAACAATAAGATAATTTCCTTCCTTTTTCATATAAACCTTTCCTATTCCTTCTGCTTCAAATTCTATACCTTCTTCAACATTTCCTTCAACACCAAAATATCTCTTTATTAATGCATTTAAATCAGGCTTATGCCCTCTCTTTATAGAATATTTTCTCATGAGATGATATAAAAATATGATATAAAATCATTTTTGGAAATTGGAAATGAAGCGGTTTTACAAAACGATCTTTTCTAAAATAGTTTTCAACGAGTTATTTCTTTGTTTAACAAAAATGCAAAAATATGATTGCAATAGCTAAATAATAGTATATGGAATTATACGAGGGCAAAAATCAAAGATCACATAATAGATTATGATAAGCCAAGGAATGTAAATGAGTACACATAGTATCGGTTTCGGGAGTGGTATAGCCCAATTATACCAGTAATTTCTAAAAAATATATTTATAAGAGATTCCCAAACAATTACATGCGGTAAATTATTTCTTTTTACGATATTAAAGAGTGATTGCTCTAAATCAATACCATCAAAATTCCTTCTTAATTCATTTCTTTTTATAACTGTATAAAAACTATGATAAACATATATTCCGCAACTATTATTGCAAATTCTATTTCCTTTCAATATTGTATGAATTGATTGAGAAATAACAATTCCTCGCTCTGTTTTTTCGATATGATTTTTTAAAATCATCGTGTTTCTAGAAGAATAAATGAGTATACCCTCCGCAATCTTTGATATATTATTTTTTTCTATTACGCATTTATTAGAATTAGTTAACATTATCCCACATCCTCCTTTTCCATGTGATATTGAACAATTATAAATTGACACGTTAGTTGAATAAACTACAAAAATAGCAATTGAAGACTCCGTTATTATAACATTCTTTATGATGGAATTATTGCAATTAACAAGAATGACCTCACCAAAATTTCCAGAAATGATTATATTTGGTGAATTTTTATAGTAAAGAATTTTTTTAAATCCATCTGAAGAATATTTTGTATTATTTCTGATAGTGTGTGTATTATAATAAACAAGCTTATTCCCATATATACTAAGAGCACCACGAAATACATTGTTTTTTAAGGTTAAATTAATAGAGAAAAATAGTTTTACTGACCTGAAACTATTGTTCTCAAATATGTTATCGTTACAACCATAGATAAAAACTCTTGATATGAATTCATTTTCATAGAATTGATTTTTATTAGAAGAAAAGCATTCTAAACCCTCGATTGTATTATTATAGAAGAAATTATTTCCCCCTTCCTCAATCCATATTGAATCATAATCTGATCCTCCCGTGAGTATCTTGTTGTCTATGAACTCATTTTCGGAGCATCTAAACATTTTAATAGCGATTCCACATGCTTCTTGTTTAGTCTCTATAGTATTGTTTATGAGTCTATTGTAATTGGAACGATCTATTGACAAAGCATACCCACATTCATAACCACAAGTTATCTCTTTTGGCAAATTAATAATATGGCAGTTTTCAATTATGTTACCTGAAGAATAAATTTCCATGGTGATACTGGCATTCAGTTTTACCTCCAGATTTTTTAGAGTACAATTATTTGCAACTATTTTGACAGCGAATTTACTATTTCCTCCATTTATAACAGGTTTCTTTCCATCTATTTCAACACCAATAAGACATATTGATTTGTCTATTGTAATGTTTTCATGATAAATATTATAAAAAACTATTATGGTATCTCCATCCTTAGAATCATTTATTGCATCTTGAATGCAGGTATAGTTATTTGGACCTTTTCCACCAACATAAAGTGTTTTTCCATTGTTTAGTTTATAATTTGTTTTATAAATGGTAAAAGGTGTTGTTTCAGGAATAGTAACTAAGAGAAGAATTGCTACAATGATTGCGATCCTTTTCACATTCATATAGTGGATGTTATTTATAAAAATTTCTTCTTTCCGAAGAGAAATTTTAATTAGCCAAACTTTATTATTTTTAATGTTCAAAGGTAGGGATATAATAAGTATAAAGGATTTTTCTAAGGAAGAGATTTTGCATATTTTAGATGTTGCAGAAGAAATGTTTCCTATAGCGGAAGGAAGGAAAAAAAGTAATTTGCTTAATGGCTACATAATGGGCTCCTTATTTTTTGAACCATCTACCAGAACGAGATTATCTTTTGAGGCAGCAATGAAAAGACTTGGAGGAGATGTCATAGGATTTGCAATGCCTACTACAACAAGCATTCAGAAAGGAGAAACGCTTGCAGACACAATAAGAACTGCAGAAAGCTATTGCGATGTAATCGTAATGCGCCATCCTAAGGAGGGCTCAGCAAGAATGGCAGCAGAATTTGCAAAAGTTCCAATAATAAATGGAGGAGATGGCGCAGGGCATCACCCTACCCAATGCTTGCTTGACTTATTCACAATAAGGCGGGAAAAAGGGCAAATTGAAGGAAATAAAATTGCTTTGCTCGGAGATTTAAAGTATGGAAGGACGGTTCATTCATTAGCTTATGCATTGGCTTTATTTAAAGTGGAAATGGTGTTCATATCCCCTCCAGAACTTCAAATGCCAAAAGAAGTTGTTGAAGAATGCAGAGAAATGGGAGCAAAAATTACAATAAAAAATGAGCTTAATGGTTTAGAAGACATAGATGTTTTATATGTTACAAGAATACAGAAGGAAAGATTTCCAGATCCAGAAGAATATAAAAAGGTGGCTGGAAGCTATAGAATTGATTTAAAAACACTTGAAAAAGCAAAAGATGACATGATAGTCATGCATCCATTGCCTAGAGTAGATGAAATATCTCCAGAAGTAGATAAAACAAAGCACGCCGCCTACTTCCGCCAGACATTTAATGGCGTTCCTGTAAGGATGGCTTTACTTGCCTTAGTGTTGGGGGTGGTTGAATGAAGGAGTTAAAGGTTCAGCCAATTAAAGATGGAACTGTAATAGACCATATTACGCCTGGAAATGCTTTAAAAGTTTTGAAAATTTTAGGTTTATTGGAAAAGCAACCTGATTCAATAATAAGTATAGCAATGAATGTTGTGGGTAAGAGAGGAAAAAAGGATATTGTTAAAATTGAAAATAGAGAATTAGATCCAAAAGAAGTAGATAAGATAGCTTTAATTGCTCCAAATGCTACCATTAATATTATTAGAAATTATGAAGTTGTTGAGAAAAGAAAAGTAAAGGTGCCAGATGAAATAGTTGGTATTGTTAAATGTGCAAATCCAAATTGCATTTCAAATACAAAAGAGCCAGTTCAACCAAAATTTATTGTAAAGAGTAGAAATCCATTAAAGATAAAATGCTATTATTGTGAGAAAGAACCAGAAGATATATCCTCGCAGATAATATGAAGAAGTTCATATTTGCTTTCCTACTCTTAATCTTCATTGCTGGTTATTCAAAAGCAGATGTTACAATGGCTTATTTTTATAGCAAAGATTGTTTAGTTTGCCAAAAAATTGAACCTTTTATTAGCTATTTAGAAAATTTATCTTATGTTAAAGTTGAAAAGTATAAAGTTGAATTGCTACCAGAAAAAATGAACGAAAATGATAGCCTACTTTACAATTTATCTGAAGCATATAATGCAATCAGAATTGTGCCAATTATTTTTATGGCAAATGAGTGGTATTTTTTTAATGAGAGCAATCTGGAAGAGGAAAAGCAAAGATTGCTCAATGATTTAGAAGAATTAAAAAATTATAGCATTGAATCACCAATAAAAAATGGAAAGTTAAATTATCCAAAGCCAGTTTGCATTCTCATTGTTTATAATTCAAAACACGAAAATGTAAAATGGGCTGTTAATGAATTTGAAAAGAATATAAAATTTGTTAGAGTAGATGTTATTGATATAAAATATAAAGAAAATGAGAGTATAGCAAAAAAATTGGGTGTAGAAGAAACACCTGTTGTGTTCATAGGGGAGAAAAGCTACTTGTTAAATAAGCAAAACATAAGCTTTTTAATAAATGAAGCTAAAAAATACGAAAAAATTGGATTAGCTTTTCCATCGGCTTATGAAGAAAAAGAGATTTGCATGCTTCTATTTTACAATCCAAAATGTTCTTCATGCAGAGAGTTTAGAAGAATGCTTGATATACTTGCAACAAAATATCCATTGGATATAAAAGTATATAATATAAATCTGGAGGAAAATTATGACTTGCTTTTAGACTACTATGAAAAATATAACATAACAAAATCTCACTCAACAAATCTTTTTGTTGGCGACAAATACTTTTATTCAATAGCCCAAAAGGATGAAATAGAAGGGGAAATCAAAAAATGGCTTCATACTGGCTTGGATTGCCCCACTCCCGGCAAGGGAAATCCAGAAGAATTTTTAAAAAAATATACTCTTATTGCTGTTGCAGTTGGTGGTCTTTTAGATGGTGTAAATCCATGTGCTTTTGCAACCCTAATTTTCTTTATTGCTTATCTGGAAAGAGTAAAAAGAAAAGAAGCAATTTTACCAATAGGAATTTCATTTGCAATAGCCATTTATATATGCTATTTCTTAATTGGCTTAGGCTTCCTTGAATTTTTAAATGCTATCGAAGGAATCGAAATTTTATCTTTATATCTATATGGAGTAATCGGCTTCTCTGCCGTTATACTTGGCTTCTTCAGCCTTTATGATTTTGTTGCAATCAGAAAAGAAAAGAAAGTTGTTTTACAGCTCCCGAATTTCTTGAAGAAAAGAAGGGGAAGAGTAATAAAAAGGATTACTGAAGATAAAAAAATTGCACTTCTTGCTTTAATTGCATTTATATCTGGTTTCTTAATTTCCGCCATAGAATTTGCTTGCACTGGCCAAATATTGCTTCCAATAATAGCGGTAATAAAAAGCTCAACAGCATCAAAAACTTTAGCATTGATTTATTTAATTATATATAACATAATGTTCATTTTACCCTTACTTTTCATTCTTGCTCTATTCTATTTCGGCTATTCTTCAAAGGCAATGGCGGGGGCGCAGAAAAAAAGCTATGCATATGTAAAGCTTTTCATTGGCATATTTTTAATCATAATTGGTAGTTATATGGTATATAGGATAATGTAAAGTTTCCAACCTAATGGAAAAGAATTGTTTTTGCAATCGTGCTAAGAAGTTGCTTCCTGAACAATGAAAAATGATTGTCATTGGCTATTTTGCATGAAAGAGATTACAAAGCATATCCTCATTTATTGATAAACTCAATATCTAACCTTTTTTTTCCAAAACATAAAAATATTACTTTGTAATATTGCCATAATGCTACCAAAGAAAACCGCATCTTTATGCCCTGTGTGTAAAAAAGTGCTAAAAGCTGAGGTTTTTGAAAAGGATGGCAAGGTAATGATAAGGAAAGAGTGCGATGAACACGGAGTTTTTGAAGATGTTTATTGGAGCGATGTAGAAATGTTTTTAAAAGCTGAAAAATGGATGGCTCCAGAGCAAAAAGTAAAGAATCCAAAATATCCAGTTGTAGATGGCTGTCCTTTTGATTGCGGTCTTTGCGATGCCCATAAAACACCTACATTGCTTGCTAACATCGATATAACGAATAGATGCAATTTGCGGTGCCCTATCTGTTTTGCAAATGCTAATGCTTCTGGCTATGTTTATGAACTAAGCTATAAGCAAGTTGTTGCAATGCTCCGCCTACTTATGGAAAATGAACCAAAGCCATATGCAATACAGTTTTCTGGAGGGGAGCCAACAATTCATCCAGATTTTTTGAAAATGGTTAAAGCAGCAAAAGAGCTTGGTTTTGCCCAGATTCAAGTTGCAACAAATGGACTTAAGCTTGCTGAAAATGCCGACTTTGCTCAACAGCTTGTAGATGCTGGAATGAACACAGTTTATTTACAATTTGATGGAATAGATGAAAGAGTATATGAGCTTGCAAGAGGAAGAAAATTATTTGAAGTTAAGAAGAAAGCTATTGAAGCATGTAGAAATACAAAACCAAAGCCATTAAGCACAGTGCTTGTTCCTACTATAGTAAATACAATTAATGATGACCAAATTGGTAAAATATTTAGATTTGCAATTGAAAATATAGATGTTATTAGAGGAATAAATTTTCAACCTGTTTCATTTTCTGGCAGAATAGAAGACGAAGATAGGAAAAAACAACGCTTTACCATTCCAGATTTGGCAAAGAGGCTTGAAGAAGAGACAGATGGATTAATAAGCAGGAAAGACTGGTATCCTGTTCCTTGCGTTGTTCCATTGTTTGAGTTAGCAATGGCAATGGATGGAAAACTAAGAGCAGAATTTACAATTCATCCTCATTGTGGAATGGCAACTTATGTTTTTGTAAGAGGAGATGAAATAATTCCAATAACCCATTTTGTTGATGTAGATGCTTTTTTGGAAGATGCAAAAAGAATTGCTGAAGAAATTAAAGGCTCAAAACTCGCAAAAATAAAGGGCTTAGCTAAAGCAATGAAATTGCTGAAATACATAGATGAAGAGAAAATGCCGGAAGGAATGAATGTTAAGGAATTAATTAGAGAACTTTTGGGCAAGAGAGATAGAAGCACCTTAGCTAAATTCCACTGGCAATCATTGTATATAGGAACAATGCATTTCCAAGATTTATATAATTATGATATACAGCGTGTCATGAGGTGTGGAATTCATTATGTTACTCCTGATGGTAGAATAATCCCGTTCTGCGCCTACAACACTGGACCGACTTATAGGGAGGAAGTTGAAAAAAGATTTTCTATTCCTCTGGAAGAATGGAGGAAAAAGTATGGTGAAAGTGGATTATGATAAGTGTCTGTATTGTGGTGGATGCGTTGGAGTGTGTCCAGTAAATGCAATTACTTTATATGAAACTAGGATAGAAATTAGCGATGATTGCATAAATTGCATGACATGCGTTAAGTTTTGCCCTGTTGGAGCAATAATGGAGGGATGAAATGAAGGTAGATTGTTTGGTTGTAGGAGCTGGCCCAGCTGGAAGCATAATTGCAAAAGAAATGGCTTCCTATGGCTATGATGTTTTGGTTTTGGAAAAAAGGCAGGAGATTGGTGCTCCAAAAAGATGTGCAGAGGGAATAACAAAGCATGGTTTAGAAAAGTTAGGCATTGAGTTGCACCCACTTTGCATTTCTGGAAAAATAAAGGGAGCGATACTTTACTCTCCATCCGGCAAGAAGGTAGTTATGGAAGGACATGAAATGGAAGGATATGTTCTGGAAAGAAAAGTATTTGAAAAATGGCTGGCAGCAGAGGCGATAAAAAAAGGAGCAAAGTATATGGTTAAAACTCAAGCATTAGGAATGAAAAGAGAAAATGGCATTTGGAAAGTTAGAGCAAGGAATATAGAAGGAGAATTTGAAATTGAAACAAAGCTTGTTGTTGGAGCTGATGGAGTAGAAAGTAAAGTTGGCAAGTGGGCTGGATTGAATACAACAAATAAGCTTACCGACTATCATTCTGGCATTCAATTTGAAATGGCAAATGTCAATGCAGATGAAAAATATATTCACATTTTCTTTGGAAGAGAAGTTGCCCCTTTAGGCTATGCATGGATTTTCCCAAAAGCATTTTCATTCAATGTCGGACTGGGCATATTAGAAAAAGGAGCAAAAATGAAAGCATATGATTATTTAAAGAAATTTATTGAAGAACATGAAGAATTTTTTGCAAATGCTCAGCCAATAGAAATAAATGCTGGTGGTGTGCCTGTAGCTCATTTTACTGAGATGGTTGCAGATGGAGTAATGCTTGTTGGAGATGCAGCTCAGCTTGTAAACCCAATTCATGGAGGAGGAATAATGAGAGCAATGCATTCCTCCATAATAGCTGCAGAAGTAGCAAATGAAGCTTTAAAGAAAAATGACCTATCTAAGGAAAAGTTAAAGGAATATGAAAGGAAATGGGATGAGGAGTATAAGGAAAAGACAGATAAGTTGATGAAGCTAAGAGCATTTTTAGAAAAGCTTGAAGATAAAGATTTTGAATTGCTTGCAGATATTTTGCAAGGAGAAGATATTTATGCATTGACTCAAGCAAAATTAAGCGTTTTGCTAAAGAAATTAGTAACTAAGCCATCATTGCTAAAATTAGCAAAGAAGTATTTAACTGCTTAAATTAAATTATATATAAACCATGAATAAATTAAACATTATAATAAAAATACATAATTTCTAAGCTATAATATAGAACAAAGGACTTAATGTATGGAGGTGAAAATATCACAAGAAAATTGAATATACTATTATTGATTATTCTTCTCTCGATTAGCAATAATTCCTTTTCAATATTTGATGGAAAAATATTATATGTGGGAGGGGAAGGGGAAGGAAATTATACAACTATACAGGAAGCAATAAATGATGCTATGCCTGGAGATACAATATTTGTTTATTCTGGAGTATATGAAGAAAATATTACTATTACAAAGCCACGATTAACACTTATTGGAGAAGATAGAAATGCAACAATAATAACTGGAAAAGTAAGTATAAAAGGAGATTTTACAACAGTGAGAAATTTTACGCTCAAAGGATTTTCAATATATAGCTCTAAAAACGTAATTGAGCAAAATGTTGTTAAAAAATTTATGGTTCTCGATGGAATAAAAGGAGTTGCAAATGAGAATTTAATAAGAAATAATGTTCTATATGATATTCAATTAGGACAAGCTTGTTATAATAGAATAGAAAATAATACCATTAATGGATGTGTAGATATTATATTTGATGCAGATAATAATATGATTTATAACAATACTATTTCTAAACGCATGTTTATAGTCTCTGCTCATGAAAAGATAATAAATAATAGATTTATAGGAGGTGGGATAAGTATTGGATATGGTGAAAAAGAAGATTACATCCATGAGATAGTAAATAATACTGTTAATGGAAGACCACTTTATTACTTCTATAAAAAGAATAATATCACAATTACAGGAGAAATAGGAGACATTATATTAGTAGATTGTGAAAACATAACAATTGAAAATGCAACAGCAGGTTTTGAAAATTATTACATAACTAATTTAGCCACTCTTATTTTCTGCAAAAATATAACCATTAAAAATACAGCTTTTTATAATTTCTTTTATGCAGTTGAGGTAAGGAGTAGTAGAGCAAAAATAGAAAATTGTTTTTTTAAAGATGGTAGAGCAATATTGCTTGATAATGCAGATGGAAGCATTGCTAGAAATAATGTAATTAAAGATAGTGGCATGGGTATAGGTTTTCATGCTACCGATTATGCAATAGTAGAAAACAACTATATTGAAGGAAAAGGAAAAGAATCATATAGATATGGCCTATATATTGGAGCATGGTATGATGATGATTATGGAAATAAATACAATATATGTAGAAACAATACAATTAAAAACTTTACTTATGGAATCTTTATTTTTGAATCCTCAAATAATTTTATCATAAACAATTCTATAGAGAGTTGTGAAACAGGTATTTTTATTCAATATCTGGCAGATGAAAATGAAATAAGAGAAAATTTAATAGCAAATAATGAAAAAGGAATTGTTATTGAAAAATTAATTGCTGGAGAGTATAAATTTTATTCAGACAACAACAAAATATTTTACAATAAGTTTATTGGGAATACATTAAATGCATTTGATAACTGTAGCAACATATGGTGTGATGGGTGTGTTGGAAATTATTGGGATGATTACAATGGCAGAGATAAAGATGGAGATGGAATCGGTGACTTACCTTACACAATTCCTGGAGAAGGAAATAAAGATTATGCTCCATTAATGCAACCATATGAAATATTTGTTAAAATAAAGAAACCATCCCGAGGAATCTATATCTTTGAAAGAAAGGCAATTCCTCTGCCATTTGATTTTTCCATTATTGTTGGAAAAATAAGAGCAGAAGCATCAGCATTTGGAGTAAAGAAAATAGAGTTCTATCTTAACAATGAATTAAAACATATTGATGATTCATATCCATATGTATGGGAAATTAAAGAAAAGGGATTATTTACTTTTAAAATAAAAGGATATGGAAAAGAAATTAGAGAAGATGAGATAAAAATTTGGATTATTTAGCCATTGCTTTAGCTAATTAAACATTGAAAATTATCACATCTATGGTTGCATTGGCATAGTTGCCAACATTGTCATAGGCGGTAGCTTTTATTTCATGCTTAAAGAAAGCAAATTCATCCCATGTCCATTCATATGGACGATTTGTAAGCTCTGCTTTAAGCTCGTTATCAATTAAAACATCTACTTTTTCTATTCCTGATTGCTCATCTATTGCATCCATTTTAATTGTAATCTTTCCAATTATTATTGGCATGTTTGTTTCCATTACTTCTCTATCTGCAATATAAAGATAGTTAGCTGGTCTTTGGATGCTTATCTCTGGTGGAACATCATCTACAATTTCAATATTTGCAATTTGAACTAAAGTAGCAACAATAAGTTTTGTTACCCTTGTATCATATTCTATATCCATATGCTCTACTGTATCTCCAGAGCTATGATAATAATCATTAAATTCATATTCATGGAAAAATACTGCATCATAGCCATATACCATAAAAGGCCAGTGGTCGCTATTTGCTCCAGCTCCATAACGATGAATCTTTAGATTTAAATAGCTATATTTTTCTGCAATACTTATTGCAACATTTGTAATCCATTTGGACTCATCACTTTCAAAAATTATTACATTTTCTTTCCCTTGCTCACTTCTAGTATATCCAATCATATCAACATTCAAAACAGCAACAATATTGCTATTATTTTCATACAAACTCTTTGCATAAACTTGACTTCCCAACAAACCCTCTTCTTCGCCAGAGAAAGTAACAAATCTTATTGTATAGGTAAGCTTAATCTTATCTTTGTATTTACTCAAAGCCTTAGCAGCAGCAAGCACAGCAGCAGTGCCTGAGCCATTGTCATCTGCACCAGGCGAGCCAGGCACACTATCATAATGTGCGCATATAATTATGCTATCATTTCTTTCTCCTGGCAGAACAGCAACAACATTCCTATCTGAATAGCTTCCTAAACTCCAGTTGAAGAAATAAGTTTCATATCCATAGCTTTTGAATTCATTGTAAATGTAGTTTCCTGCATCCCAGCAAGCTTGTGTTCCTGTAACACGGGGACCAAATGATTCTAAAGTTTGCAAATAGTTCAGAATCATTTCTTCATTAACTTCATTCATTATTTTTTCTACATAATCTTCCTTAGCTTCAACAACAACTGGAAAAGATAACACCAAAATAATAGCAATTGCTATACCCTTTTTCATGCAATTTTATCCCTTTTCACCTTAAAAAATTTGTTATTGGAGTCATCAAATGAAATGGAATGTTGCTATAACAATTCATTACAATAAACGCTGATAGCCAATTTTGAATAGCAACCTTTTTTCATTAATTTTTATCTCATTATCCAAAAAAGTTTATAATTTGTTTGAAATACATGACAATGAAAGTTGTTGTTTCTTTAGGTGGCTCATTGATTTCTTTGGACAAGCCAGAATATATAAAAGAAGTAGCTGAACTTATTAAGAAAATTTCAGAGGATATACCTCTTTATGTGGTAGTAGGAGGAGGAAAATTAGCAAGGAATTATATTTCAACAGCAAGAAAATTTTGCAATGATGAAAGATATCTTGATGAAATAGGCATTTTAGCTACACGCCTAAATGCAATGCTCATTAATTCTTTTTTAAGGAAGAAAATACCAAAAACGATTGAAGAAGCATCAAAAATGGCACCTCCTGTTATAATGGGTGGAACAACTCCAGGTCATTCTACAGATGCTGTTGCAGCAATGCTGGCAAAGGAAATTAAAGCAACCCGCCTTGTTATAGCTACAGATGTAGATGGAATTTATGATAAAGACCCAAAGAAATATAAGGATGCAAAAAAACTTGATAAAATTCATATAAAAGAGCTAAGAAAATTAGCTGGGGAAGAATGGAAGAAAGCGGGAGAAAGTGTTATTATCGATGCCATTGCATGCAAAATTATTGATGAAGAAAAAATAGAGACATTTGTTGTTAATGGGAAAAATCTGGAAGAGTTAGAAAAAGCTATATATGGAAAGAAATTTAATGGAACTATAGTTGAGATAAAATGATTCCTCAGCATAGCCATTGCCAAATATGCGGAAAAGCAATAAAATATGGAGAAATAGTTTGCAGTGAGAAGTGTAAGGCAGAATATGAAAAATTCATAAAAAGAAGGAAGCTTTACATTTACATTATGTATCTTGCTTTATTTTTCCTAATAATAATGATTTTATTGCAGTTTAGAGCAGCTTAATATCTTTTCTTCATTTATCTTTCTCTTCATGACATTTATTTCCTTTAGCTTAATTTTTTCATTTATTTCAATTAAATTGAAAGATGGATATGATTTTCCTTTTAGGCGGCGAGAGCATGCGGTGCCAGCTGTAATAAAATATGTGTCTTCAAGTTTCCATTTCCAAGGCAAGTGCTTATGCCCGGATAAAACAAAATCTATTTTCAATTCCATGCACAACTGCAATACATCTCCAGCATCTATTGGAATATTTCTCTCCCTCCCAGTTCCAGGAATTGGAATAAGATGATGATGCAAAGCCATTATTTTTATTTTGTTTTTAGATAACTTCTCCCTTATTATTGGATAATTTTCTCTACCAATATGCCCATCATCTATATCTGGCTCACTTGAATCTATGCCTAAGATGGCAACCACATCATTTTCATAAAAAGGATATCTTGTTCCAAAAATTTCTTCAAAGATTTCATATCCTTTATTGCGGGCATCATGATTTCCTGGAACAATAAGCTTTTTAGCATTTATTCTATCCAGATAATCCTTTACAACTTCATATTCATGTATGTATCCATCATCAGTTAAATCACCAGTAATAACAACAATATCCGGCTCAATTTCATTCAAAATTTTAATCAAATTTTCTCCCCACTCCTTAACAAAATTTTCTCCAGTAATGTGCAAATCAGATATATGAGCAATTCTCATTTTCTCACCTCTACTTTAACTTTACATATTTCATTTTCCCCAATAGAAATAACAGAAGGCAAAAATTTCTTCATAAGCCATATGAGAGTTTCAGCATGCTTGCTTATCTTTCTACATTTAAATTCTGTATTGTCTTCTGCTAAAGCAAAATATGGCAAAAGTTGGTCAACAGCATTTTCATCTAAATCAACGCCTGCCTTTATTTCATTTATAAGCTTTATAGCTGCTTCTTTGCCAACTTCTTCAGCTGGTTTTCCTTTCTCGCCTAAACAATCAGCACCTAAAATTTTTCCTTTAGTCCATAAAACAATGCCAACGCCTGAGCAGTCTGCAGAGGTTTCTTCCACCATTATATCTGCACCCATTCCCTCTTTTTGTAACTCATTTAATGCAGATTTTTTAATCCTTTCAGCAATGCTAACGGGGAGATTTGCAATATTTACAATTCCTTCTATTCCCTCTATTTTTCCATCAAATTTTATTGTCTTTAGCTTCCTGCATGGCTTTATAAAAACTTCCACTTCCCCTCCACCAACAGGATAGTATCCTCTTTTGTTAAGATATGTTTCTATTTCCACTCCCATTTTTTCCAAATATGGAACAATTACATTTTGAAAATAATCCCATGGAGGCGACCATTTCACATCTGTCCCTCCCTTTAAAATTAAATGCGTTTCATTTTTAGCAAATATAGATGGCAACAAACAAGCTTGCAATACAAGAGTTATACTTCCGGCAGTTCCTATATCAAATTTAAATTCCCCTCCTTCAAGCTCGCCAGGATAAAATTCTATTTGCCTTGAATTCAATTGCAATCCCTTTACCCTTGCATTTGCTATTTTAGCAACACTTTCCAAAGCAACCATATGCTGTCTTTTCAGCCCAGGGTTAGGACGATTTGCTCTTATATTAAAAACTTTCACTGGCTTCTTTGTTAAAGCAGACAAGGCAACACTCATCCTTAAAATTTGTCCCCCTCCCTCGCCATAGCTTCCATCTATTTCAATCATTGGTTGTTAAATGAAAAATAAATTTATACTTTTGCTAACTTATATCTATGCTCGAAAGAATTGCTGAATTATTGAAGAAAAATAATCTATGGGTAGCAACAGCAGAATCATGTACAGCTGGATTAGTTGCTCACACCCTCACCAACATCCCAGGAAGTTCAGAATATTTTAAAGGAGGAGTTGTTGCATATAGCAATGAAGTTAAAGTAAAACTTTTAGGAGTTAAAGAAGAAACTCTAAAAAAGCACGGAGCTGTTTCATCTCAAACAGCATATGAAATGGCTTATGGCGTTAAAAAATTGCTTGACGTTGACATAGGAATAGCAACAACAGGAATAGCAGGCCCAGGGGGAGCAACGCCAACAAAACCAGTTGGCTTAGTTTATATAGGATTAGCCACGCCAGATGGAGTAGAAACAAGAAAATTTAATTTCCATGGAGACAGGTTGCAAAATAAAGAAAGCTTTTGCAAATCTGCATTGCAAATGCTCCTAGAGTATTTAGAAAAGCTGTAAATAAAATGAAAAACGATGTTGTTGCAATTCTCTTAATTATCCATAGAACGGACCGCAGAAGAAGCCTTTCAGATATATGATATAAAGAAGAACTCTCCAAGGTATAAGAAACGTAGATATCTATTTTTTCTTTTTTAACTTGAATTTAATGAATTAAGAAATGTTGCTATAACTCTCCTCATGCAATAATAGCCATAACAACCATTTTCATTTCTTCAACAGACTTTTTTAACCAAAAATATTAAAAGCTCTTTCTATTGCTGGAGTGATTAATATGGTGGAATTCAAAGTGGTAATAAGCGATGGTCCAAAAAGCTGGCAGATAATTGTAGATGGGCATCATGCGAATTCATTAATAGGAAAGAAAATAGGAGATGAAATAGATGGCATATTTGTTTCATTACCTGGCTATAAGTTACAGATAACCGGAGGAACAGATAAAGATGGATTTGTTATGAGAAAAGATGTGCCAGGAATGGGAAGAAAAAGAATATTGACAGCAAGAAGCACTGGATTTAAGCCAAAAGATAAAGGAGTAAGGAAAAGAATTACAGTTTGTGGAAATACAATAAGTCCAAATATTGCCCAGATAAATATGAAAGTTATAAAGAAAGGAACCAAGCCAATTGAAGAATTATTGAAAGCAGCTGGAAAAATTAAAGAAGAAGAAAAGAAAGAGGAGACATGACACAGCCAGAAGTAAATATTGGAATGGTAGGGCATGTAGACCATGGAAAAACTACTTTAACTCAGGCATTAACAGGAAAATGGACAGATGAACATTCTGAAGAGTTAAAAAGAGGAATTTCAATAAAGCTTGGATATGCTGATACATCCTTTTATAAATGTCCAGAATGTCCTGAGCCTTTATGCTATTCAACAAAGCCAATTTGTCCCCATTGCGGGGCGGAAACAGAGCTTTTAAGAAAAGTTTCTTTTGTAGATGCTCCTGGGCACGAGACACTTATGGCAGTTGTTATATCAGGAGCTGCAATAATGGACGGTGCTTTATTGCTTATTGCTGCAAATGAGCCTTGTCCCCAACCTCAAACAGAAGAGCATTTAATGGCTTTGGATATAGTTGGAGCAAAAAATATTGTTATTGTGCAGAATAAAATTGATTTAGTAACGGAGGAACAGGCAAAGAAAAATTATCAGGAAATTATAGAATTTATAAAAGGGACTTGTGCAGAAAATTCTCCAATTATTCCTATTTCTGCTCATCATGAAGTAAATTTAGACACGCTTATAATGGCAATAGAAGAATACATTCCTACGCCTAAGAGAGATAAAAGCAAACCCCCTTTAATGTACACTGCAAGAAGCTTTGATGTAAATAAGCCCGGAACAAAACCAAAGGATTTGAAAGGAGGCGTAATAGGTGGCTCATTGAAACAAGGAGTGTTAAGAGTGGGAGATAAAATAGAAATTAGACCGGGAATAAAAGTAGAGGAAAAAGGCAAGGTAAGATATGAGCCATTATTTACAGAAGTAGCTTCCATTATTACAGGAGGGGAAATGGTCAAGGAAGCAGGCCCAGGTGGATTGTTAGGAGTTGGCACTTATCTTGATCCAGCTTTAACAAAAGCAGATGCATTGGCTGGAAAAGTTGTTGGACTTGAAGGAAAACTTCCACCTGTTTTTTATGAATTGCAAATGGATATTCATTTACTAAATAGAATTATTGGAGAAAAGGAAAAGAAAAAGGTTGATGATATAAAAATAAATGAACCATTAATGCTAACAGTTGGGACAGCAACAACAGTTGGAATAGTTAAGCATATAAAGAAGGACTATATGGAAGTAATGTTAAAAATACCAGTTTGTGCTGAAGTTGGGCAAAGAATAGCTATTTCCCGCAACATAATGGGAAGGTGGAGGTTAATAGGATATGGTGAGATAAAATGAGAGCTGTTGTTTTAGATACAAACGCCCTCATGATGCCTTACCAATTTGGAATAAATATTGAAAAAGAATTGAATAGGCTTTTGGGTATATGTAGAATAATTGTTCCAAGAACTGTTGTAGAGGAGATGGAAAAGCTCGCTGAAGAGGGAGGAGAGGTTGGCAGAGCAGCAAAGCTTGGGTTAAGCATAATAAGGAAGAGAGGTTTTAGATTAGTTGAGACAGAGAGCAAAGGAGATGAAGGTGTTTTGGAAACTGCTATAAAAATGGATGCTGCTATTGTTACAAATGATAAGGAATTGAAAAAGAAAGCAAAAGAGTTAAGACTACCTATAATTTATTTAAGAGAGGGATGCAAGCTTGAAATGGAGGAAATTCTATAATGAAATATGGAGAAAAGGCTATAAAGGAAGCCAAGCTAGAAGTTTGGGAAAATCCCTCTCCTGACAAAAATTATTTGGTAGAAATTAGCTTTCCTGAATTTACTTGTCTTTGTCCTCGTTCTGGCTACCCAGATTTTGCTGAAATAAAAATAAGATATATTCCAGATAAGTATATTGTTGAACTTCGCTCCTTAAAACATTATTTGAATTCTTATAGAGATAAATATATGACGCATGAAGAAGCAACAAATAGGATTTATGATGATTTAAAAAAATTGCTCAATCCTCGCTACTTAGAAGTTATAGGTGACTTTAATATAAGAGGGGGAATAAAAACTGTAGTAAAAGTTTCTTCTGAAACAGAGGCAACAGAAACGCATAAATAACAGAATTAAATTTTGGAATGATTCATATGAGAAAGTTGGCATTATTAACTATTGTATTGTTATTTGTAGGCATAGCATCTGCTAATAGTCTTACAGTCGATTTTTATTGGGAGCCAGTACAACCAACAGATTTGGGAGAAGTTCATTTTTATGATAATTCAACTGGCGATATTATAGCTTGGATATGGTATTTTGGAGATGGAAGCAGTAGTACAGAACAAAATCCAGTTCATAAATATGAGGATAATGGAACATATTTAGTTAGGCTTGTAGTATGGGATAAATATGGGCAGATGGAATACAAAGAAAAATATATAACAATATTGAATGTTCCCCCTGTTGCAAATGCAGGAGAAGATAGAATAGTAAATAATTTAACAGTCACCTTTAATGCCTCCTTAAGCTATGATTTAGATGGATATATAGAAAGATATATCTGGGATTTTGGAGATGGAAATAGCAAAGAAGGAAAAACAGTTGAACATGAATATGAAGAGGAAGGAATATACAATGTAAATTTGACAGTTATAGATAATGACGGAGCAGAAGATTATGATGAAATAAATGTTACAGTTGATGTCACTCCTCCCATTACTAACTATAGTTTAAATGAAGAAAAAGAATGGTATAATACTTCTGTTATTGTAACATTAAATGCAACAGATAATTTATCAGGAGTAAATGCAACATATTATAAAATTGATGATGGAGATTGGCAAGAATATGAAGAGAACTTTAGCATAAGCGAGGAAGGAACTCATAAAATCTACTACTATAGCATAGATAATGCGGGAAATGTTGAAGAAGTAAAGAACTTTACAATTAAGATAGATTATACTCCCCCCGTAACCAATTATTCAATAAATGCAACATATGGAAATAATGGATGGATTGTAAGCAAAGCAAAAATAACATTAAATGCAACAGACAATTTAGCAGGAATAAACAAAACATATTATAAAATTGATGATGGAGATTGGCAAGAATATACCAAACCATTTAATTTTTCTGCTGAAGGAACTCATAAAATCTATTATTATAGCATAGATAATGCAGGAAACGCTGAAGAAGTAAAGAACTTTACAATTAAGATAGATACAAAAGCACCAACAGCAAAATTAAACGAGCCACAAGAAGGATACATCTATATTGCTGGTAGAAAATTAATGCCAACATTGTTTGGCAATACGTTCATTATAGGAAAATTCACTGCTGAAGCTGATGCAAGCGATGATACATCAGGCATAGATTATGTAGAATTTATTCTTAATGGACAGATATTGTGGAAAGATTATGTTGCGCCATATAGCGTTGCTTTACCTCAGGAATTTCCATTTTCATTAAATAAGTTGAAAGTAGTTGCCTATGATAAGGCAGGAAATAAAGTAGAAACTGAAGAAATAAGTTACATTAAAATTCTTTAACGTTTCCATATCTCCTTTCCTCCATATTCTATTTTTACTATTCTATGAATAGGTATATATTTTCCATTCTTTATTTCTAAAAATTTTCCTATACTCTTTATTTCATTACCATTAACAAACGATAAATCATCTATTTCTCCCCTACTAATATACCACACTTTAACCTTGGAAAAATCGTAATTTTTATCCCACTTTAACTTATTTAGTAAATCTAATAGATTCACAAAAAGAAATAAAGAAGAGGTAATTAAATCTCCCCGTTTATTATTTATTCCTTTAAAGTATTAAATTGATTTTCTTTTGTCTTCACATATGGGCAACAGTGATTTTATATTCATTCCCTGTCCCTGCTACGGGCAAGATATAAGTTAGGCAACATAGAAAATCTTTACTATTTTGTTATGGCAAAAGCAAGAAAACTGGAAAACCATTTGATAGAAAAAGCAGAGAGGAAGACTATGCTATCAACCCATACGAATGTGTGGCTATGTTTATTTCTACATTACTTGACTTAAGTTTGAGAGATAATGAATTTTTTATCAGACTTATTATTTGGATATTTGGAGGATTGGAAACGAGAAGATTATTATTTACAAGATATAAGAAAAAATCTAATGAGGATAAAACATGTAATTGCCATGGCTGCTGTGCATAATTTGCGGGTATGCATGGCAATTACATTTATAATTTGGATTTATTCGACGAATCCCAACTTATTCAAAAAATTATAAAGATTTTTATTAAAAGAAAATATTAGGTATAATGAAATTAAGGACAAAGATACTACTATTACTCCTAATAATCTCTTTAATACCGATGCTCTCTATTAGCTATCTTTTGACACAGAAAAATTATGAAGATGTAAAAGAGAAAACAGAGATAGGATTGCTTAATTTAGTTGAATCCAAAGCCGAGTATTATGATGAGGAGTTAAAAACAATAAGGCTCGATTTAGAAACAACAGCAAATTTTATTGAATGGAATTGGGGAAAAGGAAAATATTATAATTTGAGTTACATCTGGATTTCTCCAAATGGCACAGGATATGAAAAATTTGTAGAAGATATGAAAAATTTTGAATATGTCATGCAAGCCTTTGAAGTAGCCATTCAAGAAAATGACAAAATAAATTTGGCATTTTTAGGATTAGAAAATGGGGTTAATTTTATTAGCAACCCAAAATTGGTAGAAAAACTGCAAAAAGAGATAAAATACTTTGACCATAGGGAGAGAATATGGTATAAACTGGCAAAAGAAAAAAATGGCACTGTATGGAGTCCACTATATATAGATGTAAATACTGGCGAATTGGTTACTACTGTTTCAACACCTATCCACATTAACAAAAAATTTATTGGTGTATTAGGATTTGATATTCTCTTAGAGACAATAAAGCATGACATATTGGATATAAAATTCGCAGGCGCAGGCTATCCTCTTTTGGTGGATAATAAAGGGTTTATTTTTGTGCATCCAGAATATACAGCTGGTGGAAAAAAATGGAATGAAAGTTTTAAAGAAAAAAATATTTTCAACTTGACAGGATTGTGTAAAATTGGAAATGAAATAATAAATGGTTCTACAGGCTTTGAAATTATAAAACTTCCAGAAGGAAAATGTTATGCAGTTTATTCCCCAATAAACGAGATAAATGGTTCCTTAGTTTTTATTTTGCCCGAGAAAGTTGTTTTACAAAGTATAGGAGAAATGAAAGAAAAAATGTTATTTGCAGCATTAATCATAGCAGTAGCCATTATCATCATATCTATAATCTTTTCTACACATATTGTTAGGCCTTTGGAAAAGTTACAAAGAGCTACGAGAGAGATTGCAAAGGGTAATTTAAGTTATAGGGTGAATGTTGAGGGAAAAGATGAAGTTGCTGATTTGGCAAAGGATTTCAATAAAATGGCTGATGAACTGGCTATATCAAGAAGAGCTTTAAAAGAATCAGAGGAAAAATATAGAGGAATTTTTGAAAAATCAACAGATGTAATTTATATTTCTACTGAAGATGGGAGGCTAATAGATATAAATGAAGCAGGAGAGAAGTTATTTGGTTATACTAAGGAAGAGTTATTGAACATGAATGTAGGCAACTTATATGCCGATAAAAATGATAGAATAAGATTTCAGGAAGCTATTAAGGGAAAGGGCTATGTAAAAGATTATGAAGTGAAGTTGAAAAGAAAAGATGGGAAAGTTATAGATTGCTTATTATCTTCTACAATGATTAAAAAAGGAGACAAAATTTATTATCAAGGAATTATCAGAGATATTACTCCAATGAAAGAAGCTAAAAAGCAAGTTGAAATGTATAATTCTTTACTTCGTCATGACATTAGTAATAGAAACCAAATAAGTATAGGTTGTTTGGAACTACTAAAAGAAACAAATCTAAATGAAGAGCAGAAAAAATTAGTGGAAAAAGCTTATGAACATTTATTGCAATCTCAACAATTATTGCAAAAACTAAGCATTATAAATAAAGTTGAGAGGGTGGAAAGAAAGAAAGTAGATGTTGATGAAATGCTATTTAGAAGCATTGAAAAATATGAAGAAATGGCCAAGGAAAAAGGGATAAAAATAAATTACGAGAAGAAAGCTAAAGATACATGTGTTATTGCAGATGATTTGTTAGAAAATGTTTTTTCCAATATAATAGAGAATGCAATTGTTCATTCAGGATGTAATAATATTAATATAAAACTGGATGAGAGAAATGACGAAATGGTTATAGAAATTAAAGATGATGGAAGAGGAATACCTAAAGAAATAAGAGATAAGATATTTGAATGGGGTATTAAAGGAAAAGAAAGTAAGGGAAGTGGTTTAGGGTTGCATTTAGTTAAAAGAATTATAGAAAGTTATGGAGGAAAAATTACTTTAAAAGAAGCAGAAAAAGGAGCAACCTTTGAAATAAGACTCCAAAAATGCTAGTGGGAATAATAGAAAATGTTTGCAGGAATAATAGGAAGCAAGTACGACCCACATGTGCAAATACTGAAGAAAAAATTAGAGGATAGAGGATGCGAAGCAGATATAATAGACTTACTTCATACACCTTTAATTTTTTCGAAAAAAGAAATTACCATTAATGAAAAGATGCTTTCATCATATGATGCCTTTTATATTCGACAAATTCCCTATTTAATTCCACCAAAATTTTTTAAAAAAATAAGTAAGGAAGAATGGGAAGAATTGTATGAAGAATATATAGATTTAATTCCAAGAAATATGGAGCTTATGTCTTTATTTACTTCATTAATAAAATTAATTGATGATGAGGCTTTATGCATTAATCCTTTTGAAACTCTTTTCCTCCAATTTTTAAAACCGTGGCAATTTTATCTTCTTGCAAAAAATAATTTGCCTATTCCACCCTATATTGTAACAAATTTTATTCCTGATAAACATGATTTTGGAATTGTAAAACCTCTTGGAAGCTATGCAAAAGTGCAAATTTTTAAAAATAAAATGAGAGACGAAAGAAAGCCGTTAATATTGCAAAAATTTGTTAAAGGGAGAGTAATGAGGGCTAGCTTACTTGAAGATGAGTTTATTGGATGTGTGGAAATTGAACATAAGGGGATAGATTATAGAGGAGAAAATGCAATTTATAGAAAAGTTGAGATTGAGGAAGAAGATAAAGAAACCCTTTTTAAATGCATTGAAAGCTTGGGAATGAGGTATACGGAGATAGATTTCATAAAAGGGGAGGAGAAAATTTTTATTCTTGATTGTAATCCATCACCAGGATTTATGGTATTGGAAGAAAAAGCTAAATTGCCAATTTCAGATAAAATTGCAGAATATATGATAAGAAATGCAAGGTGATTAAAATGGAATTTGGAATATTTGGTTCATTGCAGGATGACCAAGTCAGAATTTTAAAGAAGAGATTAGAAGATAAGAATTGCAAAGTTACTGTTATAGATTTTAAGGAATTCCCGTCTAAGGTAAGAATTTATTTTAATGAAGAGAAAATAATATTCGAAGGAAAAAACCTATTTGACATGAATGGCTTTTATGTTAGACAACTTGGCTATTTTTGGCCTGTGCCCCATATAAAGCTTACAAAAGAACAGTGGATGAAATACTATGAAAGATATAATGATTTGCTTTTAAATGAAAGAGAGAATTTATCTTTTAAGCACTCAATGATTAGAATACTCAATTATGAAAAGCTCGTTGTTAATCCTTATGATAGCTTTATGTATCACAGAATGAAACCATATCAATATTATCTTTTCCATAAGCATAATTTGCCGATTCCTCCATTTTTTGCAGGAGATGCTCATCACATAACGGAAAAATGCAATGTTGCAAATATGGTTTATAAGCCTCTTGCAGGCGGCGCTGAAGTTATTATGGCAAATGACTTCCTTAAAAAGAATAAGGAAATTATAGAAAAAAGGGCAGTTCTATTTCAAGAATATATAAAAGGAGAAAATATCAGAGTATTTCTTGCTGAAGATGAGTTCATTGGGGCAGGAAAAATTTTGCAAGGTCCCCAAGTTGATTCAAGAGCCGAACAGTATGGAGTTGAAGTAGTTGATTTGCCAGAAGATATTAAGGAAATTGCATTTAAAGCTTTAGAAATTGTTGGAATGAAATTTTCTGGTGTTGATTTTATGCTTTCTAAGGATGGTGAATATTATTTATTAGAATGCAATCCATCTCCAATGTTTTATGTTTTTGAACAGTGGTCTGGAATAAAAGTTTCAGAAAAACTTGCAGAATATTTGATAAGGCATGGAAAGTAATAAATTTTTAATTTCAAATAACTTGAGAAAATGGATTTATAAGGTTAGATAACTGTGCCAGTGATAGTTAGATAATCCCTCTTTTTAAGAATTATCATGGCATTAAATTGTTAACAATTGACAAGTAAATTTTTTAAAATTTCAGGTCATTTCAAATTGGAGGGAGAAAATGTCTGACTTCTGGAAGGATAAGAAGTATACCACCATGGCTATTGGAGAGGAAGATGAGCCATGGTGGCCACCAATCTACTAATCTCCTTCCTATACTCTTTTTTTATTTGATAAAAGTTATTGGAAAGCCTTGCTATACAATGATTCCATTTAGGTCGCTGAAAAATAAATGAACTGGGATGTTGTCATAGTAAATTTCCTTTCCATGCAAAAAGCTATTGCAATTTCAATTTTTATGCCTTATGATATACACCTATTCGTGGCAAAGCCACATTATGACTACTTCATCCATGGCTAAGAAGCTTCCTCAG
Organism: Thermoplasmatota archaeon; assembly: GCA_029258955.1. Classification (GTDB taxonomy): domain Archaea; phylum Thermoplasmatota; class E2; order UBA202; family JdFR-43; genus JAPDJP01. The sequence goes on from JAPDJT010000010.1 coordinate 70,439, forward strand.
TCAAACCCACGTGGTTATAACCACAGTCGAAAAAGAGAGGAAAGC
>JAPDJT010000005.1 GCA_029258955.1 Thermoplasmatota archaeon
TCTTGGATAGAAGGTGAAGGATATAATAAGAAAATATTGTTCATTAAGTTATTTCCTGTACAATGGTATCCAAAGGAAAGAAAGGCTTCTATTATATTAAAGGGCTTAATCAGAATTTGTTACAAAGGAGGAAGGCAAACTCATGCAACAGATAAAAACATAATTATCACCTCTCCTGAACTATATAATCAGGCAAAAAAGTTAAAAGAATTTCATGAAAAAGAAGGAATTATAACCGGAATTTATAATACAACCTGGATTTATGAAAATTTTGAAAATGCTTCTGATCCACCCTATACAGGATATAAAAATGCTTCATTTTATGGAAGAAATAAAATAAAAAATTACAACTACACTTTAGCAAAAAGAATAATAAATTTTCTTTCTTCAATAGAAGCAAAATATGTAACAATTTTGGGGAATGCAAGATTAGTTACTCCAAGCTATTATTATTCTAAGGGAGGTGGCTTATACAATGATTGGGTTCCAACCGATTTCTTTTATTCTTCTCCAGATTATGATTTAATACCAAATTATTTTGTAGGAAGAATTCCAGTTAACAGTAGCTATGAAGCGGAGCACGTTATAGAAAAGATAATAAACTGGGAGACAAAAAATTTCTTTAATGCTGTTGTAGCTGGAGGACAACCTTTCAATACAATTTTCTTTATTGGTGAATTAATTACAGTTGACGCAATAAATAGAGGCTATTTCAATAAATTCAATATCACAAAATATTATAAAACAAAAAATTCATTTGATAAAGAGCATTTATTAAATGCATTATCTGGTAATATAGGAATTTTGTATCATATTGGACATGGTAGTGGAAATGCTTGGTTATTAGAAGGAGATGCATTGTATGCAAAAGATGTTTTGGCTATAGAAAAAAACAATGCACTACCTATCGTAATTTCAATAGCTTGTATGAATGGAGCATTTGATACAAACATAATAAAATTTGAAGGTGGAGCATTTAATATATCATTTGGAGAATCTATCCTTTTATCTGATGCAGGAGGCATCGCATATGTAGGAGGTGCTCGAGTAAATGCGGGCATTCCTAATTTTTATTTAGAAAATGGCTATCTCATTATCTCTGGAGAAAGTTATATGGCTAGCATGTTAACATATTTTGTTGAAGCGATTGGGAATGCAAGTTCCTTAGGAGAGGCTTATTCATGTGCGATACAAAAATTTATTGAAAAAAACTATTTTGGGGATTGGTTAAATTATTTCACTCTTTTTGAATTTGTTTTACTTGGTGACCCTAGCTTAAAAATAGGAGGTTACTAAGTTTGAGCATTTACGAAAGGGAGCTTAGGGAGATACTGGCTGGCAATGAAAAAATCATTGAGAAAGTTGTTAAAAGCTTGAGTGAAGAAGAAAAGGAAAAATATAAAAAAATTTTGAAAAAGCCGTTTATAACGGTAAGAGCTGCTGGCTCCTTAGGCATAGCAGATATTGTGGCATTGAGAGGCGATATATCCTTTATTGTTGAGATAAAAGTAAGAAAAGGAAGCGAAATACTCTTTAGTCATGAAGGAGGGAGAATGCAGAAAAAGGCAGAGGAGATGAAAAGAAAATGCACCATGGCAAGCATTCTTCCAATTTTTGCTTTCAGGAGAAAAGGAATAAGAGGAGATGCATGGAGAATATTTACAATGGAAATTGATGGAATGAAAGGAAAGGGAAGGGAAATATATGATGTATTGCCAAAGCTTGAAATAACAAAAGATGGAAATTTTAGAATGAAATGGGAAAATGGAATGAAATTAGCAGATTTTATAGATATGATATGTGATTAAAATAGGTTGAAAAATTAATGAATAAATTAATGAATAAAATGTTGCCACAATTATTCCATGCAAACATTGCAATGACAACCTATTCTTTTATTTGGGGATTATCGAAATACAATGAAAATGAAAGTCGTCTTAGTTATTTTCTTCCATATAACAATAGCCAATGGCAACCATTTCTTTCATTTTTTGACGAACCGTTTTATTTGATATCTTCATTAAGATAAAAATTTTAAAATTAATTTTGTTTTTAAATATGCAACCAAAAATTGGATGTTTTATAATACCTTTTCTTTTAATTTTACCGGTTAGTCCTATTGAATGGAGTGTAAATATTTCAATGCCTTTCAGTATTGATTATGGAATAGTTATGAAAAAAGTTTATGATGGATATATTGCTCTGGTAAGTAGTTTTAACTTACTGGAAAATAAATCATATGGTAGAATAATAAAAATAGACAGGGGAGGAAATATAGAATGGGAAAATAAATTTTTAACAGATGGCAATGGAAATATGGGAATTTGTACTCAAAATAATAGCTATATCATTCTTTTTAGTTGTAATGGCAAAGCGTGTTTAACAAAACTAAATAAAAATGGAAAAATAGAATGGAATAAAAGTTATGAATTTTTATTCTCCATTAAAGCTTCAAGATATATAATAAATGTTAATGGAAATCTCATTTTCTCTCTTCACAATCTTGATATAGATGAAGAATCAATAATTGTAAAAACAGATGGCAATGGAAATATTTTATGGAAGAAATATTTCAATTATTCTACAGGTATTGTTGGATTAGAAGACGGATACGTTGTTATTGAACAACCAATAACATTTTGTAGGAATTATAGTCTGTTATTCAAGTACGATTTTAATGATATACTCTTATGGAAGAAAAGGATAGATGGAATAGGATATTCTATATATCCAGCTATAAATGGCTTTATCCTGTATCATAATCATACATGTATTAAATTTGATAAGAGAGGAAATAAGGAATGGGAAAAAGAGTTTGAGAAAGGAATAGAAATTTCATCATGTAGTATTGCTAAAAATGGCTATTTATTAGCTGGAACAAAAACATTTCCAAAGATTGAGGGCATTTTAATAAAATTAGATGAAAATGGAAATGAAATATGGAGAAAAACTTATTTCACGCGTTGTAATATTGGCATATTTATATTGAGAAATGTTGGATTTTTATATGCAGAGGAAGTGAATGATAGCATTATAGGCATGTTGTATATAGATGCAGAGCCAAATGCAATTTTTGTCTATTTTCCTCCATTCTTTATTCTTCTAACATGGCTTTCCTTTATAGAAACAGATGTTGTTGTGGTAAAGATACATGTGTAATTATTTCCTTTTATCTATGACGCGCTTTGCTTTTCCTTCATGTCTGGGTAGTGTATCAGGGTCTAAAACTTCTACCTTAGCATTCAAAGTAGTTATAATCCTTATTTCTTTTTTTAATTCCTCTGCTATTTTTTTCTTTTCTTCCTCGCTATATTTTTCTTTAGATTCAACTTGCACGATTAATTCATCCATATCTCCTTTTTTATCGATGATCATGAGCCATTCACTTCCAACTTTGCTATTTTTCATTATCGCTTCTTCAATCTGGCTAGGAAATACATTAGTTCCTTTTACAATAACCATGTCATCGCTCCTCCCCTTTATAGGAGCATGTTTTATATGGGTGCGTCCACAATTGCACAAGCCATCATAAATGAAAGTAATATCTCTTGTTCTATACCTAATTACAGGCATTCCTTCTTTAGTTAAAGTAGTCAAAACAAGCTCTCCTTCCTCCTCTTTTTCCAGCCTTTCTCCTGTCTTTGGATCTATAATCTCAGCCAGAAAATGATCCTCCCATAAATGTAAGCCATCATGTTCATCACAATCTGCTGAAACGCCAGGGCCACACATTTCAGTTAGTCCATATATATCATGAACATCCATATCCCAGGTTTCCATAATTCTTTTTTTCATTTCTTTGGTAAACATTTCTGCCCCAAAAATTCCATTTCTAACACTAAGCTCAGAAGGCTCTATTCCCATTTTTTTGGCAACACTTGCCAAATGCATTGCATAAGAGGCTATTCCAGCTATGAAAGTAACGTTATAATATTTCATTAACCTTATCTGCCTTTCAGAATCTCCCTTTCCAGTTGGAACAATTAAAGCTCCTATTTTCTGCCCGCCATAATGAAATCCAAATGCTCCAGTAAATGTTCCATATGGGATAGGAATCTGAAAAATATCTTTTTTAGTTAATCCAGCCATAGCTAAGCAACGAGCCATAACTTCCGCCCACACTTCTAAATCATGTCTTGTATAGCAAACTGTAACTGGCTCACCTGTTGTGCCAGAAGAAGCATGTAATTCAACATATTCTTCCATTGGCAACGCAAGCAATCCAAAAGGAGCATTTTTACGCAGATCATCTTTTGTTGTAAAAGGAATCTTCTCTATATCTTCTAACTTTTTTATATCCTCAGGCTTTACTCCTGCTGAATCGAATTTCTCCCTATAAAAAGGAACATTATCATAGGCATATCTTATGATTTTTTTAAGCCTCTTTAACTGCAATTCTTCAAGCTTTTTCCTTGGCATTTTTTCCATTTTTGGATTAAACATATGCATTTATCATTGCCAAATATAAATTATTTACGAGTAAAAATGAAGAAAAATTTAATGAAAAAGGTTTCTACTGCCTAGGGTGCATCGAATAAATGAAAGAGTAGTATCAATACTATTATTGCGTGTAAGAGAATGTAACACCCCCCTCAGAATTTGATGAAAAAATAAAATGAAATGGAATGTTGTTATGGTATATCTCCCCATGTGATTAATAGTCAATAGCAATATTTTTACTTATTCAACGACTCTTCTTTTTCATTATTTATTTTTAATAGACTTTATAAAAATGAAAGAAAAAATTAACTATTTATTGCAGAGGAATTCATATAACAATACTTTTTCATCATAGAATTTATAATTAAATGAAAAAAAGCATGCCATTTGCATAAAAGAAATTGTAACAAAGCTTTTTATTCATTTATTCCAAATTCCGAAATTATTTCATTCTCATTAAAGATAACAATTTATGAAATGGAAAGAAAAAATGGAGAAGAAAGATTTGCCTAAAATTGTTGAAGTGCCAGAGAAATGGAAGAAAAGATATGTGAAGGAAAAATGGTTATTCCAGCTCCAAAAGAAGTCATGAAAATAATGGAAAAAATCCCAAAAGGAAAAGTTATAACTGTTAAGGAAATAAGAGAAGTTTTAGCTAAAAAACATGGTGTAGATATAGCATGTCCTTTAACAACTGGAATTTTTATATGGATTGTTGCCAATATGGCAGAGGAAGAAAAGAAAAATATTCCTTACTGGAGAACTTTAAAATCAAATGGGCAATTAAATGAAAAATATCTTGGAGGGGTAGAAAAACAAAGAGAAAAGCTTGAAGAAGAGGGACATAAAATAATTAAGAAAGGAAAGAAATATGTTGTTGTAGATTATGAAAAGAAGTTATTTATTCCAACTCCATTTCCATGAGATTGTCTTTCTTTACTCTTTTTATTTGTAGTTTTTCCAAAACATAAAGAACAATTTCATTTACTACCTTAACTTTTCCTTCCAACAAATGTCCTCCTTTTATAACATGATTTTTACAAGCCAAAGCTACGTGAGCATGAATTACTGGCTCATTTTCATGTATGCCTATATTCCCCTGTAACGAAACGAGTTCAGCTGGCTCTTCTATTTTCTTTTTTAGATATTCCTTGCCGTTAAAATAGCCAATGACAGCATCTTCAAGCATTCCTATTCCATTTATGATTATAGCAGATTTTATGCTATGTTCTTTGGCTAAATTCCTCAAATTTTGAATAATCTCTCCCTCTATAAACTTCGCTACAATAAAATTTCCTTCCTTTCCAATCATGAAAATGAATTGTTTAAAGAAAGAAAAAGTTTTAGAAAAAATTAATGAAGAAATGTTTTGTAAGCAACTTTTCTAACAATATCAACAATGATAACAAACTTTACTTGTTTGGCATCAATATTATTTCTAATTTTTAGCAAAATCAACAAGCTTTTTAATCAATTTTCTTTCTCATTTGGGGGATAACATTTTAGGAATAATTGATAAGATAATGCCATATATAACAGGTTTATGGACATTACCATGGATAGTTGTTGGTTTTGTAGCAAATATTATTTTAACAAGAATTTATGGAGAGGAAAAGATAAGCAAAGCGCTTAAAAAAGCTGGGCTCATTCTTTTATTCATCTTTATTCCAATTTTGCTTTTTAAACTCTTCCTAAATGTCCATTTTGGCGAAGAAGAGATAGATTTTGTAATTGTTTCTTCTGCTGTAATGGCTTTCCTTTATGTTATTGCCTATTTTTTTGCTATTTCAAAAGTCAAAAAAGTTTGTAAAGAGGATGAGCAAACAGAATTTTTGAAAACAGTAATAGTCAATCAGGGAAGAAGCGCCGCCTTTGTTGGAGGGGCGATGCTTGCTTTTAAAAAAATAGCAATACCTGCTGCCATTTATATAAGTCTGCTTGGCATTTATTTATTTGCTGCCATCCCATATATACTCTCATATTTGCATAAAAGAGAAGTTCATAAAAAGGAAAAGAGCCCTTTGCCACTTTATTTGAGAGTGTATCCATGGTATCTAATAATATTTCCAATAACTGCGACTTTACTCCATAAATATTATGGAATTACTACGTCATCCTTAGAGTTTGGAAAATTACTTGAGTTTTTTGCAGCAATAACAATTCCAGCAGCCCTATACTATGTTGGAGCTAGCATAAAATATAAGGATCTTCATATTAATGAACTCAAAAAGTTAATATATGCTCATAAAGGAGAAATGGCATGGGTTAGAGAAATCTTAATAATGACCATTATAATCACTCCAGTTATAATTGCAATTATTTTTGGAACACTATTTATTTTAAATTTAATTCCTGCAGAATGGTTCATCGTTTTATTTTTAAATTCGATTTTGCCAATAACAAGTACAAATATGTTTCTCATTCCTTATGGCATAAATAGAAGAGTAACTGCATTAGCTGTTACATGGTCAACAGTAATTTCAATACCACTCTTTATCTTATTTATGAATATCTTTTCTTATTTCTTAATGTAATTATTCCTCTACAATTCTTTTTGCTTTCCCCTCACTTCTTGGCAATGTATTTGGCTTAACTATTTCAACAGGAATGCGCAAATTCAATATTGCATAAATTTCCTCCTCAATTTTCCTTGCCAAATCATCTAAGTTTCCTTCCCTATATCTTTCCTCTGTTGGCTCCACTCTAACAATCAATGTAGTCATTTCCTTTTCCTTTTTCTTCACAAGCTGATAGTTCCCGCTAACTCCTTCAACTTTCATCATTGCTTCTTCAATCTGGCTAGGAAAAACAATAACACCCTTTACTTTCATCATGTCATCGCTTCTTCCTTTTATGCGAGTTTGTATAGGCAATGTTCGCCCGCAATCACAAGGCTCTTCCATATATCCAGCAATATCTCTCGTTCTAAAGCGAATTGCTGGAAATGCCTCTTTTGTTAAAGTTGTGAAAACTAACTCTCCCTCTTCTCCAGGCTCCAGCCTTTCTCCTGTCTTTGGATCTATAATCTCAGCCAGAAAATGATCCGCATTTATATGAAGCTTCTTTTCCTCACATTCTGTAACTACTCCCGGCCCTATTATTTCTGTTAGCCCATAATGTTCATGAGCAACAATTCCCCATGTTTCCTCTATTTTTTTCCTCATTTCATCGCTCCATGCTTCAGCTCCAAATAAGCCCAAACGAAGCTTGAAATCTTTATTTGGCTCATATCCCATTTGCTTTGCTACCTCTGCCATATATAAAGCATAAGAAGGAGTGCATGCTAAGGCTGTTGTTCCAAAATCTTTCATTATATTGATTTGCCTCTTTGTATTTCCAGAGCTTGTTGGAACAACTAAAGCCCCTATTTTCTGAGCACCTTTTTCAAATCCATGAGCTCCAGTAAATAAACCATATCCATATGCATTCTGCAAAACATCTCCCCTTCTTAGTCCATTAGCCCATAAAGAACGAGCCATAACATCAGCCCACACTTCCAAATCATTTTTTGTGTACACCGCCACAACTGGCTTTCCTGTTGTGCCTGAGGAAGCATGCACTTCTACGCAATCTTCCAGTTCAACGCATACCAAACCAAAAGGATAATAATGGCGGAGTTCATCTTTTGTTAAGAATGGAATCTTTTCCAAATCATCTAAACTCTTTATATCATCTGGCTTAATTCCAGCAGAATCAAATTTTTTATGGTATATCTCATTATTTTCATAAGCATGCTTTATTACTTTTTTAAGTCTCTTTAACTGCAATTCCTTTAAATCCTTTAAAGACATTGTTTCTATTTTTTCATCCCAGAATTTCATGCTGATAAATGAAAATGCAATATAAAAAATTTAAAGGAAAAATGAATGAATTTGATGCCATTTCTTGCTAGTCTCAAAAATGAGAATTCATTGTAGCAAAATTACCAATGAAAATTGTTAGCAAATTTTCCCCTGCCAATGAGACAAACCGCAACGCAACAATTTCTTCTTTCTCTATTTTATTTATACATAGTTTATCCACAACATTTTAAAAATAAGAAAATATTCAAAACATGCCAAAGCTAAAATATGCTAAGCCATATTACCTCAACTTGACACAACAGCCATTAGGGGGAACTTCATTCAAAAATTGGCTTCGATTGCTAGTAGAGAATAAATTTAGAATAGACTGGCAATTTATACCAAGAGCAATATATGTTACTTTGCTTATCCTTTCTTTAACCCCCTTTAGAATAAAAGAAAAAAGAAAAATTGAAGAGAAATTAAAGGATGTAAAAATCGTTCCGCCTCTTTTTATTGTAGGGCATTTTAGAAGCGGAACAACTTTCCTGCATTATTTAATGGGACAGGATAAAAGTTTGGCATATGTTTCAACTTTTGAAACAATGGCGCCTTGGGTACTTTTAAATGAAAAGCTTAGGAAGCTTGTTGAGGAAAGATTGCCAGAAAAGCGCCCAATGGACGATTTAGAAATGGAAGCTGGTCTGCCCTATGAGGAAGAATATGCAATAGCAAATTTGTGCCCATACTCTTTTTATCATGGATGGTATTTTCCCAAAAGAATTTTTGATTATTTTAGGAAGTACGTTCTTTTTGAAGGAGTAAGTAATGAAATAAAAGAGGAATGGAAATACTGGTATGAATACTTACTTAAAAAAATTACATTGAAACACGATGGAAAGAGGATTTTGCTAAAGAGTCCAGTTAATACAGGAAGAATAAAATTATTGTTAGAAATATTTCCAGACGCAAAATTCATTCATATTTATAGGAATCCATATAAAGTTTATCTTTCAACTTGGCGACTTTATGAAAAAATATTACCAATATTTTCCTTTCAGCATGTTGAGAAAGAAAAAATCGATAGGCTTATAATAGAATTTTACAAGGAAGTTTATAAAAGATATTTTAAGGAGAGGGAGCTTATACCAGAAGGAAATTTAGTAGAAATAAGTTATGAAGAATTTGTTAAAGAGCCTTTAAAAAAATTGAGATGGATTTATGAAGAATTAGGATTGGATGGATTTGAAAAAGCAAAACCATATTTTGAAAAGTATATTGAAAAACACAAAAATTACAAGCCTCATGGTTGTCTGATAACAGATAAAATTAAAGAAAAGATATACAAAGAATGGAAATTTGCTTTTGAAAAACTGGGTTATGAAAAATAAAATTTAAGATTAAAATGGGTTTGTTGAACAAATAGAAGAATTGGCTATCATTGGTTATTATTGCATGGAAGAGAATTTACTATGACACATCCTATTTCATTTAATTTTCGACAGACCCGATTAAAATGCAACAAAATCATTTCCATTATAAAATTTTTATATCATTTGAAATTTTTTTGCATATGAAAAAAATCTACATTATAATGATAAGCATTTTATTAATTTCAATGTCAGCGGAGCATATAGAATTTAAGTTTTCTTCAATTGAAGAAAAGAGCTATTTAACAGAAAAAGAAGATTTAACAAAATATGTTAATCCTTTCATTGGTACTGACATTTATTCAAAGCTAGGTGCAATGGGAAGAGCAAATTGTTATCCTGGTGCTGTGGTTCCTTTTGGAATGGTTCAACTTAGCCCTGATACAGATATGGATAATTTTGCTGGATATGGCTATGAAGATAAATATATTTTAGGCTTTAGCCATACCCATTTGAGCGGTTGTGGTTGCCCCGGAATGGGAAACATTCTTGTTATGCCAATTATTGGCGAAATAAAAATTAAGGAAGAAGATTATAAGTCAGTATTTAGTCATGATGAGGAAGAAGCGACGCCTGGCTATTATATGGTTATGCTTAAAAGCTATGGAATAAAAGCAGAATTAACAACATCAACGAGAGTTGGTTTCCATAAATATACTTTTCCCGCCAGTTCAAATGCTCATGTTATAGTAGATGTTACTCATACTTTAGAGGATGATGAACCAATAGATGCTTTTGTTAAGATTATTGATAATGAAACTATAGTTGGCTATGTAACTATTCCAAATCCATTTTGTGGTGGTAAAACACCATATACAACCTATTTTGCAATGAAATTTAGTAAGCCATTTGACGCCTTCGGAACTTGGAATGGAAATACCATTTATTATGAAAATTCTTCACAAAAAGGAGTTGATATTGGTGCTTTTGTGAATTACACAACATATGAAGGAGAGATAATAAAAATAAAAGTGGCTATATCTTATGTAGGCATAGAGCAAGCATTACTTAATTTAAAGGAGATTCCACATTGGGACTTTGAAAAAGTAAAGGAGGAAGCAAAAGAAGCATGGAACAAACTTTTACATTTAATAGAAGTGGAAGGAGGGACAGAAAGGCAGAAAACCATATTTTATACAGCTTTGTATCATTGCTTCCTAATGCCCCATATTTTCAATGATATTAATGGCTTGTATATTGGTATGGATGATAAAATATACAATGCATCAGACCATATTCAATATGCAACCTTTTCATTGTGGGATACTTTTAGGAGTGAGCATCCCTTACTCACTCTTTTACTTCCATCTGTGCAAAGAGATATGGTAATATCATTAATAGAATATTACAAACAAGGGGGATGGTTCCCAAAGTGGCCTTTCCTAAATAGATATACAAATTGTATGATTGGAGACCACGCTGTTGCGGTTATTGCTGATACATATTTAAAAGGAATAAGAGATTTTGATATAATTACAGCTTATGAAGGATTACGAAAAAGCGCCTTGACTACACCTCCATCAACACATGATTATGAAGGGAGAGTAGCTCTTCCGTATTATTTGAAATATGGATATGTCCCATATGATAAAATATCTCAATCAGTTTCAAGGACTCTAGAATATGCATATGATGATTGGTGTTTAGCCCAATTAGCAAAAGAATTGGGCAAAGAAGATGATTATGAAATGTTTATGAAGAGGGCAATGTATTATAGGAATGTTTTTGATAACTTTACTAAATTTATGCGTCCTCGCTATTCTTCCGGCTCATGGAAACTCCTTTTCTTACCATCAAGTTGGAAAGGATTTACAGAAGGAAATGCTTGGACATATACTTGGTTTGTTCCTCATGATATAGATGGGTTGATCAAGCTAATGGGAAAAGAAATCTTTATAAAAAGATTGGACCATTTCTTTAAAAGATTTTCATACCCTGCTTGGTATATGCCTTTTTCTCATTATTGGCATGGTAATGAGCCAGACCAACATGTTCCATATCTTTATAATTATGCTGGTGAGCCATGGAAGACACAATATATAGTTAGGAAAATAATGGCAGAGTTATATGATGATGCGCCTAGCGGAATCCCAGGAAATGATGATTGCGGGCAACTTTCTTCATGGTATGTTTTTAGTGCTATGGGCTTTTATCCTGTTTGTCCAGGAAATACAAGCTATCAAATAGGAAGTCCAATCTTTAGCAAAATAACAATTCATTTAGATGAAAAATATTATGGAGGAAAGGAATTTGTGATAATAGCAAAAAATGTTTCTGAAGAAAACATATATGTAAGATCTATTACTTTAAATGGGGAAGAATTAAATAGAACATGGATTAAACATCTAGAAATTGTAAATGGAGGCACTCTTATTTTAGAAATGAGCAATATTCCAAGAAGAAATTAAAGATAAGTCTATTTGCATATGGAGAAGGTTATCCTTCATCTGTTTTTGGACTCGTTAAAAATTAAATTCGTGATTTCCCATGATGGCAAATTTTCTTATGCAATAATAACCAATGGCGCCATTTCTTCTATTGTTCAACAAACCCCACCTGTTTTCATAAATATTAAAAATATGCTATATTTCTCCATAACATGGAAAAAATAAAATTTCCAGAGCCAGATGATATTTTAAAAGAAAAACCATCGATTAAAAAATATTTTAAGTATTTCCTTTTTTTTGGTCCTGGTGCAGTCATTGCTTCTGTTACTATTGGGCAAGGACAGTTGATTCTTGGTCCACAAATAGGAGCATTTGCTGGCTATAAATTACTTTGGCTAATTACAGTAAGTGCTGGTTCATATTTCCTAGCTTACTTATCTGCTCGCTTTATTTTGCTTTCTGGTATAAGCATGGTTGATTTATTTGCTGTAAAAACTAAAAAGGGTTTTCTAAATTGGATTTTTATAGCCATAATTCTTATTTTTATCCCTTTATTTGCAGCAACAATTACAACAACATTGGGGAGGTCATTACAATGGATTTTTGGTGTAGGTCATTATCTTTTTTGGGGCATTTCATTTAGTATTTTAGCAGCTTTGTTGGTTGTATTGGGAAGATATAGGATTGTTGAATATACCCAAGCAATTTTTGTTGCTGTTCTTGCTATAGGAGCAATAATCTCTGTAATAATGATAAAGCCAGATTTGCTGGATATAATTCCAAATTTCTTTAAAATTGGCTATACCCCAAAACAATATCCTCAATGGGTTTTGGATTATTTTGAAAGTGTTGGCGAGAAAGCAAAGCCAATTCCATTAATCATGCTAGGATATGTAGGCACATTAACTGTTACAATAATAACTCTCGTTGGCTACACTGGATGGGTAAAAATAAAAAAATGGGGAATTTTTAAAGATAAGGACAATCCTGAAGAATTTTCAAGAAATCTATTTAACATTTTTAAGAAAGAAGGAAAAATAAGTTATTTGCCAAAAGAAAAGGAGGAAGTAAAGAAAGCAGGTTTACTTCTTAAGCCAATTGCAATTGATATAACCCTTGCATTCATAATTGTTGCTGTTGTTTCCTCCGCCTATATGATAGCGGGGGCAAATTTATTGCCTCAAATAAAAAAATTGCCAACAGATTACCATCTGATAGAAGAGCAGGCAATCATATTTTCGAATATAGCTCCTTGGCTTAAGCCTTTGTATCAGATTAGCGTTTTCTTTGCCTTATTTGGTACAATATATGCTGGATTTGAAGCGGTTTCAAGGATGCTTTATGAAACAATGTCTGCAGTTAGCAAAAAAATTGAGAGAATACCATACAATAAATTTACTATGTATCTCCTCATCTATGTTTTATCTACCGGCATACCTCTTACCATATTAGGAGCAATGGGCCTTTCTATTATTTTAATACTTAGCATTACTTTATTGTTTATAGGAGTAATTGGAGTAATTATTTATGGGATAGGAGCATTGTATTTGAGCCAGAAAGTATTGCCAAGAGAATATAGGTTAAGTAAGGCTGGCTTGATAGCTGGAATAATTTCAATTATCTTGCTCATAATTCCTCTATTGATGCTATGAAATGCTTTGCTTTTGACTTCGATGGTGTACTTGTGGATAGCTACTCGTGTTTGCCATCTGTTTATAAAAAGTTGGCAGAATATTTTGGCATAGAAAATGATGAGTTTGTAAAAGAAGCAATTATGCTAGAAGACAAATACGATGCAATGGAAATTTTTGACAAGAGAATATGGTGGAAAGATTTCTTCAAAAAATACGGAATTATGAATGTAAATGAAGCAATGCAAATTTACTGGGATGAAAGAATAAAAGAAAGCAAGATAATGGAAAATTGTGTGGAAACGTTGAGATGGCTTAAGGGGAAAAGTATTTTAGCTATAGTAGCTGGAGATGATGGTATAAAAAGTATGAAAAGGAAAAGAATAGAAAAAAGCAGGTTAGCAGAATTTTTTGAAGAAATTCTGATTGTTAATGAAGATATAAATAGCAAATTAGATGGAATTCTTTACTTAATGAAAAAATATGGGCTTAAGGAGAAAGAAATAATTTTTATTGATGATAAACCAATGCCTATAAATCAAGTGAAGAATAAGCTAAAAGATGTTATTACAATAAAAATGGAATTTCAGAGTATATTGAAGGAAGCGTGGAAAGGAAAATGTAATGCTGATCTTAAGATAAAGAGTTTGATAGAGCTAAAAAATCTATTTTAAAAATCTTCCATCATCTTTTGATGCTGGGAGCCTATGTATATTTTTTTCGAGCCATCCTATTTTGCAATCCTTTCTTATATCAAATTGAGGAACATATGGTTTGATATCAAGAAGAGGAGTTCCATCTACAATATCAACATCTTTAATGTGAAGTATGTTGTTTTCTCTTCTAATGAGGCGAACTACTGATATACCTATTGGATTTGGTCTGGCAGGAGCTCTTGTTGCAAAGACACCATGTACATTCTCATCCATATACGGTTTTACTAGCAAGCTATAATGTTTAGATAAGTGGAAGTGATAAATCAAAATAATATGAGAAAATCCTTCTAAATCCTTTAGTCCCTCTACGTATTCTGAAAAAACCTCAACCATTCCTTTGACGTTTTTAGCGGCTGTAGGCTGTATAGGCACTCCTTTTGCTTCTTTAAATGGAGAATGAATAGTTCCTATTGGTTTATATTTAATTTCAATCATATTGCTCATATGCTTTTCTACTTAAAGGATTTGTGGAAAGGAAGGACATTAAAAAATAAAATGGAATGTGTTATGGCATATCTCCATTAATAGCCAACGCCAATAATTCATTTATTTATTCAACACACCTGCTCCGCCTATAGATGGAGAAATAAAAATTGCTGAAAAAGTGTCTAAAGAAGAGATAAAAGAATTTAAAAAAATTAGTATTATTGCTATTGGCATAAAAACTACTGCGGGCGTGGTCTAGGGGTTATGACGCGAGCTTCCCAAGCTCGTTGCCCGGGTTCGAATCCCGGCGCCCGCATAAATTTACCAGTAAATTTTATATTCTTCTTTTCTTATTTTAAATCATGGCAAGAAAGAAAGGCAGGGATAAAACCGAGACAATAAAACAGCGTGCCATTTATGTTTATCTTCCTTCCATTGAAATGGCAGAGGAATGGAAGAAAAGAGCTGAAAAAGCTGGCATATCCATCTCAAAGTTTGTTATAGAACATGTTGAAAATTCTTTGAGGCAAGAAGAAGGAGAGGATTTTGTTTCTAGAGCTGACTTAATAAAAAGAATAAGGGAACTTGAAAATGAAAATAAGGAACTGCAGAAGAAATACGAGATTTTATCGAAAGCATATGAAAAGCTGGAGGAAGAGCTGAAGTCATACAGAAGAATGCCATTTTATGAAAAAGAGTATATTGGAGCAAGAGGATATGAGAGGGAACTAATAAAATTGTTCAAGAAAAAGAAAACTATAAGGAGTGAGGAACTGCTGGATGAACTCGGAGTATCTCCCCATGACACAGCTGCCATAAAGGCAATAAACAGGCAGCTGGAAAATCTAGAATTATATGGCTTAATCGAGCCCGTTATGGGGGGATGGAAATGGAAAGGATGATTTTACTTGATGTAAATGAAATATTAAAGGAATACAGGCAAGATTTAGAAATAATGAACCTAACAGATGAAACTGTAAGAAACTACTACTCAATGGTGAAAATTTTCATTGAATTTATGAGAAGAAATGGTTATGACATACTCAATGCAGAAAGATTCGCATTCATTCAGTTCCTCCAGTATTTAAAAAATGAAAGAAAAATTTCATTCAAAAGAATAAAGTACTATTTCACAGCTTTAGCATCATTCTATGATTTCCTTGTCTATGCTGGTTACATAAACTCAAATCCTATTCCAGCAATAAGAAAAAGGTATCTGAAAAGCTATAAAAGAAATGATTCTCCAGCAAAAAGAAAATTGATAAGCGTTGAGGAAATGGCCGCCTTTATTAATTCAATTATGGATCCAAGAGACAAAGCAATAGCAATCCTTCTTGCTAAAACAGGAATAAGAAAAGGAGAGCTTATAAGAATAGATGTGGATGATATAAACTGGGAGGAAATGAGCATAACTTTAAAGCCAACACCAAAGAGAAGCAACAGAATAGTTTTCTTCGATGCAGAATGTGCAAAAATTCTAAAGAGATGGCTCAGAATAAGAGAAAAGCTGAATGTGAAAACAAAAGCATTATTTGTAAATCAATATGGAGGAAGATTGGAAAGAAATGGAGTTTATGAAGCAATTGTGAAATGGGCAAAGAAATTTGGCATATATGATGTAAATTCAGATAAACTGGAGGATCATTTCAATCCTCACTGCTTCCGCCACTGGTTCACAACAATGTTGCTGAGAAATGGCATGCCAAGAGAATATGTACAGGAACTCAGAGGAGACGCGAGAAACGAGGCAATAGATATTTATCATCATATTGACAAGGAAGAATTAAGAAAGGCTTATCTAGCTACAATACCAAAGCTGGGTGTGGAGTGAAAGATCCCTCAGTAAATTAAGAAAGTAGAAACTAATAAAAACCATTTATTAATTTGTCATAAATGGAAGGGGGAAAACATTATCGTGATGTTTTAGGAGTATATTGGTGTAGAGAATGTAATGTCCCCCTTCTCTCTAAAAACTGCGGTAATTGTGATTCGCAAGGAGAATATGTAGCAATAGATATGAAGCCAGTTTTTTCAAAAGAAAAGGAAATGTATGAAGAATATTTCAAGTTGAAGCTTCCAGATAATTTGTTTATTTCGAGAAATAGATTAATCTTGGATGGTGCAACTCTTTGCTCATTCAAAATGGATTTTCATAAAATGAAATTAATACTTATTACTGACAGAAAAAAAGTTTTAAAAAGAATTAAAGAAGCGGAAAATCGAAACAAAGATGAATTTTGGAAGGATGTTAAAAAAGCAAATGAAACATCATTAAATGAAAAGATTAATGAAGCAATGGAATTTATTGAAAGAGTTTCTCATAAATATTCAGATCGATTCAAGGTAATTTCATTTAGTGGAGGAAAAGATAGCGAAGTTACTGCAGATCTTGTTAAAAAAGTACTGGGTAAAGTGCCTTTATTTTTTGCAGATACCACGCTCGAATATGAAGAGACCATCGAATTCATAAAACGATTTGCTAAGAAATATGGTTTTGAGTTACTCACAGATGAAAATAACGATTTCTATCGTAATGAAAATTGCATTTGGGACATGATCAAAGAATTAGGTCCTCCATCAATCCCTTATAGATGGTGTTGTTCAGTATTCAAAGCCTATCCGGTAAACTTATTTCATAAAAAAATAAATGAGAAAACACTAGCTTTCGATGGTATAAGAAAATATGAATCCTTTAGAAGAAGGAAATACGAGCAAGTTTCTAGAATTAAAAAGATCGCAAACCAATTAGCTGCATACCCAATTTTTTACTGGAAAGAATTAGATGTATGGTTTTACATCTTCTTTAACAAAATGATTTATAACCCTTTGTACGAATATGGTCATAGGAGAGTCGGATGTTGGTTATGTCCAAATGCAAGTCCTTTTAACTGTTTTATTAGGAAAAAAACACATCCAGAAAAATGGGGACAATTCGAAAAAGTTTTGTTAAAATATGCTTATGAACATGACAGAGATAAAAATTGGGTTATTGAAAACTACTGGAGATTGCGAAGACCAAAAAAGGATAAAGTTCCAAAGGTAAAAAGAGAAGCGAAAGCTAATAACGTATTTTTATACAGGTTTACCTCACCAATTGACGAGCGCGTGTTTGAATTCTTTAAACCTCTAGGGGAATATCAAGAGAGAATAATCCAGTCTAAAAGCATAGAAGAAAAAGTGATAAAAATTGGGTCGGGCAATCCTATTTGCATTAAAGGTTTCATCGGGAAAAAAGAAATTATTGTAGAGATAAAGGAAAAAGACGAAATGAAAAATTTCGAAAGGCAATTACTCAAAGCAATAAACTGTGTTGGATGTGGGGGATGCATAGGATATTGTCCCAACGGTGCACTGTACATAAAAAATAAGACGTTAATGATCGATGATTCGCGATGCACCAAGTGTAAGAAATGCGTAACAGCACCTTGTATCTCATTAAATTATAGGATTGAAAAAGCCATAATATTGGGGGGTTAAGATGAAGTTGGAGGAAAAAATCGTAGAGGAAATTTATGAAAGAATAAAAAACAGACTTTTAGGAAAAACAAATGAATATGATAGGATATTGGATAACAATCCAGATTCCATAATATTTGTGGGTAAGTTGCAATCAAAGGAGACCAGCGAAAAATATACTCAATATAAGACAATAATAAGCCCTAATTCAATTGGAATGGTTTTTAATCTTGTTGTAAAAAATCCCGACCCAACCATAGATGTAATTGTAAATTTTTCCATTTACTATAGAGTATATCCTTCATTTGAAGAGCAGAAAAATGCTACAATAAGAGAAGATATAAGAAAAGTTTGGAAAAAAGAAACAATAAAAACTACTTTTTCTTGTAAAGTAAAGGAAGGATCATATAATTTTAAGGAAGAATTAAAAAATAAAATTAAAGAAGCAATAGAGGGTAAATCTGGAAAACCATATTATGAAACAGTTTATAGAGCAAAAGGAAATGCTAATTTTATTCCAGAAAAGCACCTAAAATCTGAAGAAGATTTTATAAAATATTTAAAAAGCAGAAATGGCAAGATATATGATATACCATACAACATAGATTTAAAGGTAGATATTACAGAATGTAATAACCATGAATTTAACATCAATATTACACTAGTTAATAATACATCGAGTAAATCCCATGTCTTTTGTACAACGCTTTTTGATCCAGAAATAAAAATAGAATTAAAAGATAATAAGCTTGAAAGACAAAAACTGGAATTCATGCACGATGATGAAGGTAAAATATTTGATATTCCTGGAAAAGGTATTAACTGTTCTGTTGAATATGATGAGGAAAGTAACATTATAAAAACAACGGTAATACCTACGTACAAACAAAAAAGATTAAAACCGCGTTCATCCGTAGGGAAATGGACTCCTTACTTCAAGGATTTGTCAACCGATCCTCTTCCTATTTTGGATGGGATATATTCAGAAATGGAAAACTACTTGAATACACTATCAAAAGAAAAAGTTGCAGATAATGAGTTAGTAAAAGTAATGATGGAGCAATTTGAGGATGAAATTAAACGTTTTAGGAAAGGAATAGAATTTTTGCGACGAGATGAGAAGGCATTAATGGCTTTTAAGTTAATGAATAGAGTAATGTTCGAAGCTACGCGTTCATCTGATGGCCGATGGTATATATTCCAAATAATATTCATTGTATCCAATTTAGATTGTTGTTTATCTCAAGAAGTGGATAAGGTGGAGGTTTTGCATGTACCTACAGGAGGAGGAAAAACATGGAGTTATCTAGGGTTAGTTATTTTCTCTATTTTCTATGAGAGATTAAATAAAAAAGACTTTGGTGTAACGGCATGGATAAAGTTTCCTCTAAGGATGCTGTCACTACAACAACTTGAGATTATTACAACCTTTATTTCCTATGCAAATAAAATTAAAGAAGAAACAGAATCTATTAGAGATAGTGATCCTATCTCCGTCGGTTATCTAGTAGGAGGAAAAAATACCCCAAACACTTACAAACAAGCTAAGGAGTGGAAAGAGGATTTTAAGGTAGTAACAGACTGTCCATTTTGCAAGGGGAAAATAGAGATAGAATTTGATGATGATAAAGAGAGAGTGTACCATAAATGTACAAAGTGTGGAAAAATATTACCCGTAATGGTTATAGATTATGAAATTTATAGATATTTACCCTCTGTCATCGTTTCGACTTTGGATAAAGCTGCTGTCTTAAATTACAATTATCGAGCAAAAAGTTTATTTGGTGGCCCAATAATAAAATGTGAAAAAAATTATGGTTATTTACCATATGGCCCCAACTGGTGTCTAAAAAGTAGATCAAATCAAAATTTCTCAGGATGTAAATACTATAAAAATGGAAAATGTACAAAAAATAAAATAAATGGGAAACCTCCTATTTTGTTGATTCAAGATGAACTCCATATGGTAAGAGAATTTGATGGTTGTCTTGATAGTTACTTAGAAGGCATCATAGAAGAAGTAATAAAGGGTTATGGTGGAGCTGGTCTAAAGGTAATTGCTCCCAGCGCCACTGCTGCCGGTGTAGAAAGACAGGTGAAGCACCTATATTATAAGAAAGAGGCCAGAAAATTTCCGTTATTTAAGGAATTTTATTTTGAGGAAAAAGAAGAAATTCATAGGATTTCAGTAGGTATTTTACCAGTAGGTAGAGCGATAAATTGGGCTACATGGCATATTATAAAGGAAATAGAAAAAACATTGCAACAGATGACTAAAGAGGCCAAAGATTTGAAGGATAAAGACAGATACCAAGTTTTGGAAAAATACTATAACATAATACTTGCTTATCATAGGTCCAAAAGAGATGCAAATGAACTCCAAAGTGGTTTGATGGGAATAATTAATGAAGAATTAAGAAGAGAGGGATTCGAGCCCATCAATATTAGTAAAACAGAAATAATAACAGGTGAGAAAAGCTTGGGGGAATTGAGAAAATTAATGGAAAGAATCGTCACTAACGATAGGAGTAAAAGGATAAAATTAATCGGATCAACTCTTATAATTTCACACGGCATCGATTTTGATGAGTTAAACTTAATGGTATTTAGAAGCATGCCTAAAAGCGTATCAGAATACGAACAAGCAAGGAGTAGAGTTGGTAGAAAATTCCCTTCTCTTATATTCATAATATATCATGGCAATTTAGCAAGAGATCAAAGTTTTTACAAGTACTTCATCCCCTTCCATGGAAATGTCAATAAATATGTTGAGAATATCCCCTTAAATAGATGGGCATCTAAATCAGTGGATTTGATGGCTCCTTCCGCAATTTTATCCGTTATTCATTCTTATTTCATTGATAACAAAAATTTAAACATGAGTTTCATGGAATGTAGAGAATTAGTGAGGGCGATAAAATCCAAAAAATTAACTAAGAATGAAATAATAGAGAAAGCTAGCGAATATTTGTATTTAAATTCAGCACCCCGTGCTTACCAAGAAAAGTTTAAAGAGGATGTTGAGCATTGGCTACAACTCCTGTTAGACTCGTGTCATTCCAAATCCCCACGAAATCAATTAGCCGAGATATATAAAAAAGAGGATAGGCCTGTTTACAGCCTTAGAACCATTGAAAAGGAAGTCTCATTCTATCCTACCCCTGAAACCCATAGTATAGAGCCCGAAATTACCAAATCTGTAAATGTTGAACCTTCTCCTGAATATAGATACACGTCAACTGATGAAGAGCTAGAGGGTATTTACGTGGATACTGAAGAGGAGGTGAATGCATGAAAAGAAGCATAACTGGTGCTATGTTTTACTATCATGAGGGTGCTTATTTCACTACAGCAAAAAATTATCGGGCTAGGGTTAAAAAGTGGGAAGAACGCCCATTGAGAATAGAAAACGAGGAGTCTGTAAAGAAAAAATTTCTTAGAGAAATAGAAAGAGTGACTAAGACAAAAATAAAAATGGATGGTTTAGTGTTTATAGAGCCGTACAAAATAGAATATGAAATTAGTCCTTTGTTTTTTTATTGTTCAAATAATGATTGTGGGTGGAATATAAAATTTGATAATGTTGAACAATTAACAAAATATATTGAAAAGGAAAAGAATTTTAGATGCAAGAGGTGCGGTAGTTCATTAATCCAGTCTGGACATGTTTTTGCATGTACCTGTGGAAATATTCAAGACATGGATGAGAAATACTGTAGTGGAAAAAATAAGACCCATACAAAACAGAAAATGGATTTTATACGTCCCTCGATATATGAAGTATATACTTGGAAGTATAAATGTCGTATATGTGGTAGAGAAATATGGCCTATAATAAAGAAATGTGAAAATTGTGGAGAAAAAATGGACTTGAAACCCACCGAGGCTAGTGGATTAACAACTCCTTTAAGTTTTACTACACCTGCTTTTGAGACGCCTAATTATAAGTGGATTGCTAAATATTTAGAAATTAAATTATCCGATGAGGAAAAACAATTTTTAATTAAACATAAAGACAAGGTAGATGAAAATAAATATTTCAAAAACAAGATCGAAGAATTTTTAAGGAACGATTTTAAAGAGTATGAATATATTTTAGAACGATTATCAGACTATGCCGCCATTAATGAGGGTATAAAATATCCTCCAAAAACTTATCCAGATTTAGGTATCAAATTCTATAAAACGGATAGAATAAATTTAGTTAAAGGAGTGTATGCGTATATTGTGAATGCCATTAAACCTTCTTCTAAGACAAGTTTTAACTTTTTTATTCATAGTGGAAAATACAATGTGTTGGCTAATAAAATAGAAAACACTGAAGGGATATTATTAGAATTTGATAGAAGCAAAATAATAGAATGGATGGAAGAAAATAATTTCCTTCAATTTTTACCCAGTAAAAAAGATTTGAAAAAATGGTTTATTGAAATGGGGATGGAGGGAAGCATCAATAAAAAACTGCCAAATGATATCACAAATAAAATAATAACGCTTATCCATACAATTTCACATGGTTTCATCGTGAGTATGCCCACTATAAGTGGCGTGAGTATAGACTCTGTTAGTGAACTATTGTTTCCAGAGATACCTGCTGTATTGCTTTATACTACATATACAACCTCAATTGGTCATTTGGAGAGTTTATTTGATAACATGATGGACGAATGGATAGCAAAAACAAAAGACGATACTCTAAAAAATTGTGTACATGATCCCATATGTCTAAAGGAGGACCATGCATGTGCAGGATGTATAATGATAAGTGAGGTAGTTTGTAGTAAATTTAACGAATTTCTAGACAGGAGATACGTAATAGGCGATGAGGATATAAAGGGGTTTTGGGAATGAAAGAGTTAACTCCAGAACTAATTAACAAAGAGATAGTGCCTGCGATAAAGGAGTTATTTCAAACCAGAAAATATCTCAACGGATCCTCTATTATACAAGTATTTATCAAAAAACTCAATCTCCCTCATGATATAGCTGAAGAAGCTCTAAGATTATTGATCGGAGAGAAAGTTTTATTAAATGTGAAACAACCAAAGGATTTATACAGTGATTATTTTAAATTAAATTACGAAATAATTGATAGTTATATTTATACTCCAAGTCCTGAGGAAGAACAAGAATCCGAAATAATTAAAAGCGGAATAAAAAGTCTTTCTACCTATAAGGAAGAGGTTTATCCAGTCTTTGAGTTACCTCCTCATATAATTAGACAGTTAAATGTTGATTTTATCAGGCAGAAAGAATTATTTAGAAATTTGATATCAGGAGCGAAAAAAGAAATAAAAATAACATCTCCGTTTATGGATGAAACTGGATTAGCAAACTACATTTATGAATTAATTGAAAAATGCAAAAATGGAGTGAAAATTAAGATATTGACTCGCAATGACGAGAGTAGAAAAAGAGTTATAAACCTGTTAAAATCAACGTTATCAAAAATAAACCCAGATTTAGTTGAAATAAGATCTTACCACGAAACAGATGAGTTCGGTGTAACAGAATCTATTCATTCAAAAATGATAATTGTTGATGACATTGAGGTATATATTGGAAGCGGAGAGATAAGAAAGAACAGTATTTTTGGGGTATTGTGCGAAGCAGGTATTTATATTAAAGGCCCTATTGCAAAAATATACTCAAAGTTTTTTGATGTCATATGGGGTGAGAGCCATCCAGTCTAGACAACTTAGATGTTATCTTCCAAAAGACATTGCGATACGTTATAAAGATGGTGGGGGAAAAGAAAGAGAACTTAAACCCGGAAAAATATTTGAGATTTATTGCAGAGTGATTAATTACTATGCTTCAAAACGAAGAAATCTGCTTATTTTCTTTCCCATCGAAAATTTTTACTATATACCTTTATTTGCTCTATCATTGTACTATTTTTATTTAGAGAGGAAAAATGTGGGACAATCGCAAATCTTGGTAATTTCGGGCAAATATAAACATCTGGAAAAATTATACCAAAACATATTCCACACATCAAGTAAACATTATGTCAAGTATTTTGCAAATATTAAATTTACCTGTCGGTTACCCATTGTAAATGGAAACTATAATGCTATAGTCATAGATACGGCAAATTTTTCATCGTTACAACTTAGAAAGATTCTTGAATATTGCCAAGATATAGACAAATTTTTATTGTTTGTATCTTCATTTTTTGATATAAATTTATACCAGTTTGTAAGGGAAAAATTAGATATTGGTTTCTTTGCTATTAATCCGAATGTGATAAGAGAGTATATCAAGGAAAACGAGAGAGAATTGTTGATCATAGATAATAATATACTAGATGTCCCAATTGATGTTTTCATAAAAAATTTTTATGAGAAGATAAAAATAGAGTTTGTAAATGATGAATCTATAAATAATTTATTGACAAGATGTTGGAAAAACTATTACTACATTCTGGATAAATATAAGGGTGATAAAAGAATTTATAAGTTTATAATGTTTTATCGGTTTACCTTGCGATATCTTTCCCAAGTTTATTTGCCCTCGAGTTTACTAGAAAAATATTCATCGTTTTACTCTAACATAAAATCACCGGACAAACTAATTGAACAGTTATTAAGGATATCTAGCGAATTGGATGAAAATATTCTCGAGTCTTCTGCACTCGATATAAAAAGATTGGCTGAATTGATTGAAGCTGGAAAAAAGAGAGTTTTTGAAAAAATAATTAAACAACTTGCTAAAACTGGAAGAAAGGTTCTTATAGTGGTTCATTCACTAAATGAAGGAAAAGCAGTTAAAGAATTGTTATGTACTCTTTTTGGTTGCGACGAAAAAGAAATCAAAAAATATGGTATAGAAGTTCATATAATGAGAGCGATTTTCAATATCAACAACATCTACGATTGGGTTATATTCCCTACCCCAACATATCATTATAAATCTTTTTCATTAATATCATCGCCTCTTATAAAAAATGTTATTTTCTTGGCTTACCCTATAGAATATAAGTATTACCTAAAATTTATTGAATCTTTAGATAAAGAATGGAAAAAATACACCATAGAGGAATCACTCAGACCTTTTATCGATAATAAGCATCTAGAAAAGCTGAAGAAACATCACATAACAATAAAAACCTTCAGCAGAAATGAAGATATTAAAAAAATATATGAAACATGGGATGATATAATAAAAGAAATTTTATCTGAGGATGAGGAACCACTAATTAACTTAGAAAACGATTACAGAAAAGTTGTTGTTCCGCTTGGTATTAAACAGTATTTAGTAAAGTTTGAGAATGGTGTAGAGTTAGTTTATGATGAGAATGAGCGAATCGATGTAATTGATGAAAACTACAAGATTAAAACAAAACATGCATCAGAGATAAAACCCGGTGATTTGGTCATTATTTATGATCAAGAGTTCCGTAAAAATCGTTATGAATCACTCATAGAAAAATTGAAAGAGGAACCAAAATATAAGAGACATTTAATAAACATAGATATCTGGAAAAGAAGAGTTGCGGAGCTTTTGGAAGATAAAAATCTTGCAGAAGTTTTGACTAAAATGAAAAAGAAAGGTAGTAGACTACAACATCCCTCAACTTTATATGCATGGAAAATGGGATATGTAATAGGGCCAAGAGATCCAAAAGACATCCAAAGAATTGCTGAACTGTTTAATGATGAAGTATTAAAAACATTATGGAAAGACATCGCTATCTCTATTAAAAGAATACGTGGATTTAATATAGAGGCTGGAAAAATCTTATCTCGTACAATAAAAGAAATATCGGAGGGAATTTTTATGACCCAACCTCAAATACAAAAAGAGGATGTATTAGGTATTACGGTAGCCGAAATAGCCCAAAATATTGATATTTTGAGAGTAATAAGTAAGGAAATAATAAAAGAAGAATAGAGATTTTTAATAATAAATTTTAAAAATTAAATCTTGTAAATAATGCCTAATGATGCCTATAAGTTAAGTATGGAGATTCATTGATTATTAAAATAATACCACATATATATCAATAAGATTAATATTATTATATCAAATATAGCAAAAAAGCCGTAAATTAGGGCAACTCTTTTTAATATTGTATTATGTTTGCCACAAAATACTTTTAAATAGTCCTTAACAAAATCTTCACTTGACTCGTACTTAGAGCCTTCCGAATACCACTCTGGATAAAGTATACTCTCATCTTTTTTTAAACACGTTTTTATTTACTCTTTTTAAATCTAATTCATCAATTTTTATTTTACATGTAAGATTTCTTACCAAAAATCTAAAACTATATCTTGCTATTATAAATCCAATAATGCAAAGCGCTAAAATACATATTGGGATTATAAAGATTGGGATATAATTACCAGATTCTTTGCTTATCCATGTTATTAGCCCTGATTGAACAGTTAATAAACCAATAATCAGCGAGACGATAAATTTTACATTACTCCAGATGAAATCGTGAGCTTTTGTAATTTGATCTTGAAACTGTTGTCTTAATATTAATAAATTATCAGTGTCCATAATAAAAAATTATTTTTGGTATAAATTGTTATCGTCATTCCCGAGTACAGATATTTTACTCTTTTTCTTTCTATTTATTTCCACTACTCAATATTCTTTTTGCAGTTTCTCCATTCTTTATAGCAGCATAAAGAAATGCCTTCATTATTGGAATTATTCAAAAGCCTATTTATAGGTTCTCAATAAATTATCGAATTCATGGAAAGTACCCCAAAAGCAATAACATTGAGAGGGATGGGGGTAACATAACAGTCATCCTCACATAATTACTCACATGATTATTATTTATTATTATATTTATTATTAGACAAATGTTAGACAAAAAATAAAAAAAATAGTAGATAGTTAAGGTAGGTGAAGAAGTTGTAAATAAACGTAATTAAAAAATGAAGAGAAAGTGCAACAAGAAATAGAAAGGCAGAAAGTCTTTGCTGGAAATGTGTTGAGAAAGCAATGAGTATGAAAAACAGGAGAAAAATTGTTTCCGGAATTTAAAGAAAAGAGGAGGATCAGAAATTAATTCTATTACCACTCATATCTTTCCGAGCATTTCTATAAGTTTTTCCTTGGAAATGTTATTCCATATAGAAACCTTGGATAAAATATCATTTAATGTTCCTTTTGCCATTTCGGGATGTTTTGGAACGGTAATATTATGTTCTCCAGCTTCTGTAATTTTTCTCAATCTAACATGGCTTCCTTTCTGCCTTATTATTTCATAACCCAGCTTTCTCAATAATTTTATTACCTGCTCCCCACTCACCACAGGAAGCTTAGGCAACAGAATGCACCTCTGTTTCTGAAATAGATAAAATCTTTACCTCCTCCCCCTTCTTCAACAATTCCTCAAAATGAACTTCAACAGCTTCCTTTATGTTATCCATAAGTTCATCAAGTGTTTTGCCTTGCGTAAAAATATCCACACCTATACCCCGAGCACACCAGTATTTGCCATCGTTGTATATTTCAAATTTTACCAACATGTGATTTTAAGCATCAATGCTTATTTAAGCTTTCTTCTCTTTTTGTGTAATGATGGTAAGCTAAAACCAAAATTCAAAAAGTTTTAAAAGTAAAATTATGCAATTTTTCGTTAAATTATGCATTATATAGAATGTGGGGGGATGGGGGGAGCTATAGCAAGAGGAAGCTATAGCAATAAATAATATTATTATAATAGGCTAAAATTTTCCGATTTTCTTTACCATTTACCGCTAAAAATTTACCGAATTTACCGTTAAATTTACTCTAATTCACCTACTGAATTTTTTTAATGAAAAAAATTTTACTAAAAATTACAATAATTTCCACAAAAATTTACCGCTACAAAAGAAAAATAGACTAGTCTATTTTTTCTTTTCCAGTATAATTAATTATACTTTCTTTCAATTTTTGCTGAAATTTTTACTTTTATTGCTTCCTTGATATTAATTTTTCTCCCCATGCCAAGCTCTTTCTCCACAAGTTTCTTTATTCTATTCATCGGAGAAAATTCATCTATTTTTCTCTTAACTATCCCTTCCAAAACCATTTCTTTAAACCTTTTTTCATACTCATCAGATGCTGTAAATGGATGCAAAATATTTCCTATTTTCCTTATTGTTTTTCCGGCAATCTCATAAAATGCACTTTCATCTTCTGGATATTCTTCAGCAAGCATAATTGTTCTCATCAGAACATAGCTTACTGCATTCCATGCCTCTATTATATATCTAACTGCCTCCTTTTCATCTATTTCCCCTCTCTTCAATTTTTCTTCCATCATTTTTAGGTACTTTTTTAGGTCTTCCATCAGGCTCTGAAAATCATCTACAAGTTCCTTCAATGGGTTCTTCTTCAGAACATAAACCGCCTCGTTTCTCTTGGCTACTCTCTTTTCAACGTATTTCTTCATGAGATGGTTCAGCTTTCTGTAAAATACACCTCTACTCAATCCAAGTCCTTCCTTCTCCAGCCTTTTTCTAGCTTCTTTCCACCAGTCCATTGCTCTCATTCCAGCTGGATGTTCTGAGATAACATCGAGCATAACAACGCTTCTTCTATCCAGTCCGGTGTTCATTCGGTGTCTATAAAATGAACACCTATATAACAATTATGAAACTGAAGCCATGGGAAGAAATTGTAGGCTGGTTAGAAGAAATAAAAGATCTGAATGGAAATATAATTGCAAAGATATCTGGATATAGTGTGTTGCTTCCTAAATATATGAAAAAGAAACTGGAGAAATGCAAGGGAAAGAAGATAGGAATATTAAGGACAGACATTAAAGGAAAGGAATATTTGTTAAGAGTAGAGAATGGAAAAAATAATTAAAGGAAAATCAAAGAATACGATAAAGAACTATAAGTCAACTCTCAGAAAATTTATCAGAATCACAGGAAAGAAAATTGAAAAAGCAAGCATTGAAGATGTGAATAAATTTCTAGAAAAATTGAAGGAAGAAATGGAACCATCATCTGTTGCAAGACATGCCTATGCAATAAAATATTTTCTGAAAATGATGGGAAAATATGATGTTGCGAGTAAAATAGAAGTCGACCATATACAAAAGTTGCCACCAACACTTACTGAAAAAGAAATTGAAAAACTGATAAAAGCCATAGAGAGTATTGATGAATACATCGTATTTACTCTAGGTTATTTCCTTGGGTTGAAAGCATCCGAAGTAGCAGGCATAAAAATAGAGGATATTGACTTTACTGAACGTAAAATAAAGATAAGAGAAAGAGTATTACACATTCCTTCGCATGTTATTGAACCGTTGAAAAGATGGATACAGAGCAACAATTTAACTACTTATTTGTTTGAGGAAAATGGAAGAAAAGTTTCACCGGAACGTATTTCTTCAATTTTCAGAAAATTGGCTGAAAGAGCAGGCATAAATGCTGCCTTCCATTCGCTGCGTAACACAAGAATATACGAAATGATCGACGAAAAGAATGCCGAAGAAATAATGAAATTTGCTGGCTTTAAAAGCATTGTATCAGTGGCAAGATTTTATGTTTTGAAAGAAAAACGATAATTAAGCTTTTCAGAACTTAATTATTGTTATTACTTAAGATCTTGGTGACAAATTATTGTTATCTGGTTTATACTCGATATTTTATTTCTTCAGATAGTATAGTAGTAAACAGAGATTGCATTCTTATATATTCGTACGGTTAAAAAGTGCCATAAATACGAGTTATGCGATTTAAATGCATCATTAATGCATTTTAAAACAAAAAATAGTTTACCTATCTCGCCAAAAATGAAAAATATAAGAATAACTTATTATTTAAAACTTGAAGCGGGAATAACATGATAAAAGCAGAAACTGAATTCACGTTTCATAATGTAGGAGAAGGACTATTTTATTCCGCTAATATTAAATTATCTACTTCCTCCTTTCGGTTCATTTATGATTGTGGTTCTCGGCAGATAAAACTAATTGAGTCCGCAATTATTCGCTTTCTACACGATATCAAAAACAAAGAAATAAGTTTATTAATTTTATCTCACTTACACGAAGATCATGTAAGCGGGATAAATGAATTATTTTCTCATTTTAATATTCATGATGTCATATTACCGTATTTTTCTCCTATTGAAAGGTTATTAATTGCTTTAAGAAGATTAAATTTGCCTAATTGGTATTATCAATTTCTATCAGACCCTGTTGATTTTCTCATTAAAAAAGGAGCTAAAAGAGTAATTATTATAGGTGGGAAAAAGGGAGGGGAAGGTGCAATACCACCATATGAAATTCCGCCTTCGACTGAAAACAAATCTCCATCAAAAATAAATATAGAGAGACTCCCAGATGATAAAAATCTCGAAAAATTGGTTAGATCTAATGAAGAAAACTGGGAAAAGTACATGAGTTTGGGGAAATTATTGATAAAGAGTCATAATGGATTTGTGATTGCGAACGGATTATGGTTATTCAGGTTTTTTAATTATAAAGTCGGAGTACAGACACTCCAAACTTTCGAACGATGTTTACATGGATATAGGATTGATGAAAAAGATTTAAGAGAGGTGATTAGAAACAAAAAAAGTTTGAAGAGTTTAAAGGAGTGTTATAATCAAATTGCTACGAGTTTAAATAAAGACTTTAATAACACTTCATTAGTAGTTTATCACGGCCCTGTGGGTAAAGTAAATGCTGAACATGATATATATTGTTTCCCACTAGGTTGTTTAAACTTTACATATCCATATTTTGATAGATTTCATGAAAATAAGTTTGGACAAATTTTCACAGGAGACATCAGTTTAAAATTTAGATATAATGAGTTAATAAATCATTTCCAAAATTATTTAAGAGAAGTTTTAATCGTCCAAGTTCCTCATCATGGCGCACGTAAAAATTGGAATGGTAACATCCTAAATGATTTTCCAAATAGTAAAGTTTGGGTAGTTTCTGCAGGCTGTAGAAATATTTATGGACATCCATCTTTACATGTAATTAGAGACATTTTATTTATGAGAAAACGGCCCTTGTGGGTAAATGAGTTAAGTTATGTACAGATAAGGGGCTTTATAAAATGGCAGTAATGTTATAAGTAAACAGAAGCTTGCTCGTAGTAAAATTTTTAGTATCTTAATTTATAAAAATTTATGGTGAGTAAGTTTATAGATATTCACTTTAACTCATATTTAGAAAGTTATGTGAATAAAACTATATTTTGCGTTAGTAGAAATTCCACATGTCGCCTTGGAAAATGTCACAGTTTCAAGAGGGTAGAAGGTGAATATGGTGATACCACAGGTTAGTTGTAAAATATATAAGTCAGAGATGATGAAAATAAACTTCTTACAAGAGCGATTAGAAAATTATCGGAAGGAATATCGCGAAGAGGGAGTATCTAAACCTATTGTCGAGAACATAGAGAATTTTTCTTTAGCGAATAATGGAGTGGAATTTGTGTTTTTATTTGATTATATAGTGTCAATACCTTATAGAGAAGAAACACAAAAAGTGTTGAAAACAGCTAAAGCAGAAGTAAAAATACTAGACCTACAGAATTATAATTTATATTTAATATATTCATCATCAAAAATTGCAGATGGTATCAGGATTCGTTTAAGTAGAGCTTTATCTAATGTAGATGATTTTATCGAGAAAATTACAATACCTACAAGTGTATTAAAAGATATAGAAAATAACGATGCCATCGAAATAAAATATGGTTGGTGGAATGACATTGAAACGTATGCAAAAAAGGGTGCACTTAAAGGTAATCTTTCTAGAAGTAGATTTTATAGTGAGTTTGAAAATTCCGGAGAACCTACACTAATAACTTTTGAATCCAGAGGAACAGGAAGAACTATCAGAATAACATCTCAAGGGGTGATTACTTTTTATGGACAAAATATTACAAAACAAGAAATTGAAAATTATGTAAGGCAATGGTTGATCCCGAGGTTGAGATTATGAATGAAATAAATAACCTTTTTTGGATCATTGTAAGTGCAATAATTTCTTTTTTTGTTGGGTTATTCTTAGATGCGTTCTTACCAGATAAATGGAGGACAAAATTCCAGCTTCAGAAGAAAAAATTTTCTAAATGGAGGAAAAATCCATCATATATTGTTGGAATTTCTTCAAGGATCGATTTGAAACAAAACATAGATTTAGAAGAATTTAAAATTTCTTTAAAAAAGTTATTCTCTTCCAAAAATCCAACAATAAGAGGATCCGAAATTCTTTTTAAAAATTCCCAATCTGAGTATGATATCGATATTATATTACAGCCAGCTTACGAAGAAAGTGGGGACGAAGAACATGGTGGTGTATTACAAGTTTATAGTCTAAACATAACTACTGAGTCAAAAGTTAAGTATAGGGATTTAAGAAATCAAATAGATGATTTGAGGGCAACTCTCGATGGAATTGAAAAGATAATAATAAGAGAATTCAACGCATATCCAGCAAGAAGAACTCTATATGTTGAAATAGAATATTTGGAAGAATTTTCAGAAATTTTAGAAAATCTAAAAGCAAAACAAATTATGGGGATTGTCAAAGATACCAATGCCCAATTCACATATTACAAGAATAGACTTACAATTGAAGGTGCTATTAATTCAAAAACAATCCAATGGTTTAAGGATATAGTAGCATATGTGGGATGATGGTATGAAACCATTGCGTCCCAGTGTGTGAGACTCGCCTTTCAGATCTGCTAACAGCGGATAGGTTTGCATCTTCATTGCTTACCAAAATGTCACCGCCAAACTTATATTTTAACTAATAATTATCTATCCTTGATGAGGGCAGTAGCTTCACGTATCTGTCAGACATTATATGCCATATTCAAGAGAGGTGAAAATAGATGGAGATATTGGTAGTTCGAGATAATGACATAGATATTGATATAAAAAAATGCACTAATATTCTAAATCAAATCTGTAAAAATGTAAAATTCAAAGGTTATAACACCCCTATTAATCTTGGTAATCCAGATACTTATGTAGATATGGAAAAAGAAACCACCATTTTAAATCAAAAACTCTCTCATAGAAAGAGAGATTATACTCTATATGTTACTTATAGGAAACACCCGGATAATTACTTTGCCCATTCGATCAGAAACACCATGATTTGGTCATTTTGGGGATGGGAATATTATACCAATCTGCCTCTGGAAAATGGTCTATTTTATATTATAGCAGATATCCTTGCGTTACGAATCGATAGAAGTTTTAGGCACAATGAATTAACTGGTTGTATTTACGATTTTCTATGGGAGAAAACAGGTATAGATATTGGTATGAAAATGGCTCATATATGTGAAGGATGCCTTGAGAGGATCAAAAATAAAGTAGAAGGGTGCAAGACCTTGGAAGGTATTTTAATGGATTTGGTTGAAATATTGAATGTATTATCCAATGCATCGAGATGGGGGAAAAGTGTTTTTGATATATATATATGGATGAGGATGCATTGGGTTTAGATTGGTCTACATTTGAAGACGAAGTTGCGCAAATTTATAGAGAACTTGGAGCGAAAGTAAAACAAAATGTTAAGTTAGCGGGTTTTCAAATTGATTTATATTTAGAAGAAGAAACCCCATCCAAACAGAAAGTTCGTACTGCTGTTGAGTGTAAATTTTATCGTAGACAGAAAGTCGGAAATAAGATAGTTAATGACTTTTATAGAGTTATAAAAACCTTAAAGGAAAAAGGATTAGTTGATAAGGGGATCATTGTTTCGTATTCAGGGTTTTCTCAAGATGCATATTTAGTCTCTAAAGAAACTGGTATCGAATTATTATGTTTTAACGATCTAAAACAACTGACAAAAAAAATTCCTAAGAAACACACAGAAAAAGTTGAAACTCTAATTAAACAAAGAGCGGAACTGTCAGAAAAAAAGAAAGAAAAATCTCCAGATATTTTTGTTATCATGCCGTTTTCTCCAGAATTAGACGATGTTTATCATTTAGGAATTCGAGAGGTTGCTGAATCCTTAAAGTGTTCTTGTAAGCGCGTGGACGAAATGGAATTTACGGGAGATATATTAGATGAGATTTACAACTCAATAGTTAATTCTAAAATCATTATAGCCGAGGTGAGTAGTCCCAATCCAAATGTTTATTATGAGCTCGGATATGCACATGCCTTAAGAAAACCGGTTATTCTTATTACAAAAGATATATCCGCATCACCATTCGACTTGAGGATGTATAATCACATAATATACGAAAACATAGTTGATTTACGAAAAAAACTAAAACGACGATTGGAGGTGCTACTTAGTGGCACTGTATAATTATTAGCTTTGGCTACCCAAGTCAAAATATCAAAAATATATTGGAGGTAAGAGGATGGAGGAAAGTACTTGACAGTATAATATACGGGTTTATTTTTAAGCATTTCATGATACCTTCTGAATGTTTCAGTTTGAAATAATATGAGAAAATTAAAATTTAGCAATTTTCTCATCTATATTTATTATATTTGGTAAAAGAGCAAGAGATATGATAATTATGATTTGGCAAAATATCTTATATACGTCTATCCTGCATATAACTTTTAGGGTTTGCTTTATCTTATGCGGAAGCGGGCTTAATGTATTATCACTAACTAAACATTGCATGTCGGTCATTATTTTTATCGGAAATTATTTCAATTCTATAATTTTTGAGAATATGGATAAAATTAGTGATGAAGTACTTAGAGGAATTGCTCGGTTGATTGGAAATGTAAAGACTGGTGAGGAAATCACTCAACTCTTTCATGATGCAGGATATCCTGAAATTATACACGATGGAAGTACAAAATGGCGTTTCGTATATAAAGTGTTTCAATCCTTTAAGGAAAAGAGAAAATTCGATGACATTAAGAGGGTTATTGAAAAATTTGCTGATCCTAAACAATATATTGGGAGAGAAATTTTGCATAGCAAAGTTATAGATGAATTGAATAAGATCCTTTCCTATGATGGTTTTAAAATCGATGAAAAAAATTATAAAGTTACACCAATAACTGCACAAGAGAGCAACCAATTTATGAGAGAAAAAGAAAAGGCGATAGGTTTAATATCAGCAATCCTAGGTGCTGTTATGGGGAGAAAATCTATGGAGAAATTATTTCCAGCATTTTTTAGTAAAAGAAAGGATTTGGAATTTGCAGATAAACCTCGTAAAATAGAAGCAATACTATCTGAAGCTAAAAGTAAAGAAGAATTTAAAATTACACTCCAAGCCATAATCAATGTTCATGAAAATTATTTTACAAACAAGAAAAGGATAGAACAATTTAACGTTATTCTCGAACCGTTAGGACTTCGGTTAAATGACGATTTAACAATATATGAGTTATCATCGGATTTGGTTGCTGAATTAGAAAATATTTCTAGAGAAATTTCCGAATCAATTCTCTCAGAAATACTACCTGCAGATATTATCGAAAAAGGGAAGAAAATGGCAGAAGCATATACTTTTCTTTACTGTATCGAAAATTCACTAAGAATACTTATAGAAAAAAAACTTACTCAAGATTATGGGCCCGATTTTCTTAAAAGAATTAATATTCCTAGAGAGACAATCGAAAAAGTTAAAAAAAGAAAGATAGAAGAAGAAAAGAATAAATGGATTCCTACTCGTGGTAGTAGTGATATTTTTTATATGGACTTTCGCGATTTGGGAAAAATAATACAAACAAATTGGTCTTCCTTTAAGGATGTATTTCCTGATCAGCAATGGATCCTAAGTAAAATAAACGAAATAGCACAAATTCGAAACCTAATTGCTCATAATAGTTATATAAAAGAAGATGAAAGGGGGTTATTAAAACTTTATTACAGACAGATCCTCAAACAGGTAGAAAATAAGTTGTAAATTTTTTACTAACAAATCTGTATCAAAATCTTGGCACCATTATCTGCTATAAAATTTAAAAAGCCAGTTAATTTAGTATATGGAAATGCACCAAAAGAAAATCCCTACATTTTTAGATATATGTTGGGCTGTAATTATTTGGAAAATTTTGGGTTGGAATAAAGATTATGACGAACTAATGGGGGAAAAAGAATTTTTAGAAAAATTAAGAAAAAAATCTGAAAGACTGTCTATAGAAGAAATAGAAGAACATCTATTGAAATTTCTTAATAAATGGGGGTGCAGAATAACAAAGGAAAAATACGATATTGTAGCTCAAAAACTTAAAAAATTTTTTAATGAATATAAAGATGAGTTTTTCTTCAGAGAAGAAGATGATATTTTAACGTTTGATTTTGGCAAATATAAGGAAAAACTTGCTAAAATAATAGAAAAACTCAATGCTATAGACGAAATTGGCCCAACTGCTATATCGAAGATTTTACACATTAAATCCACACCTATTTGTGATGTGGGATATGAAAATTGCAAAAGGATTAGGTTTTGAACATTCTAAAGAGGGCTATATAAAATTTTTACAAGAAATGCAAAAATATGCAAAAAACGTTGATAAAACATATAGAATGAAAACACAGTGCTCGGAAAAGAATATAGAAACATTTCTCAACAAAAAATTAGGGTTAAAAATAAAATATACTTTAACTAAGTTTATCGATGAATACAATTGGATAAGATATACAAAAGAAGGAAAATTGCCTACTGAATGGAATAAAGCTGAAGAACTATTGAAAGAGTTATACTGTGAGTAATTATTAAATCATACTAACCCAGAAAATAAAGAAATTTTTATAAAATTTCTTTTTGTGTGCATTTCCTAATGTTTCTCTATTTTGCATGATCATATAACTATAAATCCCATCGCATCTGCAGCAGACCAATTTTATTTCTATTAAGTAAAAGTAAATGAGATTTTACCAGTAAATCTGTGTCAGAATCCCGGCGCCCGCATAAAATGTTAAATTATACATACATGCCAGAGTCTTCTTTTTCTTCTTTGAGAATTTCACTTACTATTTCCTCTGCAATGTCCTTGCTTAATTTGTAAGTTTTCGCAATAAAGCTAACAATTTCTTCTTTACTTTTACCACTCTTAGCTTTCTGTAAAATCAAATCAGCTACATGAATAAGCTGTGCCTCTTCATAGATATCTTCCAAATTCAATTTTTTAACTAAATCATTCATTGCAAATAGTGTTACAGTTAATGCATCGCTAAATTCATCTCTGCTTAACGAAACTAAATCTAAATCAGTTATAATTACAATTTCTTCATCTTCTCCAACTAATGCATATTTTACCATTCTCCATTTGTTATTCAAGAGTAGAAGAGACCTATATATTTTGAGCCTTTCATGCGAATCAAGAATAGCTGTTTCTACACCAGTTTTAATTTTTAGAGTTGCGAATCTTTTGCCAACTTCAACTAAAACGCTATAAGGGCGATATGGACTACTAGCTCTTATTAACTTTCTTCCATTTTCCTCCCCTATTTCTACTTCCCAATGCTCATCTAATGGCTTATCAGAATCAGCAATCTCTTCTTCAAACCATTTAACAAATTTATCAGTCCAATTTTGCATAATAGAAATTCATAAGGTAGTATAAAATTCATTCTTATTTTTAATTAAAATGAACAATCGTTCTTACATCTGCTATTTGCACAGAGAAATTGCAATGAAAATGATGGGGTTTTATTCTTATTTTCCAAATGTTACTGCTTTTTGAGTCCAACAAATGAAGGAAATTTTGTCTATGAGTCTATCATCGTATTAGGAAAATTACCATAGCAACATCCTTCTCATTTTTTTTCGGTTCGTCGAAAAAATGAACTAAGACAACTTTCCTTTTCATTGTATTTTCGACGAACCCCCATTTTTCACAATTTCTTTATAAGACGGCATATTTCATTTCATGCTTAGAATACATGGTGTAGGGGGATATGAAGAAGTTGGAAGGAACATGACTTGCATTGAAATAGATGATGAAGCACTCATTTTGGATATGGGATTGTATATGGACAGATTTGTTGCTTTACAGGAAAAGAAAATTAAAATGAATAGAGAAATTTTGTTGAATGAAGACGCAATTCCAAATGATAATGTTATAAAAAGTATAAAGAAAAAAATAAGGGCTATTGTAATAAGTCATGCTCATTTGGATCATGTAGGAGCAGTTAAATGGATGGCACCTAACTATGAATGTCCTATTGTTACAACACCTTATACTGCAGAATATATAAAAAGAACAGCAAGAATAAAAAATAAGATAATAAGAGTGAATGTTAATTCGAGCTATAAAATTTCTAAAAAATTGGAAATTGAATTTATAAATGTAACACATTCTATTCCTCAGTCTACAATGGTTAGAATTTCAACACCATACGGAGATATTTTGTATGGATTAGATTATAAAAATGATAATCATCCAATGCTTGGAAGAAAAACAAATATTAAAAGGCTAAGAGAACTTGATAATGTTATTCTTTTAATTGCAGATTCAACAAATGCAGATGTTGAAGGAAAAACATTTTCAGAAGCAATAGCAAGAGAAATGCTCAAAGATATATTGTTTAGCTTGGAAATGGAAGAAAATGGACTTTTTCTAACAACCTTTTCATCTCATATTGCAAGGCAGAAAACAATGCTCAAGCTAATTAAAGATATTGGGAGAGAAGCAGTTTTTATTGGAAGGTCTTTATATGACTATATAGAATCTGCAGAAAAGCTAAAGCTCATTGATTTTTCAAGTCATGCGAAGCTTATAAAAAATGCAAGAGATGCTGAAAAATTACTTAATGAAATGAACAAGAAAAAGAATGAATATGCATTTATTGTAACAGGAGGAATGGGAGAAAAAGATGCTATTCTTTCCCAGATTGCAAATGATGAGTTAGCATTAAAAATCTCTCCGCAAGATATTGTTATATTCTCTAGTGCTGTTATTCCTACGCCAACTATACAGGCAAACAGAAAAATTTTGGAGCAAAAGTTACACAGGAAAAAAGCCAGGATATTCAAAGATGTACATGTCTCTGGACACGGTTCAAGGGAAGATTTGAGAGATTTAATAAAAATTGTTTCTCCCCAGCACATTTTGGCTGCGCATGGCGACATGAATAAATGTGCTTCATTGGCAACTTTGGCAAATGAAATGGGATATATTTTGGGAAAAAATGTGCATTTAATGCAAAATGGACAGACTTTGAAGATTTAATGTTTTTGCAAAATTATGCCAGTTATTATTAAAATCAAGCCAGCCAATGTTGAGATGTAAATTTCTTCACCAACTATAAAATGAATCATTATTAGGGATAGAAAAGGGGAAAGATAAACTAAATTTCCTACTTGGGCAGTTGTATTTGCATATTGCAAGGCTTTGAGCCATATGAAAAATGTGACGCCCATTTCAAATGTTCCTATATAAATGCAACCTAAGATTCCTTCAAAATTATATTTTAAATGAGGGAATGAAAAAGCAAAAATAAATGCAAAGCCAAATAGGAAATTAGTGAGTAATTTTATTGCGTCATCTCTTCCATCCTTCATATTTAAAATCCAGAATGAAGCCCATAAAATTGTTGTAGATAAAGCAATGAGTGAGCCAGTAATATTTGTTATTCTAAAGCCTAAAACATCACCTCTTGTAATTATAATTACAACACCAAAAAAGCTTAACAAGATAGCAAATAAATTTATTGCTTTAATTTTCTGCTTTAAAATAAAAATGGACATGATAACAAGAACAATTGGCCATGTATAATTTAAAACCAAAGCTTCTTGAGCAGGAAGTATAGAATATGCTTTAAAAAGAGCTATGTAATAAAGGAAAGGATTAAGGAGACCCATTATAGCAGATTTTGCAAAATCATTTTTTCCTTGTTTTAATATCATATGAAATTTTTTTGTTGCTATTGCAATACATGTTAATACCAATATAGAAAAAAATGTTGAAAAAAATAGCATAGAAATGTAATCAATATGCCTTAAAGTAAGCTTAAATGCAGATGCAACAGTAGCCCACATAAAAACAGCCAGCAAACCATATACATATGCCTTCTCCACAGTTGCAATTGTTGCTTATTATTAAATTTTAATGAAAAATTAGGCAATAAAAGATCGAAAATTACAGAGCAGTTTGGAGTGGCTATGAAAAACTATTTTTATACCCTAAATTTGGCTTAAAATCGCCCCTGATATTATAAATATTAAGGAAATATAGAAATGTTTTAAATGTTTTATAAGTAAATAGCCCACCCAAAACCGAGAGAGAATAAGATTATGATAAACAAGCCAGCCAACCAGTCTCCACCTGCTATTGCGATTATTTTTGCTAGAACCTTGATAAGCTCCATTTCTGGATCAATTCCTATATATGTGTGAGTATTCCGCATGCAAAACTGCTTAAAAATGATAAATTATCATAAGAACTCATTTTCTCATTATGATATGTATAAAAAGGGAGTAAATAAAAGATTAACCCATAATTATTCTCAAAGCATTTAAATACCCTCTGCAACCCTTGCCATATAATAAATGGGCCCGCCGAGATTTGAACTCGGGTTACCAGCACCCCAAGCTGGAAGGATACCAAGCTACCCCACGGGCCCTCAATTGCAATAGATTGGCATAGAATAAAAATTTTACTGCTTCAATAAAAGAAAATTAATGAAAACGATGATTTGGGATATTGAAATAGTCTTTTTTTAAATTTAGCTTTTTCTCCTTACAATTTTATTATTCTCCAGAAAATCAAGCAAAGTTTCCTTTGTTGAATATTCAGGTTTAAAACCAGCTTTTTTAGCTTTTTCTCCGCTTGCCACCCACCTATATTTTATGAAATCCAGTATTTGAGGAGGAAATTGCATAAGGCGGAGATGCCAAGAAAGGGAAAGAAGTGGATAAAGGAGCTTGCCAGGCAATTTAACCGCTCTTTTTCCAGCTGTTTCTATAACTTCCTTCCATTTCATAGTTCCTTCTCCAACTATGTTGAATATGCCTTCTATATCATTCATAATGAATAACTCATATGCTCTTGCCAAATCATCTTCATGCAAAAATTGCATATCTGGATTTTCTCCATCCACCAATGGCAAAACAGGCCAATTTAGCAAGCGGGCATAAAAATGATCTACAGTTGGACCAAGAACAAGGCAAGGGCGGAGAATAGCCATTTTTATTTCAGGATTTTCTTCCATAAATTGTTTGCACAATTTTTCCACTTTAACCTTATCTTGATTATAGTAATATGTGGGATGCCCCCTTAATGGGCTTTCTTCTGTAAGAAATTTTGGATTATCTGGCCATGCTCCATATACCATTGTACTGCTTGTCATAATTATTTTTTCTATTCCTATTTCCTTACAAGCATTTAGAACATTCTTTGCACCATTTACGTTTATATCTCTCATTTCTTCTCTATCATGAGTTGGGTTTAGAACAAAAGCTAAATGAACAACAATATCAACATCATATTTCTGGAACAGATCCTTTAGTTTTTTATCTCTAACATCCATTTGGTGATATTGGAGCTTTTTAAAAGGATGTTTAAAATTCCTCCTAGAAATTCCCACAATAAGCTCACATTCATTATTTTCCTCTAGTCTTTCTATAATTTTCCTTCCGAAATATCCTGCTGCTCCTGTTATTGCTATTTTCATGGAATGAAAAAGAGAAAATTTAATAAAATCTTAGGTAAAGAAAAATTTAGTAATTTTGAATTGTAATTAAAATTGTTATTGTCCTCGCCCCACTAATGAAAAGAAATGCTTTCATTGGTTATTATTGCATGGAAGAGAATTTACATCGGCAAAATCTCTCTTCATTTTTGTGACTTCAATTCATTTGCCAGTAATTTTTCAAGCTGAGTTAATGAAACTTTTACAACATTTGTTTTTTCTTCCCCTCCCAATTTTTTATATATTTCCTTAGCAAGCTGGCATTCATTTATATTAACTAAAAATAATCCTTCGTTTAGCAAAAGAAAAGGATACATTCTGCATACTATTGGGCGAGCTGGATAAATTTTGCATTCATTTTTTTCCAAAAATGGACAGGGCGGTTCTATATAACCATTTGATAAAGTTTTTTGAATCTCATCTAAGGATATGCCCAAATAATTTGCTATTTTTTGCTTATCTTCTTGCAAAATAGGGATGCGATAATAGCAACACCTGCTACATCTACTACAAGCTCCAATCATGCTGTTTATTTTTTCACATATTTCAAGGACTTTGTCAACCAAAGCCCTCATATTAAAAATTCGAAATGAATATGAAATGAAAAATAAAAATTTTATGGACCGGACGGGATTTGAACCCGTGACCTCCACCATGCCAAGGTGGCGATCTTCCGCTGATCTACCGGCCCTATTATGTATATCCATATATTCATAAAAGTTTTGTTAAAGACGGAATTATGATTAAATGAAAAATGCTATCAATGACTATCATTACATGGAGAAATTGCCATTACAATATCCATTTTTTTAATTTTTTAAACCTGAGGAATAATAACCAGTAACTAATTTTTCCAATTATTCGATGAGCTAGGCAAATTGGATAATTTTATTTTTCTTTTAGCTTTTCCATAGCTTCATTGATTAGAGATTGCTGGGAATAAAATTCCACTTTACCATCAATCAATTTACCTTCTGCTACAAGGGAATAAACTGCAAAAACTGGCTCAACTTTTGGCTTTGCATAAACCCGCAAATTATATTCATTTTCCTTAGCATTTTCTTTCACAAGCACTTTTATGTCTGCATCTGTATTTTTTATGAAAACAAACTTTTTGAATTCATTTGCATATTTTTGAGTTAAATTTTCATCATATTTCCACCCCTTTGCTACCAATTCTGGATAATCTCTAACAGGCTTAAAATCTTCAAATGTCTCTATTGATGGGTCCTCATAAGCTGGCACATCAATCTGAAAAGTTGGCAAATAAATGTGCTCCCAATCATTCCAGTCATATGGCAAGCCGTTGCTTCCGTCAGAATAGTCAAAAAGGTAACTTCTGTTTTCTGAGTAAAACCATGGTTTATTATAGATATACTGATAATTCATCACACTATAGTATTTCTCTAAATAGGCGTTATATTCATCATCTGGCATGCTTGGATATCTATCATAAACTCTCCTGCTAACAATATCGATGCCTGGAAATAAGCCGGGCATTAAGCCGAGAGAATGTCCAAGTTCATGCAAAATCGCTTTTGCAAGCATAACCCTTATCTCTCTTGGAGTAAAAGCAATTCTTGTTATCATTGAATTGAAATCATTGCTGACATAAATTGCATCAAATCTGTTGTATTTGACAGGAGTTATGAATCCACCTCCATCCTGTCTTACGCCAACTACGACATATCTAAAAACACCTTTCCTTTCATCTGGAAAATTATGTTTATAAAAAGCAAGTAGTTGTTTTCCAAGTATATCATCTAAATTTGATTGATATGGTAATAATTCCCCTCCTCCGTTTGGCACTGCATTCCATCCATCATCAATATAAACGTTTATTCCATGCCTTGCAAACCTTTCAATGATCATTTGCTGACTCTCTTTATAAAATATATGAGGTAAATCAAATATGCCTTTTCTCTCCATTCCATCAGTTTCAATATATATGTCTGGCTGGAAAGGATTTGCAAAATAATCTCTTAGCATATACTCTTCAATATTTTCAATGCCATCTATATCTGGATCAAGCTTACTGTGTTCATTATAAGTAAATGGGTCATAGCCAAACCTCCATTCCCAATCTGTTGGAATTCCATCATTATCTGGATCTAGCTTACTATCATCTACTGTTGGATCAGTTCCAAGAATGTTTACTTCTACCCAATAAGGAATTCCATCATGATCATAATCAGCTTGATATAGGTTAAACCAAACTTCATAATTTTTGCCAAGATAATGTCCCATCCCATCTTTATCCATGAAATAGTCATCTCCGGTCCATCTACCAGTTCTATAATCATATTTTAATTCAATCCTTTCCTTTTCTACTTCCTTTACATTTCTTCCGAATAATCCAGTTGGCACTAATTCAATAATTGAAATTACAACCTTAGAATATTCTTTTTCTTCTTCAACATCAAATACCATTGAACTTTCGTAGCCTATGGTATCCCAGGTAGTATATACTCCTGTTTCCCCAACATTTCCTTTTGAACTCCCCTTTTTGCCATCAACTTCAATCACATAATAAAAAGAAGGTGGATTTCTCCAATCTAAGCCATAACTAAGCATTTTATCCATTAAGCCTCTGTTCCTTATTCTCAAAATTTCAACAAACAATGCCTGATTTTCTAAAGGGCTTATTCTATCATCAAAAACTTTTTCTTCCTTTTCTTCTACTGGTGCTTTTTGAAATTGTAAGAGTGTTGCGAGAATAAAAATAATAATTATTATTACTCCAATTGCTACCTTTTCCCTTTTAACCAACATTATATGAATAAACATCCCTATTTTTATAGGTTATGATATAAGTTTGTGATACTGCTAAGAAATTCTTGAAAGCTAAATAAAAACGATACTATTGGATTGCATGAAAGAGAATTGCCATAGCAACAATCAATTCATTTTGATTTCTTAATATTAAATTTGAAAAGAGGGCCGCCATAGATAA
The DNA here is from genome assembly GCA_029258955.1 of Thermoplasmatota archaeon. Classification (GTDB taxonomy): domain Archaea; phylum Thermoplasmatota; class E2; order UBA202; family JdFR-43; genus JAPDJP01. Next base: position 44,794 of record JAPDJT010000005.1, read on the forward strand.
GTCTCTATATGCAATAATATAGCATTTTAACACCATTTCATTTGAAGCTAAAATAAAAACTAACTCTCTTCCAACCCCTTTTTCACCATTTTCTTTACTTCTTTTTTTGCTTCTTCGATTTTGTTTATTTCTATACCAGCCTGCCCTATTGTTTTCCTTCCTCCCCCTCCTTTGCCAAATTTAGTTCCTATTTCTTTTGCAATTTTTGCGCAATCTAATGGCAAATCATCAGAGCAAGCTATTGTAAGCAAGGCATTTTTTCCTTTTTTGCTGGCAGATATTACAACTGTTTTTTTCTTAGTGAGTTCTCTTATTGCTTGCGTTGCTAGCTCATCTTCAACAATAATTTTCACTCCTTTATATTCCTCAGCTTTTTCCTTTCCTAATTTTTCCTGTAATCTTTCTATTTCCTTCTTCAACCTTTTTCTCTCCTCAATCAGCTTTTTAACAGCTTCTGCAATTCTAGATGGCTCAGTAGCCAATAGACTGGAGGCTTCTTTAAGCAATTTTTCTTGCTTTTGTACATATTCTAAAGCTTTTTCTCCAGCACAAAATCTTATTCTCTCTACTCCATCCTGAACCCTTTCTACACCAATAATTTTAATAAATCCTATTTCAGCAGTGTTATTTACATGTGTCCCTCCACATGCCTCCGTTTCCAAATCAGCAATATTGACAACTCTAATTACTCCTCCCTTGGGAGCCCCTCCTTGATAGAGTCTGAATCCATATTTCTTTTCTGCCTCATTTCTTTCCATAAATTTCTTTTCAACAGGCAGAGATTTCCTTACCATTTCATTTGCAATCTTTTCAATTTCCATAGCTTCTTCCTCGCTTATCCTTTTGTAATGAGTAACATCAAGCCTTGCCTCATTTTCATCCAGATAGCTACCAGCCTGCCATATATGGCTTCCTAAAACTTTTCGAGCAGAATAGTTTATGATATGCGTTGCTGTATGATGACGCATCATAGCATATCTGCGATGCCAATCTATTACACCATGAACTTTTCCTTTCTCCAAGCCATTTTCTACATAATGAAGAATTGCATTTCCAGCTTTTTCTACCTTTTTAACTCTAATTTTTCTTCCATTTTGAATGAAATAGCCAGTATCATATTTTTGTCCTCCTCCTTCTGGATAAAATATCGTTTTATCTAAGATAACAGCATTTCCTTCTTTATGAACAACTTCTGCATCAATTTCCTTTTTATATTCATCTTCATAATAAACTGGTTTTGTTTCATAATCAAATTTTTTCTCTTCCTTCTTTTCTTCCTTCTTTGCCTTTAAATGTCTTTCTGCCACTTTTGATTCAAAATCAGGAGGAATTTCAATATCAACAATTTCCTTTACAATTTCTGGATGGATACCATGTGAATCATAAAGCTCAATAAGCTTTTCTTCCGTTAATTCTCCCTTGCTAGCATATCTTTTTACCATTGCTCTCCCCTTTTCCAATGCATTGAAAAATTTCTCTGTTTCAATTTCAAGAATTTCTTTTATTCTTCTTGCTTCTTTTTTCAACTCAGGAAAATCTTTTGCCAAATATTCCAGATGCTTTTCAACTATTGAATATAAATCATCATCATACCCAATTTTTTTCATGAAGCGCAAAGCTCTCCTTATGATTAACCTAGCTAAATAACCGGCTCCAGAATTAGAAGGAACTATTCCATCTCCAAGCATGAAAAGGAGACATCTTGCATGATCAGCGATGGCATAAATGCTCTCCATATCTTCTTTTTTTGCTTTGTTTCTTATCTCTTCAATTGCATATGGGAAGATAGCATCATAAACTGTTTTATTTCCATTGACAAGCCATACAAGCCTCTCTAATCCATATCCTGTATCAACAATTTTCAAAGGCATTTCTGAATATCTCTCTCCTTTAACAACATATTCCCCATTCTCGTTTAATTCCAAATTCATGAAAACAAGTGTAGCTATTTCCAATCCATGGCTAAGCACTTCCAAGCATGCTCCAGCATTTCCTCCGCCTGCCCATTCTGCCTCCTTGTATGTAACATTTTCTATGCCTATTTCATTTAAAAATTCATGGCAGTATTTTGCTGTTTCCTCTGTCCAGTAAATGAATTGGCTATCGTTGAATGCATGATGCCCCATCATTTCAAAAAGAGTAAGGTGGCGACCACTTTTCCCAACTTCTTCTAAGTCATTGAGTCTTATGCTTGGCTGAGAAATTACGAGAGGATTTGCAGGTGGAGGAACCTCACCACTTGTAACATGAGGCTGAAAATCTGCTATGGAAGCGATGGTTAAATAAATATCATCTCTCCATCTTGCAACTACAGGATATCTTTTTAGGCGAGTGTGGTTATGGCGTTCAAAAAATGAAAGAAATGCCTCCCTCATTTCATGTAAATCCATTTTTTTGCCAACTGGATTTCCTATAAAGGAATAGTTAACACAAGGGGCATCTCCACATAACTCCTGCTTATCATCCTTAGTCCAGAAATAAGCTCCGCATTTCCTGCATTTTTTTCTTATGAATCCCTCCTCTTTGAAGAATCTAAGTTGTAATGTTTTTTCCAGTTTAGGATGCATTGTTGTATATAAAGGCATCTATATATTATCTTTTGTTTTGACGAATTGAGTAATGAAAGGAATGGTTGGCGTGGCTATTATGCTTGGAAGAGAATTACCATAGCAACAATCATTTTATTCCTTTTCATGATTTGGACAATTTGGATTTATTGGCAATTCAAAGACATCTGCAAAATTTCTTGCTCCATCATAATAAAAAATGTTTTTTATATAATTACTCATTCCATGAGTTAATTTTAAGGCTTCTTGAACTTGTATAGCTGCTATTATGCTTGTTGTATTAACATCTGCTGCAATTTTTGGCTCAAAAAATTTTGTGTCTTTACCAGTGCAGCTAAATCGCAACTGCAAAATTTTTGAATGCGTAACATTCATTCCACATTCCAAACAACTTGTATGTGGGGGCAAAACAACTTGAACTTTTCCAACCTGACCATGAGTAGCACCATCTATATAAGGAATTTTATTATGATAGCAATGAGCATTTATATGGAGGCGGGCTTTGACATTATCAACGCACCCTAAAACTATATCATGTTTTGTAATAATATCAAGCTTTTCTATTTCCTCTGTATAGTAATTTATGTTTAGCTTTTTATCAAACATTTTCAATTTTTCTGCTATTACCTCTGCTTTATATCGCTTTCTCTCAGCATCTTCATCATTAAAGAAAATACATCTATTCAAATTTGATTTTACTACTCTGTCCATATCAACAATAGTTATATTTTTATAGCCATTTAAAACCAAATTTTTACAAACTTCATTTCCTAAAGCGCCAGCCCCCACAACAAGGATCCTTGCTCTTAAAACTTTATTTAAATCAAACCATTCATATAGTCTAAGTCTGCTATATTTGTCTTCATCAATATCTCCAACCTTTATTTCCACAATGTTAAAACATATATGATAAGAAAAATTTTCTGTTTGAAGTATTGAAAAATAAATGAAATGAGATGCTGCTATAGCAATTTCTCATGTAACAGCCAATGACAACTATTTCTTTCATTTTGAGAGAATCATTAAAAATAGTAGAAGGAGAATGTTATCATAACTCTTTTATATGTAAGAGCATTCTTCATTCATTTAAAATTTAGTCAAATTAAAAATGAAATGGAATGTTGTTATAGCAATTTTTTATGCAATAAGCCCAGTGGCAACTTTTTCATTCATCTAAACCAAAATTTTTCCTAAAATTTTTTATTTATATTTGCATTCCCCTTTACAATGAAAATGAAAAACATATTGTATGCAATAGTAGCATTTGTTCTGCCTTGGATTCTGCTAATAGGAGGAGCAATAGCAGATATCTATAATGTATGGCTTTATGTAGGGAGTATAACATGGTTTATAATGGCTCTTCTCATTTTCCTTTCCCATTATAAGTAGATTAAATACTATTTTTGTGAATATGAGATTGTGTTGTGGTTTTTCAACTTCGATATTTTGAGATAAAGATAAATGAAAAAGAGAATGTGGCTATTCCTAATCAAAACGCAATAAATTGACCATTCCATATGCTGAAATAATCCGCCGTAGCAACACATTTTGGAGTTCGCCAATAAATGAAAAAGGTTGTAGCTTTGTTGCATGGAATTATTATGAAACACCCCCCATTTCATTAATTTTTGACAATTTCCGATATTTGATATTGACGAAAAATAAAATGAAATGGAATGTTGTTATGACATATTTTCCCCATGTGATAATAGCCAATGGCAATAATTTCATTCTAATTTTTTCAACGAACCCCAATATTTTGAAAAGTTTTTATAAATAAAAAGTATTTCAAATTGATTAAGATGATATTTGGAAAAAAGAGCGAGGGTTATATAGATTTGGAAGAATATGAGGTGGGAGAGGAGGGGCAAGAAGAGGCAAAAATGTATGTAAAGGTGGCGGAGGTGCAAAAATTCGATGATTTAAAAGATTTTGCAAAGTATATCTATGAAGGCAACCTTTTGATTTTAGATGTTTCACCAATTTCAGTAGATGATATTGAACTGGAGAGAGTGACAAATGAGCTGAAAAAAATAGTTAGAGATATAAATGGAGATATTGCAGGATTAGATAGAAATCATTTTATAGTTACACCAACAGGAGTAAAAATAGATAGAAGAAAGCTTAGGAAATTCTAACCTTTAAAAAATTCTTCTATTTCAAGTAAATCCTTCCATTCCTCTTGGCATGCACATTTTAAATTATCAAATTCTTTTACATTTTGAGTAAAATTAAAGTTTTTTATAGCTTTTAACACGTCCTTATCACATTTTCCACAATTATGACTTCCTCTTTCTTTTCCTCCTGCAATAACATCGCATTTTATATATCCATCATAAATTTTTCTTGTTTCTTTTAATACTTCAACAACGCTCCAGAGCCATGGAGGAGAATATAAACCCTTTTTCCAAAGGTATTCTACTAAAGTTTTTCCGTGGATAGAAACTGGATTAAATGAAATTGTTGTTGCTATGCCTTTTACTTTTTCAGCACTTCTTATAGCATCTTTTATAGCATCCTTTTCTGTTAAAAAAGGTGGCTTAATAAGTATATATACTTTTAATTCTCTTCCATAAGAAATAACTTTCTCCGCCGATTTCCTCCATTCTTCGAAAGTAAATCCTTTATTTATTGAATACTCCAAAACTTTATTATTGGCTGATTCAAGCCCCATTGCTACTTCAAGCCTTATTTCACTGCTTATTTCTTCCAATGCATCAACAAATTCTGGGCGAGTTTCAACTATTATTTTTTTAGCTTTTGAAAATTTTTTAAAAATGTAATCTCTTAGCTCCTTAGGCACTTCCCTTTCATCAAGAAAACTTCCAGAAGTAAATATTTTTACTATCTCTTCTCCCTCATATTGCATATATGCTTCATCAATTTGCTTTTTTATTTCTTCATAGCCAGCATCATATGTTTCCCTATAATAGCCACACATTGAACAGCCAGATTCCTTTGCCCAAAAGCAACCCTTTGTTCTTAAAATCAAAACAAATGCATTTACTACCTTTCCATCTAAAACATCCTTTTCCTTCCATATTCTGGGCTTCTTTACTTTCTTAACTATTTCCTTTTTAAAATTTTTAACTACTTCTTCAAATTCTTTCATTTTGCAATCATTGCTCTGAGCCAATCAGCAACATTTTCTGCATGGTCAGCAATATCATCAATCCAATCCACAATCTTAAGCAAATGATACTCATCCATTGGACTCAACTTGTCTTCAATTTCATAAATTTTCTTAGTTATTTGATAGCGAAGCTGGTCAGCTTCCCATTCTTTTCTATGCACTCTATGAATAAATTCTTTTGTTTCCTCTCTTTCCTTCCCAACAAATCCTGTTTCCAACAATTTTTTAACATTTCCTACAGCTTTTTCCATTTCTTCAACTGTCTCTGCTACCAATTCCATATGCTTTTTAAAATCATCCTTTAGCTCATCTGGTATTTTAGTATGTCTCAAATCTAAAAGCTGAGCTAAGTTTTCTGCATGATCTAAAATCGCATCTTGCTCTCTTAACAACCACAAAAAATATTTTTTATCTACTGGCATAAATACAGAGCGAGGTAAATGCGCCCTAATATTTCCTTTTATTAAATCTGCTTCATGCTCAAGCTTAGAAACTTTCTCTGCAACTTCATGAAAATTCTCATACTCTCCATCTATATATCTGAGCACCCCTTCCTTCAATAAAGCCACACACTCTTTTACTTTACTCATATGCTGAAGTAGCCCTTCAAATGGAGATTTCTTTCTATAAATTCCGTCTACTGCAACTCTATAAGGCATTAGAATAATATTGTTAATCCACTATAAATTAATATCGATAAAATGGCTGTGGAAGGCAAAGTAAGAAGCCATGAATAAATTATTTTCTTTATAATAGATAAATCTATAGCTTCCAGCCCTCTTGCTAATCCAACGCCTATAACAGCCCCTACTACAGCATGACTTGTTGAAATGGGCAACCCTAATTTTGAAGCTACTAGCACAACAGTAGCTGCTGCGAAATCAACGCTGAAACCCCTTGTATTAGTTAATGCTGTTATTCTTCCTCCAACTGTTTTTATAACCTTGTATCCCCATGTTAATATGCCCAGTGCAATTCCTATTCCTCCAAAAGCAAGCAAATATATTGCATCTACTTCTTTCCATGCTATAGAGATTACAACAGCAACAGGGGCAACAGCATTTGCAACATCATTTGCACCATGAGAAAAAGCAACATAGCAGGAAGTCATTATTTGAAGGCGTCTAAACAAATTTTCTACAATTTCATATCCCTTGCCAATGAAACGCTTTGCGAAAAAAATCCCAATTAAGCCAGCAATAAATGCAAAGAAAAGAGAGATTATAATATATTCTTTTGTTTCATATCCTAAAATAACACCAACTCTCGTTTTCATAAAGATGGACAGCAAAATGATAAAAATAGTTAAAGCAACAAAAAATGGGCTAACATATCTTGCCCATTTAACAGGATCTTTCCTTGCAAAAATAAAGAGCCTTATTATTCCAAACATTAAAAAAGCCAAAGCAGCTCCAGCAATGGGCGAGATAACCCATGAAGCTGCTACTTGCCCTAAGGTTTTCCATCTTACAGCTTCCAGCCCTCCTTGAATTAAGCCAAAGCCAGTGATGCCCCCAATTATTGCATGTGTTGTAGATACTGGCAATTCCTTCCATGTTGCCAATGTAACGAATATTGAAGCTGATAATAAAGAAGCTAAAAATCCTAATGCAACTAATGTAGGCTCTATAGAGGCAGTATCAATTATTTTTCCTTTAACTGTATCTGTAACATGTTTCCCAACCAAAACAGCTCCTAAAAAATCCAGAACAGCAGCTATAATTAAAGCCTGTTTCATTGTAATTGCCTTTGCTCCAACAGCAGTTGACATTGAATTTGCAACATCATTAGCTCCAATGTTCCAAGCCATATATAAACCAGAAAAAACAGCAATAATGACTATAGCAAGAAGCATGATGGTAATACATGGCTAAAATTTATAATTTATCATGGAATTCCTTATTTAATGATAAAAGCTTATATTCTTATCCTTACATATGTTGGAAACTTAAAAGCTGTATTGGAAGAGATGAGGAAGCTGGAAAATATTGAAAGTATTGCTGTTGTTGCTGGAGATTATGACATTATAGTTAAAGCTAAGGTGAATAGTTTAGAAGAATTGATGGAATTGACTGATAAGATTCATGCAATAAAGGGAGTAAAGAGAACGAATACTCAAGTTATAGAAAAAGAGATTGAAACATGAGGATTAGAAAAAAATATTTGTTTTATTTGTTAGGCATTCTTTCATCATTAACAGGAGCTATTGTAACAACTATAGATGCTTATATTTCTTCAATTGTTATTACCGATCCATGGGCTTTATGTGTTGTTATTTTTTTAGCTGGAATAGTAATAACCTTTATTTTGTGCTTAATCCTATCCCTGCCATTTAAACAAAAAAGCTTAGGGGCAAGAATAGACCCATCATTTAAAAGGCTTAGGTTGTTAAAAAAAGAGGAAATTCCATATCATTTGATGGCAGGTATTGGAAATGCTGTTGCAACAATAGCTTACTTCTTAATCATATCTACATATAAAGACCCTTCAGCAACTCTCGCCTTCTTTCAAATAGTTATTTTGTATTTGCTTTTTATAGAATCCATAGTCGAAAAGAACGCGCCCACAATGGCGGAAATAGAATCATCTATGATTGTTACTTTTGGAGCTTTGCTTGCATCTTTTTCTCTAAAAGGAGAGATAAATACATATGGTTTAATGATTGTTTTTTTGCTTTTGAATCCTGCTTGGGTTGTGTTTTCTATCTATCAAAGAAAGCTAAAGATAATGAGGATAAATGACTCATATAATGATTCAATAAACATAAGATTTTGGAATCTTGTTTTTACGACTTTATTCGCCATTATCTTAGTTTATTTCATTAAAAGAGATGCAATTTATTTGGCAATTGAATCATTAAAATATTGGAAGTATTTCTTCCTTTCAATGGGAATAACATTCTTTTCTTATGTTCTTTATATTAGAGCTCTAGGATTAGGGAAAGCAAGCGTAACCCAAGCTGTAAAGTCATTTACCATCATATTCTCTATACCATTTTCATTAGCATTGTCAAAATTCATCCATATAACTCTATTTGAATCTCCAACTCATGCTGTAATAAAACTTATTGGAATAATACTTGTAGTAATGGGAGTAATTTCATTTGCCTTAACAGAAGTTAGAGCCTATATTTTTATAAAGGCAAAAACTGGTTATTCTATAAAGGAGTTACTCAATACAATATGGAAAATAAGGGGAATAATAAGTGTAGCTGCAGTAGCTGGGAAATACGACATAATTGCAAAAGCTAGAATGAGAACATTGGGTAAGGGATACGAAAGAATAATAAGGGCTTTAGAAAAAGTGAAAGGAATAGAAAGATTTGAATGGCATTCCATATTAAAAGAATGGGAGGAAGTATGAAAATAGGAATAATAGGAGGAACTGGCTATTATAAATGGAAAGGAGAAGAAATGCAGATTGAAACATCTTATGGAAATGTTATAGTTTTTTACTTCAAATTGCATGGAAGAGATGTTTTTTTTCTTCCAAGACATGGGAAGAAGCATAAGCCAGCTCATGCAGTAAATTATCATGCTAACATTGAAGCAATGAAAAATGCTGGTGTAGAAGCAATCATTTCAATAAATACTGTAGGTTCAATGAAAAGAGAAATTGAGCCTGGCTCAATTTTTATTCCAGATGATTTTATTGATTTTACAAAAAGAAAAACAACATTTTATGATGACGTTGCTATCCATATAGATATGAGCATACCATTTTGTCCTGTAGTAAGAAAGGTGTTAGTTGAGGAAGCAAAGAAAAAAGAAGAAATCTATGAAGGGATATATGTTGCAACAGAAGGTCCAAGGTTGGAAACGAAAGCGGAAATAAAAATGCTGAGCAATTTTGCAGATGTTGTTGGCATGACTTTGGTGCCAGAAGCAATATTGGCGAGAGAAAAAGAAATTTGCTATGCTTCCATCTGCTTAGTTTCAAATTATGCAGCTGGTTTGCAAAAAAGTTTAGATGTAGAAGAAATTAAGAGGATGACAGAGGAGAAGAAAGGCACAATTATTGAAATTATCGAAGAATGCATAAAGAACCTGCCGGAAAAATGGGATTGTGTGTGTAAAAATGCAATTGAAAAAGGGAAGCTATGATTTAGATGATTTGGTAAAATTTGTTTTCAGCACATATAAGGCAACAAATGGAGCGTATCCCTTGTTGAAATGGGTTGAAAAAAAGCCAAGCATAGATGATTTTGCAACATTTGAAAAAATTTATAAGCCATTTTTAAAGAAAAGAATGGAGGAAGAATTTGATGAATTTTATTTTATTGAAGAAAATGAACTTATTGGCATAGTTGCTTTAGTCTATAAATTTAAGGGAAAGGAAATAGAATGGATTCCAAAAAGGTTAAAAAGAAAAGAAAATGGATTTATTGAATTTCTACTTGTTTCACCGGTTCATCAAGGAAAGGGATATGGAAGAATGCTGTTAGAATTTGCAATAAAAAGGCTTAATGAATTGAATAAAAATGCATATGTTGTTACATCAAAAAAGCTGCCAGCTTTTAACTTTTACAAAAAATTTGGATTTGTAGAGTATGGTGATTATAATGGATTTGTTATACTGATGTATAAGGGTGAAAAATGCTAAATGGAGAAACAAAGTGTCTCTCATTTTTTTCCGAATTTAGCAAATGAAGGAAAGAATAGTTGTCGTTGGCTATCTGCAAGAAAGTTTATCTTCCCAAAATAATAAAATCATGCAATACATATCTTTTTATGTTTGAAAGAGAGCATGGAGTCATTGTAGCTTGTGATGTAGATGATTTAGAAAAGTTAGAAGAGCTTGTTGAAAAAACTTATGGAATAGAGGGCATAGTTGGATATAAAATAGGGGCAAATCTTGCTTTACAATATGGGTTGAAAAACATTATGGAAGAGATAGATTTTCATTTGCCTGTAATATATGATCATCAGAAAGCTGGAACAGATATACCATATATAGCTGAAAAATTTGCTATGGCATGTAAAAAAGCAAATATAAAAGGTGTAATAATTTTTCCAATGGCTGGAAGAAAAAGCGAAGAAGCATTTATTGAAGCCATATTTAAATATGAAATGATTCCAATGGTTGGTGGAGAAATGACCCATGAAGCTTATTTGGCGGAAGATGGTGGATTTTTGCTTGATGATGCTCCAGGCAGAATGTATGAAATTGCCGCCAAAAAAGGCGTAGAATATTTTATTTTGCCCGGAAATAAGGAAGAAGCATTAAAGAAATATCATCTTTTGCTCACAAGCTTGATAAATGAGCCAAAATATTGCATGCCAGGCATAGGAAGACAAGGAGGGGAAATAAGAAAAGCATTTGCTGTATTGCGAGGCTATCCATGCTATGCTATTGTAGGCTCTGCTATATATAAAAGCGAAAATATAGAAGAAGCTGCGAAAAGATTTGCAAAGGAGGCGATGGAGTTTGAATGAAAAAGAAATTTTTATTGAATTGTATAAGAGAGGTTTAATAAAAACAATAAGGCATAAGCCTGAGGGATGGAAGCTTGTATCTGGCATATGGAGTCCTTTTTATATCCAGCTTCGCCTCCTTCCATCTCATCCAGATTTATTGAATGAAATAGGGATTTTGCTTGGAAATAAAATAAAAAGCTTTGGAAATAAGTTGCTGGGTATAGCAATGGCAGGCATACCAATAGCCACTTCCATTTCATTGCATCATGGTATTCCTTTATGCTATACAAGAAAATTGGCAGGAGTGAAAAGCATAGAAGATTTAGAAAAATATAGCAAAGAATATGGAGAGCATTCTTTGGTGGAAGGAGAAATTAATGATGGAGATGAATTTGTTGCTATAGACGATATTGTAACAAAATTTGATAGCAAGCTTTTAGCAATAAAACAGCTTGAGATTGAAGCAGAAAAAAGGAAATGCAATATAAAATGCAAACACGTTGCTGTTGTTATAGATAGGGAACAGGGAGCAGAGGATATAGCAAAGCAACATGGAATAAAGCTTCATTCCTTAATAAAATTCAGGGAAGCCATAGAATGGATAAAAGATGTTATGGAAGAAGAGGAATATGAAATAATAATAGATTATCTGGAAAATCCAGAGAAGTATGAAAAAATGAAGTGACGCCAGTGTTATTTTTATAAATTCCTTTTCATTAAAAATTTATGAGGAGAATAATTTTAGCTTTCCTTATTTTGCAATTATTTGTTTTTAGCTGCGAAGCACCAATATTTACTCAAATTAAATTTGCCCATAAGGAAAACAACTATAACCTACTACATAGTGAAAATCTTATAGAAGAATATACATGGGCAGTAATAAGATATGATAATCCATTTCAACCATCAATAAATTTTGGTTTGATAAAATGGCCTAAGCCAAGCATAGGCACAATTTTAGTTGTTGCTAATATGTTGTCAGAAAAACTTTGTGAAATTGCAGCACGAATTTATAATGAGAGTAAGTATGAAACGTTGAAAGCTTTGGTAGAATATGACATAAAAAATATGAAACACTCTAAGCCAGCAATGATTCCAAAATATGATGAATGGAGTTCCCCTGGCTTAAGAAACGCAAATAGAAAAGTTGCAACACATGAAATGTTTTGTTTAGGCGAAAAATGCATCTCTCCATATGCAAATATTATTGGGGATTGTTATTCCTTAGCTTCTTTTAATACAGCTCTTCTTAGATTATGCGGATTTAAAGCAGAAGAAGTATTTACTCTTTTAATTCCTCCACATGCTGTAAATGCAGTAAGAATTGACAAAAAATGGTATATAATTGATCCAACTTTGGCGAGTAATGTAAGATTAGGAAAATTAAACACCATCTTATTCGAAAATTATAACTTTAGTCAGATATACGGATATAAATGCATATTTTTAGGGTTAGAAAATGATCGATATATGGTACATTTTGGAATCTATGATTACATAGAGCCTTCTTCCAACATGAACGGAAGCTTATTAAAAGAAATTGTAGAAAGTCTTTTACCAGTGATTAATAATCCACCTTTAGGAACAAAAAATTGGTTATTAGATGATTTTATTGAGACAGCAAAGCCTCATCCAGAAATGCTCAACATTTCCATGCCATATAGTGTAAAAGATGTTGCTGGTAATGAGACAGAAAAAGGAGAAAAACTCGCCAAAATGAATCTAGAATTTGTATGCAGCATAATCAATGAAGATGATCCTAGCCAATATAGCAGGGCGTTATATGCTTATAATTTATTAGATGTTAAATATCCAGAAGCTTATGCAAATGCAGCCAAATATGCTGCATGGACTAGTTGGTTAGGGGTGAAATTAGATGCAGATACTGCATATAAAGATGCCATTCGAACACTGAGATGGATTAGTTTAGTTATAAAACCACAAAGAATTTTAAATGATAATCAGGTTGCTTTTTCTGATTTGACATATTTGATGCAAAGAGGTTCTACAATTGATAAAGCAATTGTTGCATATGGAATGCTTAGGAATATGAAAAAAGAAAGCTATATGTTCTGGAGCCCAGAAGATTTATACGTGATAATTACTGAAAATAACAGAGGATATTTGGCTATCAATATCTCTGGAACATGGTATTATTTAGATTTCTATGAAAAGAAAATAGATAATGAAATTCCTTATAAGGTAAAAATAGCTTTTAATGAAGAAAAAGCGCTATATGAATGGCTCTAACATATCCTTGGTATTGGGTCTCCTATAGGAGCATCTATAACACGTTTTCCTCCTACTTTTGTTTCCATTACAACTTTATTTCCTTCTACAACTTCCCCTATAATTTCTGCTTTTTTCCCATATTTATGCTTCTGTATTGCCTTTAAAACACCCTCAGCTTTTTCCTCTGTTACTCCCAATAGCATTTTTCCCTCATTTCCTATTGTTAGTGGATCCAATCCAAGCATTTCGCATGCTGCAAGAGTTGCATCATTTATTGGTATCTTATCTTCATAGATTACTATGCCTACACCTGACTTCTCCGCCATTTCATTTAAAGCATTTGCTATTCCGCCTCTTGTAGCATCTTTTGCTGCTACTACGCCTCCTTCTTTTAAAGCTTCCTCCATTAAGTTATTTAAGGGAGCAACATCAGATACAACGCTTCCTTCAAATCCGTATCCTTCCCTTTTTGAAATTATTGCAATGCCATGGTCTGCTATGCAGCCATTTATTATTATTTTGTCTCCTGGCTTTAACATGGAATCAAGAAGCCATTTTCCTTTTCTTCCTGCTATTTCCCAATTGCTTTTGAGCCATTTACTTTCCTTTCCTATAGCAGAAGTTGTAACAACAATATCTTTTACTCCTCCTTTTTCTACAACTTTTGTATCTCCTGTAATTATCTCCACGCCAGCTTCATTTGCAACGTTTGCCATGCTTTTTAAAATTTTATCCAAATCATCCATTGAGAATCCTTCTTCTATTACCATTGCAACTGACATTGCAATAGGCATAGCTCCTAAGCAAGCAATATCATTTACTGTTCCCGCAACAGCCAGCTTCCCTATATCTCCTCCAGGAAAGAAAACTGGCTGAACTGTATGGCTATCTGTTGTAAAAACAATATCATTTATGACGGCAGAATCATCTAAAGCTTCTAAAGGTACTTCTGCTTCATTATTTTTAAAATTTTTGAGAATATACTCTTTAATAAGCTCTCCCATTCTTTTTCCGCCAGCTCCGTGAGCTAATTCAATGCGTTTCATTTAATCTCTTATTCCTTCTTCTCTTACAGTAAAAACAGCTTCTCCTTCTGGCAAATGTGGAGAGTCAATAAGGCGAGCTATTCTTTTTCCTCCTTTTGACTTCCTCAAATAAATTCTGAACATTGCTGTATGTCCAACTATATGTCCTCCTATGGGCTGGGTAGGATCGCCAAAGAAAACATCTGGACGTGCTGCCACTTGGTTTGTAACACAAACTACAGCATTGTAAATGCGAGCAAATTTAAGCAGTGAATGCATATGCTTATTCAATTTTTGTTGCCTTTCCGCCAATGCGCCTCTTCCTATGTATTCTGCTCTAAAATGTCCAGTCAAAGAATCAACAACTAAAAGCTTTATTGGATGTTCCTTTGCAACTTCCATTGCTTTATCAACAAGCATCATTTGATGATTTGAATTGAAAGCACTTGCCACATGAATCTTCTTTAAAGCTTCTTTCCCATCTAATCCCAAAGCCTCCGCCATTTGAAGAATTCTCTCCGGTCTGAAAGTATTTTCGGTATCGATAAAAATTGCTTCTCCATCTAAACCGCCCTCTTCTTCTGGCAATTGAACATTCACGCATAGCTGATGAGCTATCTGGGTTTTTCCAGAGCCAAATTCTCCAAATAATTCAGTTATAGCCTGCGTTTCAAATCCTCCTCCAAGCAATTCATCTAAAGCTTTGGAGCCAGTTGTTAAATGCTTCCTCTCTTTCAATTTTTCCAGCAAAACATCTCCTGTTTCAAATCCACCAACGTCAGCCTTCTCACGAGCCGCCTGAATTATCTTTGCAGCTGTGCCTTCGCCAATATCAGCTACCTCCGCCAGCTCAGCAGGAGAAGCAACAGCAATAGCCATTAAATCAGTATAGCCAGCTTCCTCAAGCTTTTTAGCAATTGCTGGCCCTACACCTGGCAAATCCTCCAGCTCAAACATTCTATCAATTTTTCAATGCATGTTGCATTTATAAACATAATGGCCTCTCTACTATTTAAAAATCTTTTGGCGAGAAAGGGAGGAAAGTCAAGAAATAGCCATAGCAACATCTCTTTTCATTTTTATTGAAGCCAATCTAACATATGAAAGTTAATTAAAAAGAAAAATAATGATGCATTTGCTATTTGTTAATGAAAAAGCTATAGCAACTATTATTTCATTTTGATTTCTTGACATTCTCGGAAAATGAAATGGATTGTTTTTATGGTATTACTCTTTATTGCAGTTTATAGCAATGATTATTTTTGATGAACAGAAAGATGACAATAAATGGAAATGAAATACTGATATTTTATAGGCAGCTTCCATAGCAACACTTCTTTTTTCAAAATTATGAATTGGGGATAAGATTTGCCATAACAATTTCGTCTATAATGACATTAGATATTTTTCTTTATCATATTCCCATCCATTAATTCATTGAAATGAAAACGTGCTGTTGTTGCGAAAACCAATTATCAACAATGCATTATTTTTGAATTATCTCTTACATTTAAATAGTTCTTTTCATTTTTTATTTCATGATTTCAAAGCCAAGAGGAACAAGAGACTTCACACCAGAAGAAATGAAGAAAAGAAGATGGCTAGAAAACAAAATGAGGAGAATTTTTGAACTATATGGTTATGAAGAAATTGCAACTCCAACAATAGAGCATTTAGAACTTTTTACAATAAAGTCTGGAGAGGCTATCATTGAAGAAACATATGCCTTTGAGGATAAATCTGGAAGAAAACTTGCTTTGCGCCCTGAGCTTACTGCGCCAGTTATGAGATTTTATATAGAAAAATTTCAGATGGAGCCTAAGCCATTAAAGTTCTATTATTTCGCAAACTGTTTTAGATATGATAGGCCTCAAAAAGGAAGATATAGGGAATTTTGGCAGTTTGGGTGCGAGCTTATAGGAACAGATAAGCCGGAGGCAATAGCGGAGCTTATAGCAATGGCATATCATGTGCTGGAAGAAGCTGGACTTAGAAATATAATTTTAAGGATAGGAAATCTTGATATTTTAAGGAGATTTTTAGATGAGTTGGGAGCAAATGATGCTAATATAATGAGGCTTATTGATAAAAAAGATTTTGATAGCTTAAAAGAAAAAATAGATGATTTTGAAAAATTCCAAGAATTTATTGAAAGAAAAAGCTTAGATGGAATAGAATATAAAGAAGTAGGGAGAATGGAAGAAGTCCTTAAATTTTTAGAAGAATATTCAATTCCATATAATCTCGATTTATCAATTGCAAGAGGCTTAGATTATTACATTGGAATAGTTTTTGAAATCGATGCTCCAAAACTTGGAGCAGAGAAGCAGATTTGTGGAGGAGGAGAATACAATTTAATACCATTGCTTGGAGGGAAAGCAACACCAACAGCAGGATTTGCAATTGGTTTTGATAGAGTATTGCTTGCACTGGAGATGGAAGGAATTGAATTTAATGCAAAAGAAAAGCCAGTTTATATTGCATACCTGCATGGAATGATAAAGGAAGCGATTAAAATTGCAAAAATGCTTAGAAAAGAAGGGATAAAAGTAGAAATGGACTTGATGAGAAGAAGCATTTCAAAGTCATTAGATTATGCAAATAAAAAAGGAATTGAGAAAGTTGTTATTGTTGCACCTGATGAATGGAACAGAGGAAATGTTGTAATAAAAGATATGGAAAAAGGAAAACAAAAAGAAGTTAGCATTGAAAACTTGTTAAAAGAGCTGGGCTAAGGAAGTATTTGTGTGCCAGCTTTTCCTTCTAATGCCTCCCATGCTTTTCCTATAGAAGTAATTATTGCTCTTTTTCCACCATTCCTAACAAAATTGATAGAAGCCTCAACTTTTGGTCCCATTGAGCCAGATGGAAAATGCCCTTCTTTATAATGTTTTTCCAGCTCATCAGCAGAAATTTCGTGTATTGCCTCTTCATTTTCCTTTCCATAATTAAGGAAAACAAAATCTACATCAGTAAGAATAAGCAAAATATCTGCCATAATTTCATTTGCAAGCTTTTGTGAAGCTAAATCTTTATCTATTACAGCATCTACACCAATAAGAGATTCTCCCCTTTTTACAACTGGAATTCCTCCCCCTCCAGCAGCAATTACAATAATGTCTTTTTCAGCCAGCTTTTTTATTATTTCTGCCTCAACAATTGATATTGGCTTAGGAGAAGGAACTAAAATTCTCCATCCATCCTCAACTTTTCCCATTGTGTAATATTTCATCATTTTCTTTGCCTCTTCTTCTCCATAAATTGGACCAATAGGTTTTGTTGGCTTTTTAAAAGCTGGGTCATTTTCATCAACGAGAACTTGAGTAATAACAGTTACAACATCTCTTTTTATTCCCTGTCTTTTAAATTCATTTAGAAGACATTGCTGAACAACATAACCAATTTGTCCCTGAGTCAAAGCAACGAGAACATGCAATGGCATTTGAGGTACTTCAGCCATAGAAAGTTTTTGCTGTAAAAGCAAAGCGCCAACTTGCGGACCATTTCCATGTGTGATAACAATATGCCATCCATTTTTAATCATCTTTACAATTGATTTTGCTGTTTCTTGTGTTGCTTCAAACTGCTTATCTATATCTGCCTTTCTGTCCTTTCCTGTTAAAGCATTGCCTCCAAGAGCAACAACAGCTTTCATATTGGATAATAACCATATAATATAAAAATTTCAGGGAAAATAAGTTGTCAAAAATGACAGAATGTATGCCGGATAAATGAAAAAATGGTTGCCACTAGCTATTATGCATGGAAGATATGCTAACAACAACTAAAATATATATGGTACAAGCAGGATTTTTCTATAAATGATGTAAACAACTCATCACTTTTTCATTATAAACAAATACTTAACTATATAAAGTCAGTGAGATAATAATAAAAAATGAAATTTAAAAGCAAAATCGAACAATGGAAATATAAGGCTATAGAAACAAATTTTGCAAAACAAGTAATTAACAAATTGAAGCACAATAAGCTATTTAGAATAATTTACAGAGAAATGGAAAAACTAATTGCTCAAAAAATGCTAGAGGAAATTAAAAAGTACCCTGTCCCTCAACATCTTGCTATCATAATGGATGGTAATAGAAGATATGCATTACTCCAAGGTATGCCCCCTTATAAAGGGCATGAAATAGGCAAAGATAAATTGGAGGAAGTTATAGAATGGAGTCATGAAGTGGGCATAAAAGTTTTGACTGTATTTGCCTTTTCAACAGATAATTTTAAAAGAAGCAAGGAGGAAGTGGAGCATTTAATGAACTTATTTGAAAAAGATTTGAAAAAACTTGCTAATGATAAGAGAGTGCATGAGAATCAAGTTAAAATAAAGGTTATAGGAAACATACAGCTATTGCCAAAGCATGTGAGGAAGGCAGCTATAGAAGTAATGGAGAAAACGAAGAATTATAACAGATATTTCTTCAATATTGCTATAGGATATGGAGGAAGAGAAGAAATTGTTGAAGCTATGAGGAAAATTGCTGAAGATGTTAAGAAAGGAAAAATAGAGCCAGATGATATAAACAAAGAGTTGCTCTCCTCATATCTATATACTTCCCATCTTCCTTTCCCAGATCCGGATTTGGTTATGAGGACCTCAGGAGAAGAAAGAATATCAAACTTTTTATTATGGCAGTTGGCATATTCAGAACTTTATTTTACTGATGTTTATTGGCCTGCATTAACTAAAACAGAATTTTTGAAAGCAATAAGGTCTTACCAAAGGAGGCAGAGGAGATATGGAAAGTAGGTTGCCAGCAATACTTTTTATCTCAGGAATAGCTTTACTAATTTTGGCATTAATTACTGGAGAAGCAAAAGGAGGAATTATTGTTATTTTTCCATTTATAATTGGAAGAGGATTACTTAGTTTGTTTGGTATGCTCTTCATTTTCCTCTCATTCATTCTTTTCTTCTTTTCTTTTCCGAAAGAGATGGAATATGAAATGGTGCAATCAGTGCAGGAAAAGAAAAAAGGAATTATATTCATTGGACCTATCCCAATAATTTTTTCAGGAGACATAAAAATTGCATGGCTTTTAATACTCCTTATAGCTATTTTCCTTATTTTTATCATCTTCCTCTTATTTCTCAGCCTTTACTATAGCAAAATGGTTATCTGGATATCTTTTTGAAACCTTTTTAACGCTCCACAATTTTTCTATTTTCAAGCCAGCTTTTAGTAAATCTTTTTTAAATTCCCTTTTGCTATACAAGTGATAAAATCTTTCTACATTTATGCCATCTTTTTTCCAAGGAATATAGATGTCTCCATGCTCTTCCTTAAAACTTAAAAGTTTCTTAATAAAATACCATCTCCATTTATCTTGCCATTTTGCCCATACAGAAATTAGAGCTTTTCCATTTGGTTTCAAAATTCTTTTTAATTCAACCAACGCTTTAATTCTATTATTCCTGCCTTTAATGTTGTGCAAAGTTGCAATGAAAAGGGCAAAGTCAAAAGAATTATCTTTAAATGGAAGCCTGCAAGCATCTCCACACACTAAAAGAACCTCACTCATTTTTTCATTTCTTATTTTTTCATTACAGATTTTTAACATTTCTATAGAAAAATCTAATCCCACAGCAAAATCAGTTTTTTTAGCTAATGGAAGTAAATGCCTTCCATTTCCACACCCTATATCTATAGCTCTTCCTTTTATTTTTTCAATAAAATTTAAGCATTCTTCCCAAGGTTCTTTGCGCGTTGAATCAAAACTTTTAGCTATAGCATTCCATATTTCTTCCACAATGAATATTAAACTTAAGCTAAAATAGGTTATGTAAGAAACACTGGAAAATTAAGAGGTTTGCAATATATATCCTCAACAAGATACCAAGCTTGTGAATAAATAATGTTGTTATTGACTTTATTTCATGGGAGAGAATTTACCGTGGCAACCTCCTCCTTTTATTAATTTTTTTCATATAACTATCTTGGACTGTCAAGAATTTGAAAATTTTAAAAAATGCGAAATACCTCTCCTGATGAATCAGGAGAGGGGTGGAAATGCCCAATTAAAAATTAGTTGAAAGAAAAAATATTTTTGCTGGGATAAGAGGATTTGCGAAAAATGACAGAAAAGGTGTTATTGACTTCTTTGCATGGGGTGGAATTTACTATATGACAACATCCCATTTCATTTATTTTTTATTGGGGGATAAGAAAAAGATAGAAATTAAGCTAATTGCCACTATTCTTTACTATGCAGGAATTTCTCTAAGAAAAACGAGTAAATTCCTCAAAGATTTTGAGAAGTTCAGTCATGAAGCGTTAAGGCAATGGTATCATAAACTTGCTCAGTT
>JAPDJT010000029.1 GCA_029258955.1 Thermoplasmatota archaeon
GAATCTCTACTTCTTCATCCCAGCATAATAATGATTTTGAACTATATATAGAGGGCGGAGTGGGTTTAACAATTGGGGCGATAAATTATGGAAATCATACTTTGCGAGTAAATTTTACAATAACTGTAGGTATAATAAGGCCTCCTATGAGTGGAGAGTTTTATGTACCACCTGGCCAAGGACATGAACTCAGAATGATAAATCTTTTTTCTTTACCTCTTCCGATAACAGTTACTCTCTCCGCTGAAAATGAGAGCATAACAAGAAATGGCATAGCCATTATGATGTTCGTAATATTCTTTAGTTAAATAAACTTGCATTATCTTTAGTTATGCTTTCCACTATTTCTGATGGTATGCTGTCAAGCCACTTCCTTTTCAATTTTTAAAGGAAGAATAATTATACTAACGATAGATGTACAAAAGGAGAGTGGACAATCAAAATTAATATGCTGGAGGGCTCGGGATTAAGGAAGAAAGTTCCACCAGATATTGTTTTCCATTATGGAGATATGTTTTGCCATGATTCTAAACAAAAATCACCGTCTTTATTAAAATGAAAAGAGCAAAGAGAAAGAGAGGAAAGGAAAAAATAATCATATTTTGTCCTAATAGAAAAAGAGCCAAGAGAAAAATTGCGGAAGCGACCAATGTATTAATTATCTTACCAATTTTTCTTTTTCCAAATCTTTTCATCATATAATACAGCTCAACAAAAAACCAGCCACCATAAGCAAAGATTGCCCAAGAAAGATACACAATCATGCCCTCATCTTTTGGTCATAAAGCATTTCCAGGTCATTGAAAATGAAGTTGGTGTTGTCATAAATAAATTTCTTCCATACAATAGCAGTGAGTCAATAACAATCCTATTTTTCATTCATTTCCCCAGCATAAGCATTTCCAACAAATTTATAAGCACAAATTTACTTCAGAAGAAAATGAGTAGCTATAACGCAAAAGAAGTTGAAAAGAAATGGCAGGAAAAATGGCAGGAAATGAAAATTTATAGATTTGATCCAAACAAAGAGCCAGTATATTCAATAGATAATCCGCCTCGCTATGCATCCGGAGCATTGCATATAGGGCATGCAGTCCATTACACCCATATTGATTTTATAGCCCGTTATAAAAGAATGCGTGGCTACAATGTTTTCTTTCCATTATGCTTTGATGTAAATGGGATTCCAATTGAAGAAAGGGTAGAAAGAAAATATGGAATAACAAGGAAGGATATAGATAGGCATGAATTCATAAAGCTCTGCAAAAAATTTGCAGATGATAATATAGATGAGATGATTCGTCAATTTATTGTGCTTGGTGAATCAATGGATGACAGCATTTATTATAGGACAGATGCAGAATATTATCGCCGTCTCACCCAAATTTCTTTTATTAGACTTTACAAAAAAGGATATATTTATAAAGGAAAGTTTCCAGTAAATTGGTGTCCTCGTTGCATGACAGCGATGGCGGATGCAGAAATAGAGCATGTTGAAAGAAAAACCTTGCTAAATACAATTAAATTTTATCTGGCAAATGGTGGAGAAGGAAATGGAATAAAAAAGGATGAAAAAGGGAGCTATATTGAAATAGCCACAACCCGTCCTGAATTGCTTTGTACATGCCAAATAGTAGCAATAAATCCAAATGATGAAAGAGCTCCTTATTTGGTGGGAAGGGAAGTTATTGTTCCAATTTATGGAAAGAAAGTAAAAATTGTAGAAGATGAAAATGTTGATCCTAACTTTGGAACTGGCATAGTAATGGTATGTACAATTGGAGATAAGGAAGATTTAGAATGGGCTATGAAATATGATTTGTCAATTGAAATTTGTATAAATGAAGATGGAACTCTTAACGAATTAGCTGGCAAGTATAGAGGAATGAAAGTTGAGGAAGCAAGAAAAGCCATCATAGAAGATTTAAAAAATCAAGGCTACCTCGTAAAGCAGGAGGAAATTGAGCAAAGCGTAGGCGTGTGCTGGCGATGTAAAACCCCCATAGAATTCATTGAAGCTGAACAATGGTTTTTGAAAATACTTCCATTTAAAGAAAAAATTTTGGAAGTAGCTAAGCAGATGAAGTGGTACCCGGAGTACATGTTTAAAAGACTTGAAGAATGGGTTAATTCGTTAAAATGGGATTGGGTTATTTCGAGGCAACGTTATTTTGCTACACCTATACCAGTATGGGAATGTGAGAATTGCAAAGAAGTTGTTTTGGCAAAAGAAGAGCAATGCTATGTTGATCCAACTATAGATTCTCCTCCAGTAGAGAAATGTCCAAAATGTGGTGGCAAGCTAAAAGGTTGTGAAGATGTCTTTGATACTTGGATGGATTCTTCAATAACTCCGTTATATAATACTTTTTGGCAAAGAGATGAAAAACTTTTCAAAAAACTATATCCAATGTCTCTCCGTCCACAAGCTCATGATATAATAAGAACATGGGCATTTTATACTATCTTAAGATGCTTTTTGCTTACTGATGAAAAACCATTTGAAGAAGTAATGATTGATGGCTTTATTCTTGCTCCAGATGGCAAACCAATGCATACATCATTAGGCAATGTTGTTGATCCATTAGAAATAATAGAAGAATATGGAAGCGATGCATTGCGCTATTATGCAGCAACATGCAAGCTAGGTGAGGATAATCCTTTCCGTTATAAAGATTTAGTAAGAGGAATAAGATTAATGAATAAACTATGGAATGTTGAAAAGTTCATTGGAAGCATAGTCAAAGAAAAGCCAAATGAAGTAAAATTGCATTTGATTGATAAATGGATTCTCAGCCTATATAGCAAACTTGTTAAAAGAGTTACAGAATACATGGAGAGATTTGAATATTCAAATGCAATGAAAGAAATTGAATATTTCTTATGGCATGAATTTGCAGACCATTATATAGAAATGGTAAAGCATAGGGTATATGAAAAGAAAGATGATTCAGCTTTATACACTCTTTATACAATTGGACTTGGAATAGCAAAATTATTTGCCCCGTTCCTCCCATTTATTGCCGAAGAAATTTATCATAATTTTTATAGAAAATTTGAAGAAGATGAAAGCATTCATGTTTCAAAATGGCCATCTCCATTGCTTGTTGATGAGGAAGCAGAAAAAGAAGGAGAGAAAGTAAAGATTGTTATTGCAAGGATAAGAGAATGGAAGAGTAAGCAAGGAATGCCATTGAATGCTCCCATTGAAAAAGTAACCATATATGGAAATGTTGATGCTTTGGATATAATTGCTGGTACATTGAAAATAAAAAACATAGAAATTTCTGAAGAAAAACCAGCGGTTAAGAAAATTGCAAAACCAGTTTTCAGCAAAATTGGACCCGCATTTAAGGAAAAAAGTAAGATTGTTATTGAAGAAATAAATAGAAATGCAGAAGAAATAGCAGAAAAAATAGCTACTAAGGGCTATTATTTGGTAAAAATTAATGGGGAAGAAGTTAAACTAGATGAATCAATGGTGGAGATTATTGAGGAGCCACCGGAAAATCTAATAAAGGCTAATGATATTTTCATTTTGATAGAATGAGGAGAGATTTATTCATCAAGCTAATTGCTATCCTTGTGATTCTATTTATGATTTTGTCTGGCTTTATAGTTATTTTCTATCCCCATTAATTACTTCTTCCTTAGATATAGCACAGCTATTGCTACTATTGCTATAATAACTATTACCACCCCAATAATTAACCAAGGCATGCCTTTTTCTTCTTTTTCATTTTGCACATTTATCTTTGTAGTTGCTATATTGCTATAATCTATGCCATCATAGGCTCTTATTTCTATAGTGTGCCATCCATTGCTTAATTTAGTTGTATCCAATGTATAAGCCCAATTTATTGTTCCCGTTGCTTCTTTCCATTCTCCTCCATCTATTCTTATTTCTACTTTGACTAAGCTTTCATTTCCATCTTTATCCCATGCTTTTCCTTTAACAACAATGCTTCCTTTAACAACGCTTCCATTCATTGGTTCTGTAATTTCTATTTCTGGAGGATTATTTTCAACATTTTGCACATTTACTGTTATTTTTGCTATATTGCTATAATCTATTCCATCATAAGCTCTTGCTTCAATGGTATGCCATCCATTTGCAACTTTTGTTGTATCCCATGAATAACTCCATAATGTTGTTCCCTCTGCCTCCTTCCACTCTCCTCCATCTATTCTTATTTCTACTTTTTGCAAAGTATCATTTCCATCCATATCCCATGCTTTTCCCTGTATCATTAAAACGCCAGAAACAACTGTTCCATTTTCTGGCTCTGTAATTTCTATTTGTGGCGGAGTGTTCGGCAACTGGAAATTTGCTATAATATTCTTATTGCTATTCATTATAATTTGAATTGTTGGATTTGTTCCAGAAGCATCTCCACTCCAGTAAGCAAAAACATATCCTTCATTTGCTATTGCAGTCAATGTAACTATAGTGCCTTCTTCATATACTCCACCAGCAGGATTCATTGAAATGATTCCCGCTCCTTCAGGATTTACTGAAACTGTAAGAGTGTATTGTGGCTTTGCTTTTGTTGTGAAAGTCCATGTTGGGGATTTTGTACTTTTAATACCATCACTTACAATAACATACCATGAATAGGTTGTTGAATACTGTAAGCCTTGCCATACTATGCTAACTGTACTTCCAGGAGAAGCATTCTCTACCATTCCTATAACGCTGTCATCAGAGGCATCATAAAATGTTACAGTCAACATATCTCCATCAGCATCATCAACATCAACAGCAAGTATCGGATTTATGGCTATGCCAGTGCTTCCATTTGCAGGGTGCGGATTGCTTACTGCAGGTGGTGTATCTTCTTTTGTTGTAAAGCTCCATACCGGCCCAATGCTTTTAGCTCCATATTCATCCCATGCAACTACACGCCAGTAATAAGTTGTTGAATATTGAAGATTGCTTATGGGGTATGAAGCAGATGTTATGTTGCCTGCTTTCTTTTCCAGCGAAGACGATGACAAACCAAAATATATGTCATAACTCAAAGCATCTCCATCTGGATCATAGCATTGCCATTGCAATGTTACATCCAATTCAACATCTGTAGCTCCATCTGAAGGTGTTGGATTATATGGCACAGCAGGCGGATGATTTGTTGGCACAAGCAACGGATGCCAGTCTCCACCATTTGCAATATTGCCTGAGCAATTGTATGGAAGCATTGTATCGCCCAAATCATCTCCATCTGTATCATTACCAGCATAATCATGCCAGTAGTTGCCGCCGAGCCATGCACCGCCTATGATGTTTGTTCCAGCTGTCTTGCTTATATTCCATATGTTGTTTCCTTCATCATAGGCGTTTATTGTGTTGTTGAAGTAGTTGTTGTAAATGATGTTGTTATTCACACTGCCTATATAAATGCCGTATTGATTTCCAGTTATATAATTTGATTTGATTTCGTTGCTTGATGCCTGTATATTTATTCCTCTATAGTTATTTGAAATGTTACAACCAGATATTACATTATTTGATGAACTGATATAAACGCCATCTCCTCCGTTGTCATAAATATTACAATCGTAGATTACATTATGAATGCTAGAAAATCCCATGCCCACGCCTGTATTTTTGTTTGAATGAATGTTACAACCAGAGATATTATTGTAATTGCTTGAAGTGGAAATCCAAATGCCAAAATCATTATTCGAATAGATATTGCAGTTGGAAATGCTGTTATTATTGCTATTGCTGTAAATCAATATGCCATCATCTCCATTTAAATAAATATTGCAGTCTGAAATGGTATTATTAATGCTGTTTTCTAATCTTATACCGTAATATCCATTTGAATAAATGTCGCAATTTAGGATGCTATTAAATTTGCCACCACTTTTGATATAAATTCCATTGTTTCCATTATCGTAAATTTCATTGTCCATGATGGTGTTATTTATGGCAATAGCATCAGAGAATATGCCATTATATCTGTTGTTATAGATGAAATTGCCACGGATAACATTGTTTGTATGATTCTTATAACTTATTTCTATTCCATCTGAATTGTTGTAGATATAATTGTTCTTTATGATGTTACCGTCTGTATAATAATATAACTTTATTCCATCATCTGAATTGTTGTAGATGTTGTTGGAAATGATTGTATTATTTGAGGAATAACTGGATATCCTTATACCATCCTCTCCATTGTCATGAATATAATTTGCATATACTGTGTTGCTTTCACCTGAGGAAATAAGGATGCCATATTTGGAATTATTGTAAACGTGATTAAATGAGATATTGTTGTAACCGGAATAAATCCTCATACCATCAACTGCATTATTATATATGTAGTTAGAAAAGATTGTATTGTTTCCTGCTAACTCGTTAAGATAAATGCCATATTGATTATTGTAAATGACATTCCCTTTTATTATATTGAGCATATTTTCTGAATAGAAATATACCCCATAATAATCATTACTGAAAATGGTATTATTTTCTATCGTGTTGTTATAACAATCTATCCATAAGGTTATGCCATATCTGTTGTCATGCACGTTATTATTTTTAATTATATTGTATGTAGCTCTGCCAATTATTATTCCATAGAGCGTGTTATTAGCAACAACACAATTTTCAATGATGTTGTAATCACTATAAGAATCAAGGGCTATTCCATACTTACTCTCCATTACATTTATCCATCTTAAGATATTATTGTCTGCATAGCCAGTGCGAATTCCATATGAGCTACTTCCATCTACATTGTCTATATTTATACCAACAAGCTCGCTGTTTTCGCCATATGAAATATACATTCCATAGGCAGTGCTTACAGAGGTAATGTTGAATATTGTTATGTTCTTGAATGAATCATTGTCTGACTCATGCACATATATTCCATATGCTGTTGAGTCATTTCCTTCTATGTCGTATATTGTTACATTTTCAATGATGCAGTTGTCAGCATAGTTAATCATTATTCCATATGTGTATATGACTTTGCTTTCATTTTGAATAGCAGTAATATTTGTTATGGTTACATTTTTTATTATACATCCATCTGCCTTAACCCATATTCCTCTCACATTGTCATAATCTGCATGAGCATCTCTTATGGTAAAGCCATCCAATAAGCATGGATAATTCATAGTCACCGCATTCTGCCCACTTGCCTTTATTATTGTATTTGCCGTTCCATTCAATGAAATTATACTCACTTTCTTATTTATCCCTATACTTTCTTCATAAACTCCTTCATAAACATACACTATACCTCCACTCGCCACACCATTTATTCCATCTGTTATGTTAGCAAAGTGGTCATATCCCCATCCTGAGGTGCTGCTATCATAATCATCATCTACATACACGACGGTAGGCTTCGGAAGTGTTGTTGTGAAATGCCATACATCGCTTTTATTTTCTTCATAACTGTCATTTAGTATAACATACCAGTAATATGTTGTTCCTTGCGACAAACCACTCCATACTATGCTTGCTGTATTTCCTGGCAAAACACCATCAACATAGCCAATTAAAGTATCACTGGAAGCATCATAGAATGAAACATTTAAAGTATCGCCATCTTCATCATGAACAACTACGCTCAAAGTTGGATTTGTTGAAACATCAGTGCTTCCATTTACAGGATTTGGATTTGTTGCATAAGGCAAATGATTTGGTGTCATGGCAAGAGGGGCAAAAATGCTGAATGAAGTTATATTCACACCAACAATGTTGTTTATCATATCCAGATAACGGGTTCCATTCCATCCATCTTCTTGCCAACTTCCGGCATATTTCCATATTTTAAGAGTAAATTCATATAAGCCAACAACATCGCTATCATCATAATAAATTCTTATGTTCATCCATGCTGGCTTGCTATCCAACTTTTCTATTTTCAAGAATTTGCCAATGCTCTGCCAGTGAGGAGGTGGCAATGCTGGCATAGAAGCATCTTTAATGGTTAAATTGCCTCCATAGGTAAATGAAAACTTTGTTGAATTGATTGTATTATTTGTGAATATATTGTTTTGACCATAAATACGCATTTCATATGATGATGAATCTTGTATGTTATTATCTTTTATTTCATTGTTTTTTGCTGTCTCTCCAACATATACGCCACGATTACAATTTGCAATTTCATTGGAGAGTATTGTATTATTGCTTCCCAATATATGGATGCCATAACCGTTGTATATCATAGAATTTGATTTTACGGTATTACTATCTCCTATAAGATATATTCCGCATATGCTGTTATTCTCCATTTTGTTTAGCGTTATGTTATTATTCGTTGCTGTATCTTTAATGACTATGCCGTTTTGATTGTGATGAATACTATTATTATTGATCGTATTATTGGAACCGTATACAATAATGCCGTACCGTGAATTATTATAAACTGGGTTTGAGGAAATGGAGTTATTATTGCCATCCTGCGTTAGATAGATGCCATCGTAACCATTCTTATATACATAATTGTGAGAGATTGTATTGTCATGTGAGCCATCAATATATATTCCATATTTTGTATTGTTATAGATGTGATTATCAGTTATTTCATTGTAATGGCTTGTGTATACATAAATTCCGCCATAATATCCTGTATTGTTATAAACATGGTTTGCTATTATTTTGTTGTGTATTGAGTTACCAGTTATCTTTATTCCATCACCGCTATTATCATGTATTTTATTGCCTGAAATTACCAAATTGCTACATCCTGAAATTGGCAAAGCATTTCCACTGTCAAATATCTCATTATTCTTAATACCTCCACCATTTGCATACCATATGACTATGCCTGCCATTGAAACATTGTATATGGTGTTATTTTCAACAAATACATCGTTGGCATAATGCATCCAAATGCCATAATTTTCACAATCATAAACTGTACAATTTCTTATGGTAATGTTATGCAATGTGAAGGAGAGATTTCGAGCATATATTCCATATGAACAATTAAACACGGTGAAATTCTCTACAAGCGTATTATTAGCTTCGATTTTTATTCCATAATCACCATGTCCATCTATGACAGGGTCTCCGATAAGCTTTATTTCCTTGTTTATAACAATTGGTCCATCGTACGTGCCAGGATAAACTTTTATTATGTCGCCATCACTTGCAGCATTTATTGCTTCTTGTATAGTTGTGTAGTTTCCTGATCCAGTACCACCAACATAATGTATTTTTTTAGTTGGCACTGACTTTATATAAACATATCCTTTAACAACGCAGTTTTCTGGTGGCTTCTGCTCAAGATAAATATCATCCATATACTTTGTTTCTCCTGGAAAGATTTGAATAGTGCCTGAGGTGCTATTTGCAAAATATCCTTCTTTTTCTGCTACAACAGAATAAATGGTTGTCATACCATATGGCAATGCATATGCTGGAACAGAAATGTTGTAATGACCTATTGCATCTGTTTTACCTTCTCTTACAAAATCACCTATTTTTCCAAATAGAGTGATAGAACCAACAACACTAACGTTTGCATTTGATATCGGTTGGTTATTCTTATCTAAAACACGCCCTACCACCCACGCATTGTCATCAACAAAATGCGTCATTGTAATATTGACCCATTTTGTTTCTCCAACCCCAACATAAAATGGAGGTATTATCGCATCAAAATAATCACTTGCTTCAACCATTACTGACATATTTCCTTCAATTACTCTAAACTCATAATAGCCTGAATCATTGCTGAATGTAACATTTCCAAAAGATGTATTTCTTCCAAAAATCATAACATATGCATTTTTTATTGGCAAGGCAGTGTCCTTATCTTTAATATATCCCTTAACAATGCCTACCAATGGTTCCAAACACAAATCAACATTTCTTGTTTCACCAGCTCCAACAGTTCCTAGCATTTTTACATCATAATAGTATCCGCCTGCAACTGCTCCAATAGTTATATTTGATGCCGGAACCCATAATTCATAATAGCCATTTTCATCGCTAAAAGTGAAATTAAACCCATAGAAGAAATCATTATGAAATGTAGCACTCACATTTGCATTTGCTATAGGCATGCCAGTTTTATTATCATATACATGCCCTTTTATTAAAACTGTGTCTTCTGGAGAAGCAGGCAGAGTAATATTTTTCCATTCTGTGCCATCTACAACAAAATATCCTGTTGAATTACTTACAGTAATATATTCGTTTCCTCTTTGTTTACTATATTCTGCAGATATATTTGCATTTCCCACTGGCAAAGAAAACTCATAATACCCATTTATACCTGTAAGAGTATTTTTTTCATAGTTATGCTTGCCATCTGTCCATGTTATTGTAACTGATGCATTTTGCGCTGGCTCTGCTTCTAAACCAAGTGGAATTGTAACGGCAACTAGAAACAAAACCCCAATTATAAGTAACAACTTTTTCATGGGATTATATTAAAAATTCTTAAAAATTTTTTGAAAATGCAACATTTAGGTTGTGTAATGAACAAATTTGTTATTTGTATAACCCTAACTGTTAATGATGTTGTAAATTCCCTTTATATAATTGCATTGTGACTTATTATACGCATTGTAGCCAATTTACAAATTGAAGGAGGGGGATTTCTTAATAATATACAAGTCACTATTGATAAATTCCGGGTCTGTCGAAAATTAAATGAAATAGGATGTGTCATAGTAAATTCTCTTCCATGCAATAATAACCAATGATAGCCAATTCTTCTATTTGTTCAACAAACCCATAAATTCCTGAATAAATATAAGATGCTAATTGCAGGAAAAAGAATAATATGCATTGCTATTGTTAATGAAAAAGCTATAACAACAATCCATTTCATTTTGATTTCTTATAATTTCACATTAACAATAGCAAACAATATATATGAAAGAGTTTTTTCTAAGCGTGTGTCTTGCAGTGCCAGCAAAAGTTATTGAAATAAAAGAGAATAAGGCAAAGGTAGATTATGGAGGAATAATAAGAGATGTGGATATTTCCTTAGTTAATGTAAAGCCGGGGGATTATGTGATAGTTCATGCTGGTTTTGCCATACAAGTATTAAATGAAAAAGATGCTAAGGAAACTTTAAGAATTTTTGAAGAGTTGTTAGAAAATGCATGAGTTTTCAACCATGCAATCAATTGTAAATGCAGTTCTAGAAGAAGCAAAAAAGCATAATGCAAAGGAGATAAGTAAAGTTATTTTACAGATTGGAGAACTTACATTTTTGGGCAAGGAGCAATTAAAATTTGCATTTGATATATTAAAGGAAGGAACTATTATGGAAAAAGCTGAGCTTGTTATAGAGGATGTAAAGGCTAAAATTAAATGTAATTATTGTGGTTATGAAGGTGGGGTTGAATATGGACTTAAAGATGAATTTCATATATATTTTCCTATATTAAAATGCCCAAATTGTGGAAAAAATGTTGAGATTGTAAAAGGGAGAGAATGTAATATAAAAAGTGTTGAGATGGAGATTGAAGATGCTACAATTAAGAGATAGAAATATTGCCGAAAAATTATTGGAAAAAATAAAGAAAGCAAACTTAAAATTGAAAATAATGCATGTATGTGGAACACATCAAGATACTATTGTAAAATATGGATTAGATAACTTATTAAGGAAAATTGGCATTGAGTTAATTCAAGGACCAGGTTGTCCAGTATGTGTTACTACTTCTGAGGAAATAAGCAAAGCTATTCTTTTAGCAGAGAAAGGAAAGACGATTGCTACTTTTGGAGATATGATAAAAGTGCCTGCAGGAAAAAAATCGCTTGAAAAAGTAAGAGCTGATGGAGCAGATGTTAAAATTGTTTACAGCATAGATGATGCAATAAAAATGGCTAAGGAAAAGGAAATAATCTTTCTTGGTGTTGGTTTTGAAACAACTGCTCCATCAACTGCAGTAAGTTTGCTTAAAGAGCCTAAAAATTTTTCGGTGCTTAGCTTCCATCGATATATCCCTCCTGCTTTAGATGCATTGCTTGGAATGGGAGAAGTAAAAATTGATGGGATAATTTGTCCTGGGCATGTCTCTACAATTATAGGCATGATGCCATATGAGCCTATTGCTAAAAAATATAAAATTCCGCATGTAATAGCTGGTTTCGAGCCCTTGGATGTATTAATGGCAGTATATATGATTGTAAAGCAAATCGAAGAAGGAAGATATGAGGTGGAGAATGAATATATAAGATGTGTAAAGAAAGAGGGAAATTTAAAGGCAAAAGAGGTTTTAAAGGAAGTTTTTGAGCCAGCAGATGCAAAATGGAGGGGTTTTCCTGTAATAAAACAATCAAAAATGAAAATAAAGGATAAATTTGAAGATTTTGACGCAGATAAAATATATGAAGATTTAATAGAAGACATGGAAGTGCCACCAGAACCTAAGGGATGTAGGTGTGGAGAAGTGCTTAGAGGATTAATATGTCCTCAGGACTGCCCTTTATTTGGTAGAATTTGCAATCCTTCCAATCCAGTTGGTCCTTGCATGGTTTCTGCAGAAGGAGCTTGTAATATAGAGTACAGATATAAAAATGATTGAAATAAAAATAGGGACTTTGGAAGAAAGAATCATTAAAATTTTACAGAGTCAATATCCTATTACTTTGGAAGAAATGAGTAAAAAATTGGGTATAAGCAAGGAAAGAACAAAAACTGAATTGTTAAAGTTGCAAAATAGAGGGATTTTAGTTTTAGAGCCATTGCCAGATAAAACTTTTGTTAGGCTAATTAGATTTGATATAAGATTTGTTGGGAAAAGGAAGCAATATAAGTTTATAAAGAAAAAGAAAGGAAAAATTAAAAAAGTAGATGATGAAAAAAGCGATAATATAATGTATGCATAGCTTATCTAGCCAACAAATCCATTGGTTCTATGATTCCCAGATATTCCTTATTTTTGCAGATAACAGCAAAACCTTGCTCCTCTAAAACATCAATTATATCTTTTAAATCATCATTTGGATTGTTTGTAACTGCAGGCTCTGCATATCCTTTTACAGGAGCATCAAGCAAGGTTGTTCTTTCTTGATGATAATCTGTTGTTTTTTTGTGGGTTGTTATTATTCTGAGGATATTCTCTATGCCGAGGATTCCATAAAATTTTTTACCAGTTAAAATGGGGAGTATTCTTTCATTTGCTTTTTTCATCTGATTAATTGCATTTCCAATACTTTCATTTTCATCAATGGGCTCAATATATCTCATAAAAGTTTCTGCTTTACCCTCCACACCAATCTTTTTTATCAAATCTATTGCATTTACATAACCCAAAATATCTTTCTCTGAAGTTACAATAATGGTATCGATTCCGCTTTTTACCATTTTTTGTTTTGCTTTTTCAATGGAATATGTTGCATCTAATTTAGGCACACCAACAACAAAATCTTTAATTTTTTCTTTCTTGCTCAATTTTGTTTTTATTAGTCTTCTTTCATCAATTATTCCCCACGGTTTTTTTCCATCCATAACAATTGGAAAATCTGATTCTCCATAAAAATAGCCAAAAACTTTACTTATTTCATCATTTTTATCAACCAACTTAAAATCTTTTCTCGCCAATTCTCCAATCATCAGATATAATCATGCAAAGAATAATTAAAGTTTTGCATAACATGAATACTTGAAACAAGATTTTGTTAGGCAGAGACAGAAATGAGAACTGGAGATGTTAAGTAGAGTTAGTTAAGTAATAGTTGCAATACTCATTAGCATAAAAAATTTATTATTAATAATTCTATTATCTATTATTATATTCTATTTTTGTTGCATAACAATCTAAAAATTGAGATGTATTATAGATTATGAATAGATTAATGGAAGAAATATTAAAGTTTGTTGAGGAAAGAGATTGGAAGAAATATCATAATCCAAAAGATTTGGCAATTTCAATAGCAATTGAATCTGCTGAATTGTTGGAGCATTTTCAGTGGAAAATGCCAAATTTTGATGAGATTAAAGGGAAGGAGGAGATTGCAGAAGAGATTGCAGACATTATGATTTATTGTTTGCTTTTCTTCTATTATATGGGTGTAAAACCCGAAGAAACAATCATTAAAAAAATAAATAAGAATAGGGAGAAATATCCAATCAGCTAAAATATTGATGAAAAAATTTGCCCCCATAATCTTATCTTTCCTAACATCTCTCGCAATATACACAACTTTCATAATTTATGGTGTAATGTTCCCAATTGAATATTTTTTAGTTTTATTTATGTTTCTAACCATTCTCTTCTATACTGTTTTCTATGGGCTGTATTATGATTAGAATTTAATGATTAAAAAATAAATGAAAGAAGTGCTGTTATTAAATTCCCTTCCATGCATTATGGCATTGCAAATATTTTTTCATCACCAAATAATATAGAATGATTGGGACAGAATATGTTAATGCAATTTCTAATGGCTATTTTTTCATTATTTGTTTTTAAGAATATTTATAACTTTTTTATCTGCATCCATAAAATCATATTTTTGCAATTCTTTCATATTAACCCATTTTATATCTAAATGCTCCTTTGCAACTGGCTCTTCATTACATTCTGCAACAAAAACATGCAATCTTATTTTGCCAAAATCATATTTATGCTCAACAACACAAAATTTTTTCTTTACTTTAACATCTATGCCTAACTCTTCTTTTAACTCCCTTTTCAAGCATTCTTCTATATTTTCCCCTTTTTCAACTTTTCCTCCTGGAAATTCCCATTTTCCTTCTTTTCTCTTAGCAATAAGAATTTTGCCATCTTTTTCAATTATTGCAGCAGTAACATCCACATTCAAAAATGTATAAGCTTTTATATCAATTTGCCATATTCTTGCATGGAAAAAGGTTGGCGCAGAACACTTTTCTACATAGACATTATTGTCATCGCAATATTTGTCATAGCCACAGTATACATGGCAAAGGACATTTATATGGCTGGCTACAACTGGGGAAATGCAACAGAATATGAAAAATACATGTGGAGATTTGCAAGAGATGTTGCATTTCAAACAGCATCCTTAGCTTGGATATTTTACCGCCTATTCAGATGTCAATTCCTCCTCCTCAAAAAGCCATAAATTTATTAATTCCACCAAATTTTTAATTTGGCCAATGGCACAGACTAGGCTGGGGGGTTAGGCGTCCCCTGTTACCGGAAATCGTCTTTAGCCGGAGCCGAAGCTGCCGAGGCGGCATACGTCGCCAAGCATGATCCAGTATCTGCCGATGAAATCTCGTCCTCTGGGGCTGGAGGTGGCAAAGGAGCAAACTGGAGGGTTTGCTCCTTTGCCTTTATTCCGGCCAACGGGTTAGGCCCGGAAGGGAGCAGCCCAGCCGGAAACTACCGGTGCTCAGAGGGTAGCGGGATTGAGAAGGGTACTGGGGCAATCATGCTTGGTGGCGTGTGCCCACTTGGTGGCGTGTCTGTGCCGGCTAAAAAATGGATCTGAAGCGGGAAATTGTGAATTTATTTCAAAAGGAAGGCATGCTTATTCAGCCTGATGCAGTTGAATTTTTAATTAGTAGAGGGAATGGTATGGAATTTTGTAAAAAATTTATTAAAGAGCTTGATACAAAACCTCTTATTGTGTCTGTTGATTTTTTGAAGAGGTTTGTTAAAGAGGAAAAAGTTGAGGAGAAAATAAAACCTATTGAAAGAAAAGTTGCTCCTGTTGTAAAAATAGATGAGGATGGGTTTGAGATATTGAGAGATATAACAGGAAATAGCACTTGTGAAGGACGATTGGAAGATTTTGTATTGTTATTTAAGGATAGATTTGAAAAGTTAAGTAAAATGCTTAGGAAAAGACAAGAGATGAGAAATGCGGTTCCAATTAAAAAAGTATGGAGGAGCGATGATGAAATTGCTACCATAGGATTGGTCAAAGATGTTAGAAATGCAAAAAATGGACTCATTGTTGAAATTGAGGATGAAGAAGATATGATTTCAGTTTATGTTTCAAGAGAAATTGATTCTGCAATTGTTAATGATGAGGTTATTGGTGTTGTAGGAAAAAGAAAAGGGGATTTGCTCATTGCGAAAAGTATTGTTAGACCTGAATTGCCTGTGGAAAAGGAAAAAAAGCTAACAAATGAGGAGAAATACATTGCCTTTATTTCTGATTTACATGTAGGGAGTAAAAGTTTTTTAGAAGATAAATGGGAAAAATTCATAAAATGGATTAATGGAAAGAGTGGGAGTGAGAGACAGAGAAAAGTTGCAGAAAAGATAGAATATTTAATTATTTGTGGAGATGACGTAGAAGGCGTCGGAATCTATCCTGGGCAGGAAAAGGATTTGGATATAGAAGATATTTATAAACAATATGAAGAGTTGGCTGACAAGTTATCCCAAATTCCTGAAAGAATTAAAATTATCTTACAGCCAGGCAATCATGATGCTGTCCGCCCTGCTTTACCACAGCCAGCTTTTGAAAAAGAGCTTAGAGAATTCTTTACCTCAAGCAATATTGAGTTCATTGGAAATCCTTGTTATATGAAAATAAATGGTATTACTATTTTAGCATATCATGGACAATCCATACAAGATTTCGCTTCATGCGTGCCTGGGATGAATCAAAATGAGCCAACAAAAATAATGAAGGAAATGCTAAGGCGACGCCATCTCGCCCCTATTTATGGAGGGATTTCCTCTTTAGCACCTGAAAGGAAAGATTACCTAATTATTGATTATATACCAGATATATTTGTAACAGGACATGTGCATGTAACAGCTGTAGATAGTTATAGAGGAGTATTGATGATAAATGCGTCTGCATGGCAGTCACAAACTGATTATCAAAGAATGATGAATTTTATGCCTGATCCTGGCAAGGCAGTGGTTGTAAATTTAAAGAATTTTATGCCAAGCATTGTAGCTTTTTGAAGGAGAGACCCCTTTATTTCCACTGGAAAATTTATATGCTATGATGAGTTTAAAACAAAATGATAACAATATTAGATGGCTTTGTCGATGAACCAGCTTGTTTGGGAGTTCCTCCCTTTATTTCTCCATATGCCAGATATATTGCAGGTGCAATAAAAGATGCCGGAGAAGAATATGAATATTTTACTATTGAAGATTGGAGGAAAGGAAGAAGGATAAAAGGAGATATACTCGTTATTTTAGCTGGTGCAATAGTACCTGGAAGATATTTGCGCGGAATGCCAATCTCATATAAAGAATTTGTTAGAATTTGTAAAAATTTTAAGGGAATAAAAATATTGGTTGGCGCCTCTGCAAAATTTGGGTTTGGCAGAGGAGGAGGGAAGAAATTAGTTAAAGGAGATAAATTTGTTGATTATGTTGCTTTAGGAGATGCTGATGCTTTTATTTATGATTTTTTAAATGGTGAAATAAATCATAGAATTAGAAAAAAAGAAGAATGGAAAAGATGGAGTGTATTAGGTGTAGAAGTTGTTAAACAGCATCCAGACTATCCTATTCCTTTAATTGCTGAAATAGAAACATATAGAGGGTGCACAAGATGGTTCACAGGAGGGTGCAATTTTTGCATGGAACCTTCTTTTGGAATGCCTCAAGTAAGGGAGGAAAAAGACATTATCAAAGAAGTAAAGGAACTTAGAAAACATGGAGTTGTGAATTTTCGTTTAGGTTGTCAATCCTGTTTTTTCTCTTATAAAGCTCATAGATTAGGTAAAGATGAATTGCCCAAACCAAATGTAAATGCAATAAAAAGATTATTGGAAGGCATATATAAACTAAAACCAAATGTACTTCATATAGACAATGTAAATCCGGCTGTAGTTGCAGAGTGGGAAGAAGAGAGTATTAAAATAGCAGAGTTAATAGTTAAATATTGCTCCCCGGGAAACACAGCAGCATTTGGCATGGAAAGTGCAGATGAAAAAGTAATTAAAGAGAATAATCTAAATGCCACGCCAGAACAGGTAATGAAAGCAATAGAAATTATAAATGAGATTGGCGGGGAAAGAGGAAAAAATGGCATGCCTCGCTTTTTGCCAGGAATAAATATACTCATCGGCTTAAAAGGTGAGAGAGCTGAAACATATTCAAAGAATTTTAAATTTTTAAAAGATGTTTTAGACAGAGGGTTTTTGCTAAGGAGAATAAATATAAGACAAGTCGTCTATTTAAAAGGAGAGAAAATAAAGATTGATAAAGAAAAATTTAAGAAATTTAAAAGAAAAGTAAATGAAGGAATAAATAAACCAATGCTAAGAAAAATTCTACCTAAAGGAACTATTTTAAAAGATGTTTATTTAGAAATAAATATTGGAAATAACACTTTTGGCAGACAAATAGGAAGCTATCCAATCTTAGTTTGTATTCCATATAAATTAGACATAAATAAGTTTGTAAATGTAAAAATTATTGATCATTCTTATAGAAGTGTAACTGCTATTGAATATCCTCTCAAAATAAATAATGCACCATTTTCAGCAATAAAAAATATACCAGGGATAGGAGAAAAATTAGCAGTTAAAATTATTAGAAATAGACCAATAAATAATGTTGAAGAATTAATAAATCTAATAGGAAAAGATATATCCGAATTTATATCATTCAATTAATTGGCTTAAATGTATTATTTTAAGTTCAATATCTTCATCTTCCAATAGTTTTTCCATTCCTTTAATGTGTCCTTCTCCTACAATAGCTAATATTTTTTTATAAATAGGAAGATATGAAAGGAGATTATTTACCATATACTTATTTCTTTTATCAATCAATATCTCTACAAATTCTGGGAATATCTTTCTCATCCTCTCCTCAAATTTCTCTGGTTCCTCCTCAAATTTTTTTACCTCTTTTTCAATCCTCTCTTTACTCATAAACATTGTTAATATTGCAGAAATAAATATACTCAGCTTTCTCCTTATAGATATTTTTCTCCATAATTCCTGCACTACAAAATAAGCATTCATATCAATGTATAAGATAGGGATGTTGTTTTCCTTAGCTATTTTTAGAGCAGAAAGCATCTCATTTCCAGCCACCACACCATATTTTGAAGCCACTATTTGTTGTACTTTTGAAAGTAAAGAATATACAAAATTCCCTTTGGCAAATCCTTTTCTCTTTTCCAAAGCCATGGCTCTTTCTTCATCTAACTCTAAAGCAATAGCATTTGGCTTCTCTTCTTCTATAATTTCTCTTATTTTGTCTTCCAACCTGAAAACATGTCCTACTCCCACTAAAATTAATTTATAAGCCATTCTGCTAATTCTCTAATTCCTTTCCCACTTTTTGCATCTGTTAAGAATACCTTCTTCGGTGCGATTCGTTCAATATCTTTCAAAATTGTATCTATGTTTACATCCATATAAGGCGCTAAATCTATTTTATTTATTACAATAAAATCTGATATTTGAAAAATTAAAGGATGCTTTCTTACCATATCATCTCCCTCAGTTATTGAAATAACAACCCCTCTTTTATGACTTCCTAACTCAAAATCTGCTGGGCAAACTAAATTACCAATATTTTCTATAAATAATAAGTCTATCTCATCCAGTTTCAAATTCTCTATTGCATGTTCAATTAAATGAGCATCTAAATGACACTCCTTTCCTGTATTTATATTAACTACTTGAACTCCATATTTCTTTATTCTTTTATAGTCATCATCACCGGTTACGTCACCAACTATCACACCAATCTTTTTTTCATTTTTAAGCAATTCTATCAATCTTTCAATTATTAGAGTCTTTCCCGAGCCAATAGAACCCATAAAATCTATAGCTTTCACTCCTTTTTCATCTAATAACTCTCTAATCTTATTTGCAATCTCCTTGTTTATTTTATAAATGTCCTTGCCAACTTGTAAATCAATTTTATGCATCATTTGCAAAAACAAATAGTGCTTAAAAGTTTTCCTTATCTATTTTCATTCTAACAGCATCTATTAGTCCATGAGCATAATTAATGCAGCCAAATGCGGTGAAATAATCTTTCTTAGCAAAATAATATTTTGCATCTTCATAATATCTTTTTGCCATATCTATTATTTTTTTATCTTTTACTTCTTTAATGTTTTCCTCAAATTTCTGTAAATCTTTTTTAATTCTTTCTTCAATCTCCATATATTTTCACCTCTCCTCCTAATTTCCTACATTTT
Source organism: Thermoplasmatota archaeon (assembly GCA_029258955.1). GTDB lineage: Archaea > Thermoplasmatota > E2 > UBA202 > JdFR-43 > JAPDJP01. Next base: position 20,072 of record JAPDJT010000029.1, read on the forward strand.
CCAATTATTCTATCTCTTACTCTCTCACTACACTTTAATCTTATTTTTACTACTCCATTGAAATGGTAATGAGAAATTTCAGCATTTTCATGAAGCCATGAAATAAAAGAATCTTCATAATTTGGCAAAGTAATTTCTAAGCTTGCAGGCTTTGGCAGATTATTATAAATCTCCTCCAGCAACAAATCAATATTTTTGCCTGTTTTTGCTGATATTGGAATGCATTTTCTTTCCAAAAAATCCTCCATTATTTTTAATTTCTTCTTTAATTCTTCCTCTGCCACCAAATCTATTTTATTTAATGCAACAATAATACGAGAATTTTCTTTTAAACTCTTTATTTCTTTAATAGATGTTAGTGCTTTCTCTTTCATTTCTTCTATACTATCACTTGCATCAATTAATACAATAACTAAATCTGCTAATGCAATCTCTTCCAGAGTAGAATGAAAAGCATCTATGAGCCAGTGAGGCAAGTCCTTTATAAATCCAACCGTATCTGTGAATAAAAGAGGAACGACTCCTTTCTTCTTATATCTGCTTACTTTTGGGGAGAGAGTTGAGAAGACCCTTTCTTCTACCACTACCTTCTCTCCTGTTAAATAATTTAATAAGCAACTTTTTCCAGCATTTGTATATCCTGCAATTGAAACAATATAAAATCCTCTTTCTTTCCTTTCTGCTCTTTTAATATCTCTTTCTTTAGCAATTTTCTTTAATTCTTCTTTTATTTTTCTCATCTGCCTCTTTATCATTTCATAATAATCTGCAACCACATATTCTCCTCCTCCAAGGAAACCTGCCTTTTCACCTTTCTTAACTTTGTGAAATAACTCCCTTACAAAAGGTTTCTCATATCTTAGTTTTGCCAATTTAACTTGAAGTTTCGCCTCCTTTTTCTTAGCCCTATCTGCAAAAATCTCTAGTATAATTCTGATTCTATCATAAACAGGGGTGCTAAGCAATTTTTCTAAGTTGTACCATTGAGAGGGGCGAAGAGAATCATTTACTATGATGACATCTACAACATTTTCTTCAATAAAATTTTTAACCTCTTCTATCTTTCCTTTTCCAAGATAGTAAGGTGTGGTTTTATCCCTTTTCTGCACAAACTCTCTTACAATTTTATATCCTAAGGATTCTGCCAATTGCTTGATTTCTTTTGTATCTTCTTTTGCTGATAATATTATCCCTTTCACAATTTTAAACTCATCATAGCATATAAATTTTCCAGTGGAAATAAAGGGGTGTGTCTATCTTTTTCTCACTCTTTTTAAATCTCCTCCACAGACAGGACATTCTTTATGATATTCTTTATAATATTTTCCACAAGATTTACATCTATAAATCCATTTCCACTTTTCTTTTATCCCTTCTTCAACTATGCCCATATATTTTATTCCCAGTTCCTTAGCAACATTTTGCATTGAATAATCATCAGTTAATAAAATACCTTTCAGATGATATGCTAACGCCAATATATCAATATCAACATCCGATAAATTATGGTAGTCACCTGTCTTTTTTGAAGCTTCCACTACCTTTTTAACATCCACCAGAGGAGGAGAAATTAATTCAAGCCCTATGCTCTTCATATATTCAAACAATCTCCATGAATGTCCTTTTGGTTTTATTTCTTTCAAAATCTTTGGAGATGTAACTATTTTACCACCAAAAAACTTTCCAGATAAGATAGCTGATGTATCTAATACATAAATCATTTTAAAGAGGGCGGGGCGGGATTTGAACCCGCGTATGCGGATCTGCAGTCCGCCACCCGACCTCTAGGTGACCCGCCCTTAATTCTAAAGGCAACATAATTTTTAACTTTTTTTGCCTTAGGTTTTTAGAATGTTGTTATAAATCCTGCAATAATTTGAACAATAAAGACAAAGCATATTTTACCAACACATTTTTTAATTCAATACTTTATAAGGTTGTGAAAAGATTTTGCCTAATTATTTCAATAATTCTGATGATGCCATATAGTTATGCTATAGATAAAGAAAAAGGATGGAATATGAGAAATGATGGATGGCATGATTGCATTAGAGAGTGGTGGAATGTTGATGCTTTTGTAAGAGGAGAAAAAAATTACAGTATTACAGCATCTTTTGAGTATGAAAAAGAGACGCCTGCTGCAAATTTATTCTTTACTCTTTTTGATTGGGATGAAAATAAAACATATGATTTGGGCTCATATGAAGATGATGTCTCTACTATTAAATGCAACAGTAAATATGAGGTAAATATTTCATACAAAAGTTCATGGATGAAAGGAAGGTATCCAAAATATTTGGTTCACTTAGAGAATAAAGGTGTTATTGTTGAGTTGGAGCTAAAAGCGGAATCAAAACCAAAATTTGTTTTAGAAGATGAAGGGGGCATTTTGCCAATGGGATTTGGATATTACAAATATTCATTCATTCCAAAATGCAGAGTAAAAGGATGGATAAAAATTAATAGAACTTTTGAAAAAGTAGAAGGAACAGGATATTTTGAACATGTATGGGGAAATTGGAGCTATAACAAGCCATTAAAAGGAAAAACAATCTCGCATTATCTCTGCCTATTCGATTGGTGGATTAAAAACAAAAATATAAGTATAAATTCCATAACTTTAGCATCCAATAATCCATTTGGATATGATTGGTGCTGGGCATCTTTTGACAATGGATGGTCTCTTTTCTATGGAGCAATTCCTTTTTGGTTAGAAGAAATAAAATTTGGAATTGTTTATTTATATGATGGAAAAGAAATTGTAGAGCTTGGAAAAATACACTATGAATATTTGGATGGTGTTTTTTGTGAGGGAACATACATTCCAACAAAAATAAAATTGGTTGCAGAAGGAAATGGAAAACTTGTTTTGATAATGAAAATGAATAAAAATCCCCATTTATACAAAGATTATTTGGATTCCTTTTATTGGGATAAACTCATTTTATATGAATGTCCAGGAGAAATAGAAGGTTATTTTATTAATGATAAAAAAATAGATTTAGAAGGACATTGTGAAATTGAAATAGAGAGGCAAATAAGCATTTTTGAATATTTGCTATTTAAATTGAATCCGTTACAAAATGGATTGCAAATCATTTTTATATCTTACTTACTAAACACCGTTTTAACCATAGAATTCTATTTAAAGCCATTCTTTATAGATGTTGATATCCAAAAAATAAGGGATACGAATGAAAATGATTGGTATTCAATGCCATGCAATTTTTTCGTGCAATAATGCCAGTGACAACTAATTCTTCCATTTAATCAGCGAATTTCATTAGACCTGAAAATTTAATATATTTCCAATTCATACAATTTTGAGGGCCCGTAGCTTAGCCAGGTTGGAGCGCTCGGCTGATAACCGAGAGGTCCGGAGTTCAAATCTCCGCGGGCCCATTTATTGTTATGGGCCAGGAGGAGTTTTGAGTCTTTATTTTAAATTTTAGAAACTGTGGTAGATATAGGAGAAACAGTGGGCTTATTCTTTGACAATAGCTATTATGTCTCTATTATATTTATATAGAGAGAGGTATTGGGGATAGAATCTTTCATATTCATACAGATTAAAAAATGAAAAAAGATAAGATCCTGTTAGAATCGAAAAATTCCTTAAAGAGATGAAAGAGATGTATGGGTTTATTTTTGGGGTTATTTTATTCGCAATCTATGCTTTAGCAGGGTGTATCCTCCATGATAGTTCAAGAAATTCATGAAGCGCAGAAATCCTTAAAGGAGCTGTTTAAAGTTTTATTAGCTTATGTTGTAAGATTTCTAAAACTGCAACATATTATTTAATTAGCTTCCTCAATACCCTCTGCCTAATCCATTGGTCTTACTCATTTATATAAATTACCTTTAAGGTATCTTCTGCTTCATTTCCATATATATCATATGCTATGCATTTTATTTCTCTCCATCCAAAGCCAGGTTCCATGCATTTCCATTCATAAGGCATTTCATAGTCAACAAAGCATGATTTATTGTTAAAATAAAATTCAACTTTAGTTACATTTTCGTTTCCTTCTGCCTTAACAGTGATATCGCCAATTACAATTGTATTTTTTATTTCCATTATTTCTCTATCAAAAATATATAGGTAGTTTCTTTTTGGTCTTATTATTTTTATTTTTGGTGGATTTATTTTCTTTAAATGATAGTTAGTTAGCTCCATCTCGATATTAAATTTTGTTTCCTTGATTTTAATATTTTGCAGGATTAGTTTTGCCATGTTTTTTACTTCTTCAACATACCATAACTCTGCATTTTTGCTTATAATATGATATGCTTCATACTCTCCAGCTTTTATTTCTATTTTTTCTAAGCCGACACATTCAAATTCAGTTGTTGCAGAATTAGAATAATTTATTTTTTCAGGAGGAGAAACAAGGCCTTCTACATAAATTTCTCCTTCCATAGAAATATTTGTTTTTGAAACCCATTTCTTTCTTATTTCTAAAGGAAAATCTATCGTTTTATATGGTGGATTGAAGGAAATATTTAACACAAAGTAATAACTCTTTTTTCTTTCCATAATCGTCATAGAACCTTGTGTGATAACTGAGCCATTTACTATAGAAAAATCTGTTTTATTGAAGAAAAAAGTAGCTTTCAGAGACCCACTGACTCTGACTAAAATATCTATAAAACGATGTATTATGAACTGCCCATTTACATTTCCACTAATATTTACTTGATAAGTTTGCTCATTTTCCCCTATAACCTCCATTAATAAATCTCTTATTTCAAAAAATCCTTTAGAGTTATTTTTTTCCATGCCTATTTCTACATCGTAATTCCAATTCTCTCCAACAAACCAGATTGGAGTATTTAGCATGAAAAATGAAATGGCAATAGACAACCATTTCATAATCATTTAAAAATTCTTATATTTATATTTCTTCTCATGATTTTTGACAGTTGCTAACATATCTTACAAAACTTTTTATAATAATATTTAATTACAGGAACATGGCAGAGGAAAAAGAAGAAAAAGGAAAATATACGACAGTTTCTATACCAACTCCTTTAGCAGAGAAAATAAAGAAGAGGATAGAAGGAACTGGATTTAATTCAATATCCAGCTATGTTACTTATGTGTTGAGAGAGCTTTTAGCAAGCATGGAAGAGGAAGAGAAAGAAGAAGTGTTTAGCAAAGAAGACGAGGAAAAAATAAAGGAAAGATTGAGGGCATTGGGTTATTTAGATTAAAATGCCAGCTCCACACGGCGGAAAACTCATATATAGAGTAAATAGAAACAAAGACATTGATGACATGGATAGCATAGAAATAAGCAAAGAGTTAGCCCATGATATAGAAAACATTGCTTTCGGAGTTTTTTCACCATTAGAAGGATTTTTATGCAGAGAAGACTTTGAGCACGTTTTGCACCATATGCGCCTCCAAAATGATTTACCATGGACAATTCCAATTGTCTTCGATTTAGAAGGAAATGAATTCAAAGAAGGAGATGAAGTATTGCTTAAAGCAGAAAATGGAATGCTTGCAACATTTGCTATAGAAGAAATCTATGATTATAATAAGAAAGAATATGCTGAAAAAGTATTTAAAACAACAGATATACAGCATCCAGGAGTTAAAAAAGTAATGGATATGAAAAATAAACTTGCGGGAGGAAAAATAGAATTAGTTAAAGAAGGAAGAGAAAACTTTGAGAAATACTACTTAAAGCCCTATGAGACAAGAATTTTATTTAAAGAAAAAGGATGGAGAGAAATTGTTGCATTTCAAACAAGAAATGTTCCTCATCTTGGACACGAATATGTTCAGAAGACAGCATTGACTTTTGTAGATGGAATTTTCATAAATCCAATTATAGGTAAAAAGAAAAAAGGAGATTTTAAGGATGAGGTCATATTAAAAGCATATGATGCTTTAATTCAACATTACTATTTGAAGGATAGAGCCGTCTTAGCAATTTTAAGAACAGAAATGAGATATGCTGGGCCAAGAGAGGCAATATTTCATGCAATTGTAAGAAAGAATTTTGGATGCACTCATTTCATTGTCGGCAGAGACCATGCAGGAGTAGGCAATTATTATGGACCATATGAAGCTCAAGAAATATTTAGAGAATTTCCAGATTTAGGTATTACACCAATTTTCTTCAAATCATTTTTCTATTGTAAGAAATGTGGGGGTGTAGTAAATGAAAAAATATGTCCTCATGATAAGGAACATCACATTTATTACAGTGGGACGGCAATAAGAAAGATGATCCAGAATGGAGAGATACCGCCAGAAACAATGATGAGGAAAGAAGTGGCGGAGATTGTCATGAGCTATGAAAACCCTTTTGTTGAGTAAAATGTTAATCTTGCATCACTGGGACACAGATGGAATTTGTTCTGCATCATTACTTTATAAAGATGGAATAGATTTAATGACTCCAACAATTGGAAATTATTTTTTGACAGATGATGAAATTGAGCAAATAGAAAAGAAAGGATATGAGGAAATATACATTGTTGACCTAGCATTGCATGAAAATAGCTTAAAAAGATTAACAGAAATTGCAAAAATTAAAGTTTTTGATCACCATTTAACAAAAAAATTAAGTGGAGTAGAATACATAAATCCAATAATAGAAGGAAAAAGTGAGGAAGATTTTCCATCTGCTTCCTGGGTTGTTGGAAACTATTTAAGCCAAAAAAACCTTCTTGCATTTCTTGGAGTTGTTGGTGATTGGGAAGAGAGAATAAAGAATACGAAATTTTATAGCAAACTTGAAAAATTTATGGAAGAAAACGGATTGAGCTTTGAGGAAATGCATGATATGGTAAAGTTAATTGATGCTAATTATAAAGTAGGGGATAAAAAAGAAGTAGAGAACGCCCCCAAACTTCTTGCAAATGCAGAAAATAAAAAAGAATTTATTATAAGCAATAAAAAATGGAATGAAAATAAGAAGAAAATTGAAGAAGAGATAAAGAAAGCTTTGGAAGCAGAAGAAGAAATAGTAAATGGAATTTTAATAAAAAGAATCAAAAGTAAATGCAATATAATATCGACGGTAGCAAGAGAGTTATGGAAGAAAAATGATTATGTTATTGTCATAAATGATAAATTTTTTGAAAAAGATAGCCAGGTATATGTGAGAGGTAAAGATGTTTATCATTTAATAGATTTAGCTAAAAGTAAAGGTTATGTTGCTGGTGGAAAGAAAAATGTTGTTGGTGCAATTGTGCCAAAGGAAGAATGTGAAGAATTTGTTGAAATAATATTGGAGAAGATAAAATGAGAGCATTAGTTATCGGATGGGATTGTGCAGTGCCAGATTTGCTTTTCAATAGATTTTTGGATGATTTGCCAAATTTTAAGAGACTGCTAAAAAACTCTACATATGCTCCAATGGAAAGTTGTGATCCCCCTATAACAATTCCAGCATGGATGGTAATGGCAACGAGTGTAAATCCAGGAAGACATGGAATATATGGTTTTAGGCATAGAAAAGGAAATAGTTACAATGATATATGGATTGCAGATTCAACAAAATTCAAAAAATATCCGAAAGTTTGGGATATCTTAGCCAAATATGGGAAGAAAAGTTGCATTATTGGTTTACCACCATCATATCCTCCTTTGCCTTTGAAAGGCTGTATGATATCTTGTTTTATAACACCAGATGCAGAAAAACAATATACTTATCCTCCAGAGCTAAAAAAGGAAATTGAAAGATTGGTTGGAGAGTATATTTTTGATGTTGAATTCAGAACAGATGAAAAAGATGCATTGGTAAAAAATTTATGGGAAATGACAGAGAGAAGGCATGAAGTCATTAAATATCTAATGGAAAATAAAGAATGGGATTTATTCTGGTTTGTTGAAATAGGATTAGATAGAGTTCAGCATGCGTTTTGGAGATATTTTGATAAAGAACATCATCTATATGAGCCAAACTCACCATATAAAAATGTTATAAGAGATTATTATAAACTCTTAGATAAGAATCTGGGAGAGCTACTCAAGATAGTTGATGAAGACACAAAAATTTTTATTGTATCTGATCATGGAGCGAAAAGAATGAAGGGAGCATTTTGTATAAATGAATGGCTTATAAAAAAGAGGTGGCTCGTTTTGAAAGAAGAACCAAAAAATATTATCAGCTTGGACAAAGCAAATATTGATTGGAGTAAAACAAAGGCTTGGGGATGGGGCGGATACTATGCGAGGGTGTTTTTGAATGTTAAAGGAAGAGAGGAAAATGGGATTATAAGCAGAGAAGAATTTGAGAAGGTGCGAAAGGAATTAATGGAAGAGTTGATGAATGCAAAGGATGATAGAGGAAATAAAATGGCTAATAAAGTTTTTACCCCCGAAGAAATTTACCCAGAGTGCAGAGGAAACCCACCAGATATTATGGTTTATTTTGATGATTTATACTGGCGTTCTGCAGGTACAATTGGGCATGGAAAAGTGCATCTAGAAAAAAATGATACAGGACCAGATGATGCTGTTCACGATAAATTTGGAGTTTTTGTAATGTATCCAGGAAATGGAAAATTAGATGGTGTAAGCATTTATGATTTTGCTCCTACATTGCTTAGTCAATTGGGAATTAAAGCCCCATTGCATATGGAAGGAAAGGTGATAAAATGAAAGGAGGAGGATGTGTAGTTTGGTTTACTGGTTTGCCCTGCTCTGGCAAAACAACCATTGCAAAAAAACTAATGGAAATATTGCAAGAAAAAGGCAAGGACGTTGAATTACTTGACGGAGACACAGTTAGAGACTATATTAGGAACAAAGATTTTTCAAAAGAAGGAAGAAACAAACATTTGAGATATATTGCTTTAATGGCAAAGTTGTTGGCGGAGCGTGGTGTAATAGTGCTATGTAGCTTTGTTAGTCCGTATAGAGAGAATAGAGATTTTGCTCGCTCCATTTGCAAGAATTTCATTGAAGTTTATGTTAAAGCATCATTAGATACATGCATTCAAAGAGATGTTAAGGGAATGTATAAAAAAGCTTTAAATGGAGAAATAAAAGGATTTACAGGCATAGATGACCCATATGAAGAACCAGAAAATCCAGAGATCGTTGTTGAAACAGATAAAGAAAGCGTTGAAGAAAGCGTTGAAAAAGTTTTGAGTAAGTTAACAGAGCTTGGATACGTTAGTTAACCAAATTTGATTCATGAAAATGGAGGTTGATGAAAAATAAACGAAATGGGAGTGCTGTCATAGTAAATTTCATTCCATGCAAAGAAGCTAATGAAACCTTCTCTTTCATTTTTTCAACACCTATGTAAAGCCCGCCTCTCTTTTTATATGCAATTTCAATTTTTATTCCTTTATGATATACACCTATTCGTGGCGAAGCCACATTATGACTACTTCATCCATAGCTAAGAAGCTTCCTCAACCAAACCCACGTGGTTATAACCACAGTCGAAAAAGAGAGATATTCCATGATATTTTGCCTATAATGAAAGGAGATGCTGCTATAGCAATTCCCTTACCTTATATTTGTCATCAACAGCACCATTTTTCATTAAACCATCGCAACAACTTATTTATGTTTAAGCAATTAAAGATGTGAAAAAGAAAGATTTAGAAATATTGCTGGAGAGCATAGAAAAGCCAAAAGAAATAAAAGCAGAGCTTGAACAATATACAACGCCTGCGAGCATAGCAGCAGATATTTTATGGACTGCTTATTATAATGGAGATATTGAAAATAAGATTGTTATTGATTTGGGATGTGGAACAGGAATTTTTGCTATTGGTTCCGCTTTATTAAAAGCAAAGAAGGTTATAGCTGTAGATATAGATGAAAAGCTTGTTGCTATTGCAAAAAAAGAGGTGGAGAAATTCGGAATAAATATAGATTTTTATGTTATGGATGTAGAGGAGTTTAATGAAAAAGGAGATGTTGTCATAATGAATCCTCCTTTTGGAGCCCAATATGCAAATAGAAAATCAGATAGAAAATTTGTTATGAAAGCAATGGAAATAAGCAAAGCATTTTATTCTTTGCATTTAAAAGAGAGTGTTGATTTTATAAAAAAGATGGTTGAAAAAAATGAATGGGAAATACTTATGGAAAAAGAGTACAAATTTCCAATAAAGGCATCCCTGCCATTTCATGAAAAGAGAGTTGCATACTATGACGTTGTTATGCTTTATGGAAAAAGAAAATAGCATAGTTTTTAGATTGCAAAATTAAAATGATAATGAATTGTTTAGCAGTGAAGTTATATTGCTTCAATTATAATGAATGCTACTAATGTTGTTATAGCTATAGAAATTAAATTTACGTCATTGTTTGTTAAAATGCTATCTTCCCCTCTTATATTTCCTTTATATCTTCCTTGAAAAGTAGCTCCGAGTAATGAATCAATATGACAGCCAAACAAGCCAAGAAGAATGCATAGAATAGATTCGTATATGGTTAAATTTAAAAGGAAAAAGCCAAGAAAAGAAATTATAAATGCTCCAAGAAGAGCAACAGACTCGCCTAACAAAGAAATTGCTCCATTTGTGCCTGGTTCAACCTTTTTTAAATTTATTATGAGATATGCATTATCAGAAAGAACCCCAAGCTCAGAAGCAAAAGTATCTGCTAAAGCAACCGCTATTGATGCCACAAAAAGAGCAGAAAAATCATATTTTATTGATAATGCTGCCAGAAAAGCAGGAATTAGACCATTTGCAATCACATTCCCGGCTTTTCTTGAAGCCCTTTCCCTTAACCTTTTCCTTTTCATATTTTCCTTATATTTTGTTGCTATTACTCCTAAAATTAAAAAGATAAGAAGCAATAAAAACCATCTTATTCCTTGGCTAAACAAAATGATGCCTCCTATTATCACTGCAGATATCGTTCCTCCATGGTCTAATATTCTAAATTTTATTGCTAGAATGGCAAATGCTATGCAGATTACAGCTTTTATTACTAAGTCTATCATCCTTTAACAACACCTAATGGAACCATCCTTGCAACCTTCAATGATAATCCTGCTCCATGGGTAACGTTGACTACTTTACCAACATCTTTATATGCATCTGGACTTTCCTCCGCCATAACAGTCCAGCTTGCTGGATGAGCATATATGCCTTTCATTTCAAGCTTTCTTGCTATTTCTCTTCCACTCCATCTCCTCTTTGCCTCATGTCTTGACATTACTCTTCCAGCTCCATGGCAAGTTGAGCCAAATGCCTCCTCGGATTCATCAGTTCCTTTAAGCAAATAGCTTTCTGTTCCCATATCTCCTGGAATCAAAACTGGTTGTCCAACTTTCTGATATTTCTTTGGAATTTCTTTTCTACTCGGCCCAAAAGAACGAGTTGCTCCCTTACGATGCACATACAGCATCATTTTCTTTCCGTCTACAACATGTTCTTCAAGCTTTGCAATATTATGGCATACATCATAAACAACATGCATTCCAAGCTCTTCTGCATCTCTGCCAAGAACATTTTCAAATGACTGGCGAACCCAATGAACAATCATTTGACGATTAGCCCATGCAAAGTTGGCGGCGCATGCCATTGCTCTGAAATAACTCTCTCCTTCCTTGCTTTTAACAGGAGCGCATGCAAGCTGGCGGTCAGGAAGCCATATATTGTATTTCTTTACCGCTTGCTCTAAAACTCTGAGATAATCAGTACATATTTGATGTCCACATCCTCTCGAACCAGTATGAATCATTACAACAATTTGGTCTTTTTCAATTCCATATACCTTGGCAGCTTCTTCATCAAAAATTTCTGCCACTCTTTGTATTTCCAAGAAATGATTTCCTGCTCCTAAGGAGCCTACTTGTGATTTTCCCCTTTCTTTTGCCTTCTCCGACACATAGCTTGCGTCTGCAATATCCATGCAACCATTTTCCTCCAAATATTCTAAATCCTCCTCCCATCCATATCCATTTTCAACTGCCCATCTTGCTCCCATTTGCAAAACATCATCAAGCTGAGCTCTATTTAACCTAACTTTTGCCTGACTTCCTACTCCAGAAGGAACATTTTTGAAAAGTTCATCAACAAGCTGTCTTATTTTATTCTTATCTAAATCACTTATTTTCAAATTCGTTCTTACAAGGCGAACACCACAATTTATATCAAATCCTACTCCTCCAGGTGATATAACTCCTTCCTCAGCATCTGTTGCAGCTACCCCTCCAATAGGGAATCCATATCCCCAATGTATGTCTGGCATTGCCAATGACTTGCCAACTATACCCGGCAAAGTAGCCACATTAGCTGCCTGCTCTGGGGCATTGTCCTTTCTTATTGATGGAAGCATGTCTTCGCTTGCATAAATTAGGGCTGGAACTCTCATTTTTAAATTTCCATTTATTCCTCTGTAGCTCTTTGGTATTTCATATCTATATTCTCCCACTTTTTTCAATGGTCCATTCCACATTTTTCTCACCTATATATCAAATAATACTTTAATGGTAACTCCTTTTTTATTTCTTTTTATCTCAAGCATATGATATGTTACTGCCTTAATTTGCATTCCATAGCCGTGTTTTTGTCTGTCATATTTTTCTCCATATGCATAGCCAACAAGCTTATCATTTATTTTTACCTTAAAATCTCCAAAAACTAAATTTTCAACATCATGAATGTAAAGCAATTCAGAAAGCCAGTCAACAAGCAGAAGCTCATCATCTCCTTCATATGGAATTTCAACTTTTCTTTCTATCTTGCTCTCAATTTTCCCATTATTTGTTATGATTGCAAACATTCCTTTGGCAGCGTTTTCAAAAGCTTTTTCCAATGTCTCTCCATATGCTTCTATGCCAACATCTGCAGTATGCTCAATAATTTTAAACATGTTTAAAGAAAAGCGAATGTTATAAAAAAGTATGGGAAGGAAGAAAGGAAAATACAATTTCCTTAACCATCAAAAGCAAATGAAAAGGAATATTGTTGAGTAATTCTTTCTATGCGATGATAGCAATAGTAACATTCTTTTTCATTCCTCGATTCCTCTTATATATAACTTTTTTATATTATATGCCAATAAGATATGCATGGAAATAAGGATTGATGGGTGGAGAAGCAAGCTAACATTTGATGCTTCGCATTTTCTTCCAGATTATTCAAAATGCTCTAGGCTTCATGGGCATACATATGCTGTCCATGTTATTCTGAAAGGCGAGATAAAAGAAGGAATAATTATTGATTTTAGGGTTGTTAAAAAAGCTTTAAAAGAAATAATAGAAGAGTTAGACCACAAAGTAATTATACCAATGAATGGAAAGCTTGAAATTAAAAAAGGAGAAGAAGTAGAAGTAAAATATGCTGGTAAGAGATATGTATTTCCAAAAGAAGATTGCATTTTCCTGCCCATTTATTCATCTTCCGCAGAAAATTTAGCTAACTATATCCTAAAAAAATTTTTAGAGAAAATTGATTTAGAAAATATATCTGCTATTAGGCTTGGAATAGATGAAGGCTACGGCCAAGGAGCGTGGGCGGAATGGAAAAAGCAGTCTGCTTGATTTCTGGAGGAATGGATAGTGCCGTTTCAGCAGCTATTGCAAAAAATGAAGGATATGAAATTTATGCCATCACATTCAACTATGGGCAAAGAAACAAGAAAGAAATGGAGTCAGCTAAAGAAATTGCAAAATGGCTTAATGCAAAACATAAAATTTTGGAGGTAAATCTCCGCCAAATAGGTGGCTCCGCTTTAACAGATAATATAGAGGTGCCTGAAGAAACTTATGGCATCCCTATAACTTACGTTCCAGCAAGAAATACCATCTTTTTATCATTTGCTTTAGCTTATGCTGAAGTTATTGATGCAGATTATATCTATATTGGAGTAAATGCAATAGATTATTCAGGCTATCCAGATTGTAGACCAGAATATTTGGAGGCATTTCAAAAAATGGCAGATTTAGCTTTAAAAAGAAGCGTAGAAGGAAGACCAATAAAAATAAAAGCACCTCTCCTTTATCTTTCAAAAGCAGAAATTGTAAAGAAAGGGATAGAGCTTGGAGTTCCATTTGAAAAAACATGGAGTTGTTATAGGGAAGGAGAAAAACATTGTGGAAGATGCCCATCTTGTAAGCTTAGGAAGAAAGCATTTAAAGAGGCAAATGTGGAGGATCCGACTGAATATGAAGAATAAAATAGTATTGTTAATAGTGCTAATACTTCTTGCAGGATGCATTGAGAAAGGAGGAGAGGAGAAAATACCAGATGTTTTTGAAACAGATGCTTTTAGAATAGGAGACAAAGCCACTTATGAGCTTTTTGGAAAAGCTACCATGCAAACAGAAGAAGGCTTTTTTATCTATGTTAGTAGGGGAGAGGCAAAAATAGAAATAAAAGATGCACAAATTGAAGATGGTTTTGGGAAAAAAATAAAAGCTATTGAATTTTACATGAGTTTATCAGAAACACCTTATAATTATACTCCTGAAGGAGAAATTGAAGAATTGCCAATAAACTTGGAAAAACACATTTATAGGATTTATGATAATAATGTTTTAGGAGGAATAATAAAAAGCAATACCATCCACCATGCTGTTAATAGAGATAGACAGATTTTGATTAATACAATGCCAATAAACGATTTTTTAGATAATTTTTTGCAGAAAGAATTTAAACCAAATACAAATGGCTCATTTGTTTATGAAGGAAGAATTTTTAACTGGACAGCAAGCTATGATAAAAATCAAAAAGCATTGGAAATTGTTGTGCCATTTAATACCTCCAGACTTTATGTCTGGATAAAAAATGGCTATTCATTTCCATATCAAATAACATTTGAAACAGATTATGGAAATCGAAAGAATTCATATTCGTTTGTTTTGAAAAGTTTCAAGAGAGGAAAAGGAAAAGAATTAAAGCTTGGAATCGTGAACTACACTTCATCAAGAAACTTTAATTCTTCTGAATGGAAGGATTTAGGACCAGCTCAAGGAGAAAGCCAGATGAAAATGAGTTTAAGAGAAGCTATTGCCATTGCTTATAAACAGCAAAGCTTGAAAAATTTTTTAAGGAATAATCCTGGTTCTTACCTCATTTATGCAGAATATTGGGAAAGTAAAGAAGGTTATGGATGGATTTTATATTTTGGTAAAAAAGGGTTGAAAAAGGAGTTTGTTTTAAATGTAACAGAAGGAACTATGCCTGTTGTAACAGAAGAAATAAATCCGTATTTTCCTTATGAGGAATTGCCAAAAAATATAGAAGGTCTGCCAAATCAAATCATGGATATAGGAGATGCAGAGAAAATTTTCAAGAAATTTATAGATTATAACTTCGAAAATTTCACATTTAAGTTGTCTTTCATAGAAATTTACTATCCTGACACGCTTTTTGACATATGGGAGGGAAATGATAAGGAGAAAGAAATTAGTATTTTTTCAGAAGCAAAAAAGGCATGTAGCATAGAAGGTTTTTCCAAATTGGTTAAAGGTTGGGCATTTGGTTACCGCCTTGTTGGTGCTTATGAAGCACCATTTATAAGTTTTGATGGAAAGATAAATGGAGAAAATGGAATGATTACTTATATCTATAAAGAATATTGATTTATGCTAAAAATTAATGAAATCTTTTATTCCTTGCAAGGCGAAGGGGCAGATGTTGGTTTGCCAACAATTTTTATTCGTTTAACAGGTTGTAATTTAAGGTGTAAATATTGCGATACAGAATATGCATTTTATGAAGGAGAAGAAATGGAAGAAGAGGAAATAATTGGAAAAATTTCGAGATGGAAATGTAAAAGAGTTTGCATTACGGGGGGAGAGCCATTACTCCAAGATATAAGCAAATTAATTGATTTGCTTATGAAAAAAAATTATGAGGTAAGCATTGAAACAAATGGCTCACTGAGCATTGAAGAATTGGTAAATAAAAAAGTAGTGGTGAAAATGGATATAAAATTGCCATCATCTCAAATGCATGAAAAAATGAGGATGGAAAATATTGGGCTATTGCGACCAATAGATGAACTTAAATTTATAATATGGGATAGAGAAGATTATGAATATGCAAAAAAATTAATAGAAGAATATAAGCCAAATTGCCAAATAATAATGCAACCTGTTTGGAAAGAGATGCCAGCAAGTAAGCTTGCTGATTGGATTCTAAAAGATGAAATTGATGCCCGTTTATCAATACAACTTCACAAACTTTTATGGGGTGAGAAAAGAAGAAAATAAGCTATATAACAACTTTTATTTTTCCATCATAATAAAGAGCCTTATCTTTGTATTTTATTTTGCAAGCAATAATTTTTACTCCTTTTCCATATGCCTCCTTTAAAGCCATTGAAAATTTTTCATCAATTTGCCAATTAGGCGTGAATTTTCTAGCATCTCTCATTACTAAAAAGAGAATAGCTACATCATATCCATCGTTTTTAGCTTTTATTAACTCTAAAATATGTCTTCTTCCTCTTTCTGTTGGAGCATCTGGAAAAAGAGCAGTATTATTTTTCAATAAAGTACAGCCTTTTACTTCCAACAAACATTTATTTTTGTTTGTCAGTAAAAAATCTATTCTACTTTTTCCATATTTAAACTCTCTTTTTTCAATTTCATATTTTGCTAATTCTTCAATGAGCTTTTTTCTCAAAATTTTTTCAGCAAGCATTGAATGATAGCCAGAATGAATGAGAACCCAATTTTCCATTGAAGCAAGAATTACATCATAATTTGTTTTCCTCCCCCCTCCTTTTTCAATTAAAGGTAATTTTCTTCCCTCAGTTAAAATTTCCCTCAATCTTCCAGGGTCATGTAAATGAGCTTTAGTTATTTTATTTCCAATTCTAACCTCAACTAAGAATTTGTTTAATCTTCTGACAAACTCAGCTTGAATAAATCTCTCGTTAAATTTATAGATTAGCAAGAGCTATGCTCTATAGCATTATTTGGACAAGATTCAACGCAAGCACAGCATTCAATGCAATCATCTACATTCTTTGCAACTGCCTTTCCATTTTCAATTTCATATATATCAACAGGGCAAACTTCAACGCATTTTGCTGCGCCGGTGCATTTATCATAATCAATTTTGATTACAATATCTCCCGAAGATGATTTAAATTCTTTTATCATGAAGTTTTATCAAAAAAGCATTTATAAATTTAATGAAAAAGAATTCATTTACCGAATGAATGAAAGATAAAGCTGTTTGGCTTGCAAGGAATTTACTATGGCAACATCCAATTCATTAATTTTTAATCAATCTCGAAAAAGAATTCATTTGTTGTGGCTTAATTCTTCATCATGTGATATAACTAATGCAATCAAAAAGTGAAAAGAGAGGTTGCCATAGTAAATCCCTCATATGCAATAAATAGCCAATGCAATTGCTTCTTCCAGTTAAATACAGAGAAAATCCCAAAATTAAAATGAATTGTAAAGTCGTTATAGCAAATTTTTATGCAACAAGCAAATGACAAACTATCTCCTTCATTATATTCGGCCCAGAAATAAGTAAAATTTTTTATAGTTAGAAAGATGCAAATAGAGTGATAGAAGCAAAAAATTTAACAAAAATATATAGGAGAAAGAAAAAAGAATTAAAAGCAATAGATAAACTCTCTTTTAATGTCAGAAAGGGAGAAATATTCGGAATAATTGGTCCAACTGGGGCTGGAAAAACAACAACTGTAAAAATCTTATCTACGCTAATCCTTCCAGATGAAGGGAATGCATATATAAATGGATATGACGTTGTGAAAGACGCAGATAGGGTAAAAAAAATTATTGGTGTGGTGGCAGGAGAATTTACAAGGGCTTTATACTGGCGTTTGACTGGAAGAGGAAATCTTGAGTTTTTTGCTAAAATGAGAGGGCTAAGAAATATAAATGAAAGAATAGATTATTTGCTAGAGTTATTTAATTTAAAAGATTATGAAAATGAGCTTTTAATGAGATATTCAACGGGAATGAAGCATAAGTTAGCTTTAGCTGTTGCTTTGCTTCATGACCCTCCAATCCTATTTTTAGATGAACCATTAACTGGAATAGACCCTCTTACTGCCTACGAAATAAAGGAACTAATAAGAAGAGAATTTAAAGACAAAACCATAATATGGACCTCTCACAATCTTTATGAAATTGAAGAAATGTGCCACAGAATACTTTTACTAAATAAAGGAAAAAAAATTGTTGAAGGAAAGGTAAATGAATTAAAGAAAAAATATTGGGAATATAAAAAAATCATTGTAGACTGTGAAAATCCAGAAAAATTGGCAGGGATAGCAGAAAAAATAGAAGGGAATATGGTGGAGATAAAAACAAAAAATGTGGAGGAAATAATTAAAAAATTGGCAGAAATGATGGAAAATGAAGATATAAAAATAAATAGCATTAAAACTGTAGAGCCGAGTTTAGAAGATATATTTATGGCTGTGGTTAAAAATGATAAGAGAAATTAAAAAAATCGGAATAATCATAAAAAGAGATTTCAAAATACTTATGACATATAGATTGGCATTTTCAGCCATGTTTTTAAATATGATTTTCAACCTCTTTTATTTCATACTTTTTGGAAGTATGTTTAAAGAAACTACACCAGATGCTTTAATTCCATACAAGCAGGATTTTGTTACTTATTTATTAATAGGAAGTATAGGATGGAGCTTTTTATGGACTGTAATGAGTTCCTCCTCCATAGCACTAAGAAATGAAATGATGATTGGTACTTTAGAATCAATTCTTTTATCTTCAACAAGCTTGTTAACAATAGTTATTGCCTATACCATTTTTGGATGCTTTATGGGGCTAATATCAACAGTTATTTTTCTAAGCGTAGGCTATTTCATATACCACGCATATTTCATGGCTAACATGTATACCCTTCTCATATTCCTCGTTTCCATTATAATGATGGCTGGGCTGGGAATGATTTTCAGTGGATTAACTATATGGATTAAAAATATTGGTCAAACCATACCCTTGATACAAAACATAAGCATGTTTTTTTCCGGTGTATACTTTCCGGTTAGCATATTGCCAAAATATTTGCAAGGAGTAGCAAAATTTGTACCCTTTTACTATTCAATAGAAGGGATGAGAATTTCTATAGTTTCTCCTTCAGAATCTATTCAATACTTAGTTATCCTAATTCTCATTTCTTCGATTTTTGTAATTTTAGGTATATATTCATTAAGAAAAGGACTGGAAAAGGCAATGAAAGAAGGTAGTTTAGCTTTTTACTAACGATGCGCTAAAATACCTATAATATCTTTCCCTTTTTCAATTCTTACAAAACCAAATCTTTCAAACTGTATTACCTCTCCATGCTTAACTTCTTCAATATTTTTTTCAGCATATCCTTTTATTATTTTCAAACTGTTTTCATCGAACTCTCCATTTTTAAAAGGTAGAGAAGGAACCATAATCTCCATTTCAATATAATCTAGGCCAACCCATTGAATTTTTTCTACACCTGCTATTAATTTCTCTCCAGCAAATTCGCCAAAAATCTCATTGCCCTTTTTTTCTAAAACCTTCACATTATACAAATCCTTGAGTCTAAATGTTTGTCCCTCTTTTAGCTTAATTGCATCTTCCCTAGGAATGTAAAATATTTTCCCTACTCTTAACTTTCTTTTTCCCATATCAATGGAAGGATGGCATTTTAGCTCAATTTCTTTTTCAATAGCATTTTTTACAGTAACTTTTACTGGTTCAGGAACAAAGAAATATCTTTTTGCTTTGGCATCCAAAATTTTCCTATTTATAGCCTCCAAGTTTTCAAAAGCTACTATGCTTTCTGATTTCGAAATGCCTTGGGCAAGAACAAATTCTTTTATGGCTTCTGCTGTTATTCCCCTCCTTCTAAGTCCTCTTAAAGTAGGAAGCCTTGGGTCATCCCATCCCATTACTTTTCCTTCTTCAATTAATGGCTTAATTTTTCTTTTTGATACAGGCATTCCCCTTATTTCCAAGCGAGAAAACTCCATTAAATGAGGCTTCCTTAAGCCTAGTAAATCAAGTAAATAAAAATAGACTTCATCCCTTAACTCATATTCTTTACTCCTAAAAGGATGGGTTACGCCCGATATAGAATCTTCTACAGCTCCATAAAAATCATATGTAGGCCATACGCGGAAGCGAGTTCCATGTATTGGATGAGGATGTTCTATTATCCTAAAAAGCACTGGGTCCCGCATTGCGGTGTTTGGCGAAGACATATCTCCTTTTAAACGCATAACAGCCTGTCCTTCCTTCATTTTTATAAAATCATCCCATTCATAAGGGCTTTCATTTCTGCATTTACACTCCTTCATTTCTCTTCTATTTTTCCTTATTTCTTCCTCACTACATGTGCATATATATGCGTTTCCCTCTTCTAGCAATTGTTTAGCAAACTCGTAATGTTTTGGAAGATTATCTGATGTGCGATATTCTTTATCCCAATCTATTCCAAGCCATTTTAAATCTTCTTTTTGAGCATCATAAAATTCCTTTCTTTCATTAACAGGATTCGTATCATCAAAGCGAAGAATAAAAATTCCATCGTATATGCGAGCATATTCATAGTCAATAAAAGCAGCTTTAGCATGCCCTATATGCAAATAACCATTTGGCTCTGGAGGGAATCTAGTAACAACTTCTCCTTTTTTGGCATGAGGCAAAGGAGGTAACTTCCTCCTCTCTTTCTTCTTTTCTTCAATTCTTATTCCGAGCTTCTCAATTTCTTTTTCTTGTTCCTCTAAAGATAAGCTATTTATTTCTTCAACCACTTTTTTAACAATTGGAATAACTTCTTTTGCATCTTTTTTTATCTCTCCCATTACCTTGCCAATAACTGCTTTAAAATTTGCTTTCCCTCTATATTTAATAGCATTAAGCAAAGCATATTTTCTCGCTATCTTTTCTATATCCATCTTTTACTTATTCCATAACATCATTTAAACTTTTCATTATAGGAAAAAGAAGAATAAAAACAATGAAGAATGGATAAGAGTATTCTTTACTGGGCTGGTTTTAACCGTGAAAGTCTGGTAAATTTAAATGACATTGGCTATTATTGTATAAGGAATTGCTATAGCAACATCTCCTTTCATTATTTTATTTAAATTATTTAAACCAATATCATATGGCTATTGTTATGAAAAAGCTATAGCAACCCCATTTCATTTTAATTTTTTCACAGAAAAAAATAATTTATAGCTATCTTTTATTCCCAATGAAAGAATTTAGAGATATACTGCTCCTTGGCATAATCAGTTTTTTTGCTGATGTAAGTAGTGAGATGATTATGCCTATTCTGCCCTTCTTCATATATTCATTAGGAGGAACTGGTTTGGCTGTTGGTTTAATAATGGGGTTTGGCGACGCCATTGCCAATTTTGCAAAAATCTTTTCAGGAAAAATTTCAGATAGAATAGGAAAAAGAAAGATATTTATGGTAGCTGGCTATGGTTCATCTGCTGTTTCAAAACTCTTCTTTCCATTCTCAACCCACTGGTGGCACATTTTGTTTTTGAGAGGCATAGAAAGAATAGGGAAAGGAATAAGAGGGCCACCGAGAGATGCTTTAATTGGTGATTTAGTTAAGGAAAAGAGGGGAGAAGCGTATGGAATACATAGGGCTTTAGATACAGCTGGAGCTGTTGTTGGAAGCATATTGGTTTTATCTCTCTTATGGTTTTTTGGATTTCCTGCCAATCTGCCTTTAAAAGAACTTGTTGGAAATGAAGAAGTCAAAGAAATGTTAAAAATCATTTTGATTATAGCAAGCTTAATCGCATTTTTAGCAATTCCTCCTATTTTTTTGGTGAGAGAAATAATTAGCAAGGAGAAAGAAGAAAAAGAGAAAATATCATGGAAACTTAAAAAATTTATTTTAATTGCAACAATTTTTTACTTTGGTAATTTTAGCTATGCCTTCTTTTTACTAAGAATAGGGATGGAAAATATATTTTATGCTATATTCCTATATGCCTTATTTAACATTTCATATGCAATGCTTGCAAGATATTTTGGAAAATTATCTGACAAAATTGGAAGAAAATTTGTCATATCCTTAGGATACATTACATTTACATTTGTATGTGTTGGCTTTATATTCATTCCATATTTTCCATCCCAATATTTCATTCCATTATCCATAGCTCTTTTCCTTCTATATGGGGCTGTGTATGCATTCATAGAAGGAAATCAGAGAGCATTTGTATCCGATTTAAGCAAAAGCAGAGGAACGGCACAAGGAATTTTCCAAGCTTCCATTGGCTTTGCATCTATACCAGCAGGAATAATAGCTGGAAAGCTATGGGATTTATTGCCAGAATTAACTTTTATATATGGAGCAGTGCTTTCCTTAATTTCAGCAATTTTACTTGCAACATTTGATGACTAAAGTTTCTTTGGAATGTAATTCTTCCATTTTCCATCAGAAAAATCTTCCACAATTATATCATCAATACTATTGATTTTGCCATTAATTTTTGCTATTAGAATACCCTTATTTCCCATATCCTTGTATAATCTTGAGGAAAAAATAGTTAAACATTTTTCATAAACGATTATTCCGTTCAAATTATAATCATGCCCTCTTATGAACGCTTTGGCATCTAACTTTGCCAAAAATTCTTCCAAATCTTCATAGTTGAAAGGTATTCCCGCTCCCCTATACAAATTTGCAATTGCTGGATCACTCCATGTCAAAGCTTCTATTGCTTCCATATCATTTTTATCCATATTTTCTAAATCCCCTTTAAATATGCCTCCATGAGCTACAAATACATTATTGAGCATACCTGCAAGAGGCATTTCCTTGAAAATAGCTATATATTTCTCATACTCTTCTCCAACTTCATCTTTAAATTCATGTGGATAGCACGGAATTGCATAATTTGCTTCATGATTTCCTTTAAGGAGATAAATTTTATCAGGATAATTTGCTTTCATTTCTAATAAAAAATTAATATTATATGCGGAGCTTCCAACATCTGGAGGAGCTCTATCTATATAATCTCCGAGAAAAACAAGATAATCATAATTTTCCTCAAAAAATTTCTTTACTATCTCCTTTGAAATAACAACATCTCCATGGGTGTCACCTGCTACCATAATTTTTCCCTTTAATTTTAAAAATGCAGGCTCAGTTTTCATCTTTTGCAATGCCTTTTCAATAAATTGCATGATATTAATTGGTTATGCTTATATATTTTGAATGTTATAGTCTCGTGAAATTTAGGGAGTGGCATCTCTTGCTGAGCATTTTTTTATTTGCTTATGTAATAAGAGCAATACCATCTTGGCTATATTGGGGATGGGGAAATGATTTTGGAATTTATTATGGCTTGTGCCTCAGAATCTTAGAATATAAAACAATTTTTCCACCATACGATGGCTGGGGCGCCAGCTACAACTATTTTCCAATGTTATATTTGATTACTTTAGCAATCTACTTGCCAACTAAAATTAATCTTGCTTTTTTGCTTAAAATAATTGCTCCAATTATTGGAGCTTTAACAGTTATTGTTTTTTATTTTATTGCAAAAGAACTAACTGATAAAAAAATAGCTATAGTAACAGCTGCTACCCTTGCAGGAAATCCATTCCACGCATATCAAACTTCTCACGCAGCCCCTTTAACTGTTGGGCATTTATTTTTAACTATATCTCTTCTACTTTTTCTTTTAAAGGGAAGAAAAAAAGTAGCATATCCATTTCTAATCATTTCTTCTATTCTGCTTGTATTATCTCACCATTTATCAACCGCCATATATATAACAATAATTTTTGGCATTATCTTATTTAGAGCTCTAAAAGAAAATAAAATAGATTTGGCAGATATAGCTTATTTTTCATTCATTACCCTATTTACTTTTCTTTACTGGGCATTATTTGCAACACCTGTAGTATACAACCTCATTTCTCCAATAATTTTTATTCCTCCTCTAATATTTTTCATTCTATTTTATTCTTCAGCCATTCTTGCTTTAATGCTTATTTGCTTTTTAAAAATAAAATATAGTCCAAAACCTTTTGATAGCAAGAGAGAAATAAAATTGCTTTTTGCCATATTTATATTTCTCCTCTCATTTACAATTCTATTTAGCATTGAAGATTTTGGAACCGGTTTTGCTTTTCATTTATCATCCATTCCATTTCTCCTGCCAACATATATTATATTGTCTTTATCAATAATAGGATGGAACAGAATAAAGACAATGAAAAATGATGCAGAAATAAGAGGAATGTTGATTTTACTTCTTTTCTTCTTTTTCTCTTCCCTTCTTATTAAAAATTTCATATTGGTAGCAAGATCTATAGAATATTTGGCATATCCAATTTCATTGCTTTCTGCTGTTGCTGTTGTAGCTATAATAAAAGAAAAATTTGCATCTATTAAAAAAATTGCATATTCCACATTTGTAATCCTAATTTTAATATCAGGAGCAACAACTTATGAAGTTGAAGATAGAACAACAAATTTTGAAGAGAAAATCCCATATGAAGTATATGAGGCAATAGAATATTTACAAACAATCTCTCCGAATTTAACGGTGGCAAGCGACCATAGGATAAGCACATTACTATGGGCTTATGGTTTCAATACTACATATCATTATGCTTTCCACTTATGGTTTTCAACAAATTGGACAAATAAAAGTTGCTTAAGAGAATTGTATGGCTATGGTTGCGGTGGAAATTTCAGCAAAATTGGCTATGTTGTAATCGATTCCGTTATGCTAAGAGACGGAGTTCAACTATTTCCAAATGGAACAGAAAATAAAATGGATGCAAGTTGTTTCAATAAATTCAATCATGAGCCATTTGAATTAATTTTTGAAGCAAAATCAGATAAAAAACTTATGAGCGATGATGAATGGATGGAAGCTTTGAAAAAAGGAAAATATGTTGATGAATATCCATTTATTGGAGCATTAGATAAGCCCATTCCAAATGCAAAAGAATGGTGCAGAGTTTATAGGGTGAATTGGACATATATTGAGGAGCATTTAGAAAATAAATGAATTACAACTTGCCAATTTTTTTATAATAAAGCATATATACAAATGTGAAAAGAGAGGAAATAAAGGTAGCAATTCTTCAAATGGAAGGAACTAATTGCGAATATGAAACATATCTTGCATTTAAGGAACTTGAAGCAAATCCAGAATATGTCCATTTGAAAGAATTGGAAAGAAAAAAGAAAAAATTTGATGACTATCATTGCATTTTCTTTCCAGGAGGATTTTCAGCAGGAGACTATGTGAGGGCTGGCGCAATATTTGCAGCGCGCTTGAAAGCAAATTTGATGAAGGATTTAGTGAGAATTGTTGAAGATGGATATGCAATTGTTGGTGTTTGCAATGGTTTTCAAGTTTTAATAGAGTTGGGATTGCTTCCAGCATTGAATGGGATTAGCGAGATGCCTGAAGCTTCTCTTGCAACAAATGACTCAAATAGGTTTGAATGCAGGCAAACTTTCATTAGGCATGAAGGGAATTGTAAGCTAACAGAAGGTATGCCAAAAGGAAAAATATGTTTGATTCCATCTGCTCATATGGAAGGAAAAATTATTTTTAAAAATGATGAATATGCTCAAGAAGTAAATGAAAAACAAGTTGTTTTTAGATATGTAGATATGAACGGCAAAGAAGCGGGATATCCATGGAATCCAAATGGCTCAATATATAATATAGCTGGAATTTGCAATAGAGAAGGAAATGTAATGGGGATGATGCCTCATCCAGAGAGAGTTTTTTATGAATGGCAGAATTTAAATTGGAAAAAAGCCGATGGAAGAGAAATATTTGAAAGTATTCTAAAATATATTGAGAGAAAATGGTAGCTGAATTAGTAGAAAATAAGGTTATTGTGAAAGATACAAAAGAAGGAAATAGAATCTATAATAAGGGTTGTTTCGGCACATTTAATGGCAAATTAAATTTACATTTGATAGAGGCTTGCTATTTATTGGAAAAAGGGAGAATATCAATAGAAGCAAATGGAAGGAAAATAGATTTGAAGGAATTTATGGAACATGCTTTGAATATACTCCCAGATTTTGAAATAAAATATCTTGTTTATAGAGATTTGAGAGAAAGAGGATATGTGGTAAGAGTTGCAAAGGATTTTTTGCTTTATGAAAGAGGGAAGAGACCTCCTGCCAAACCAGCTTTTCTTGTAAAGGCTATTTCAGAAAGAAGGAAATTTAAAATAAAAGAAATTGAAGAATTTATTGAAGAAGCAGAGAATAAACTTATTATTGGAATTGTAGATGAGGAAGGGGACTTAACTTATTATTTGGTAAAATTTTTTGAAATGAAAGGAAAAATTGGGGAGAAAGAATATAAAGGAGAGATAGTTTTACTCAATGATAGATGCATAGTTTTTGATAAATTTTTGGCTAATGAACTTAAAAAAGATTTTATAGGGAGAGATTTTGGCAAATATGTGCAACTTTCTTTAATGGAAGCTGGTTATTTAGCAAAAAGAGGAGCAAAAATAAAGAAAAATGATGTTATTCTGAGCTTTGAAGATTTTATGGAATATGCAAAAAAAATACAGCCGGATATTGAAGAAAGGCTAAAAGTTTATGAGGATTTGAGAAAATTGCAACTTCTCCCAAAAACTGGCTTTAAATTTGGAACCCATTTTAGAGTATATGATAAAATGCCAGAGGAAACACATGCTCCATATCTAATACATGTTGTAAATGAAAATTATGAAGCAACATGGGCAGAAATAAGCAGGGCAATAAGGCTGGCTCATTCTGTTAAAAAGGAAATGATTTTTTGTATTGCTAATAATTTAAAGTATATTAGGCTGAGGAGAGTGACACCATGAATAAAGCATTGTTTATTGTTATTCTCTTGTTACTAAGTTTCTCATTTTCTGAAGGTAAAGAAAATAAAAGAATAATAAGAATTGCATTGTATGATTCTATTTCTCCATCTGTAAATTTAATTGAAAAAGCATGTCATTATGGATGGATTGCAGATAAAAATTATGAAATGGAAGTAGAGAGAATAGGATATAAGGAAGTAATGGAAGGGCTCTCTTCATACGATGTTTTAGTTATAGGGGCAAGTGGAAGACAGTATTTTCATGGATTAAATCCAAAATGGAGGGAAAATGTGAAAAAATTCATTGCAAATGGTGGCGGTTACGTAGGCATATGCGGAGGAGCAAATATTATGTCGAAAGGCTATGAAAAGCCCCGCCACCCATTAGATTTTATTATAACAAAATCTGCATTAGGAATAGTTGATGCATACATTAATGATGACCAATGTGGGGAATGGCAGTATTTATGGAAAGAGGGAGTAGCTGATGAGCCACCAAGAGGAAATATCCCAATAAAAAATGAAATAGTTGCCAATCACCCAATTTTTGCTGGCATGAAGGAAAGATATATAACTTATGGAGGTGGCCCTGGCTTATATGGTATGAAAAATGCTAAAGGACTGGCTGTATATACAGAGGAGCCCATGGATGTTGCTCCATTACATTACTGGATTTGGCTTGGAAAATGGATTCCTTATAAAAAGATAAGAACAGATATAAAAGGCTATTATTCGTGTGCAGAAGCAAAATATGGAAAGGGAAAAGTGATTATATTTGGAGGGCATCCTGAAATTCCACCTAGCTTTAATGCAAGCATTGTAGAATATTTTGGCTTATCAATATACAATATTCCTCGTTTTGTATATGCTTGGAAAGGAGGAGAACAAAAGAATTATAGCTATAATTGGTGGATTTTGAGGAGAAGTATTGCATATGTATGTAATCTTCCTCTTCCTCCTGCAGAAGAACTTTATGTTGAGCTAGGAATAAATGGCAATCAAATTGAAGCATATGCTGAGAATGCAGAAAAGGTTGAGTTTTATGTAGATGGGGAGCTATATTTCATAGATAGCGAGCCTCCTTTTAAATTCAATTTTGATTTACAAGGAAAGCATGTTATAAAAGCGATAGCTTATTCTTCTAATGCATATGCATGGGATGAAAAAGAGGTGGAAAATGACATATGAGAAAAATTTAATAAATATGATTAATTATCTTTTGCCATCGTGGTTAAAATGTATCTCATCATAGTTGGGGCTGGCGAAATTGGAGAAAAATTAATTGCTCTCGCCTTAAAAAACAAAGATGATGTAGTAGTCATTGAAAAGAATAAAGAGAAATGCGAGGAAATCTCAAAGAAGTATGATGCAGTTGTCATAAATGCAGATGCTACTGACAAAGAAACACTGCTTGATGCAGGCGCAGACAATGCAGATGCATTGATTACTACAGCAGATGATGCAACTAACTTGCTCGTAATGTCATTAGCGAAATCAATTGGCATTCCTTCTTTGGTATCAATTGTAAATAATGAGGAAAATAAGCCAATGTTTATAGAAAAAGGAGTAAATATTGTTGGAAATCCAGCAGCAATTACAGCAGAATATTTGTATAGAGCTGTTCGCCGCCCAATGGTAAAAGATTTTATGAGTTTGGGAGAAAGAGCAGAGATTTTCAAAATAAGTATCCCTCCTAATGCAAAAGTAGCTGGAAAAGCTGTTGGAGATGTTAAATTGCCAAGAGGCGTAAGCATCATTGTTATTGAAAGAGATTCAGAAGTTATTATTCCAGCAGAAGATACTCGCTTTCAGCCAGGAGATTTGGTAACTTTATTGGCGAGAAAGGATAAAATTGATAAAACAATGGAAGTATTCTTTGAGAAATGAAAAATTTAAAAATCGTTTTAAGGGATACTGGTGCTGTCCTTATTGCAGTTGGAATAATAATAAATTTGGTTAATTTTGTTTGCATCATATATGGAGAATTTGATTCGATAAAATGGTATATATTAACTTCTCTTACTTTTTTAGGCATAGGTGCTTTATTCAGATTTGCTGGAAAATGTGACCATGAAACAAAAATAAGACATGCAATGATAACTGCCGCCTTATCATGGCTTATTATATCTCTTATTTCATCGATTCCATTTTATTTCATAGTAAAAATAGATTTTCTTTCATCATTTTTTGAAGCTGTTTCTGGATGGACAGGAACGGGCTTAACAATGTTCAGCCATCCAAGCCAACTGCCGCACTCCATACAATTTTGGAGGAGTTTTATTCAGTGGGTTGGTGGAGTTGGGGTAATTGTTTTAACTCTTGTTATTTTAGCTCGCCCTGGAACAGGCTCATTTACTTTATACAGGAGTGAGGCAAGAGAAGAAAAAATTCATCCAAGCATCATATCAACTGTAAAAACAATATGGTGGATTTATTTGCTTTATACGGTAATTGGCATAATAGCATTGCTTATTGCAGGAATTCCAGCTTGGGAAGCAATAAACCATTGTATGACTGCCATTGCTACAGGAGGATTTTCAATAAAAGATGATAGTATGGCATCCTATCCAACATTCATTCAAATTTTATTGGTGCCTATGATGGTTGCTGGGGCAATTGCTTTCTCCACCCACTATGAGCTTTTAAAAGGAAGGATAAAGAATTTCTTTAAGGATGTACAAACCCAAGCCTTACTCTTTCTTCTTTTCATAGGAGCCATAGCATTAACTTATATAAATATAAACGATGGTTCATATTCTTCTTTTGCAATTTCTTTCAAATATTCTGCATTTCAATATATCTCTGCCTTAACATGCACGGGATTTTCAACAGTAAATATTGCAAGTTGGGGAGAAGAGGCAAAGCTTCTTTTATCTTTGGCTATGATTGCAGGGGGAGCAGCAGGTTCAACAGCCGGGGGAATAAAATTATTTAGGATTATTTTGCTAGCAAAAGGTGTAGGATGGAAAGTCAGAAGGATCTTTTTGCCTGTGAAAGGAACATTTGCCTATAAGCTTGGAGGAAAAGTATTGGGCAAGGAAGAAGCAATAGAAGAAATTAGCGAGGCTGCGATTGTATCCTTTTTATGGGCGATTCTGCTTGTTGTTGGCATTTTCATTGTAATGCATTCTACTGGTGCAGATTTAAGCAATGCTGTTTTTGAAGTCTGCTCAGCCCAAGGCAACGTTGGACTTAGCGCGGGAATTACTGCAATAAATATGAATCCTATGGCAAAGTTCATGCTAATATTGAATATGTGGGTTGGTAGGCTTGAAATTATTCCTATTCTTATTTTATTAAGGGCTATTGTAAAGGGAGGGAAAATAGTTTAATGAAAATAGAGCAAAATATAATCAAGAGAAAATTAATCCATTTTATATTTGGAAATTTATTTGCAATTCTTTTCCTATTTTATCAAAAATTTATGACAATATTTTTTGCTTTAGCAATTATTTCATCTGCCATTTTTACAAAATATATAAAAGATGCTGAAAGAGTATTTTGGTATTTTTTAGGTGTGGCTATCATATCTGCTTTTTATTTAACTATCCATCCAAAAATTATAGCATCTGCAATGTTAATAACTGCAAATGGAGATGTTTTCTCAGCCTTATTTGGGATGAAATTTGGAAAGAAGAAAATTCCTCTCTCATCTAAAACATATATCGGTACATTCTCTGCATTCCTCCTTTCTTTCATTCCAGTTTTCATTTTAATTAAAAATTTTTATATTGCATTAATTGGCGCATTTGTGGGTGCAATAGTGGAAGCATATTCTCCATTAAATGATAACTTTACAGTTCCAATTTTTTCTTTCATTGCAATTTATTTAGCCTACATAATTTAATAGCTTTTTCAAATAATCAATTAGCTTTTCTTTAAATTCCTCCCTTTGCAATGCCATCTCAATGTTTATGCAAAGCCAGTCAAATTTGTCTCCCAAATCATATCTTTTTCCATCAAATTTTATTGCGTATATATCTTCCTTTTCAAGTAAAAGATTTAATGCATCTGTAAGCTGAATTTCATTGTTTTTTCCTGGCTTTGTTCTTTCAATGCATTCGAAAATAAATGGCGATAAAATATATCTTCCCATTATTGCAATGTTTGATGGAGCCTCCTCCAATGATGGCTTCTCAACAAGCCTTTTTACTTTATATACTCCTTCTTCTACTTCCTCTCCTTCAATTATTCCATATTTACTCACATTTTCCTTTTCCACCTCTTGCACAGCAATAACAGTTGCGTTGTATTTTTCATAAACTTCCTTAAGTTGCAAAATGCATGGTTTTCTCGCGACTATAATATCATCTCCAAGCAATACAGCAAAAAATTCATCTCCAATGAGTTTTTTTGCCTTATAAATTGCGTGTCCTAAACCTAAAGCTTTTTTCTGCCTTACATAAAAAATATCTGCTAACTCCGAAATTCTCCTTATTTCTTCCAGCTTCTCTCTTTCTCCCCTTTCTTCCAATATTTTCTCCAGCTCATAGGCAACATCAAAATGATTTTCAATGACTTCTTTTCCTCTTCCAGTAATTATAATTATATCATCAATTCCAGAATTTATTGCTTCCTCCACAACATATTGAATAGCTGGCTTATCCACGACAGGGAGCATTTCCTTTGGCGTATTTTTTGTCATTGGAAGAAATCTTGTGCCCAGTCCAGCAGCAGGAATTACTGCTTTCATGAAAGAATAATGCCCTAATTTTTAATAAACTTGGTGATTAATGCTGCCAAATAAATGAAAGAGAATGGTTGCATTGGTTATCTTTTAATTTCCTTACGAGAATGAAAAAATAACATATTATTGCATGAGAGAGTCCAATAACAACCCCTTCTATATTTCAATAGCAAGCACAATATTTTTTTAATATACTGCTTATCAACTCATGCAATTTGATGACATAAAGAAAATACTTGAAGAGCAGGGATATGCTATAGTTGGCAAGCATTCTGCAGTTAAGCTTTGCCACTGGCTCAGAAAATCTTTGTTAGAAAATAAGCCCTGCTATAAAAATACGTTTTATGGAATTGAAAGCCATCGCTGCTTACAAATGTCTCCAACTGCATTTCATTGCACACAAAAATGCCTTTATTGCTGGCGATACCAAGCTTTCACTTTAACAGAGTTGAAAAAAGAAGATGCTGATGACCCTGCTTTTATTTTAGAAAAGAGTATAGAAGAGCAGAGAAGATTGCTAACTGGATATAAAGGAGATGAAAGAGTTAGTTTGGAAAAATGGAAGGAAGCTATGGAACCAAAGCATGTTGCTTGTTCATTGACAGGGGAGCCAACATTATATCCCTATCTTAGTGATTTTTTTGAAGAATGCCATAAAAGAGGAATGACTACGTTTTTGGTGACAAATGGAACAAATCCAAAAGCATTGGAGGAGATGGATGTATTGCCAAAGCAACTTTACGTTACTGTTGCTGCGCCAAATGAAGAAATTTATAAGAAATTGTGTTGTCCTTTAGTGCCTAAAGGATGGGAAAAATTAATGGAAACACTTGAGTTATTAAATAGCTTAGATACAAGAACCGTGATAAGGCATACATTGGTAAAATATTGGAACTTGGGACATGAAAAAGAATATGCAAAGTTAGATGAAAGAGCAAATCCATGGTTTATTGAACCAAAAGGTTATATGTTTGTAGGGTATTCTCGCCAGAGAATGAAGCTTGATAATATGCCAAGTCATGAAGAAATAAAAAAATTTGGAGAAAAGCTGGCAGAGCTACTTGGCTATGAAATTGAAGCTGAAAGAGAAGATTCAAGAGTTGTTTTGTTGGGAAGGGGAAAGCAGAGGAGAATAAAATGAATGATTATTTTTTGCTGGCTTTGCTTATAATTTCATTTGGAATAATAATTGCATTGGTAGCAAATAGAAAAAATTTTGCAATAGCAATTTTACTAGGCTCAATAATACTTTCAATGTCCATCCCAGATAAATTTTTGAATATTGTTATAAAAACTGCAACAGATTTTAAAGTGCTTGCTTTAATAGCAATAGTTGTTATGATAAAAATGCTTGCAGTAATTTTGCAAGAAAGTGGATTACTTGAAGGAGTTATAAATACAATGAAGCAAAAGCTATCATATAAAGGAATGCTTATTGCCATTCCTTCTATACTTGGATTGCTTCCTGTGCCAGGCGGAGCGTTGCTTTCTGCTCCTCTCATTGATATACATGGAAAGGTTGCAAATGTGAAAAAGGAATTGTTAATGGCAATAAATTTATGGTACCGCCACATATGGTTCATTATATTTCCTTTAGCTACTCCCTTAGTATTGCTGGCAGATTTATCAGGCTACAACATATTTATGATTATTGTTATGCAAATTCCCATATTTTTTCTCCTTTTTATTGTAGGTTATTTTTTTGTTAGGAAAGTAAAGGCTGTTGAAGAAGAAAAAAAGGTGGCGGTACAATCAGAATATAAAGGGCTATTGCCCATCATCATTCCAGTTTCAATTGCAACACCTCTATCTTTTTTCATCTCTACATATTCAGCTTTTTTAATTTCTTTGCCAATTGGTATAGCTGTAGCATTAATAATGGCAAAGAAAAGAGAGTTTGCAATGTTGAAAAAAGGCATTTCAATTACCTTAGCTATTGCAATATATGGTATTATGCTTTTAAAGAACATCATATTTGAAACTGGTATCCCTCAAATAATTTCAACACATCTTATTCATATGCCAAGCTTTATTACAATAGCATTGCTTTCTTTCATAATTGGTTTAGTTACAGCTCATAATCTAGCGGCGGTAGGCATTCTTTATCCAATTTTATTTCCATTTTTAGATAGCATTAATATGGTTGCCTTGCTTTATGTATCATCCTTTATGGGATATCTTATTTCTCCTATTCATCCATGTGTTGTTCTAACCTATGACTACTTTAAGCCAAAATTTTTACAGGCATATAAGCTCCTTCTCCCTCCAGCAATTGCAGTTGTAATTATAGCAACATTTTTTTATTCAATTCTACCTTAATATCCTCCTATTTTTAAACTTGGATCTCCTAACAAACACCATTCTTGAACAACCTTTATATCTATTGTATCTTTGAGGGGCATTTTATCATCTCCAGGAAATGTATCTATAAATCCTGACAGCGTCTCTCCATGAAGCATTCCAAGCATGTCTATGCCTTCATTGTAGAGCCTGAAGAAATTTATTTCAAGCCAGCCGTCTAAAACCTGCAGATAATCTGCTATTCCATCATTATTTTCATCTTCGCTTCCATGATAGCCCAATCCAGTATTGCCTATCGTTGCTATTGCTCCCCCTCCTATTTTCCTTGTAAGCCACCAGCTCCAGCATTCTGGGGCATTTTCTCCCTTCCATATTTTTTCTTTGTCAAATGAATTGAAAATTGAAACATTAAATTGGCTGTTATGACAACCTCCTATTACAACAATGGGTAACTTATATCCATTTTTTAAGAAAGGCATATCCCATATTTGGTAGCCATCTTCCCACTCATCAAAGTTATATGGCTCATGGGTACTCCAACTCATTGGATTGCCATGCCCACAGAAATAAGCAAAGCCAGCTCCACCATTTAAAGCATTTCCTATATTCTTTGCATTTAAATCAACTTCAGAAGCCCAGACTTTTATGGCTTTAAACTTATTGCTTAATTGCTTATATGCTTCCCATGTTGCAAGCTCCCCCTCAATGAATCCATGGCTATCATTGTATGAATCTCCAGCAACAAGAATAAAATTGTAAAATTCTTCAAATGGTTGGGTTTCATATGTAATAATTTTATCAACCATTATCTTTACTTCTTTTTCATTTCTACATGGTAATCTTCCAATATATACATCTGGATATAAATCTAGATAATCTTTTCCTTTGAAGCTCCACTCGCCAAACACTCCATTTCCATTGCTATCCCAGTCATCAAAAACTGGTTTTCCATCTTCATATTTATATATGTCTGCAAAATATAAGTCGCAAAGATAACTTGCCTCCCAATTTGAGCCATCGTTTAAATGGCTATAGCGAACTGGCACATACCATTCCTCTTTAAATCCAAATTTTCTTCCTCCAACAAGCAAAACATATTTTATTCCATATTCCTCCAAAGCATCTTTAATGAAATACTTCAACTTCTCTGCATCATCTCTTCCTTCATACTTAGACAAAATTTCTTCAATTGGCATCATAAGAGTTCTTATTCCATATTTTTCCTTATGCTCCTTTAATGGAATTAAAGAATTTTCCCATTTCTGAGGATAAACTATAACCAAATCATATTCATCTTTACAGCTATATGAATAAATTTTGTCATGATTTATTTTAATAGCAAATTTATTTGCATGCAAAAGAATGCCGTCTTTCCTTACTCTATTTGGATAAAGATATAGATTTAAGATAGTCATTAATTTTCCGTTTCTTCTTCCTATTCCAATGCTATACTCATACCATTTCTGAGGATATATTTCAAATTCCTTTGGCTTAAAATTCAGTTTTATGTCCTCGAGTCCATCAATTTTCGGAGGATTTGCAATTTTAATTTTATCTACTTCCTTTTCTTCTATTTCCATAACTTCTACTTTTACTTCTATTTTTGTTCCGAGCGGAAATTCATAAGTTTTTGCTATATATGGCAAAACTGGATAACCAGCCTGCATTAAGTAGCCAGAGACAGCCTCGGAATATATTATCTCTTCTTGTCCCCCCACATTTTGTGAAATTTTTACGCTATTATAGCCTGTAAGTGATGGTAATAATGCAAAAACCAGTATGGCTACAACTATCCTTTTCATGAAAGAAAAAGCAGTATCTAATTATATTTTTTGTTGCAATACCAATTTGAGACTGTTGAAAATGAAATTGAATGTTGCCATAGTAAATTTCTTCCATGCAATAAGATGTTGCAGGATAATTCTCTTATGATGTAAAGCCAATAACAAATTATTTTCCGGGTGTGTTGAATGAATGAATTATTGCCATTGGCTGTTATCACATGAGAAAATATGCCATAACAACATTCATTTCATTTTAATTTTTCATCAACCCCTTATTTTTCATATTTTTCCATGGTGGCTATTTATAAGCAATCTGCCAACACTCCTTTCATTAATAATCTCACATTTCTTCTTTTATGACACTAAAGCAAGTGCAAGTTATTGTTTTGCCAACACCTTTCATACCTCTAAGTTTATCTAATACAAGTTTTCCTATTTCTTCCATATCCTTTCCTCTAACTTTAAGCAATAAATCCCATTCTCCTGCAATGATATAGACTTCCCTAACATTTTCTATTTTTGAAATTTCTCTTGCTAACTCTCTTTGTGATATATCTGGATTGGGTATAAAGGAAACGAGGATAAAAGCTGTTATTGGCATTCCAATTTTTTCATAATTTAGGATAGTGGTAAATTTCCTAATTATGCCTTTATTAACTAACTTTTTAATTCTCTCTGCTACTGTTGTTCTTGGAAGCTTAACTTCTTTTGCAATTTCTTTAACTGGCTTTCTCGCATTTTCCATAAGTTTTTCTAAAATTGCAAAATCCTTTTCATCCATATGTCAAAATGACAAATTTTTATATAAATTTTGTTATTTTTTTGACAAATTTACAAAATTCCCATCAAAATGAATAAATATATCAAATAAAATCAGAATTATGCTGGAAGAAATATATTTTCAAGTTGATGAGAGGGCGAAGATAGCTGTAAAAATTGGAAGCAAAGTTAGGAAGATATTAAGTGATTTCTTGCTGGAAAGAGGATTTGTGGAAATAGCTCCTGTTATCATTTCTCCTATAACAGATCCATTGGCTCATCCTGTTTTTGATGGAGAGATAAATTACTATGGAAATAAATATTATCTGACTAAAAGCATGATTTTTCATAAGCAGTTGGCTTTGCTATCATTAGAAAAAATTTTTTGCTTTTCTCCCAACATAAGGCTTGAGCTAAAAGATTTAGAAAAAACAGGGAGACATTTAGCAGAATTTACACAGCTTGATTTAGAAGTAAGAAATGCAAGTAGAGAAGATGTTATGGAGTTAGCAGAAGATATGTTAATCCATTTATTTAAAAAATTGAGGGAGGAATGCAAAGAAGAGCTTGAGATTTTGGGAAGAGAAATAAAAATTCCATCAAAGCCATTCAAAAGAATAAGTTTCGAAGAAGCTTATAATAAATATGGCAAAGATTATGAGGAGATGCTATCCAAAGAAGAGAAAGAGCCATTTTGGATTATAGATTTCCCAAAATGGAAGAGAGAATTTTATGATAAGGAATATGAAGATAGAAAAGGATGGTTAGTTGATATGGATTTAATTTATCCAGAGGGATTTGGGGAGGCTTTGTCTGGAGGCGAGAGAGAATATGAATATGAAAGAATAGTTAGGAGAATGGAAGAAAAGAGCATGAATTTGCAAGCTTTCTATGCTTATTTGCAAATTGCTAGAATAGCAAAATTTTACCCATCTGCAGGATTTGGTATAGGTATAGAGAGGCTAATAAGATATATTTGTGGATTTGAAGACATAAGATATACAACTCTCTTCCCAAAAATACCGGGAAAATATTGTATATAGTGCAGTTATTACTCTATGCAAATTTACAACCCAAGCGATGAATTCTTTAAGGAATTCCTTAAGCCTTATTATGTTGTAACTAAAGATGGCCAGTACCTTTTTGCCTCCCGCCAAAAAGGAAGGCGCCCAGACAGAGTTTTTTATATGGTACCTCCTGACTATAAACTTGGTAAAGGACAGAGATATTTTGATGTCGAGATTGGAAAACACTTATTTGAGATTGCTGAAAAGTATTTAAGGAGAGCAGACAAAATTATACAGGAAGGGGTGCAAGGTGAAAATGGATATAAAGTTGGCATAAAAGTTATAACAAGCATTGAAAATCCCCATTCAGCATACATTTCATGGATGGGGAAATTGATGATTTTCCCTCCAGAAAATATTAGAATATCTTGCATAAATTATATTATTCCAGAAGGATTGCCAGAAGAATTTATTCAAGAAGTAAAAGAATTTTGGGATTATAACAATGAGCCATTAACCCTGTTTGATTTTACAGAAATTGATAAAGATGTAAGAAAGGTTTTGAATCTAAATATTGACTACTTTGGAGGTGCTTTCAAAAAACCAAATTTGACTATGGTATGGAATAAAGCTGAGGAAGATGGCTTAATATCATATCATGCTGGTTGTTGCAACGGAAGAATTCTAAAAGGCTTGAGCGGAACAGGAAAAACAACTTTGACTGTAGGTGAAAATATAGAGCAAGACGATGCCTTAGTTGGAATGCCAATTTATGAGAATGGTAAGATAACAAAAATAAAATTAATAGGACTTGAAGCAGGGAGTTTTGCAAAATCAGAAGGGTTAAATGAAAAAAGCCCAGAATGGAAAGGATTGATGAAATCCAGGGAAGGAGCAATTGTATTGGCTTTAAATATTGATTGTGAAGGGGTAAAATATGTGGAAAAGAGAATAAAAGGATATAATGTTATTGTTCCTGTTGCAGTTGGTAAAGTAGGATGCTTAAAATGCAATTGTTATGAAGAAAGCAAAACAACAAATGGAAGATTTATTTTTAAATTCAGTGATTTAAATAAAAACTGGGGAAGAGAAAAATATTTGGAGGCAGAAGGATTGAGTTTTAGAAGATTTGACATTCTAGAACCAATAATAAGGATAACAGATGCAAATATGGCTGTTGCTTTAGATTCTGCTTGCGAGAGTGTAATAACTTCTGCTATAGAAGGAAGAGTAGTTGGGCAGAGAGTGAGAGTATATTCAGCAACAGATTTTATGGCTAGGGAGCAGGCAGAGCAGGCATTTTTGAAGCTTAAAGCATATGAAGATTTAGGGCTAGATTTAGATGGAAAGCTAGTGTTTTTCGTTGTAAATACAGGCTACGTTGGAGAACATGATTTAAATGGAAATGCTACAGGCAAAGGAGAAAAAATAAAGGTGGAGGATTCAAAAAAGCTAATATATCTGGTGGAGAAGAGAAAAATAAAGAAATGGCTCCGCCATCCAGCATTTGGTTACTTAATTCCTCATCCTAAAGAGCTTGAAGAAAAGCATGGAATGAAAAATTTTGGCAAGAGATTCAATTTATTAAGATATTATTCTCCAGAAGAAATTATCGCCTTTATAAAGAGAGATATTGAAGAAAGGACAGAATTCCTTAGAAACTTATTCGCTGGACAGAGAAAAGAAAAAGAGCTTAAAGATGTAATAAATGTATGGCAAAGATGCAAAATACCAACAGAAGAAGAAATAATAGAATTTTATGAAGAATATGAATAGTTTTGCAATGATGGCTGGATTTCAGAGGACATTTCCCTATGCAGCAGAGAAGACAATGAATATAATGAATGGAGAAATATTCTCTCAGAATCCTCTGATATACGATGGGTATGAAGGAGAACTTAGGATAAGTTGTGTTGGTTGATTAAATCTTGTAAGGTTGTGGGTGAGCAAAATCAAAACAAAAGCATTTCATTATCGACAAGCTTTTATTTATTATGAGACTTCATAAACATGAAAGTAATAATTGTAATGGCATCAAAAAGTGATGAAGCTGTAGGCAAAAAAGCCATAGATATTTTTGAAAAATTTGGTGTGGAATATGAAGTTTATTATGCCTCTGCCCACAGAACACCAGAGAAAATAAAGGAAATAGCCAGCAAAGATGCAGATGTATTTATTGCAATAGCTGGTTTGTCTGCAGCTTTGCCAGGTAGTTTGGCAGCTTATACAACAAAGCCAGTTATAGGTGTGCCTGTTTCAGGCAAACTGAATTTAGATGCAATTCTTTCTATTGTTCAGATGCCTCCGGGAATTCCTGTGGCTGCTGTTGGGCTTGACAGAGGAGACAATGCTGCTTTGCTTGCAATAGAAATTTTGGCTTTGAAAGATGAGGAATTGAAGAAAAAATTGGAAGAATATAGGCAGGAGATGAGGGAAAGATATGTTTGATGCGGAAAAATTTGTTAAGGAAGCTGTTGAAAATTTAAAAAAGGAAGTTAAAGGAAAAGCAATTATTGCTGTATCTGGGGGAGTAGATTCAACTGTAGCTGCAAAATTGGGAAGCATGGCTTTGGGAAAGAATTTGACTGCAGTATATGTTGATACTGGTTTAATGAGGAAAGGGGAAGGAGAATTTGTAAAAAGATTATTTGAAAAAATGGACTTAGATTTTGTATATGCTGATGCAAAGGAAGAGTTTTTAAATGCTTTGAAAGGGGTAAGTGATCCAGAGGAGAAAAGAAAAATAATAGGAGAAAAATTTGTAAGAGTTTTTGAAAGGATTGCAAAAGGAAAAAAAGCAGAGTATTTAATACAGGGAACAATAGCTCCAGACTGGATTGAGAGTGGAGGGGGGCTTAGGGATACAATAAAAACACATCATAATGTTGGTGGATTACCGCCAGATATGAAGCTTAAAGTTGTTGAGCCATTGCGGGATTTATATAAAGATGAAGTAAGGCAAGTAGCTAGATATCTTGGTTTGGAAGTTGCAGAAAGACAGCCGTTTCCAGGACCAGGATTAGCAGTACGTGTTATTGGCGAGGTAGATGAGAAAAAGATAGAAATTGTTAGAGAAGCTTGTGCAATTGTAGAGGAAGAAATTGAAGAAGCATATAAAAAAGGCATCATTGAGAAGCCATGGCAATATTTTGCTGTTTTATTGCCAGTAAGAAGTGTAGGGGTTAGAGGAGATATAAGAGTTTATGGATACACGATAGCTATAAGATGCGTTGATAGCGTAGATGCAATGACAGCCTCCTATTCAAAACTTCCTCATGATTTATTGGAAAGAATTGCAACCCGTATAACAAATGAAATTAAGGAAGTGAATAGAGTAGTTTATGATATTTCTAATAAACCTCCTGCCACTATAGAATGGGAATGAACTGGCAAGAATGGAAGCCTATTTATGAAAAAATATTGCAAGAATTTGGATATGACAGAAAGAAAGATGAGGAAGCAGCCAGAATAGCTGTTAAAATTGCAAAAGGTAATGTTTTGCCAGAGGATTTAGGAAAAATGTTGAATGGAAAAGTTGTTAGCATATGTGGAGCTGGAGAAAATTTAGAAAAAGAATTGAATGAAATAGAAGGTATTATTATTGCAGCAGATGAGGCTACAACAATTTTACTTTCCAATAACATTTTGCCAGATATTATAACAACTGATTTAGATGGAAATGTTAATGATATTATAAAAGCAAATGAAAAAGGAAGTATAGTTATAATACATGCACATGGAGACAATATTAATGCATTAAAAAAATATCTTTCCTGCTTTAAAGGAAAAATTATGCTTACAACGCAAGCAGAACCCTTTAATGGAATATACAATTTTGGAGGATTTACAGATGGAGATAGAGCTTATTGCATTGCAAAACATTTTAATGCAAAAAAAATAAAGCTAATTGGTTTCAATTTTGATAAACCAAAACAAAAAGAAAGAAAAGATTTAGAGGCAAAGAAAAAAAAGTTAGAATGGGCTAAAAAAATTATTTTTGGTAATTTTTAAATTTTTAAGCCTCGCTCCCTCTTTTTATGTTCTTCAAACGAATAGCCATAATTCATACCCTTTTAAACAATTTATTCTAATACAGAAAGAATTGTTTAGATTTTTGAAGAGTGTAGAGAAGGCATATTATACTTCTTATTACTTTCATCTGTCTAAAGAATATGAATTGCTTGTCAATGGAAAAAGTGTATTTGCTACAAGGAGTCTGAGGAGACCGAATCAAATAGGATTGTTGAAAATATAGATGTGATTGATAAAACCCCTCTAATTGATATAAAATCATTTATCTCTGAAATAGATCATCTAAAAATTAATCCATAATATATTCCAAAATAAGCCTTCCTTTTCTATCTACCAATCTTCTCTTATTTCCGCACCCGAGAATTATAAGATTTGCAAACCTTCCTTTTTCTTCCCACTCTTCTGTAGAATTTCTCATGCGTCAATATATTGCCTATTCCTTTAAAAACTTTGCTCCACATGAACAATTTTGTTCGATGAGAACAATAAAAATTAATGAAATAGGATGTAACATCTAACTATTCCAATATGAAATTTTTATATTGTCTGCAGTTTTTCTTATAATGAAAGTATATGTCATAGATAATGGAGGGCAATGGACTCATAGAGAATGGAGGATGCTCCGCTATATTGGTGTTGATGCAGAGATAGTCCCAAACACAACCCCTTTAGAAAAATTAAAAGATGCGGATGCATTAGTGCTGTCTGGTGGAGCGCCGAGAATTGGGTTGCAAGATAAGCTTGGAAATTGCGATGAATATTTGGCTTATGCTGAAGTGCCTATTTTAGGCATATGTGCTGGTCATCAATATATGGCTCGTTTTTTTGGAGGGGAAGTAAAACCTGCAAAAGTGCCAGAATATGGGAAAGTAGAAATTGAGGTGTTGGAAGAAAATGTGCTTTTTAAAAGTCTACCAAAGAAATTTATAGTGTGGGAAAGTCATAATGATGAAGTGACAAAGATTCCAGAAAACTTTATTTTGCTTGCTTCTTCTGCCAACTGTAAAGTGCAGGCAATGAAGCATAAAGATAAGCCATTGTATGGCTTACAATTTCACCCAGAGGTAGAGCATACTCAATATGGAAAGGAAATTTTCATGAATTTCTTGGGATTAAGATGATTTTTTATTTTCCGAAGCCAAATTTTATTCCTATAGCAATATCAACTTGTAAGTTAAATTGCAAGCATTGTATGGGAAAATATCTGAAACAGATGAAAACAATAGATGAAGGAGAGAAACTCGTAAAATTTGCAAAAAATTACAATGGTATTGGATTTTTGATTAGTGGGGGATTTGATAAAGAAGGAAGATTAATTGGCTTAAAAGAAATGCTCCCAACACTTAAAAAATTAAAAAATAGATTTTATATTGCCGTTCATCCTGGATTTGTTGATGATGAGCTTTCAAAAGAAATTGCAAATGCTTGTCATGTAGCCTTTATTGATTTACCATCTGAAAATGCCATAAAAAATGTTTTTGGATTAAATGCTTCAACTGAAGATTATTTTGAAAATATGGATAAATTGCTCAATGCTGGTGTAAAGGCAGTTCCTCATATTACAATAGGATTAAATTTTGGAAAGGTTGAGGAATATGATGTGCTGGATGAGTTAAAGAAATACAAAAATGAAATAGAAAAATTGGTTTTAAATATTGTAGTTCCCACAACAAAAACTCCATTTGAGAAAGTCAAGATTAGTAAAGAAGAGGTTTTAGAATTCGTAAGATATGCAAAAGATAATTTCAAAGTTTCCATAGGGTGCATGCGTCCTCGCAGCCTTGACATTGATTTAATAGATATGGGAATAAATGAGATGGCTACACCTTCAAAAAAAGCAATTGAATATGCAGAGAGTAAATTTAAAAGAATAGAGATTAGAAATTACTGTTGCGGACTAATCTTATAACAATACCATCCCCTCATAACGTCATATAAAATCACCAAAAATTGCCACGAGATTTTCAAAAGTATTTTATTTTCCTTGGCTTATGGAATATAGAGAATGAAAGAAAAACATAAACAACTAATTATTCTAACATTGACAGCAATTTTATTGCCCCTCCTTCCGATACTTCTCCTTGCTTGGGTAGCTGAATAGCCATCTTCTATTGTGTATATAAGTTACTTAGAAAGCCATCTTATTTTCTGTTATATATTACATCATTTCTCATTTACTTTTTCGTTTTGTTCAAATTCTACTATGGTCGCTAAGGAGACATCAACTAAATTTTGCATTTCTCTTTACCTCAAGAGTTTGTTCATAAAAAATTTTAATCTTTTTCCTATTTCGAGGTTGTCGAAAAAATCAGAATGAATGAAGAAATTGCCATGTAAGTGTTTATGTTATGAACAATTGCCATGGCAATTATGTGCTTCATTCTCATTGACTTTTTCTTATATCTCGTGAATAACAATCTCCTCGTTTCCAATCCTCCGA
>JAPDJT010000003.1 GCA_029258955.1 Thermoplasmatota archaeon
CCACGCGGCGTCGCTGGGTCAGGCTTTCGCCCATTGCCCAAGATTCCCCCCTGCTGCCTC
This sequence comes from Thermoplasmatota archaeon, assembly GCA_029258955.1. GTDB lineage: Archaea > Thermoplasmatota > E2 > UBA202 > JdFR-43 > JAPDJP01. The sequence goes on from JAPDJT010000003.1 coordinate 61, forward strand.
CCGTAGGAGTCGGGCCCGTGTCTCAGTGCCCGTGTGGCCGACCACCCTCTCAGGCCGGCTACCCGTCTTAGCCTTGGTGGGCCGTTACCCCACCAACTAGCTGATGGGCCGCGAGCCCCTCCCCAGGCAGGAGCTTGCTATGCAGAGGCCCCCTTTCATCACCAAGCTTGCGCTTGGTGACTTTATCCGGTATTAGCCATCCTTTCGGATGGTTATCCCAGACCCGGGGATAGGTTACTCACGTATTACTCACCCGTCTGCCGCGGTACTTGGGAGAAAACTCCCTTTCCCGCACGACTTGCATGGGTTAAGCGCGCCGCTAGCGTTCGCCCTGAGCCAGGATCAAACCCTCAGGAAAAATTTATAAACATTAATACTTATAGGGCCCCATTACGGACGCTATTCAATTTTCAAAGAACATAATTAACCTAAATTTAAATTATAAAATTAATCTTAATTTTGTCAAGAGTTATTCAAAGATCTTAAAGACAGCAATATACAATTATAATCTTATAAAATTTTTTGTCAAGACCTCTTTAAATTCTAAATTTTATCAAATATCTAATACTTTAAAAAGTTATGCAATTTTTACCTTTGTTTTTTGATTCATAAAGTTTACGATCTGCAAAAATTACCATTTCCTTTAAAGAATCTTTAAGATCTAACTCAACTCCCATAGATATAGTATATTTAATTTTTAAATCTTCTTTTAAATCTTTCAAATATACAGTAATTTTTAATATATTTTCTTCTATATATTTTCTAAATTTTTCTAAATATTCTAAAAGCTTTTCTTTTTTTTCATACCTTATAAATAAAGTAAATTCTTCACCTCCTGTGCGAGCAATTAAATCACTCTCTCTTCTAAAAAAATTTCTCAAATGTTTAGCAAAATCTTTCAAAACTTCATCCCCTATATCATGTCCATAAGTATCATTAATTTTTTTAAAATCATCTATATCTATGATTATACAAGCTAATTTAAAACCATATCTTTTAGCAAGTTTCCATAACTTTGGAGCTTCTTCAAAAAAATATCTCCGATTATAAAGACCTGTGAGAGGATCTTTAAATGCATAAAATTCTAATTCATTTATAATATCTAACATCTCTATAGTGTTATTTACTCTTACCATAAATTCTTCTTTACTAAAAGGCTTACTAAGAAAATCATTAGCACCTGCTTTTAAAAGAACAGGTATCATATTAGTTTTAATAACTCCTGAAACTACAATAATTCCTACTTCATTTTTTTTAAACTTTTCTCTAATAGAATATATAAGTTCAACAGTATCTTCATCTGGCAAATAATAATCTAAAATCATTAATCTAATATCTGGATATTTATTTAATATTTCTAAAGCTTCTGAACCTCGCGATGTCTCGAATACTTGAAAAAGCATATTTTTTAAAATTTTTTTCATTAAAAGCCTGTCTGCTTGAGAATCATCTACAATAAGGATCTTTGTTTTTTTATTCCTTAAAGCCCTGGAAACAGCATAGATAATATGATCTGTTATATTAGGTATACCTTTAACTAAATAGTCTATCACACCTTTTTCAAGAATCTCCTCTCTAAGTTTCTCATCATAAGATGCAGTTAAAACAATGGTAGGAACTTTATTTTTTATTAAAAAATCAATGGCTTCTCCATGTTCTGCATCTGGAAGATGATAATCACAAATAGATAATAAATAAGTATTCTCTTTTAATGCTTTTTCTAATTCTTCAAAATTCATCACAAGCACTGTTTCTATTCCTATCTTTTCTTTTATTAGTTTAGAAAGAACCTTTAAAACAAATTTGTCATCATCAACTAAAAGAATTTGTGCCATTTTTAAACTTCTTTTTTAATTATAAAGTATTCTAATGGATTTTTAAATTTTACTTTTTCTTTTAAAAATTTCAAAATAGAAAAATTATTTTTAGAAACTATAATTCTATAAAAATTTTTTTCTTTTTCAATTTTTACTTCATTATCAAAAATTTTATCTAAAACATTATTTTTAAAAATTGGAATAATTTTAAAAATTATTTTGTCTTTTTTAGGACATGAAGGTTTTTCTTCTCTTTCATAAATTTCCTTAATTTTCAAACCATTATATAATTTAAGATTTTTGAGTTTTTTAGAAAGCCCTTTCTTATATATAGCAAAAGCTATAAATTCTTTTTCTGAAATTATCCCTACAGGTAAAGCATTATTTACTATCATTTTAGGGTGAGGATGAAATCCTGAAGTATAAACAAGTGGTATCCCTAAACGATTAAAATACAAAATAAAAAGCCTTATTATTTCTAATTGAGAAAGAAAAATTGCTTTTCCCTTTTTGGTATAATAAATTTCATACCAAACTTCTTTCTTTTCTTCAAAAAGGGAAACTTTCTGTTCTTTGGAAATTTTCTTTTTAAAATTTTTAATATCTTCAATATCTTTAACAATATCTTTAATAAGTATATTTTTAATTTCTCCATTACAACTACCGCATTGATTACATTTTTCCCATCTGCAATCTTTTGTAATCTCCTCTTTATATGCTTTCTCTCTTTCTTTTATTAAAAATCCCTTCGAAATTCTTAAATCTATGTGATCCCATGGAAGTTCTTCTTCTTGTTTTCTTTCTCTCAAATAATTTTCTAAATTTATTCCTAAATCTTTTGCTGTATTTTTCCATAATGCAAAATCAAAATATTCTTTCCATCCATCAAGTCTTGCTCCTCTTCTATAAACTTCTTCTATTAAGTTTGCTAAATTTCTATCTCCTCTTGCAATAACACCTTCTAAAAAACTTTGCTCAGGCTGATGGTATTTCAATGCTTTTTTAAGCCTTTTTTTCAAAAAATTTATTTTTTCATAAGTTTCTTCAAGAGATATCTGTCTTTCCCACTGAAAGGGTGTATGTGCTTTAGGAATAAAAGTAGAAACTGAAATAATTATATTTATTTTTGGGAAAAATTTTTTAATATTCTTATAAATTTTAACTATTCCTTCTAAATCTTCTTCTCTTTCTGTTGGAAGTCCTATCATAAAATATAGTTTTACTCTTTTCCATCCAAGTTTATATGCAATTCCTATATCTCTAAAAAGCCCTTTTATATTTATATCTTTATTTATAACTTTTCTTAATCTTTCTGTTCCTGCCTCTGGTGCAAAAGTTAAACCACTTTTTCTCCCAAGTTTTATAAACTCTAAAATTTCTTCATCAATACTTCCTACCCTTAAGGATGGCATAGAAAAAGCATATTTCCTAAAAATTTCTTTCTCATAAAATCTTTCTTTTAAAAGATTTAACAAATTTTTTAAAAGAGTATAATCTCCTATTGAAAGAGACATTAAAGAAATTTCGGTATAACCTGTGTTCTTAATATTTTTCTCAATCTGTTCTATGATATAATTTGGAGTCTTTTCTCTTACAGGACGATAATAAAAACTTGCTTCACAAAATCTGCAACCTCTTGTGCAACCACGAGCTACTTCAAGAGGAATTCTATCATGAGCTAAAGGAATAAGGGGAATACCAAATTCCCAGAAATATTCTTTTTTATTTAAATCTTTTATTATTCTTCTTTTTACTTTATTTTTAAGAATTGGAACATATACTCCTTCAATTTGAGAAAGTTCTTCTAAAAGTTTATTTTTCTTTTTGTAATTTTTCTTCCACCATTTTATTTTTTCAAGAATTTCAAAAATAATCTCTTCTCCATCTCCTATTACTATAGCATCAAAAAATTCAGCAATTGGTTCCGGATTTCCACAACCTGGTCCACCTCCTAAAACAATAGGATCTTCCTCTTTTCTGTGAATAGCTCTAAATGGTATTCCTGATAGATCTAAGATATTTAAAATACCTGTTACTGAAAGTTCGTAAGGATAAGTTATTCCAATTATATCAAATTCTTTTAAAGGTTTTCTATAATTTAAACTAAGAAGAGGGAATTTTATTTTTTTTAATTCTTTTTCAAAATCTGGAGCTACAGAAAAAACAAGATCAGCTAAATAATCAGGATGTTTATTAATTAAAAAAGCTAAAATATTAATTCCAAGATGAGATCTACCAATTTCGTAAAGATCAGGATAACCTAAACAAATTTTTAATTGAGTCTTTTCCCAATCTTTTTTAGAATAAAATGGCTCCTCTCCAAGATATCTTGAAGGCTTTTTAATTTTAATTAAAATGGAAAAGGGATAATCTTTAATTTTTTTCATAATTTTAAAAATTTAATATATGTTTTATTTTTTAGGAATAGATATTGCAGGTAGTAAAAATACATGGGTTGTGGCTTTAAAAAAAGATAAAGATTTCTTAAAAATATGTCCTTTATTATCCTTAAAATCTCCTTCTAATCCTTCTTATATAAAAGATTTTTTTCCAATAATAGAATTTTGCGAAAAAAATAAGGTTTTAGCAGTAGGAATAGACGCTCCTTTAAGTTTTTCTTTAAAAGATAAAAAAGGATTTAGAACATCAGATAAAGCACTTAAAAGCATGCTTCCAAAAAAAGCAAAATCTTGGGTAGTCTCTTATCATACACTTATGGCTGTGCCTATAAGAGCATTACTTCTTAGTGAAGCTCTTTCTCCTTACTGTGGAACTATAATTGAAACTCATCCAAGAGCAAGTTTTTATTTCTGTCTTCCTGAAGAAAAAAAAGATCTTGCTTTTTTTTATAAAAAAGAAAATCTTGATAAAAATGAAAAATTTTTACTTGATTGGTTAAAAAATAAATTTAAGCTCTGTATAGAATTTAAACTTAAACTTATTGAAGGAATTTTGGATGCTATCTTATGTGCTTTAGCTGGATATTTTTATCATAAAATGCCAGAAAAACTTATATTTTTGCCAGTAAATAGCAATTTAAAAGGTTTTGGTCCTTTTGTAGTTATCTCCTTTTAAAATTTAAAAACTAATTTAAAATTATTTTTAATAATATTTAAAATATAAAAGGAGAAAAAAGATGTTATCTAAATTTTTAAATTGGTTTTCTAAAGATTTAGCTATAGATCTTGGAACTGCAAATACTTTAATCTATTTAAAAGGTAAAGGAATAATTCTTACAGAACCTTCAGTAGTTGCAATAAAAGAAGATGGAAGATATAAAAGAGTTTTAGCTGTAGGTGAAGAAGCCAAAAAAATGCTTGGCAAAACCCCAGGAAATATAAAAGCTATAAGACCATTAAGAGAAGGAGTTATTGCTGATTTTGAGGTTACAGAAGCTATGATAAAATATTTTATTCAAAAAGTTCATAACAGAGGATATTTTGTAAAGCCAAGAGTTATTATAAGTGTCCCTTCTGGAACAACTCAAGTTGAAAGAAGAGCTGTTAAAGAAAGTGCTGAAGGAGCTGGAGCTAGAGAAGTTTATTTAATTGAAGAACCTATGGCTGCAGCAATAGGTGCAGGACTTCCTGTTACAGAACCATTGGCTAATATGATTGTAGATATAGGTGGAGGAACTACTGAAGTTGCTATTATTTCCTTAGGCGGAATTGTAGTTAGTCATTCTTTAAAAGTAGCAGGAGATAAAATTGACGAAGCTATTTCTCAATATATTAAAAGAAAATACAATTTGCTTATTGGAGAGGCTACTGCAGAATATGTAAAAATTCAAATAGGAAATGTTTTGCCTGAAGAACCTTATGAAACTATAGAAATAAAAGGCAGAGATTTAGTAACAGGTATACCTAAAACTATTACTCTTTCTTCTAAAGAAGTTCAAGAAGCTATTAGAGAACCTATAGATTTAATTTTACAGGTTATTAAGCAAGTTTTAGAAGAAACTCCTCCAGAATTAGCTGCAGACATGGTAGATAGGGGAATAGTTCTTTCTGGTGGAGGAGCACTTCTTAAGAATTTAGATAAATTAATTACTCAAGAAACAGGTTTAGAAGTAAGGATCGCTGAAAATCCTTTTACTTGTGTAGCTATAGGAGCAGGAAAAGCTCTTGATGAAATTGAAACACTTAAAGAAGTTATGGTTGAAGTTTAAGCTTTTTTTGTAAAAAATCATTTAAACATTTTTTTGAACAAAAATAATATTTTTTTCCATTAATTTCTACCTTTATAGCTTCTTCTTTTCTAATATAAGTTTGACAATTTTCATCTAAAACAAATTCTGTAACTGATTCTTTGGGTTTATTTAAAAGAAGTCTTTTTTTTCTTTTAAAAAAATACCAATAAATAAAAATTAAAAGAGCTACACAAATCAAAAATTTCATATGTTTTACTTTAAACCTATTCAAAAATTTTACAATTACTTTCTTTATAAATTTCTATTAAAGGTTTTTTTAAAATTGGATGAACCCAGTTAGATATTACTTCTAAAGAAGGTATTATTACAAAATCTCTTTTGTGCATATAGGGATGAGGAATAGTTAAGGTTTTTGAATCTATTATTAAATCTTCATAAAAGATTATATCTATGTCTATAATACGATCTTCATAAGTATTTTTTCTTTTTAATAATTTTCTTCCCATTTTAGATTCAATTTTTTTTATCTCAAATATTAAAGCCCAAGGAGAAAGTGATGTTTCTCCAAGCAAGATTATATTTAAGAAAAAATTAGAGCTTTGAAAACCCCAAGGTTTACTTTTATAAATACGGGAGAGTTTTATTATTTTTAAAGGCAATTTTTCAAGATATTTTAGAGCTCTTTTTATGTTTTTTTGACGATTACCTAAATTACTTCCTAAGCTTAAAACAATTTTTTTTAAAGTTGCAGGGTAGATAGTCTTTGAACTGCTTCCCTTAATCTTTCTTCTCCTACAGTTAAAGCTATTCTAAAATAACCTTCTCCAAAGTTTCCAAATCCAATGCCTGGAGTAACTACCAGTCCTATCTCTTGAAGAACTTTTTTACAAAATTCTTGAGAAGATATGTTCTTAGGAGTTTTTACCCAAAGATAGAATGTAGCATTAGGTTTTTTGAATTCATAACCCAGTTTTTGAAGTTCTGTAGCTAAAAAATCTCTTCTTTTTTTAAATACTTCAACTAAAGAAGGAACGATTTTTTCTAAATTATTTAATGCATAAGCTCCTGCTTCTTGAATAGCAGTGAAAACCCCTGAGTCTATATTACTTTTTACTTTAGCAAGAGCTGAGATTAAAAAACTATTTCCTATCGCAAATCCTATCCTCCATCCTGTCATACAAAAAGTTTTAGATAAACTGTGAAATTCAATAGCAACCTCTTTAGCTCCTTCTATCTCAAAAATACTTATAGGTGGTTCTTCATAATACATTTCTATATAAGCTGCATCATGAGCAACTATAAAATTATATTTCTTAGCAAGTTCTATTATTTCTTTAAAAAATTCCTTAATTGCAGTAGCTCCTGTAGGATTATTAGGATAATTAAGCCATATAATTTTAGTTCTTTCTAATATATTTTGAGGAACTTTACTTAAATCAGGCAAAAAGTTATTTTCCCAAGTAAGTGGCATATAGTGAGGAACACCATCTGTAAATATAGCTCCTAAATGATAAACAGGATAGGCAGGATCAGGACATAAAATCACATCATCAGGATTTATAAAAGCTATAGGAAAATGGGCAATACCTTCTTTGGAACCTATAAGTGCTATTATTTCTGTTTCTGGATCAAATGATATTCCAAACCTTCTTTTTATATACTTTGCACAGGCTTTTCTAAAAAATAAACTTCCTGTATTAGAAGGATATCTATGATATTCTGATTTTTCTAAAGCTTTTTTAGCTATTTCTACTATTTCATGAGGAGTTGGTATATCTGGATCCCCTATACCTAAATCTATAACATCAACTCCTTCTTTAATTTTTTCATTTTTTAAACGATCAAGTTCTACAAAAAGATAAGGCGGAATCTTTTGAAGTCTTTTAGAAAGTTCCATATATCCTCCTATCTTATCCCTTTTCTTTTTAATAAATTCTAATCTATTTAGCTAATCAGGAAACTGTATCTTTAGTAAGTTTAACATATCTTATAGCATTTTTAGTTATTTTTAATCTTTTTTTTAACATATTAAAAAATTTACTCAAATTTATTTTTCAAGAAAGAAATCTTAATTATTTACTTTTTTCTTTAATTACAGAAATTCCAGATACATATTCTCCCAATAAAAGAGAAATCAATCTTACACCTCGAGTAACTCTTTTTTGTTCAGGAACTTCTTTATCCTCAATTCTTATAGCTTTTCCTGAGCTTGAAAAAATTAAAATATCTTCGCCATTTGTTAAACCTACTGCCCCTGCCACTTTACCAGTTTTTTCATTTACATTATGTCCAATAACTCCTTTACCACCTCTTCCTTGAATTCTAAATTCTTTAAAAGGTGTTTTCTTACCAAATCCTTTTTCAGTAATTGTAAATAAATAACCTTGCTTCTCGGTTTTTAATATATCCACCACTATGTCTTCGTTTTCTAATTTTATTCCTATCACACCTTCTGATTGTTTTTTAGTTATTCCTAAATCTTTTTCAGAAAAATGAATGGTTAATCCATTTTTAGTAATGATTAATAAATTATCTTCTCCCTCAGTTATTACACCTTTTTGTAAATAATCATTTTTTTTCAATTTTATTATTATAGTCCCACTTTTTCTAAGATTTTTTATTTCTGAAACTTTAATTTTTTTTATTATTCCTTTAGCAGTTACAAGCACAATATATCCTTTTTCTTTATAAGGAAGCATAAAAGAAATATCTCCTTCTAAATAAGGAATTAAATTCTTGATATGTATACCTTTAGCTGTCCTATTAGAAAAGTTCACTTCTTTTAAATTAAGAGGATATACTTTTCCTTTTTTAGTAAATATCCATAACCGAGAACAAGAATCTACTTGTAAGGCTGTTTTTAATTTTTCATCTGAAGAAAAAGCCAAACTGCCTTTACCACCTCTTTTTTGAGAAGAGAAAGTATCTAAACTTAGCTTTCTTATGTATCCTTCTTCACTTATTAAAACTAAAACTTCTTCTGAAGGAATTTTTTCTTCTAAACTTAGGCTTTCTTCTTTATCTTTTTCAATAATTTGGGTTTTTCTTTTATCTCCATATTTTTCTTTAATTTCCTTTAATTCCTGTTCAATTACATTTATTAAAGTTGGTTCATGAGTAAGTATTTTCTTATAATACCCAATAGCTCTCTTTAATTCTTCATATTCTAAAAGTATTTTTTCTCTTTCTAAAGCTGTAAGTTTTTGAAGTCTGAGATTCAAAATTTCTTGAGCCTGAATATCTGTGAAACCAAATCTCTGAATAAGTTTTATTTTTGCTTCCTTTGGATTCTCTGATTTTTTAATAAGTTCTATTATTTCATCTATATGAGATAGAGCTTTCAAAAATCCTTCTAAAATATGAGCTCTATCTTCAGCTTTTTTTAAGTCATATTTAGTTCTTCTAATAATAACTGTTCTACGCCAATTAAGAAAATTCTGAAGAATTTCTTTTAAGCTTAAAATTTCGGGTTTCTCGTGAACAAGAGCTAACATTATAATACCAAAAGTAGTTTGCAAAGGTGTCATTTCGTAAAGTTTTTTAATGATAGTATGTGGAGCTTCTACCCATTCTTTTTTTAATTCTACAACAATTCTTATTCCCTCCCTATCAGACTCGTCTCTTACTTCTGATATTCCATCTATTTTTTTATCTTTTATCAATTGAGCAATTTTTTCTACAATTTTAGCTTTGTTTATTTGATAGGGTATTTCAGTAAATACAATTCTTAGTTTTTCTTTTTCTTTTTCTAATTTATATTTTGCTTTAAGCCTTATTAATCCTTTTCCTGTAGTATATGCAGATTTAATACCTTCTTTTCCTACAATATAAGCCCCTGTTGGAAAATCAGGACCTTTTATATATTCCATAAGTTCTTCGATATTCAGATTTGGATTTTTTAAAAGAGCTAACAAACCATCTATTACTTCAGAAAGATTATGAGGAGGAATATTAGTTGCCATTCCAACTGCAATTCCTGAAGAACCATTAATTAAAAGATTAGGTATCTTGGAAGGTAAAACAACAGGTTCTTTAAGGGTGTTGTCATAATTAGGAACAAATTCAACTGTTTCTTTTTCTATATCTGCAAGAAGTTCATGAGCAATTCTTGCTAATCTAACCTCTGTATATCTCATAGCTGCTGGAGAATCTCCGTCAATAGAGCCAAAATTACCTTGTCCATCAACTAATAAATATCTCATAGTAAAATCTTGAGCCATTCTTACTAAAGCTTCATAAACAGGTATATCTCCATGAGGATGATATTTTCCGATAACCTCTCCCACAATTCTTGCACTCTTTTTATAGGGTTTATTCCAATCATTACCCATTTCATACATAGCATAAAGTATTCTTCTTTGAACAGGTTTAAGACCATCTCTTACATCAGGAAGAGCTCTCCCTACTATAACACTCATAGCATAATCTAAATAAGACTCTTTAAGCTCTTCTTCTAAAGGAACAACCAAAATTTCTTCCATATTTATTCAACCTCCTTATTTTTCTTAATTATTTCAAGTCCTTTTAAAATCCTTTCTCTTACCATTTGAGCTAATCTTTCTTTATTTCTATTATTTAGATCTTTTATTTCTATGGGTTTTCCTATATAAACCCAAACTTTTTTATTAGAGGGATTTCTAAACCAGAGAGCACCCTTAGGTAAAATATTTCTTGTTCCCCAGATTGAAACAGGAACTACATTAACTTTGCTTTTTAAAGGGATTACAAAGCCTCCTAATTTAAAAGGTAAAAGTTCTCCTGTAGAACTTCTTGTTCCTTCGGGAAAAATAACCAAAGATATACCTTTCTTAAGTTTTTCTATACAAGCTAATACACTTTTTAATCCCTCTTTAGGGTCTTTTCTTTCAACAGGAATATATTCTAAGGCTTTAATTCCCCAACCAAAAAAGGGAATTTTAAAAAGACTTTTCTTTGCTAAAAATCTAATATTATAAGGTTCTAAAATTTTTTCTAAAACTGGAATATCAAGTTGGCTTTGATGATTACTCATAAAAACATAAATATTTTTAGGTAGCTCTTTTTCTTTTATAATCTCTATTTTTATATTAAGAATCTTAAGTAATCCTTTACACCACAGACGTGCAAAAAAATGCTTTCTAATTATAATAGCTATTATACTAAAAGTAGGAACTGTAATAAGAAGATAAATCCATACTAAAAAATTTTGAAAAAATTCTTGAAATTTTTTTAACATTTCTAATATAAGCTAAGGAAATTTCTTAAAAGAATTACTCCTTCAGGAAGATCATTTTTTTCAAAATTCCAGTTTTGAGGAGGGGTTTTATAAAGTGTCCATTTTTCAAGAGAGGTTCCTATAGATTCTGGATGAAACTGAACCCCCTCTATAGGAAACTCTCTATGTCTTATTCCCATAATTTCCCCATCTTCAGCTCGAGCAGTTATTTCAAAAAAGGATGGTAAAGTTTCAAAATCCACTGCCAGAGAATGATATCTCATTCCTGAAAATGGATTGGGAAGACCTGAAAAAACTCCTCTACCATCATGGAAAATTTTAGAGATTTTACCATGCATAAGTCTTTTTGCTTTTATAATTCTGGCTCCAAAAGCTGAACCTATACATTGATGTCCAAGACATACTCCTAAAATAGGAGTTTTACCTTTAGCTTTTTTAATAAGTTCTACAGAAATTCCTGCTTCTTTAGGAGTGCAAGGACCAGGAGAAATAATTATATGAGTTGGTTTTAAATCTAAAATTTCTTCTGGAGTTATAGCATCATTTCTAAAAACTAAAATTTCTCCTTCCCAAAGTTTTTTAAGCATTATTCCTATTAATTGAACTAAATTGTAAGTAAAAGAATCATAATTATCTATTATTAAGATTTTTTTCATTTTTACCAAAATTCCTTAACTATTTCTAAGGCTTTAAATAAAGCTTTAGCTTTATTTAAAGTTTCCTCATATTCTTTTTCTGGATCTGAATCAGCAACTATTCCTGCTCCTGCTTGAATATAAAGTTTTTTATTTTTCTGAAAAAATGTTCTTATAGTAATACAAAAATCCATATTTCCCGAAAATCCAAAGTAACCCACTGCTCCTGCATAAGGACCTCTCACTTTTTTTTCGAGTTCAGTAATAATTTCCATAGCCCGAATCTTGGGAGCTCCTGAAACAGTCCCTGCAGGAAAAGTAGCTGAAAAAGCATCAAACATATCAACCTCATCCTTTGCTTTTCCTCTAACTCCTGAAACTAAATGCATAACATGAGAATATCTTTCAACTATCATAAGTTCATAAACTTCTACACTTCCATATTTACATACTCTTCCAATATCGTTCCTCCCCAAATCAACAAGCATAATATGTTCTGCCAATTCTTTTTCATCTTTTTTTAATTCTTCTTCAAGCTCTTTGTCTTCTTTTTCAGTTTTACCTCTTTTACGTGTTCCTGCAATAGGTCTTGTCTCTATAACATCTCCCTCCATTCTTACTAAAATCTCTGGAGAAGAACCAATTAAAACTTCATCTCCCAATTTTAAATAAAAAAGATAAGGAGATGGGTTAACCTTTCTTAAGGCTCGATATATAAGAAATGAAGGAACCTCTGTTTCAAGAAAAAACCTCTGAGAAAGCACTACTTGAATAACATCTCCATTTTTAATATATTCTTTGGCTCTTTTTACTATAGATAAAAATTCCTCTTTTGAGATCTCAGGAAAAAAATCAAAAGAATATTTTTTAGAAATGAAATCCTCTAAAATTTTTTCTTTATAAATTTTATCTTTTAGATTAATTAAAGTCTGCAGTGCAAACTCATAAAGTTCTTTAGGATCCTGATTATCTTTTTTCCAAATATTGTAAATAAGCTTTAAGATATGTCCAAACCTATCATAGACTAATAATATTTCTGGGAACATAAAATGTAAATCAGTAAATCCGAGAGTATCTTCTCCACAAGGTATATTCTCAAAAAATCTTACACTTTCATAGCTTACAAAACCAACTGCTCCTCCTGAAAATCTTGGAAGTTTTTTGAAAATAGGAGTTTTAAATTGTTTTACAAGTTTTTTTAATTCTAAAAAAGCATTTTCAGATTCTATTTCTTTTTCATTAAATTCATTGTTTTCTTTTTTTAAAATATGGATTTTTTTCCCTTTACTTTTAAAAATTAAAAATGGGTCTATTCCTATAAAACTATATCTTGCCCATTTTTCAGCACCTTCTACACTTTCAAGTAAAAATCCATATTCATTCTTAAAAACTTTATAAAATAAAGAAATAGGAGTATCAAGATCACAAGGTAAATTAAGCCAAATAGGAACTAAATTATATTTTTCAATTAATTTTAAAAACTCATCCTTAGATGGATAAATATTAAGTTTCATTTTTTACTTTCTTAGAAATTTTTTTTGCAAGATCTTCTAAATTTTTAAAATCTATATTTTCCTGAACACCTTTTCTCATATTTTTTAATATTACAGATCCTTTTTCCCATTCTTCTTCACCTAAAATAAGTGAATATTTAGCAGATAGTTTATCTGCATTTTTAAGTTGAGATTTTAAGGATTTTTCTTCATAAGTTACTTCACATCTTAAATCTTCTTTTCTTAAATGAGCTGCTAATTGGAAGCCTTTTATTAAAAATTTTTTCCCTAAAAGAACAATAAAAATATCTGGATTTAGTCTATCTAAAATATTATCTAAATCTAAAATACCTTTGTTTTCTTCATCTCCAAAAATGGAAATAGCCCATCTTTCAAGTCCTATAGCAAAACCTATAGCAGGTAGATGTTGTCCTCCCAGTTCTTCTAAAAGATAATCATATCTTCCTCCAGCTGCTACTGTATCTTGAGCTCCAAGTCCTTTAGCCTTGATTTCAAAAATTGTTCTTACATAATAGTCAAGTCCTCTTACAAGTCTTGGATTTTCTATATATTTAATTTTCATAAAATCAAAAATTTCTTTAAGATTTTTAAAATGATTCTTACAGTCTTCACAAAGATATTCTGTAATAATCGGACTTTTAGCTACTATTTTTTTACAAGTTTCTATTTTACAATCAAGAATTCTTAAAGGATTTCTTTTAAGTCTACTTTTACAAGTTTCACATAGATTTTCTTTATTTTTTTCTAAAAATTTTAAAAGTTCTTCCTTATACTTGGGTCTACATTTAGGACAACCCAAAGAATTTAATTCTAAGGTATAAATTTCTGAATTAGAATTTTTAAAAGAAAGAGGAGCTTTTAATATTTCTAAGGCTAAAAAAATTATTTCAGCTTCTAAAAATGGATTTAATTCTGTAAATAATTCCACATCAATTTGGAAAAATTCACGAAGACGTCCCTTTTGAGGTCTTTCATGCCTAAACATAGGACCAACAGTAAAAAATTTCAAAGGTTTAGGATTAACAAATAATCCTTTTTCAATAATCATTCTACAAATTCCTGCTGTAGCTTCAGGTCTAAGAGTTAAGAAATCCTTATTCCGATCCTGAAATGTATAAGTTTCTTTTTGAACTATATCTGTAAATTCTCCTATAGATCTGACAAAAAGTTCTGTTTTTTCAAGAATAGGTATTTTAATTTCTTTATAATTATAAGTTTTTAAAATACCCTTAGCTAATTCTATAAGATATTCATATTTGACAAAATCTTCAGGAAGCCAATCTTTGAAACCACGAATAGCTTGAATCTTCATTAAAATTTCTCACCCCAACTTTGTGGAAGAACTATTCCTCCAAGAGCTACATAAACATTTTCGAAACCTTCAGCTTTAAGCCATCTTGCAACTTCATAAGCTTTTGCTCCTACACTACATACTATTATTAAATTTTTATCTTTTGGTAACTCTTTTATTTTATTTCTTGCTTCTTGATAAGGTATATTTATCCAATTAGGATACTTTTGAGTTATATCCTTCGCCTCATTAGGTTCTCTTAAATCAACTATTAACATTTTTTCATCTTTTTCTTTTAATCTTTTTATTATTTCTTCCCAGCTTATAGGTTTAAATCTTTTATAAATAATATTTTCAGCAATATGAGCAGTATTATGAATAGGATCTAAAACAGTATTAAAGGGTGGAGAATAAGCAAGTTCTAAAGAAATAAGATCTTCTATATTGGGTTTAAATGGCAAAATACTTGAAATAGCATGAATTCTGGCTAAAGTTCCATCAGTAAAAGGACCTATAGTTTGAAAACCCAATACTTTAGTAGTCTTTTTATCAAAAATTAAGGAATAATATGAGCATCCTGTAGAGAAAAAACGAGCTCTTTCATGCTGAATATTGAGAGCATAGGTTGCATCTTCAAAACCTTCTAAACGAGCAGATTCTAAGCTTAAACCGCATCCTCCTATAGCTATATCAAAACATTTAAGAATAAAAGCTCCAACAGTTCCTTTAAAAATTGCATATTCCCCTGCAATGTTAGTAGCAATAACTCTTCCTTGTTTATTAGCAAGAGAACCCATAGGTAGAACTACCCTTTTCCCAGTAATTAAATGTTTTATTTCTACACAATCTCCACCTGCATAAATATCTGGATCAGAGGTTTGCATTCTTTCATTTACTACTATACCTTCTGTAGTAGGAGAAACAAATAATCCAGCCTTTTTAGCAAGTTCGCTATTTGGTCTTACACCAGTTGCTAATAAAACTAAATCTGCAGGGTAAAAATTATCTTCTGTTCTCACTCCTGATACCTTTCCATTTTTTCCCACAATTTCTTTAATTCTTGCATTCAAAACCACATTTACACCTTTTTCTTTTAAATGATTCTCTATTATACGAGACATAAAAGGATCTATAAGTCTTGGTAAAACCTGAGGAAAATATTCTAAAATTGTTACAGGCAATTCCCAAGATTCTCCAAAAGCCTCCACTACTTCAAGTCCTATAAAACCTGCTCCAATTACTAAAGGTTTTTTTACTTGCCCATTTACTAATCTTTCTTTGATTTTTATAGCATCATGTAAATTTGAAAGAGTAAAAACTCCATCAAGATCAGTTCCTGGGATAGGTGGAATTTTTGAAATTGAACCTGTAGCTATTACAAGTTTGTCATAAGGTATTTTTTCTGTTTTTCCTGTCTCTAAATACTTAACTTTTACTATTTTCTTTTTTCTATCAATCTCTTCTGCAAGAGTTTTAGTTAAAGTAATAATTCCTT
Source organism: Thermoplasmatota archaeon (assembly GCA_029258955.1). GTDB lineage: Archaea > Thermoplasmatota > E2 > UBA202 > JdFR-43 > JAPDJP01. The sequence goes on from JAPDJT010000003.1 coordinate 16,178, forward strand.
TAATCTCTTGAAAAAATTTTTCATTTTTTAAAACATAAAAATCTGTTCTTCTTAACTCATCTATATGAGAAACATCTCCTGTAAGATAATAAGGCATTCCACATCCACTATAGGAAATATAATTATCTTTATCAATAAGAATAATTTCTGCATCAGGTCTTAATCTTTTAAGCCTACAAGCAGCCTTAGCTCCACAAGCAACTCCTCCAATAATAATTACCTTCATTTTAAGAAAACCTCCTTGAGATTAAAAAGAAAAAAAATAATTTCTATGAAATTTTACCACAAAATATTAAATATTAAAATTTTAAAATTTATAAAAGTATTTTTTTCTTCTTTGACTATAAGACTACTTGCTAAATGAATTCACTGCTTTTCTTAAATTTTAAGCTATTCTTTAAAATTATGGAGATAAATTAAGAAATAACAGATAATTATAGAAACTTATAAAATAATTGTAAATTTTTTTACTCTATAATTTTTAATTCTATATCTACTTCAGAATAAACTTCTCCTCTCCCATTTTCTACAAATACTATATTTTCAATCCTGATACCAAATTTATCAGGAAAATACAATCCTGGCTCTATAGTAAAAACCATTCCATCTTCTATAATTTCAATTTGAGTTTTTCTTTTTTTAGATCTTATATTTTGATAATAAATTTTAGGAGGTTCATGAATATCAATTCCTATCCCATGCCCTGTGCTATGAATAAAAAACTTATCAAGTTCTTTAGTTTTAAAATATTCTCTTATAGTTTTATCTATTTCATTCACCGGGATTCCTCTTCTAACTTTTTCAAATCCTTTATACCAAGCAGTTTTTACAATTTCATATATTTTTTTAAACTCAGATGAAGGTTTTCCTATATATAAGGTTCTTGTAAAATCAGTGCAATAACCTTTCCAGATAATTCCCATATCTATCAAAAGTGGAGCATTTTTTTTGATTTTACTATCAGAGCTTTGCCAATGAGGAATAGCAGAATTCTTTCCACTTGCTATAATTGTTGGAAAACTTTCTCCCGTTCCTCCTATTTCAAAAATTTTAGAAACTAAAAGCCCTCTTAATTTTAACTCAGTTAAATCTTGTTTTTTATCAGAAATAAAATTCCCAAGAATCTCTATCACATCTTTATAAATTTTATCAGTTTTCTTAATACCTTCTTTTAAAATTTTAATTTCTTCTTTTTCTTTAATTATTCTTAAATCTTTAAGAACTTCGCTAAATCCTTTAAATTTGACTCCTTTAATTCTTAATCTTTCTTTAAACTCACAAGTAATATCATCTTTTTCAAATCCTAAAACTTTAATTTTCAGTTCTTTAATAAACTTTTTCAAAAATGAAAAAACACCATTTTTAATAAGAACCACTTCCCAATTTTTTAGTTCTTTTTTTGCCTTTTCAAAATATCTTGCATCTGTAAGAAAATATTGATTCTTAGGTGTAATAATAATAAATGCATTGGAAGACCTAAAACGAGACAAATAAAAAATATTGGAAGGAGAGGTAAAAAGAAAGGCTGAAAGGCGATTCTTATTTATAAATTTTCTTATCCATGTTATTTTTTGAATAAAACCCAATTCTTTATCCTTATTTATTTTTAATAAATTTAATTTTAATAAAAATTTTTGATTTTCCAATCTTATAACAAAAAAATAATTATACTTTATAAATTATTCCAGCAAAATATCTAAATCTATTTTATTTCCTTTGTTTATCTATTTTTAACCAATTATAAAAGCATCACTTAAAAATATTTATGCAATAATTTTTTTTAATTTTATATCTTTATATAATCCTACTCCCACCGTTAAGCATTAAGCACAATAATTTTGCAAGCCCTCTCTAAAATATAAGTATATTTCACCTTTTAAGTAAAAGCCAATATTTTAAATTATTTTATTATAGTGCTTGTAATTTCTTATAAGACAAACAAGGATTTACGAAAAGGAAGTCTTATTTTTTATTATCTATACTAAAAAATGCTTTCTATTTGTTAGCTTATTATACAAAAATTAGTTTATTTAAAACTGCTGGACTTCTATATTTTATAAGTTCTTTTCTTCTAATATTAGTTATTGGGGGAGTAGGGATAATTATAGCATGGATACTAATTACAATTGCTTTTTTACTATGCCCTCTGAGATAAAAAATTTTATTTAATTTTTTTAATAAAATAAATAACAAAATAAAGTAGCTGAGTTTGTGAAAGAAAGGTAAAAATCCCTTGATGCCTCGTAGCTGTGACCAGTGATAAAAAAGGTGCGGTGAGTAATACCGGAACAGAAAAAAACTGTTTCAGCCTGATTCTTTTTACTAAATTTTTTCTATAATCTCTTTTTTAAACATCTTCTTATTACTGGAACTATTTTGATAACCATTCTACAAAATTAGGCTTTTTCATTCAAAAAATCTCAAAAAAATTACCAGAGATTATAGTAACTGCAAATAGAATTAAAGAACCTTTAAAAGAAACCACAAGTGATGTAACTGTTATAACTGAAAAAAATTAAGAAAATGAATGTAAAATGGATAGCTGATGTATTAAGAAAATTACCAAATTTATATATAAACAATATGGTGATCCTGGCAAACTAATATCTATCTTTTTAAAAATTTCTACTAAATCATCTAATGTTGATGATAAATGAAATCAAGGTTAATAGTCCATTATGGTTTTGAAGCTATGCAGGAATTATAAATATTATTATAAAAATGATGATTCACAGTTTACAAAGATGGTAATGAGATGTATTTAAATGGTATAGTTCTAAAATTGTCCCTGCAATTTATATTCTTAAGTGATAATACAACTTTTTTCTTTCAAAAAATTTTATCTTTATTATAGGAACTGAATATAGAAAAGGAAAAAGAAAATATGAAAGTTCTACTACTTATGATGAAAATATTGAAAATAAAAAAATTTAATATTAAACAAAAGTATAAAATACAAATAATCATCAAATCTTTAGTGAAAAAACAATTTGTAGAATTGGTAAACCAGAAAAAAAATCTTGGGCTTGGGATACAAGGTTGATACAATGAACACTAATTTCTCTAAGGAAGCTAAGTAAAAGAATTATGATATAATTAAAATTTAATGGAAAAAAAGATAGGGGAGCTTTATATTGTATCTTTACCTATTGGTAATTTAAAAGATATTACTCTCAGAGCTTTAGAGATTTTAAAATCAGTAAAATACATTGCATGTGAAGATACAAGATCTCTTAAAAAACTTATTAATTATTATCAGCTTGGAACAAAAAAACTTATAAGTCTTTATAAGGATATAGAAAAAAAGAAAACAGAAAAAATTTTAGCTCTTATTGAGAAAGGTTCAGATATTGCTTTAGTTAGTGAAGCAGGAACACCTGTTATTTCTGATCCAGGAGCTTATTTAATTAGACTTGCGCATGAAAGAGGTATAAAGGTTATTCCTGTTCCTGGAGTCTCTGCTTTAACCTGTGCATTAAGTGTAAGTGGAATAAACCTTGATAAAGGCTTTATCTTCCTTGGATTTCTTCCCAGAAAAAAGTCAGAGCAAAAAGAGATTTTAGAAAATTTGCCTAAGGATTTACCTATTGTTATTTTTGAAGCACCACATCGCATATCCAAAACTATTAAAAATCTTATTGAGATATTCGGAAATAGGAAGTGCTTTCTTGCAAGAGAGTTAACTAAAATACATGAAGAACTCTTATGGACTGATTTAAAAAACCTTAGTGAAAGAGAAGAATTTTTAGGAGAAATAACCATTATAATTATGCCGGAAAATCAGGAAAAAGTTCAGAAAATAGATTGGCAAATAATTAAAAAGGAAATAAAAAAATTGGAATTTCAAGGATTAAAAAGCAAAGAAATAGCAAAAATCTTAGCTAAAAAATATAATCTTTCTGCAAAAACTCTTTATAATTTTATGAAATAGAGGAATAAGAAGTAGAGATATTAAGACGCTCTGGATGTTCTTTTAAAAATTTTTCTATTTCTTCAAAAAAAGCAGATAAGAGTTCTTTTTCAGGGACTTTGCGAATAATTTTCCCCTTTTTAAATATAATACCTACCCCTTTTCCTCCTGTAATTCCAAGATCAGCATGTTTTGCTTCTCCTGGCCCATTTACTACACAACCCATTACAGCAAGTTTAAGATTTGCTTTTATATTTCTTGCCCATTTTTCTACTTCTTTATAAAGACTTATTAAATCTATTTCACACCTTCCACAGATTGGACAGGAAACTATATCAGGATAAAGGCTTCTTAAACCAAGATTTTTTAAAATTTCATAAGCTACATAAACCTCTTCCACAGGATCAGCAGTAAGTGAAATTCTTAAAGTATCTCCAATTCCTTTTAATAAAAGATATGTAATAGCCATAGTGTTTTTAATTGCCCCAGGAATAAGTCCTCCTGCTTCTGTAACACCTATATGTAAAGGAAAATCCATTTTTTTAGAAAAAAGTTCATAAGCCTTAACTGTATCCCACCAATTTGAAGATTTTAAAGAAACCTTAAGGTTATAATAGTCAAATTTTTCCACTATATAAGTAAGCCAATTTAATGCACTTTCAACCATAGCTTTTGGAGAAGGTATCTTATACTTTTTTAAAATTTCTGTTTCTAAAGAACCAGCATTTATTCCTATTCTAATACAAACTCCATGATCCTTACAAATCATAATGAGTCTATCAAAATTTTTTCGATTTTTAAAAGTCCCTGGATTAATTCTTATTCCTGCAATTCCTGCTTTTACTGCTTTTTCTCCAAGAGAAGTTATAAAATGAAGATCTGCAATAACAGGAATAGGACTTTCTTTAGTAATTTCTTTTAAAGCTTTTACTGCCTTTTCATCAGGAATAGCAACCCTTATTATTTCACAACCTGCAGAATAAAGCTTTTGAATTTGATTTAAAGTTGCTTTTACATCCCTTGTATCAGTATTAGTCATACTTTGAACACGAATAGGATTATCTCCACCAATAGAGACATCCCCAACCCAAATAATTTTAGTTTTTTTACGTTTAATTTTAGGATACATCTAAAATTAGAAAGGCTTTATCTTCTTGACAGATGGTCTTTCTTTTTTTCTTTTAACTAATTCATCTCCAAAAAGAACAGTTTTTAACCATTTAAATCCAAACTGCAAAAGTTTTAAATCATCTTTTTTAATCTCTTCTAAAGTTTTTTCTGGAACTTCAAATATGTCCAAAAACTTAGTTTCAAAGATAAAAGCTCTAAATCTATCAGGATTACTACTTACCATAAAAAATAACTGTAAACTTTTCTCTGGAACTTCCATAGGGCCAAGGGATTCTTTTCTCATTATGATTTCTCCCCATTCCTTGATTGGTTCTTCAAGCTCAGGTATACCTTGAGAAATTCTGTATTCCTCTACAGTCATTTCTGGACCAGATTCAAGTCCTTGACAAAAACCTTCATTTACAAGATAATAAATATCCTCATTTTTTCTTTCATCTTTATTTCTAAACATCCCAAAACCAAGAGGATAATATCTACATGCAAGTGGTCTAACTTCATAAATAGTGCAACCTCCCTCTCCTAAAAAAGGACAGGTTCTATCTTCATCATTCCTCATTTTAAGTCTAACAATGGGAAGTCCTGATTTAGGAAGAATAAAAGGTTCAGTATAAATTAATAAAAATTCATCTGTAGAAAGACCAAGTCTGTCTCTAATTCTTATAATATCATAAGGAGTAAGTGGTAAAAATAAATTTGAACAGCAAAGTTTAAAACAAGGAACTCCTGGATAACATTGAAATCTAATTTTTGAATTAGAAGTAAGTCTAATAGGAACTATAATTTTGTCTAAACCTCTTAAATTAGTAATAACTTCCATCTTTTACTCCTTTTAATTTTTTAAATTATTATTATAATCCAAAGTATCTTAAATATCAAATTTTATAATTTTTGTGGAGGAATAAAAATGAAATTACAGTTAGACTGTTTACCTTGTTTTTTAAGACAGATTTTAGAAGCAACTCGTAAAGTAACTAACAGCGTAGAAATCCAAGAAAAAATTATAGAAGATGCTATAGAAATTATTAAAAATTACAAAAAATATAAAACCCCACCAGAACTTGCAAGAGAAATTCATGGTTTAGTTAAATTATATACAAATAACCCAGATCCTTATAAAGATATTAAAAAACAGTCCATAAAAAAAGCTAAAAATCTTTACAATTTTTTGAAAAAATTTTTGAACCAACAGAAAGATAGGGTTTATTGGGCTTTAAAGATTTCTGCTATAGGAAATGTTTTAGATTATGGAGTTTACTCTCAAGTAGAACTTGAAAAAGATATAGAAAAGGAACTAAAAAAAGACTTTGCTTTGTGTGATTTAAAAGATTTTAAAAAACTTCTTGAAAGAGCTAAGAAAATTTTAATTATAGGAGATAATGCTGGTGAAACAGTCTTTGATAAAATTTTATTAGAAGAACTAAAGGTAGATGAAAAATTTTATGCTGTTAAAGAAACACCTATTATAAATGATGCTACCTTGGAAGATGCTTATGATTCAGGATTGCATGAATGTTCTCATATAATCTCTACAGGATGTAGTCTCCCTGGAATAGATTTTAAAGAATGTAATCAAGAATTTTTAGAAATTTTTAATAAAGCTGATATTATAATAAGTAAAGGGCAAGGAAATTACGAAAGTCTCTCAGAAATTAAAAAAGATAATATATTTTTTCTTTTAAAAATAAAGTGCCCAGTTATTGCCCGACATATAGGAATAGATACTAATAATTATGTATTTAAAAAAACAAGGTTAAACTATTTTACATTCTTTACTTTCTAAACTTTACTAACTAAATCCGGATCGAGGTTTAAATACGTTATTTAAAATAGGAAAAAGTCCTCACCAAGGAACCATTTTAAGAAAGTTCATTTTCCTACCATATTTTATGAACAAAAGGACTTATAACTAAAACTTTATTTCATAAAATCTATTTTCTTTTGTAATCAAATAATTTTATTGATTTAAAACTTTTGTTAACAAAAGTATTAGCTTTAAAATTTGGTGCAGACTTTCCCATTCAAGCTAACATTTTAACTTTAAAACAACACCCCATAATTTATACTTGACTTTCGGAAAAATTTTAATTATATAAAAATTGATATGAAAAGAGTACATGTTTTTATTTCTGGGAGAGTTCAAGGAGTATGGTTTAGGTCTTATACACAAGCTGAAGCTAAAAAATTGGGAGTAAAGGGCTGGGTAAGAAATCTTCCTGATGGAAGAGTAGAAGCTGTTTTTGAGGGAGAGGATGAAGCTATCGATAAAATGATTGCCTGGTGTCATAAAGGATCACCTTATTCTGAAGTAACTAAAGTAGAAGTTATAGAAGAACCTTACAAAGGTGAATTTACTGATTTTAAAATTCGTTATTAAATTTTCAATTCTAAAATGATAGATCCAGATAGATTAGCTTTAGAATTTCAGAATCTTTTAATTATAGAAAGTCCTTCTAAAAAAGAAGGAAAATTGGCTCACTACATAGCTGATATTTTTGAAGCTCTTGGATATAAATGTTTCTTTGATAGATCTGCAGAAAACACAGGTTCTGAGGTAGGAAACCTTATAGTAAAAATTCCAGGCACAGTCCCTTCCAATCCTATATTTTTCTGTGCCCATCTTGATACAGTTGGTCCTTGTGAAAATCCTAAAATAATTTTTGATAAAGGTATGTATAGAAGTGATGGAAGAACTATTCTTGGAGCAGATGATAAATCAGGAATTGTAGTTCTTATTGAAATTGCTAAAGTTTTAAAGGAAAATATTTTTCCTCATCCCCCTATAGAATTTATCTTTACTACTTGTGAAGAGATAGGTCTTCTTGGAGCAAAATATTTAGATTATAATCTTATTGATGCTAATGAAGGGTTTGTGCTTGATAGTGAAAATCCAAGTGAGGTTATTAATTCTGCTCCATCTTCTTATCAATTTAAAATTGAAATAAAAGGAAAATCAGCTCATGCAGGTTTAGAACCAGAAAAGGGAATAAATGCTATTCATATCCTTTCTCAAATTTTAGCTGATCTTCCTTTTGGAAGGATTGATGAAGAAACTACTATGAATGTTGGAATTATAAAAGGTGGAAATTACATAAATATTGTTCCTGATTATGCAGAAGCTAAAGGAGAAATGAGAAGTCATAAAGAAGAAAAACTTTTAAATTTGCAAAATTTGCTTCAAAATCAATTTGAAAAAATTGTTTCCTCTTATCCTGTCAAAGATAAAAATCTTCCTTCTGGAAAAATAAAATTTGAAAAAATTTTTAAAGGTTTTAATATTCCTTTAGACGATCCTATCTGTAAGGTGGTTCAAAAGGCTGGAGAAAAGATAGGTTTAAATATTGTTTTTAAAAGAAAAGAAGGTGGCTCAGATGCCAATATTTTTAATGAAAATGGATTAAAATGTCTTATATTAGGGACTGGGATGCAAAAAGTGCATACTACAGAAGAATTTATTGCTTTGAAAGATTTAATTATTACAGCCAATTTAGTTCTCGAAATTATAAAGCTAAAAAGTGAAATGGCTTAAAAATATTTTTAATTTTCTTTTTCCTGAAAACTGTAAAATTTGTCAAAGACCTCTCAATAAAAATGAAGTTCTTGTTTGTTCAAAATGTTTTGATACCCTTCCTTTTATAAAAATTCATTGCCTTAAATGTGGAAATCCTTTAGATGAAACTCTTAAAAACTATTTAAAAAATGATAATATTTCTCATTGCAGTTATTGTGAAAAAAGAAAATTATACTTTGATAAAGCAGTAGCTTGTTTCTTTTACAAATCTCCTGTTTCAGATTGGATAAATGAGGTAAAGTTTGGTAAAAATTTCTCCTTGGGATATAAATTGGGTATTCTTTTAAAAATAGTTTTAAAAAAAAAGATTCCAAAAGTTGATCTAACAATCCCTCTACCTTTATCTTCAAAAAGACTTAGAGAAAGAGGTTTTAACCAAAGTTTTTTGATTACTTGGGGATTTTTAGGTAAAAAACCTTCTGATAAATTTTTAAAAAGAATTCTTCATACTAAACCTCAAACAGAGCTTTCTCAAAAAGAAAGATGGAAAAATGTTAAAAATGCTTTTTTAGCAAGTAAAGTAGTAAAAAACAAATCTATTTTGGTAATAGATGATGTAATGACAACAGGTGCCACTTTAAATGAAGCTGCTAAAGCTTTGAAAAAGGAAGGAGCAAGAAAAGTTTATGTAGCAACTCTTGCAAGAAGTAGTTTAACTTAAAAAGAGCTAAAGATGTTAAAAATAAGTCTTGTTCAGATGGAAGTTAAACACAATTTAGAAGACAATTTACAAAAAATTAAAGATTTTATCAAAATTGCTAAAGGTGACCTTGTTTTTTTCCCAGAACTTGCCTTAACAGGCTATAAATTTCCTTTTAATTTCTTTTCTCAAGAAAGTATTAATGAGGCTCTTTTAGAAGTTCAAAAATTAACCAAAAGTTACAAAAAATATGTTTTATTAGGTGCTCCGCATTATGAAAAAAATAAAATTTACAATGCAGTTTATTCTATTTCACCACAAAGCATAGATGTTTTGGCAGAAAAATTTTTGCTCTTTCCTGAATTAGATAAAATCTTTTCTTCTGGTAAAAAAAGAAAATTTTTGGAAATAAATGGATTCAAAATAGGAATTATCATATGTTTTGAATTAAGAAGCCCTGAGATTGCAAGAACTTTAATTAAGGAAGGGATAGATTTATTAGCAGTTTTTGCCCAATGGCCAAAAGCAAGAATAAAACATTGGGAAGCACTTCTTAAAGCAAGAGCTATAGAAAATCAAATATTTGTGGTGGGAGTAAATGCCATCTCACAAATAGAAAATTTTATAATAGCAGGAAATTCTCTTAGCTTTTCTCCTTGTGGAGATGCTCTTAATAAAAAATCAGAAAAAGAAGAAATTATAGAAGTTTCTTTTCCTTTAAAACTGGAAAAATTACCTTATCCTATGAAAACTCCATGTTTAAGATTTTCTCATAAAATTAAAACTTTGGACGAACTTAAATCTATTATTCAAAAAAGAAAGGAAAAAGGTCAAATTATGGTTTTTACAAATGGGTGTTTTGATATTTTACATGCCGGACATATACATTATTTAAATTCTGCAAGGGCTTTAGGAGATTTTTTAGTAGTAGGATTAAATAGTGATAAATCTGTAAAAAAAATAAAAGGATTTCCAAGACCTATAAATTTTCAAGAAGAAAGAGCTTATGCTTTAGCTGGCTTAGAATGTGTAGATTATATTGTGCTTTTTGATGAAAAAACCCCAGAAAGATTAATAAAAACACTAAAACCCGATGTCCTTGTTAAAGGTGCTGATTGGGAAGAAGATAAAATTGTAGGTGCAGATTTTGTTAAAAGTTATGGAGGAAAAGTAGAAAGAATTTTTTTTAAATTTAATACTTCTACTACTAAAATTATAGAAAAAATTTTAAAAATTTATAAGAATTAGGCTATTTCATTAAGAAGGTTTCCAATTATCGCACGAGCAATTTCTCTATTAGAAACATTGTAAGTACCGGATTTGATTTGTGCTTTTATTTGAGTAACCTTTTCTTCTCTGATCTCAGGCATAGAAAGAGCCTTTTTAACTGCTTTTTCTACTAATTTTTGAGATGAAAGTTCTATTACTTCTGTTTGATTAGTTATATTTTTTTCTGGCTTTGTTGTTCCTACTTTTAGATTTTCTTCCTTTATTCTTGCTTCTTTTATATCTCTTAAATTTTCTATATTTTTTCCAGTAATACCATTAATCTTCATTTTTATATTACCCCATTTTTTATTATTTAATCGGCATTTTTTAATTTTACTTTAATAATTTTAAAATTTTTGTCAAGTTTTAATTATGAAAAAGCTTGTTATTCTCTAAAAGGAATGGCAATTCTTCTGATATAAGTTTTTCTTTCTCTCCAGTCTTTTAAGGCTTTAACCCAAAGATCTAAATAAATTTTTTTACCAAGTAAAAACTCAAGTTCTTCCCTTGCCAAGGTTCCTATTTTTTTTAGCATTCTTCCGCCTTTACCAATTATAATTCCTTTTTGGGAATCTCTTTCTATAAAAATTGTAGCTTGAATATAAAGTAAATTCTTTTCTGGTTCTTCTTTTATTTCCTCTACCTTAACCGCAGTAGAATAAGGAATTTCCTGATAGGTTAATAAAAAAATTTTTTCACGAATTATTTCTGCTATAAGTAAATTTAATGGCAAATCTGTAACCTGATGAGATTCATAATAAAAAGGACCTTCTGGCAAAAGTTTTATCAGTTCATTCAATACTCTATCAAGTCCATCATTTTTTAAGGCTGAAATAGGTATTATAGCATGAAAATCATGAAGCTTAGAAAAATAATCTATAATAGGAAGTAGCTCTTGTTTTTTTATAAGATCTATCTTATTTAAAACTAATATAGCAGGTTTATTAGCCTTTTTAATCAAATCCAAAATTTTTTCTTCCTCAGGAATGCGATGGGTAACATCCATAACCCATAGGATAATATCAACCTCTTGTAAAGCATTAAGAGCTTCTTTTACCATCAGTTGATTGAAAAGAGATTTGGCATCATGAATACCTGGAGTATCAACAAAAATAATCTGAAAATCATTTCTTGTTAAAACACCCTTGATATTAAACCTGGTGGTTTGTGGTTTTGGACTTACTATAGATACTTTGGTTCCTAAAAGCTGATTTAGAAGTGTGGATTTCCCTACATTTGGAAGTCCGATAATAGCAACAAAACCAGATTTAGTAGTTTTTGAACTATTTTTTGACATTTTAAAATAAAGCTAAGTTTATCAAGGTTTTGCTTTTTGTGGAGCCAATTTCTTTTTTAATCGCTTTAAAGCTTTTTTAGCAGATAAAATTTCTGCTTCCTTTTTTGAACTTCCTTGAGCTTTGGCAATAATTTCTCCATTTACCTTAACTGCGATTTCAAATGTTGGATTATGAGGAGGTCCTAAAACAGATAATACTTCATACTCAGGTTTTTTATTATAAATCTTTTGAATAAACTCTTGAAGTTGTGTTTTATAATCCTGAAATCTTTTTTGACGAAATTTTATAAAATAAGGCTGAAACCACTTTTTTACTCTTTCAAAGGCTACTTCAAATCCTCCTTCTAAAAATAAAGCTCCTATTAATGCTTCCATAGCTCTTGCACAAATATTTTCTTGACTCTTTTTATCAAGCTTTTCTTCTCTTTTACCAAGATAAATATAATCAAGTAAGTCCAATTTTTTAGCAACTTTTACCAAAGTGTTCTTGCAAACAAGATAAGCTCTTTTTTGAGTAAGATCTCCTTCTCTATCCTTTTTAAATTTCTGAAAAAGTAAAAATGAGATGCATAAATTTAAAATTGAATCTCCTAAAAATTCAAGTCTTTCATTATCATCCCAATTAATTTCTTTATGACTTACTTTATAAGATCTGTGAGTTAAAGCACTCTTTAGAAGCTCTTTATTTTTAAACTTAAAATTCAAAACATTTTCCAGTTCTTCTATATCTTTTTTCATTTATTTTGCAATTAAAAAAGCTGATTTAAATCTTTCTTTTTTTAATTCCTCAGATAATTTAAAAGCTTTATAAAAATCATTTGCAAGATAGATTTGAACTCTATAAAAAATTGTATCACCTTTTTGAAAAGGCTCTATATTTATTTTTTTAAATTCTTTTTTTAATTCTGACTTTAATCTTAAAGCATTTTGATAGTTTTTAAATGCTCCAACCTGAAGATAAAACTCTCTATATCTTATATTAGGAATATTTTTATAAACTATACCTCCATCTACGATTTTCCCCTCGCTTAAAGCTACTATTTTAACTTTAGCAAGCCCTTTTCCAATTATTCCCAGTGCTTTGGCTGCAGAATAACTCAAATCTATACATCTATTATCCACAAAAGGTCCTCTATCATTTATTCTTACAACTACCTGTCTACCATTTTCTAAATTTGTAACCAATACATAGGTGCCTATAGGAAGAATTTTATGAGCTGCAGTAAAATCATACATATTATATCTTTCTCCACTTGCAGATTTATTTCCATGAAACCCAGGACCATACCAAGAAGCTATACAAATTTCTTCATAACCTTTTGCTGAAGGTAATGGAAAATATGTTTTTCCATTTATAGTATAAGGCTTTAACCATGCAGGAATCTTTTTAGAATAACCATAATTATATTTTGGAACTGATCTGGGGGGTCTTGCACAACTTATCAAAAAAAGGATTAGAATTAGGAGTAAAAGTTTTTTCATTTTAGCTTTTATTTAATTTTTTAGCCACTTTTTTAGCAAAATAGGTAATAATAAGATCTGCTCCAGCTCTTTTTATAGAAATAAGACTTTCCCAAAGTATTCTTTCTTCATCTAACCACCCTAATTTAGAAGCAGCCTTTATCATAGCATATTCCCCACTTACTTGATAAGCTGCTACTGGATAATTAAATTCATTTCTTATCATCTTAATAATGTCTAAATAAGGCATAGCTGGTTTTACCATAATAATGTCAGCACCTTCTTCTATATCCAAATAGGCTTCTCTTAAAGCTTCTCTACTATTTGCTGGATCCATTTGATAGGAGCGCCTGTCTCCAAACTTTGGAGCAGACTCTGCAGCTTCTCTAAAAGGTCCATAAAAGGCTGAACAATATTTTACAGAATAACTCATAATAGCAACATGAGAAAAACCAGCTTCATCAAGAGCAGATCTTATTCTTCCTACTCTTCCATCCATCATATCAGAGGGAGCAACTATATCTGCCCCTGCCTTAGCATGTGAAACCGCAATCTTTGCAAGTTGTTCTAAAGTTAAATCATTATCTACTTCTCCATTTTTTATAATCCCACAATGTCCATGAGAAGTATATTCACAAAGACATACATCTGTAATTACAATTAATTCTGGGAACTTATTTTTAATTGCTTTTATTGCTCTCTGAATTATTCCTTTCTCAATATAAGCAGATGTTCCTAATTCATCTTTTTTATCAGGTATTCCAAAAAGTAAAACTGCTTTTATTCCAAGGTCAAAAGTTTCTTTTATCTCTTCTAAAGCTTTATTAATAGAAAATCTGTAAATTCCTGGCATGGATCTTATTTCCTGTTTAATATCTTCTCCTTCACAAATAAAAAGTGGATATATCAAATCATCCACAGTAATTTGAGTTTCTCTAACTAAGGATCTTATATTTTCTGTTCTTCTTAATCTTCTCGGACGATATTCCGGAAAAAACATAAAAACCTCCTATTCAAAAGTTAATACTTTCTCTAAGTAATTGTAAAATCTTTTTAAATCTTCTTTATAATTTTCTGTAAAATGTATCATAATAACAGGTTTTTTCTTCTCTTCCAAAGCTCTAAAATCTCCACATGCTTGAGCAAATTGCTGATCCCAAAAAGTGTATCCTTCTTCAGGTATAATTTGTTCAGCTTTTCTCCCCCTTCTTGTAAATATCATAAATCTTGCTAAAAGCGGACCCCCTTTATAAAGCTGTCCACTCGAATGTAAATATCTTGGACCAAAACCAAAAACTGTGCTACAATTTCTTTTTTCTCTTATCAAGGTTCTAAAACTTCTAAAAATATCTTCTATTTCAGAATCAATAGGCAAATAAGCTAAAAATCCTATGTATACCCATGGAGAAAGATCTTTAAAAAATTTTTTAAGTAAAGCAGTAAATTTAGGATATTCAATAGTTATAGTTTTATCATAAAAAAATCCCCAATTTGTTTCTTCATCTAAATAAAATTCTATCCCAAAATCTTTTTCCTTTTTGAACTTTTCTAAAATTTCTTTAGTTCTCTGTTTTGTAAGAACTACATCTGGCTCATCAAAAGGATTAAGACCCATAAAATATCCACAAAGAGCTGTAGCAAGCATCCATCTATAAACTTCTGCAAAAATTTCATATTTATCTTCTAAAGCAATAGTTTTTATAGGAAATCCTTCTTCTCTTAATTCCATTATGAGTCTCTGATAAATTTGCTCTTTTCCTTTAAGTGTTAAATAAACAAAAACTCTGTCAGTTCCGTAAACCGTAGGAGAACCTGGAGATTCACCTACTATAGGGATAATTCCTGTAAATTCTTTTCCCAAGCTTTCAGCAATAAGCTGTTCTAACCAAAGAGTAAAAGGTCTAAGAATTGGATCACTAATAAAAGTGAGTTTATCCTGGCCTCTAATATAACTTTCTACTAAAAACTCTGCTAAACTTACAGAAAGATTATATTCCCAAGGAATATCAGGCAAGCAGGCTTCATACATATTTTTAGCATAGTTTAAAGCTTTATTAATATCTAATCCTAAAAGACAAGCAGGTAAAAAACCTATTTCAGTAAGAGCTGCATATCTTCCACCTATAAAAGAGGGATGATGAAAAATTCCCCTGAAATTGAGTTCTTTAGCAAGTTTTTCTAATGGTGAGTCTGGATCAGTCAAAGCTATAAAATTAGAACCTGGATTAGATTTTAAATTTCCTACTTTTTTCCAGAAATACTTAAAATGGGAAAGAGTTTCAATAGTTGTCCCAGATTTGGAAACTATTACAAATAAAGTCTTCTCAAAAGGAAGCTTTTCTATTTGAGAAATATTCTCTGGATCATTAGTATCAAGCACATAAAAATTAGGGTATCCTTCTTTTGACCCAAAGGTTTGAGAAAGAACTAAAGGAAAAAGAGAAGATCCTCCCATTCCGCACCATACTATATTTAAAAATTCCTTTCTAATCTCTTCTGCAAAGTTCTGAAGTTCCTTTATCTTGGGAAGGATATAGTGATATCCCTCTATCCAATCGAGTCTATTTTTAATTTTCTTTTGAATCTCCTTATCAGAAGAAAAAATTTCAGGACTTTTTTGAAAAAGCTTTTGTAAAACTTCCTTTTTAACTTCTTCAGAAAGATTTTTTGGTCTTTTCATTTTTCCAATTTCTTTATAAGTTTTTTTAATTATTAAAGGACCTTCTCGCATAAAATACCCCTTCCAGTTAAGATTTTAAGTTTTTTAATTAAAAACATTTTAAGGAACAGAAAGGTTTTGTCAAGCTTTGTAATATTCTTAATAGTTGAAAAATTCTTAGTTTATATTAAATTTTTATTAAATTTTGCGGGAGTGGCGGAACGGTAGACGCTCCGGACTTAGGATCCGGTGGGGATTATCCCCGTGAGGGTTCAAATCCCTCCTCCCGCATTTTTAAATTTTATTATATTGATAAATTTTTAACGAAAATAAATATCTGAAATATTAGAAATTGCATGATTAGCAATATTAGATAAGAAAACTTCTTTATCCTCGTTTGACATTCTTGTAAATTGAACTCCAAAATAAGTATTAAAATTTTCTTTTTCTATCCATTTTATTTCACTTTCAGCTTTTATAGGATAATTCCATTTTATTATTAAATAAATATTTTCTTTTTTTTCTACAGGAAAATCTTGATCAGTTTTAAGTTTTGCTCCATCTATACTTATATCCAAAATTTCTATAGGAACACAATACCCTCTTGTAGTTGCAGCTTTACCTTTTAAATTTATTTTATATCTTATATACCTTCTTCTATCCATCATTAGTTAGTAGTTTAATTGCTAATAAATAAAAATCAAGAGCTCATTTTTTTAAATATTTTTGCTTTAACTAAACCAAGTTGATAGCTATAAATATAAAGCACCTGCAAAATAGGCATATAAAAAAGATTAGTAGGAAATCCAACCAATAAATCCCAAACTAATCAATTGTTCTCAAACGTTAAGTTCTTCCTTTTGACATTTCATTGGGAGCAAGTTTTGGATTCATTAAATACTTTAAATTAGCATAAAATAAATTTCTTAAAACATAAATGTTGACATAAAAAGGTTTTGTGATAACATCTGATTTTACTTAAAGTAAGTAAGTACTTACATATTATTAATTATGATTCAAAATAAGAAAAAAATAGGATTTTTTATCCTTATTATCTTAGCCCTTTTTTTCCTCGGTTGGTTTATTTATTTTCTCTGGCATAGGTATCATTATGCAGTAACAGATGCAGTTTTTGTTCAGGCAGACAATCTCATATATGTAAGTTTTCCAAAAGTAAATGGAAAATTAAAAAAGCTTTATAAAAATGAAGGAGACCTTGTTAAAAAAGGGGAAATTCTTGCTGAGCTTGAAAATATGGATTATGCACTCAAAGTTGCTCAATTAGAAAAAGCTTTAAAAGAAATTGAAAATCAGCAAAAAGCCCTTAAATTCAATATTAAAAAACTTGAAAAAGAAATATCATTAAAAGTAGCTCAGCTTACTAAGCAAAAGGAAAGATTAAAAGAACAAGAAAAAGCTCAAGTTTATAATATAAAAAAATTAACAGTTCGTTTAGCTCAAGTTAAACGGGATAAAAAAAGATATGAAAAACTTTATAAAGATGGATTAATTTCTGCTCATGACTTAGAAGAAATTCAAACACAAGAAAAAGAATTAGAAAATCAAATTTCTGCTACAAAAGCTCAACTTTTAGCTATAAAAAAACAACAAGAAGAAGTTGATAAAAACATAAACCTTGTCTTAAATGAAAAAAATACTGTTCTTGCTTATAAATCTTTTTTAATTTCTTTAGAAGCAAAAAAGAAAAATATAGAAAAACAAAAAGAAGAAGCTAAAGTTTATTATACTTATACAAAACTTTATAGTCCTGTTGATGGAATAATTGCCAAAAAATTTCATTCAGAAGGTGATGTTTTAAATCCAGGAGAACCTGTTTATGCTATAGTTGATCCTAATTCTTTTTATATTCTTGTCTTACTTGAAGAAACAAAACTTAGAGGAGTTAAAAAAGGATGTCCAGCTAAAATCAAGCTTGATGCTTACCCAGATGAAGAATTTGAAGGAGTGGTAGATGAAGTCTTACCAGCTTCTGCTGCTACTTTTGCCCTTGTTCCAAGAGATATCTCAGCTGGAGAATTTACCAAACTTGCTCAAAGAATTTATGTAAAAATAAAAATTACAAAAGGTAATAAAAATCTTTTAAAAGTAGGACTTGGTGGAGAAGTAGAAATAAAAAGAATTTTTTAAAAATGTCTTCGCTTGAGAAGAAAGAAATTCAGATACCTCCTGAAAAAGTTTACACATTAATTTCAACAAAAGAAAGAATTTTTATTACTATCTCTGTAATGATAGGCACATTCATGGCTGTTCTTGATACAACCATTGTAGATGTGGTTTTGCCTAAAATGATGGGACCTCTTTCAACAGACCTTTACGGAATTCAATGGGTTATTACAAGTTATATGATAGCTGCTGCAACTGCACTTCTTTTTGTAGAAAATTTTTCCAAATACATTGGGTATTCTTATACTTTTATAGTTGGAATAGCAATTTTTACTTTTGCGAGTTTCTTTTGTGCAAGTACTACATCTTTGGCTCAAATGATTACTTTTAGAAGTATTCAGGGGATAGGGGAAGCTTTTATCATGGCATGTGCTCAAACTATTCTTATACTCACTTATCCACCAGAAAAAAGAGGAACAGCTCTTGGAATTTATGGTCTCGGAGTTAGCTTTGCTCCTGCACTTGGTCCTACAGCAGGAGGATTTATCACTGAACATCTTAACTGGAGATGGGTTTTTTACATAAATGTTCCTGTTGGCATCCTAAATATTATTTCCTCTTTTCTTGTATTGCCAAAATTTCTTGGAAAAGAAAAAATTTTTCATTTCAATTTTATAAGTTATCTTTTTATTGCTTTAGCTACTATTTTTCTTCTTATTATGCTTTCCAAAGGACAACAATATGGATGGTTCCAATCAATTTTTATTATAAAGTGTCTTTTTATAAGCCTTTTTTCTTTTTCTCTGTTTTTTGCAAGTGAAATCTGGGCTTCTATTCATTCTAAAAATACTTTAATAAATTGGAAAATATTTAAATTCCCAGAATATAGCTGGAGTATGGGTTTTTATTTTTTTATTCTCGGTTTTGTATTATATCAAATTTTCTACCTTCTCCCTCTTTACTATGAAAATTTAAAAGGATTAACAACTTTTCAAACAGGACTTCATATGTTACCCCCTGCTATGTTAATAGGAACTTGTAGTATTATTGCAGGAATACTTTCTGATAAATTTTCCCCTTCAATTATTTTAGTAATAGACTGGTTTCTCCTTTTAATAATTACCTTTTTTATAATCCCTAAACTTAATTATTACACTCCTGCTTATAAGGCAGTTATTTTAACCTTACCCTTAGGAATAAGTGTAGGTATTTTCTTTTCTCCTTTAACAACTCTTGCTATGAGAAATTTGGGGAAATTTACAGGTCTTGGAGTTGCTCTTATGCATTATATAAGATTTTTGGGAGGGTCCTTTGGAACAGCTATTGCAACTAATCATCTGGAAAGAAACACTAAAGAGTTCTTTTTAAGGATAAATGAACTCCAAAACTGGACTTATGTAAAACATTTTATATATTCTAAAGTTTTTCCTATAGATAAATTTTTTCCTTTAGAACTTTCTATTAAAAAATCTAAAGCTCTTTTATATCATGCTCAATATATCCAGGCTTTAAGCTGGAGTTTTCAAGAAACTTTTAGAACTATTGGATTTTGGGCACTTATAGCAGGAATTTTCTTGACAGGTCTTATTATAACTACTTTAAAACATCATTTTAAAAGTCTTATTTATATTAAAAAGCTTATTCACAAGGCTGAGATTGATCAATAGCGCATGTAGATCGTGAGGTTGTAGTATTTTCTATTAAAAAGTTTTGCTTACCAATAGTCTTAAAAATATCTTGAAATTTTTCTTCCTTTTGCTTTTTAACTCCAGTTTTTTGGTATTTCTTTTTAAGCCAATTTTTAATATCCTCTGCACCCTCAATTACTATAGTTTTCCCATTTTCCTTGTAAATCAAAATAGGAACATTATTATAATTCAGCAACCTTACTAAAGATATAACTTCATCTGCTTTATAAAGATTTAGAGGTATATTATGCTTTTTAGCAAATTCTTCTACTTCTTTACAAAAATGACAATTTTTTTCATATATAAGAATAGGATAATTAAGTTTTAAAGGTTTGAAAGGAATTTTTACTAAAGAAGCTGCGAAAAAAAGAGAAAAACTTCCTAAAATAGCTATTTTATAAATTGTAATATCTTTAGAGACATAAGTCCCAGAAAATAAAATCTTTTCTTTAAGAGGAAGCTTATAGTCTAAAAGAAAACATAAAAAAAGAAGAGCTGCTACAATTAAACAATAAAGGCAGTATTCATTTAAAATCCATTTTTGAAAACCTATAAAATATCCTTCTATTATAATTGCTAAAGCAAGTATATAAGTTCTCAAATTTAAAAACCAAGAAATTTTCAAATCTAAAAGATCAAAAAGTGAAGAAATTGTTAAATAAAAAAAGAGTAAAACTCCTATATAATTCAAAATATCATAAGTGCCAAAGGTATGAACTAAAAAACAACCCTTAGTTTGACATAGAGTCTTTTGATGAAAGCTTAAATAAATTTCTAATGCAATTAAAATAAAACCTGTCAAACTCAAAAAAAAGACAAGAAATTTTATCTTTCCTGTTGGTTGAGGTTTAGATGGCATTATCCTTCAAAAAATTTTCCTTTTAAAATCTTATAAGCAGAATCAAAAATTTTTATAGCACAATATGGACCACACATAGTACAGGCTTTACTTTTTGAAATCCCCCCTTCAATTCTATACTTTCTTGCTTTATCTGGATCAATAGAAAGCTCTATTTGAGCTTCCCAGTCAAGTTTTGCTCTTGCTTTTGCCATTTCTAAATCCCATTCCCAAGCTCCTTTAACACCCTTTACAAGATCTGCTACATGAGCAGCTATCTTAGAAGCTATAAGCCCTTCTTTAACATCCTCAATTGTAGGAAGTCTCAAATGTTCTGCAGGTGTAAGATAACATAAAAAATCAGCTCCTGCTGCTCCTGCAATAGCTCCTCCTATTGCACCAACTATATGATCATAACCTGGTGCAATATCAGTAGGAAGTGGTCCTAATACATAAAAAGGTGCAGAATGACAAAGTTTTTTCTGCAATTTTACATTAGCAGTAATTTGATCCAAAGGAACATGTCCAGGACCTTCAATCATTACCTGAACTCCTTTTTCCCAAGCTTTTAATGTTAATTCTCCAAGTGTAATTAATTCATGAATTTCTCCACCATCTGTAGCATCAGCAATACAACCTGGTCTTATACCATCACCTAAGGATAAAGTAATATCATAAGTATAAGCAATATCAAGCAATTCATCAAAATATTCATAAAGTGGATTTTCTTTATTATTATAAATCATCCATTCTGCAATAAAAGATCCTCCACGAGATACAACTCCAAGTATTCTCTCTTTATTTTTAAGCCTTTCAAGAGCCTCCTTAGTAACACCACAATGAACTGTCATGAAATCTATTCCATCTTCAGCTTGTTTTTCTATTACTTTAAAAATTTCAGAAACAGTCATTTCAACAATAGATTTATGATGTTTTTCAACTGCTTCAATTGCAGCTTGATAAATAGGAACTGTTCCAAGCGGAACAGAACATTTTTCTCTTATAATTTTTCTTATTCCATCAAGATCTCCACCAGTTGAAAGATCCATTACAGTATCTGTCCCATATTTTAAAGCTATCTCAAGCTTTTTTAATTCTTCTTCAATAGAAAGTCTATCTTTAGAAGTTCCAATATTTACATTTACTTTTGTTTTCAAACCTTTTCCAATAGCACAGGGCTTTGAAAGCTTACTTTTTTTATTTTTACAAATTACTATATATCCCTTAGCAATACCATCTCTTATATAATCAACTTCTAATCCTTCAGCTTCTGCACAAATTTTCATCTCTTCTGTAATCTTTCCTTCTTCTGCAAGTGTTTTTAAAGTAGACATAATAAAAATAACCTCCTTTTTGCAAAATTTTTCACAAAAAATTATTTTTAAATTTAAAATTATACACCAAAATTAAAAAAAATCTCAGAAGAAAAGAAAAAATTCACTACTAAAAGATTTATTGATAAACTTCTAAACAGATTTGATCTTTTTTATGAAGTTCTTCAAAATAAACAGAAACATATTCATTAAAATTAATATTTTTAACTTTTAAACCTACATAATTAGGTTCAATAGGAAATTCTCTTCCTCCTCTATCCACTAATACTGCAAGTTCTATTTTTTTAGGACGTCCCATATCTATAAGTGCATCCATAGCAGCTCTTACTGTTCTTCCAGTATATATAACATCATCTATTAGAATAATATTAAGATTTTCTATAGAAAAGGGAATTTCAGTCTTTTTAACCTTAGGATAATTGGTAATCCTTGTCCAGTCATCTCTATATAAAGTTATATCCAAATACCCTATAGGAATTTCAATTCCTGTTTTTTGAAAAAGCAACTTCTTTAATCTATTTGCAAAAGGAGCACCTCCTGTTTGGATTCCTATTAAAGCTACTTTATCTAAAAGAGGATACTTTCTTAGAATCTGATTTGCAACTTTTTCAATAAGTTTCTTAATTCTTTTAGGACCTGCTATTACTTTTTTAACTTTTTGAGTTAAAATTTGATTATTCATAAATTGGATATTAACCACTATTTCCAAATTTTGCAAGGGTAAAACTATGATAAAAGAAGTAAATTATAGAGTAATATATGGAGATACTGATTGTGGAAAAGTTATGTATTATGGAAATTATTTTCGCCTTTTTGAAATAGGAAGAACTGAATTAATTCGCTCTGTTGGTTTAAGTTATAAAGAAATTGAAGAAAAGGATGGAATTATTTTACCTGTAGTAGAAGCTTTTATTAAATATAAAGCTCCTGCTAAATATGATGATCTTTTAACTATAAAAACTTTTTTAAAAGAATTAAAACCTTATAAAGTAGTATTTGAATATAAAATTTTTAAAAATAATACCCTTTTAACTGAAGGTTATACTGTTCATGTGCCTATTAATAAAGAAGGAAAGATTATAAAATTTCCTAAGAATATTTATAACATATTAAATTTACTTTTAAAATAATAATTTTTATGAAAATAGGAATTGTTGGACTTCCTAATGTAGGAAAATCAACTATCTTTAATGCTTTAATTCAAGCTAATAAAGCCCAGGTTGCTAATTATCCTTTTTGCACTATAGAACCTAATATAGGAATAGTAAATGTTCCGGATGAAAGAGTATATAAAATTGCAAAATTTGAAAAGAGTAAAAAGGTTACACCTGCAACTATAGAATTTATTGATATAGCTGGATTAGTAAAAGGTGCAAGTAAAGGAGAAGGTCTGGGAAATCAATTTCTTTCTTATATAAGACAAGTTTACGCTATTGCTCATGTAATAAGGTGTTTTGAAGATTCTAATATTTCTCATGTAGAAGGTTCAATTGATCCTGTAAGAGATGCAGAAATAGTAGAATTTGAACTTATAATGGCTGATCTTCAAACTATAGAAAAAAGATTAGAAAAGATTCAAAAACTTGTCAAATCTGGTGATAAATCTGCTAAAGCTGAATTTGAAACTTTAACAAAAGCTAAAAAAATATTAGAAAATTTTAAGACTTTAAGAAAAAATTTGAAAGCTTTTAATAAAGAAGAGATAAAATTTCTTGAGAAGACCTTATTTTTACTCACTATCAAACCCATGATGTATATTGCTAATATTTCTGAAAAAGAACTTCCAGAGGGTGAAAAAAATCCTTTAATAAATCAACTTAAAGATTTTGCTTCTAAAAATGAAATACCAGTAGTGGTTCTCTGTGGAAAAATTGAACAGGAGTTAATAGAACTTCCTGAAGAAGAAAGAAATGAATTTTTAGAAGCACTTAATTTAAAAGAATTAGGTCTTCATAAAATGATAAAAAGTGGTTATAAGCTTTTAAATTTGATTACTTTTTTTACTACCAATCCTAAAGAAACTAAAGCCTGGACTATTAAAAATGGAACCAGAGCTATAAAAGCTGCAGGGAAAATACACTCTGATATAGAAAAAGGATTTATTGCAGCTGAAGTTATCAATTATAAGGATTATATTCAAATAGGTTCTCTTCACAAAGCAAAAGAATTAGGTTTAGTAAAGATAGAAGGAAAAGATTATAAAGTTAAAGACGGAGATATCATTTATTTCAGATTTAATATATAAATAACTTTAATGATTTTTTAAATTTATAAAAATTGTGGTAAAATTATTATTAAAGAAAAAAATATTATTTTTGTTATTAAAATATAGATTAAAGGAGCAAAAATACGGAATTTAAAAAATTTTTTGTTTATCCAAGAATTCCTGAAAGATTACAAAAGCTTTTAAATCTTTCTAACAACCTTTGGTTTACTTGGAATTATGATGCACTCTCACTTTTTTACAAAATTGATGCAGAAACCTTTAGAAGATTTAAATATAATGCTAAAAAATTTTTCTATCATCTTTCTAAGCCTAAACTTCAAAAACTTGCTCAAGATGAAAGATTTTTAATGGATTTAGAGGATATATGGAAAACTTTTAAAGAATATAAAGAATATAAACATTCTTTAATTGAAAATATGGGAATTACAGAAGATGATATAATAGTTTATTTTAGCACTGAATTTGGATTTCATCCTGTTCTTCCTATTTATGCTGGTGAATTGGGTATTTTAGCAAGTGATATGATGATAGGAGCTTCAGACCTTGGATTACCTTTTATTGGAGTTGGTTTACTTTATAAGCATGGATATTTCTTGCAAAAAATTGATTCTCTAACAAAAAATCAAATAGAAAAACCTGATGTTGTAGATGTATTTTTAAATTTTTTACAGGAAGTAAAAAATGAAAAAGGCGATCCTCTTATAATAGATTTAAAAATTCTTGACACTCTTGTTAAGGTAAAAATTTGGAAGTTAGATGTAGGAAGGAATGTTTGTTATTTCTTGGATACAGATATTTTTGAAAATCCTCCTGAAGTAAAAAATATTTTAAGTTCTCTTTATCCTATAGATTTAGAAAAAAGGATTCAACAAGAAATTATTTTAGGATTAGGAGGATATTATGCTTTAAAAGCTATGGGAATAAAACCAAAACTTTATCACCTTAATGAAGGACATTCTACTTTTGTCATTTTTGCGCGCTTAAAAGATTTAATAAAAGAAGAAAGATTATCCCTGGATGAAGCTAAAATGTTAATTAAAGAAACTACCATATTTACTACTCATACTCCTGTAATTTTTGAAAATGAACATTTTCCTGATAAATTAATTAAAAAATATCTTTTTAATTTTTTTGAAGATGTGCTTGATTTAAATACACGAGAAAAGCTTTTTGAAGAAGGTTTTGTAGGAGATGATAAAACTACTTTTTGGCTTCCTGCTTTAGCTATAAGAAATTCTTCTTATATAAATGCTGTTTCAAGACCTCACCAAGATACTACTAAAAAGATGTGGAAACCTCTTTTTGAAAAACTTATTTTAGAGGAAATCCCCATTAATTATATTACCAATGGGGTGCATTGGAGATGGTTAAGTGAATCTTTTTATAATTTATTCAAAAAATATCTTGGTCCTCACTTTATATATATGTCTCCAGATGATCCGGGATGGGAAGAAATCTTTAAAATTCCAGATGAAGAAATATGGGATGCTCATAAAAAAAATAAATATAGATTAGTAGGTTATCTTAAAAAGATATTAGAAGAAGAATATTTAAAAATAAGACACCCAATAAAAAATACTAAGGTTTTTAAATTCCCAAAAGCTGATCATCTTATTATTACTTGTGCAAGAAAAATTACAGAATATAAAAGAAATACATTAATTTTATATAATAAAGAAAAAATAGCTGAAATTTTAAATAATACAGATACTATTTTATTATTTGCTGGTAAAGCACATCCTGAAGATACAGAAGGAAAAAAGATGATAAAAGAGATTTTAGAATTTAGAGAACAATATAATCTTTATGATAAAGTTCTTTTTCTTGAAAATTATGATATACATCTTGCAAGATATCTTATTTGGGGATCTGATGTATGGTTAAATACGCCTTTAAGACCAATGGAAGCATCTGGAATCTCAGGAATAAAAGCTTCGATGAATGGAGTTTTACATTTAAGTGTACTTGATGGATGGTGGGTTGAAGGATATACTGGTAATAATGGATGGGTTATATATCCTAAGGAAGAACTTCCTCCTTACAATCCTTTTGAAGCTAATCAAATTTATACCATTTTAGAAAATGAAATCCAACCTTTATTTTATGACAGAGATGAAGAAGGGATACCAAGAAATTGGATTAAAATGATGAAACAAGCAATCTATAAAGCTTGTAAATATTTTTCTATAAACCAAACACTTTTTGAATATACACAAAAGTTCTATGTCTCAGCTCTAAACAATTTTAAAAATCTTACAAAAAATAATTATACTCTTTTACGTCAAATAATAAAAGAAAAAAATACTATTTTAGAAAAATGGAATAATATAAAAACTCTTAATATTTATGATAATTTAACACAAAAAGATCTTTTTGAAGAAGATAAACTTGAAGTAACTGTAGAGGTTGAACTTGCAGATCTTTCTCCAAATTCAATAGAAGTTCAAATAATTTTTATAAATGAAATTTATTGTGTATTAGCTCCTGGATTAGAAGATGAAATTCAAAGACAATTAGAAATCTTTTCAGTTCCTTTTAAAGAATATAAAGATAATAAAGCTATATTTTATGGTGTATATCCCTTATATGGACATGGTTTAAAACAATACAGTATAAGAATAGTTCCCAAAAATAGTTTCATTAAAAAAGCTTACCCAAATTTGATAAAGTTGAAAAATTAAAATTCTGTTTTATATTTTTATAAAATTTCAAAGGAGTTCACTTATGGAAATCTTAATATATATTCTGACAATTTTAGCTATTATTTTAGTAAGTATATCTATTTTTGTAATTATTAAAATTAATAAAATTGTAACTACTTTTGATAAAAATTTAGAAACTTTTAGGTCAATCTTAGAAAATTTGCAAAAATATTCTGAAAATTTTAATAATACATTAAATTCTATTCAAACTACTGTAAATAACTTAAATGAGTTTATTATTAATCTAAAAATTGTTCCTAAAATAATAGAAGAATTAGGAGAAACTGTAAAAGATTTGGAAAATTATTTAAAAGGTAAAATAGAAATAGTTACAGATGAAATAAAAAATGTATCTGAGGAAACAAAGGAAAGTATAAAAAATGTTAAATTTGTAACAGAAAAAGCAAAATCTACAGCAAATTCTTTAGATCCTTTTATGAATTCTATTACAGATTTTGTAAATACTACAAAAGTGTTAGTTGATTCTCTCAATGATCAAATCAAAAATTTATATATTGAGATAAGTTCTTTAATTACAGGTGCAAAAGAAGTAAGTAGTAGTTTAAAAAAGATTTTTTCTTTTTCTTTAAAAGAGAAAAAATAGTCTAAAATTAATAAAGGAGGTGAAAGTATGTCGGAGAAAAAAACAGTATTTTTAGCATTTTTAGTAGGTTTTGTAACAGGAAGCATAACTGCACTCTTTTTAGCTCCTGCAAGTGGAGAGGAGACAAGAAAAAAACTTAGAGAAGAAGTGGATAAAACAACTGAAAAATTAAAGGCTGAAGCTGAAACATTAAAAGCTAAAGCTGAAGAACTTTCATCTAAAGCAAAAGAAATTCTTGAAGCTAAAAAAGAAGAAATAAAAGAAGCTATTGGAAAAGGAAAGGAAGTAATTAAAGAAAAAAAAGAAGAATTAGCTTCTAAACTTCTTAAAAAAGAAGAAGAAGTTTAATTCTTACCACTGAAATCTATTTTTCAGGATTTGAAAATAATTTCTTTTTAAAGAAGGTATTAATTTAAGTTTTCTTTCTGCTTTTTTTATTAAAATAGATTTTTCATTTTTAATAAATAAATTTATCTGACCATCTATTAACAGATGAATTTCTTCATCTGTTTTATTTACTGAGACCTCAATTAAAGAATCATCAGGAATTATCAAGGGTCTAATATTTATTTTGAAAGAACAAATAGGAGTGCAAATAAACACTTTAGATTGTGGATGAACTATAGGACCCCCTGCAGAAAGATTATAAGCAGTAGATCCAGTAGGAGTTGAAATGATTAAACCATCACCATAAATGGTTGTTACTTCTGTATTATTTATTTTTAAATTTAAGTAAATAATCTTTCCTGCTGGACCTTTCATTATAGCTCCTTCATTTAAGCCTACATATTCTTTATTTTGATAAATTATTTTCAATAATGTTCTTTCTTCTAAAAGATTAAAGTCTTTTTCTAAAGCCAAAATAATTTGAGGTAACTCTTCTATATAGGTTTCAGTTAAAAAACCAAATTTCCCCATGTTTACCCCAAGAATTGGTAAATCATATTTATAAGCATAAGGAACAGCTTTTAAGAATGTGCCATCCCCTCCAAGAACCAAAATGGCTTTTATCTCATTCAATTCCTCTAAGGATAATTTTGAAATTTCTTTTAAAGGGATAAGTTCCAATTTTTTTTCTTTTAAAAGGTCTTTTAAAATTCCTGGCAAAGGTGTATTTTCCTTTATTAAAAGAAAAAATCTGAGCATAGTAAAAATTTTAAATTTTCTAAATAAAATATCAAGTTTTTTAATTTTTTTATTAGACACATTTAGAACTTTATGATATAATTTAATTTCTGTAATTTTTAAATTTTTGATTATCTCAAAAAATTTTTTCAAACTTTGTTTAATTTAAAAAAAACAAAATATAAAAACACTTTCAGAATAAAAAAATTTTCCTTAAATAGGCTTATTTTCTTTAAAAAAAACTACATTCTTTTTGCTTTTCTTACTGGTTTAGGAGCTGGCATATTTGCTGTTCTTTTTATGAATTTATTAAATCTTATTAATTATTTAGTTCTTCAAAATATTGTAGAATATATTCAACCAAGACCAGCTGGAGAAGGCGGAATAAGTGAAACATACACTTTGGTTTTCAAAAAACCTTATTTACTTCCTTTAACAGTAGGATTAGGAGGTTTAATTTCTGCGATTTTAGTTTATCTTTTTTCTCCAGAATCAGCAGGTGTAGGAACTGATTCTGCAATAAATGCTTATCATACTCAAAAAAGGCTTTCTATAAAAAGTTCCATAGTTAAACTTATTACTTCTGCTATTACCATAGGAACAGGTGGTGTTTCAGGAAGAGAAGGACCTATTGCATTAATTGGAGCAGGTATAGGTTCTACTATTGTTAATTTTTTTAAATTAGAAAAAAGAGAAAGAAAACTTTTTTTAGCTGTGGGACTTGGAGCAGGAATAGCTGCTATATTTAAAGCTCCTCTTGCAGGTGCTATTATAAGTGGTGAAGTATTTTTTAAAAAAGATTTTGATATAGAATCAACGGTTTTAAGTTTTATTGCATCAATCACTTCTTATACAGTTTATTGCCTGTTTTTTGGATTTCAACCAATCTTTCTAACAAACATTCCAACTTATATTGAGGTTTCTCATCTATTCTTTTATATAGGACTTGGAATCTTTTGTGCTTTAATTACAAGAGTATATGTTTTCTTTTTTCATAAAATAACAGAAATTTTTAATAATTTAAAATTACCTTTTTATTTTAAACCTCTTTTAGGTGGTCTTATGTCAGGAACAATCGGAGCTTTTATTCCTATAGCTATTGGTAATGGATACGGTTGGCTACAGCTAATAATGGATGGAAAGATCACAGATCCTTATTTTATTGCTTCAGGTATAATAGGAGTAATCTTAGGAGTCTCTTTTACTCTTGGATCAGGAGGATCAGGAGGTGTTTTTGGTCCTTCTGTAATGATAGGAGGACTTGCAGGAGCTCTATTTTCTATATTACTTAATACATTTTTTAATTTAAATTTAAATGTAACTTCTTTTATGATAGTGGGAATGGTATCACTTTTTGGAAGTGCTGCTAAAGCTCCACTTTCTACTCTTATCCTTGTTGCTGAAATGACAGGAGGATATAGTCTTCTTTTACCTGCTATGATATCTGTTTTTACAGCTTATTTTCTTAGTGGTAAAAGAAGTATCTTTCCAAGCCAAGTTGATACAAAATTTGATTCTCCAGCTTATAAAGATGAACTTGGAGTTTATATTCTTGAAAAACTTAAAGTTAAAGATTATATGAAAAATCCCATCACTATTACACCTGAAGCCTCTCTTAATGATGCTTTTAATCTAATGAAAAAAAAATTTATATTTGGATTACCTGTAGTAAAAAATGAAGAATTAGTAGGAATTATTACTAAAACTGATTTATTAGAAATTCCAGTTAAAGAAAGAGAAAAAAAGAAAGTCCAAGATATTATGAGTAAAAATTTGATTACAGTAAGAAAATCAGATACTTTAGCATATGCTTTAGAAATGATGATTAATTATGGTATAGGTAGGCTTCCTGTAGTTAAAGAGGAAGACAAAAAAAAATTAATAGGAATTATTGAAAGAACTGATATAGGAAAGGCATTAAGAGAACATTTAGGAATAAGTTAATCTTTATAAACTATTAAATTTTTTGTCTCTTTAGCTTTTAATAATCTTCTATCTGCTTTATCTATTATTTCTGTTCTTGTTCTTCCATCAATAGGATAAGAAGCAATTCCTATACTTATAGTAATTCCTTTATCTTCCATTCTTTCTTTTATAGCATTCTTCAACCTTTCTGAGACTTTTATAGCCTCTTCCAATGAAGTATTAGGCATAATAATAGCAAATTCATCTCCACCATATCGAAAAACTAAATCTGTTTTTCTTATATTTTCTTTCATAATTATAGCTACTTCTCTTAAACAATTATCTCCTTCGATATGTCCATAAGAGTCATTATATCTTTTAAAATCATCAAGATCACAAAGACATACGCAAAATCCTCCACCATATCTTTCTCGATATTTTATTTCTTCATCTATTTTTTCATCAAAATATCTACGATTATACACTTCAGTTAAATGATTATAAAATGGAGAATAAAGATAAGATATTGCAATTATACTTGAAATTTGTGACACCAAAGTTTCTAAAACCATTTTTTCCCATTCTCCATAGGTATTGGGTTTAACTGAAGAGAGATTAATTGTTCCAAAAACTTTTCCTTTATATATAAGAGGAACATGAAGAGTTGATCTTATCCCTTGTTTAACTTTTTTTTCTTCAAGAGGAAATTCTTTTTCTTTAATTAAATCCTTCCTTACAAGTGTTTTTTTATTTTTTATCACCCATTGAGAAGCTGTATATTTAAGAGGAATGCTTGTCCCTTCGAATCTTCCAGTTCTAATAACTTCTGAAACTGCTGCATATTTTATATTTTTACCTTCTACAATTCCGATACTTAATCTTTCAAAAGGAACATATTTTTTTAATTCTTCAGCAAATTTTTTAAAAACCGAATTAATATTAATATCTGAATGAACAATTTGAGCAAGTTTATTAACTGTTTTAAAAAGTTCTGCCTGTTTTTTTGTCTCATCATAAAAAAGAAAAGACCTTAAAGGAATTGAAATCTGAGAAGCAATAAGTTTTAAAAGTTCTATATCCTTTTCAGTATAAGCATTTGGTTTATCTGAAGCTATAACCCATATTGCAAAAACTTTACCTTTAAATAAAAGTGGAATACGCACTATTGATCTTATACCTGTTTGATAGTGATATTTATCTGTCCAAAATTTTTGTTCTTTAGAAAGGTCTTTTTCATAAAGAATAGAAGCTGTTTTAATTACATGCTCACTTGCTGTTCCTTCTAAAGGTATAATTTCTCCTTCTTTAAAATAAGAAGGAATTTTTGAACTTACTGCAGAGATATAAATTTTATCCTCTTTTATTATACCCAGACTCATCCACTCCATAGGAACCCTTTTAGATAATATCTCAACTATTTTATTTCCTACATCTGAAAAACTTTGAGCAGTAATTATAGTAGCATTAAGTTCATAAACTAATTTTAAAATCTCATCCATTATAATCCTTTTTAATTTTTTAATCTTTTTTATTAATATCGAATATTTTAAATTATTAATTAAAAAAATTAAAATCTATAGTAATAGCAAAATAAAAATTGTCAATTTTTTCTTTATATAAAAATAACTTCTAAAAATTTAAACTACCTTGACAATAAAAATAAATATATTATTATTTAGATTGAAAATGAAAATGTTTCTCATTATTAAATTTTAAAAGGGGGTGAAAAATATGCCTTGGGTTATACCATGGTTTGGTTGGGGAAGAGGTAGAGGTTGGAGATGGCGTTGGTGGTGGTTTGGAGGACCTGGTAGAGGTTGGGGATGGAGATGGTGGTGGTTATGGTGGGAATTAGCTTATCTTGGAGAGCCATATTTAGGAATAGAAAAAGACATTCTTAAAGATGAGGCAGAGTTTCTTAAAAGAAGACTTTCAGCAATTGAAAAAAGATTGGCTCAGTTAGAAAAATCAGATTAAAAAATTTTAAAAGGAGGTGGAAAAAATATGCCTTGGGGAGATAGAACTGGTCCCTTAGGATTGGGACCAAGAACAGGAAGAGGTTTAGGCTTTTGTAGTGGATTTAGTAGCCCTGGTTTTACTAAAGGTCCTGGTTGGGGATTTGGTAGAGGCTGGGGCAGAGGATGGAGATGGTTTTGGGCAATGGGTTATTTCCCAGAAGAAGTTATTTTTTCAATTGATGATAAAGAACTTCTTAAAGAAGAAGCAGAATCCTTAAAAAGAAGACTTGCTGCAATTGAAAAGAGATTAGCTGAATTAGAAAAAACAGAACAAAAATAATGAGGTAAAAATGCCTATTTATGAATATAAATGCCTTGAGTGTGGGAAAATAAGTGAATATTTTGTTAATCTAAATTCACAAGAAAAAGTAGTATGTAAGTATTGTGGTAGTGAAAATGTAAAAAAAGTATTTTCTTCTGTAGTAACTGTAATAAATAGTGAAGACTTTATCAATCGAAGAAAAGGAAAAACTTGTTGTGGAAGAGAAGAAAGATGTAGCACTCCTCCATGTGCAGAAGATGGAGTTTGTAAAAGATTTTAAAAATTTTAAAAGGAGGTGAGAAGATATGCCTTGGGGAGATAGAACTGGTCCCTTAGGATTAGGACCAAGAACAGGAAGAGGTCTGGGCTTTTGTAGTGGATTTAGTAGTCCTGGTTTTACTAAAGGCCCTGGTTGGGGATTTGGTAGAGGCTGGGGTAGAGGATGGTGGGGATTTGGTAGAGGCTGGGGTAGAGGATTTGGTAGAGGCAGAAGAGGATTTGGTTTTGGTAGAGGAATGGCTTGGAGAAGAGGCTGGGGTTGGTGATAAAATAAACTAAAAAGGAGAAATTTATGTTTAAAAACAATTATTGCCCAGGTGGTGGAAGAGGAGGCGGTTGTGGAAAAGGAGGTGGTTGCGGAAAAGGTAAAGGAGGTGGTAGAGGTAAAGGAAGAGGTGGTAAAGGAAAGGGCTGTGGTAGAGGACAAGGAAGAGGTGGAAGAAAAGGAAATGAAGGAAGTAAATAATAATCAAAAATTAAGTAAAAGTAAAAATACAGGACAATTAGCTAATGCTATAGGTGCAAAATTAGTAAAAGCTAACTTAGGATATATGGTTTGTTTAGTAGGAATTGCTGCAATTTCTCAAGCTAAAAATTGTGCAAAAAAAATTTTAGAAAAAGCTGGAATTAAAAAAGTTCCAGGTAGTATAGATTTTACTCCTCAAGAAATAGAAATTGTTGAAAAATTTATTACCGAAAATTTAAATCCAATTTAAAAATTTAATCTTACTGGGAGGTTTTATATGCGTATAGCTATAGCTTCAGAGGAAGATTTTGTTTCTGCTCATTTTGGCAGATGTCCTCATTTTTTAATTGTAGATATTGATGAAACAGGTAATGTTATAAAACAGGAATTGGTTGAAAATCCAGGTTTTACTAATCATCAACCTGGATTGGTCCCAAAATTTTTGCAAAGTATAGGAGTTGATTGTGTTATTGTAGGAGGAATGGGACCAAAAGCTATTATGATGTTTGAGTCTATGGGAATTCAAGTTATTTTAGGGGTAACAGGAAAAGTTAAAGATGCATTAAATGCTTTCTTAGCTGGAACTCTAAAAGGTGGAGAAAGTCTTTGCGATCATCCCCATAGACACAGACACGGATATCATTAAATTTAAATTATTTAGGAGGTTAAAAATGATAGTTTGTATTACAGCTACAGGTGATTCTCTTGATTCTGAAATTGATCCGAGATTTGGAAGATGTAATTATTTTATATTTTATGATACAGAAACTAAAAATTATGAAGTTTTCCCAAATAAATGGAGAGAAGCAATGGGTGGAGCAGGAAATCAGGCTGCACAATTTGTATTAGAAAAGGGGGCAAAAAAGGTGATAACTGGAAATTTAGGTCCTCGTGCTGAAGCAATTTTAAAATTAGCTGGTATCGAAGTTATTCTAACTTCTGGCAAGGTAAAAGATATTATAAATAACCTTTAGAAAGGATTTTATTATGAAAGAAAAACAATCTGAAACTGAAAAAATTCAAGAAAAATTTTCTAAAATTAAACAAAAAATTGTAGTATTGTCAGGAAAGGGAGGAGTTGGGAAAAGCACAGTTTCAACTAATCTTGCTGTAGGATTATCTTTAAAAAATTATAAAGTTGGTCTTTTAGATGTTGATCTTCATGGACCAAATGTTCCTAATATGCTTGGTCTTAAAAACACATCTCCTAAAATTGCTCCAGAAGGAATTTATCCAGTGGAATATTCTAAAAATTTAAAAGTATTATCTATTGGATTTTTTGCTAAGGATGAAGATGCTATCATCTGGCGTGGTCCACTAAAACATAAAGCTATACAGCAATTTTTAACTGATACAATTTGGGGTGAACTTGATTTTTTTATTGCTGATTGTCCACCAGGAACAGGGGATGAAATTCTTTCTATTTATCATGTTCTAAGTAAGGTAGATGGAGCTATTATAGTTGCAACTCCTCAAAATGTAGCTTTAGCAGATGTTAGAAGATCTATTAGATTTTGTAAAGAAACAAAAATTCCAATTATAGGAATAATTGAAAATATGAGCGGTTTTATTTGTCCTAAATGTGGAGCTAAAATTGATATTTTTAAAACTAATGGAGCAAAAAATTTAGCTAAACAATATAATATTCCGTTTTTAGGAAAAATCCCAATAGAGCCTACATTAGTTCAAGCTGGTGACGAAGGAAAACCCTATGTGAAATATTATCCTGAAAGTGAAACTGCTAAAGCTTTCTTTCAAATAATTGAAAATTTGGAAAATCAATTAATGAAATAACTGAAAAATTATGAAAATTACAGTTTTGATAGAAAACTCAGTAGGTGTTTTAATTCCTATGGGTCTTTGTGGAGAACATGGTTTAAGTTTATGGATTGAGCATGAAGGATATAAAATTTTATTTGATACTGGACAAACAGGAAGGGTTGTAGAAAATGCACTTCGTTTAGGTGTAAATTTAAAAGAAGCTGATGCTATTGTTTTAAGTCATGGGCATTATGACCATACAGGTGGATTAAAGTCAGTTTTAGAATTTATAGGAAAACCTATTGATATATATGCTCATAAGGATGTTTTCAGCTTACATTATGCTTCTCCTATAGATCGTTATATCGGAATACCTTTTAGAAAAGAAGAATTAGAAGGACTTGGAGCTAATTTTAAATGGATAAAAGAACATACTGAAATATTTCCTAATATTTGGGTAAGTGGAGAAGTGCCAAGAAAAACAACTTTTGAAAAAATGGATGAAAGACTGTATATAAAAGAAGATGATAAAAAACTTCCAGATCCTATACTTGATGATATGAGTCTATTTATAAAAACAAATAAGGGACTTGTTATAATTCTTGGATGTGCCCATTCTGGTATGGTAAATATTATAGAACATGCTAAAGATGTCACTAAGGAAAACAAAATTTATGGAATTATTGGAGGAACTCATCTTGAACCTGCCTCAGGTAAACAAATTGAGGAAACACTTGTTTATTTAGCAAGACAAGATTTTTCTATTCTTGCTGCAAATCATTGCACAGGACTTAAAGTGGCTTCAAAATTTAAAGAAATTTTTGGAAACAAATTTAGATTTGGTGCTACTGGTGAAGTTATAACTATTTAGGAGTCTTACTTGATTATAGCAGTTGCAAGCGGAAAAGGAGGAACTGGAAAGACAACAGTTTCTGTAAATCTTGCATTAAGCTTGGAGAAGGTTCAATTAGTTGACTGTGATGTAGAAGAACCTAATGTTCATATTTTTTTAAAACCTAAAATATCTGAGACCTATCCTGTAAAAACTGTAGTTCCAGAAATAGATAAAAATAAATGTACATACTGTAGAAAATGCAGTGAAATCTGTGCTTACAATGCCTTATCTGTGATTAAATTCGGAGATGATGAAAAACCTTCAGGAGAAGTAATTTTTTTTTCTCATTTATGTCATGGATGTGAAGGTTGCATTTTGCTTTGTCCTGAAGAAGCTATAAAAAGAGGAGAAAGAGAAATAGGATTAGTAAGAATTGGAGAAAAGGAAAATATTCGCTTTATTGAAGGAAAACTCAATGTTTCTGAAGTTTTAGCACCAAAGGTTATTGAAACTGCTAAGTCTTTTATAAAAAAAAATATTCCTACTATCATTGATGCACCACCTGGGACCTCATGCCCTGTTGTTGCTTCATTAGATGGCGCTGATTTTTGTATTTTAGTTACTGAACCGACACCATTTGGACTTCATGACCTTGAAATAGCTTATGAAGTTACTAAAGTCCTTAAAATACCTTCTGGAGTAGTCATAAATAAGTCTGAAGATGATAGTTTAATTGAGAAGTTTTGTCAAAAAAACAAAATACCTATTTTAATGAAAATACCTTTTGATAAAAAAATAGCTGAAACTTATTCTAAAGGAATATCTTTAGTAGAAGCTTTTCCAGAATATAAAGAAAAATTTTTAAATCTTTTTGAAAAAATTAAAGAACAGCTTAAATGAAACAAATTTTGATTATTAGTGGAAAAGGAGGAACAGGAAAAACAGTTATTTCTGGTTGTTTAGCTGTTTTATTAAAAAATAAAATTATAGTAGATGCTGATGTTGATGCAGCAAACTTACATCTTCTTCTTCATCCAAAAATTAAGGAAAGTTATGATTTTGTAGGAGGAAAACTTGCAAGAATTGATAAAGAGAAATGTTCTGGATGTGGAACTTGTATAGAAATTTGTAAATTTTCTGCAATTTCAGAAGATTTTGAAATTGATCCTCTTTTTTGTGAAGGGTGCACCATTTGTAGTTATTTTTGTCCTGAATCTGCTATAATTTTGGAAGATAGAATTTCTGGAAAATATTTTATTTCTGAAACAAAATATGGTTCTTTAGTTCATGCAAGGCTTGGAATTGCTCAAGAAAATTCAGGAAAATTGGTAGCAAAATTAAGGGAAATAGCAAAAGATATTGCAGAAAAGGAAAAAAAAGATTTTATAGTTATTGATGGTCCACCTGGAGTAGGATGTCCTGTTATGGCAAGTATGACAGGTGTAGATTTAGTTATTGCAGTAACTGAACCTACACTTTCTGGACTTCATGACTTAGAAAGAATTTTAGAACTTGCTAATCATTTTAAAATACCAGTTAAAGTAATTATAAATAAGTTTGACCTTAATCCAGAAATGAGTTCAAAGATAGAGTCAAATTTAAAACAAAAAAATATAGATGTTATAGGAAAAATACCATTTTCAGAAGAAATAATAAATTCTGTAAAAAACCAAATTCCTTTTTTAGAGTATGCTAAAATGTTTAATAAAAATAGAGATATTGCTGAACTTATAGAAAAAATTTTAAACAATGCCTTATATTCAACCCTTTGATCCATGGAAATCCTCCCTTTGCACCTGCCCTCCTAAATACAGCTTAAATCCTTATACTGGATGTGGGCATCGTTGCCTATATTGTTATGCTACAAGTTTCATAAAAAATTTCTATAAACCAAGACCTAAAAAAAACTTTTTAAAAATTGTAGAAAGGGAACTTAAAAAACTTCCAAAAAATAGTCTTATTTCTCTTTCCAACTCTTCCGATCCTTATCAACCTCTGGAAAGCACTTACAAGTATACAAGAAAATTCCTGGAACTTTTGGTAGAAAAAAACTACAGGATCTTAATTATTACAAAATCAGATCTTATTCTAAGAGATCTGGATCTTTTAAAAAACCTTGGATGTGCAGTAAGTATCACCATTACTTCAAAAAACCTTTCTTCTAAACTTGAACCAGGAGCACCAAGTTACGAAAGAAGAATAAATGCAATAAAAAGTCTTTATAAAGCTAATATTCCTGTTTCAGTAAGGCTTGATCCTGTTATACCAGGGCTAAATGAAAAAGAAACACTTGAAATTCTTGATGAAGTGGCTCCTTTTGTAAAACACATAACTGCAAGCACCTATAAAGCTAAACCAGATTCTTTAAAAAGATTGTTTGATTTCTTCCCAGAAAAAAGGGCTTTCTGGGAGAAGCTTTATTTAAAAGAAGGAAAACGGCTTGGAAATGCAATCTACTTGAAAGATAAAATAAGATATGAGTTGATTAATCCTCTTTATAAAAAGGCAAAAGAATACAAAATCTCTTTTGCAACCTGTAGAGAAGCCTTAAAAATGTTTGAAAATCCTGGAAAATGTGATGGAAGCTTTTTAATTCCTTAAATTATTTAAAACAATTTCGCTTTTTTACTTTGAGCGAGTTTTTTAATCATTTCATAAGTATCGAATTCTGGTGCTAAAGAATCATAGGTTTTTAACTTTCCAAAAGATAAAATCTTTGCATCCTGTCCCATAAAGCCACCGTGAACTGGATATACAAAGATTATTCCCTTTTTTGAAAAAAATTCATCGGCAATTTTTAAAAATTCTTTTTGTTCCTCCTTGCTCAACTCCTGAGAGAAAACCCCCAAAGGTGTGTTTGTGGTTCCACCCCAATCAATCATTGCTAAAATTTTTGCTTTTGGAAGCCTTTCTTTTATTTTTGAAACAATCTCATCCCATCTTTCCTCATTTAAGGTAAGATTTCTCACCTCTTCTATTGTTGGAGTAATAATAACAAAGTCTAAATCTGGTTTATAATCAGGAAAATCAGTAAAAGTTCCAAAACTGCAAAGATAAATATATTTTCCTTTTTTATATCCATACATGCGGATTTCTTTTATTAAATAACCAATTGTTTTCAAACTTTCCTTTACTGCTTTATGTTTAGGGTTTTTAGTTATTTTTGCTAAAAATCTTGGTTGGGCAAAAAGCATATCCAAAAATAATCCATTAACTCCGGCATCAATCTGCCTTTTTGCCCAACTTAAATAAAGCTTTTGAAATTCTCTGTTTGTAACATCTGGAAAATATCCGTATCTACCTGTTCCTCTTTTTTGAGCTAATCTTTGAAATCTTTCCTTTGAGAAATTAATTCCCCATTTTTGAGGATCTAAAGCCATCTGCCAGGTTTCTCTTTGAGAATAAATTTTTCCTGTTATTGGATTTCTTTCTTTAAAATTAATTCTTTGGGTAGGAATTGCTCCAAACCAATACTTAATTTCTGGCAAATCTTTTTTAAGCTTCCTTAAAGTTTCTTCAAGCTGCTGATAGGTATGTCCTGCCTGATATATGGGAGTATTTGAAGGAAAAGACTCAAGAATCAGAGTCCATCTCCACCAGATTCTAAAAACTAAATCAGGGTTGGTCTCTTTTAAAATCTTTACTAAATCCTTATAAGTTCTTATTTTTGAGGAATGATAAATACCATCTGTTATTCTTTCATAAAGGATCGCAACTTTTATTTGAGAAAGATTTTGTATTTTCTCGATAAGCTTGATCTCCAAAATCTCAATCGGTTTCCCCCACATTTGAATTGTGACAATCTTTTTTGGTCTTGCTTTAAACCAAACTCTTAATCCATCCTTTTTAAACTCCTCTGGCAAGTTTACAGGCAGATATTTTCCTCCTTTATCTGTGATAATTCCGTAAAATCCGCCTTCTAACCAAATATATTTTATTGTGCCAATTTCGATTATGGTTTTTTCTTGAGATTTCCAACCTATTAGAAATACAGAGAAAAGAAATATCCCTAAAATTCTGATTATAATCTGAAATCTATTCTTATTCTTGTTCACCTCAAAATTCACTATAGCA
The DNA here is from genome assembly GCA_029258955.1 of Thermoplasmatota archaeon. Taxonomy (GTDB): domain Archaea; phylum Thermoplasmatota; class E2; order UBA202; family JdFR-43; genus JAPDJP01. The sequence continues at coordinate 56,355 of JAPDJT010000003.1, forward strand.
CTACAATATTAACTGTTAAAGTTTTGTTAGTAGTTTTTATTTTCTTATTTTTAATTTTTCTAAGATAGCTCGCAATTTTACTCTTTTTTGTTTAATAATTCCAGCTATTAGATTTATTCTCGGAACTCTTTTCATATAATCTCTATATGCATCGCCAAATTTTTCTATATTTTCTTTTTCTTCTTTTATTATTGCAAAACATAGTAGAAGAATTAAGATTATACCAACAATCAAGCTAATCCAGTGTTGTGAAATAATAATCAATGCAAAAATTATTAATATATGTCCCAAAAATTCAGGATGGCGAACAAAAGCATATATTCCACTTTCAACAAAAGTTTCTTTGTTAATATCCTTTTCTACATGCCTTTCCCTTCGTGATTTGCTTGACCATAACAGAAAAACAATTCCAAATGCCAAGATTATCCATCCTGCATATAATAATATCACTAAATTAACAGAATTGTAAAGAAAAATGGTAGATATTATCAATACCCCATATAAAGCGATATATAATATGTGAGCAATCAAGTGACAAATACTTTTCTTATGCATAATTTACATTCCTCCTGATTTTTAATTTTGCAAGCTCGAACATTTCACTCAATGTTTTGTAGTATGTGAAGCTTTGAATTTTTATATGAAGTAAGGTACAGGTAGGCACAATTATTTTCGTCATTTATTTTTTTTTACAAAAATTCTTTTATCAATTCATAAATTTCACTATTCTTAGGGTTATTTTTATCATACAATACCTCAACTGGCATATCTATTGTAAATTGTTTAGTTAATTCTGAATTAGGTAACCAAGATTTAGAACTACGAAGCACACCTTTATCATCATAAAATTCGTAATAAATCTTTGCACCCCCTTTAATTTCTTTCTTTGTAACTTTACCTTTCGTTCTTGCACCGTATTTTATTAAAAATATTGTCTTTTTGGTTTTTATTAACAAATTTATTAAAACCAATAATGCAAGCCCAAAAACAAAGGCAGGAATTATCATATGGATTGCTCGCTTAATTATTGGAGCTTTATTATTAACGATTCCGTTTATAGCAGAGTTACTCTTTAAATATCTTATTTTAATAATATCGCCAATTTGCGTTTTGTCATACACAAACTTATCGACCTCTTGTTTTCTTACTACCAAATTATTTTAGTCATCTGTAAACTTATAATAAAGATAAGCATAACCACCCTTAAAACCAACTTCCTCTTTATTGATGACTTTAGCATTAGTTTGGATTCCTTGTTTTTCTAATAAAAAATATTTATTCGTAATCTTATATAAGCTTAATCCAGTAAAAAAAGTAAATAATAAAGCTACAATAGCAATGACGAATAAAGAAAAAATATAAAACTTCCCATATTTACATATTAAAATATTGAAAAAACTAATTCCTTGAGATTTATTATCAATGTCCATATTATTTAATTTTAACTATGATATTTTTATCTGCCAAATATTATTTAGTTAATGTTCCAAAAATATGTGAAGTTTGCTGAAACAAATTTGGGAAAGTGATAAGCGCGATATTTTACCTCGTGTTATTTGAAGTTGTATCAATATCTTTCATACTATCGAAATTGGAAGCAAAAAACCTGCTTGGAGTAATTCCTAATTTATTAAGCATATGCAATACAGGCTCCATAGCTGCATCTGGATCGCGATAAAAATCACTGCCCCAGATTCTACAGATTGTCCATCCCATCCTTTCAAGCTGTCTTTGCCTAATTTGATCTTCCCACCATTTTTCTGGAGGATGCCATCTATCACCATCACATTCTATACCAAGTCGTGAATTAGTGCCTTCTACAACTAAATCTATCCGATAGTGACCAACCTTAACTTGGGGAGTAACACGATATCCTCTACTTGTAAGCCAATGATAAACTTTTTCTTCAAATGGAGACTCAAATTTTGTATCTACTTTTTTCTCTATTTCTATCTCATCAGGTAATGTTTTATTTTGGATATAATAAAGTAGTTGATATCGTAAATCATTAGGTTTTAAATTTTCAAGTTTTATAGAATGAAAAAGAATTAATTTCTCTCTTGCCCTACTAACTGCTACGTTGAAACGTTGCCTATATCGTTTGATATCATAGGATAATGTAGTTAGTCTTTTTTCATCATTAGCTCCTACTACCATTGATAAAAGTATTATATCCCTTTCATCTCCTTGAAAGTCATAAGAATCTCCTACACGAAATTTGTATTCTTCTTGTTGTTCAGGTGTGATATATTCGCCAATAATATTAAAAATATACCTTGCTTGATCTTTTCCTAAAAGAGAAATTACCCCAATACTTTTGCCCTTATACTTTGGATCATTTACTATTTGTCTAACTCTTTCACATATTGCTCTAGCTTCTGGTTTATTAACATCTGCTCTCCCTTCACGGTATCCTCCTTCTACAAAAACACTTTCGAGAACCGGCTCTAGACGTTCATTTGATGGAGGATTACGCAAAGGAAGAATTTCTCCATGATAGCAAAGCTTATTACTGAACTCGATTATTTCAGGGACACAGCGAAAATGTTCCTTTAACATTAACATCCCTTGACCACTAAAAACAATATTAGCCAAATCGTATAGACTTGTCTCCAGATCAAAATAATCTTTGTTAGGAATCTCACTTAAATACATTTTAATAAGCTTTTGAATTTCTTCTCGATTAATTCCAACTCCTTCCGGGCTAATTTGTTCTGGATCACCAACAATGATAGCTTTTTTACCTCTGGCTAAAGCAAGCAAAGCACGTATATCACATTGACTCGCTTCATCTATAATGATAACATCAAAGCTACCAAATTCTGAGGGAATTGTTTCTGACACCCTATATAATGGCATAATCCATACAGGAACAGCATCTTTTGCTTTCTTCATTTCTTTTTGAACCAACTTTTCTTTCTGCCATGTGTACTTGCCTTTCCCTTTACCAAGTTTCTTAACAGCAAGATACCACCTTTTTAAAGCCATCAACTGAGCTTCGGTTAAACTCTGTGTTAAACTAAGTTTTACTTTAGCTAATACAAGCTCTCTTTTTGTTCGTTTTATTTCATCCATAAGTTGATTTTGTCTTTTTTCTAATTTATAAATTTCTTTAGTGCCGTTAGAAATATCTTGGATATATTTCCTAAGTGCTTGAAACCACCATGATCTACGCCAATAAGGAGGACAAAGTTCTTCTTCGGAAATATTTTTCTCTATCCATTTCTCTGCCCATTTTGGAGCTTGTTTAGATAACTTATTAATCAACTCTTTAAATCGATTATATTGAGGTTTAATTGATTCTAAATTTTTCACCCGCAAATATGCCTTTTCCCAATTTTTAATATTTTCTTTATTATAAATGTCTTCAAGATATTCTAATAACTCTTTTACTATTGGATGAGGCTTTCCTTTAGCGATAATCCTTTGCAAATTGTTTTTCAGTTTTTCTCTTAAATACTTCGAACTTTGAAAGTTTTTTATTTCCTTTCTTAATTTAAGTGCATTATATATTTTCTCAAGAGAAGCATCAGTTACTATCTTATCAGCATTTACAATTAAAGAACTAAGAATTTGCCGAGTTTTTGGTAAGTAAATTGTTTCATAATTAAGAAGGGCATCCAATTTTTTGATTAAAAATAACAATTCTTTAGCATCTTGCTCTGGCGTTTCATTTTTAGATAACTGAGGAGCATTGATATTTTTGGCGAAGTTATTCCATCGAAGTTTAAGTTCTTTAATAATTGTTAAAAACCGAATATAATTTAAAATAGCTTCCCATTCTTCTATAGAATCAGGAGACTTACCATTTATAAGTATAGATTTTAAAATTGCTTTCTTTTTCCTATTAAATTCCAAGAAACGAAAAATTCTCTTCCCTTTTTTTAAACAATCTAAAGCCTGTTCAACATAAGTTTTTTGCTCTTCTAAACTAAAAGTTTCTGGTAAAGTAATAACTTGAAGAGGATCTATGGTCTGATAAAGTTTGGTTAATTCATTAGTTTTAGTATTAAGCTTTTCAATGGCTTGTTTTATCTTGTTTATTTCTAAAGTCCCTTTTCGAAATTCTGATAATAATGAATATTGCCAATTTTCAGTAATTAACTTATAAGTATTTAATGTATCTTTCAAAACTTTAAGCGCTTCATCAAAAAGTTTTTCATCTTCATTTTTAAAAATCAGTGTTGGTATATATTCTTTTATTGTTTTTTCAATCTGAGAAATTCTTTGATAATCTTCTGCTATTTTTTGAAATCCTATCCCATCAACCAATTCATTTGCGCTTGGTAAATCATAAGATAAATCGCTTAGATATTCGAGTAATTGATTTCGTAAAGTTTTAAGCTCTTCAATTTCTTCAGTAGAAAGTGGAGGATTAACTATTATATGAACAATTTCTTTCTTTTCAAAATTTTTAATTGTTATCTCGTATTCTGGACTATCTACAAACCAAATATGATTTTTTTCTTCTTCTTTTATTTTTTCTATAATGTCAGCAGGAAGAAATTCTTCATCATCGAATTTAATATATCTATATTGTGTAAGAGATAATTCTTTTATTCTCCTTTCAATTTTTGTTAATTCTTCACGAAGCCAGTCAAGTTTATCTTCTAAATTTCGAAGCTTATCTTCAAAATCTCCTAGAACCTTGTCAAGTTTAGATAAGTCAATATTTGTGCTAGCTAAGGTGTCAACTATAGTTTTCCTTAAGTTACTTCTCCCCGTCATAACTAGTAACCCCTGTAATGCTTAGTTGAGCTTAACTCACTATTTAAGAATGATAAAAGTAGTTTTTAAATCTTTCTCTTTTTGTATAAAAATAATTTTAAAGTAAGATTTATATAGCGGATAAATCCTATTTTCTTAAGAAAACGGAGGTTGTTGAGCATATGAGTACCAGAACAGGATTAACAAAA
>JAPDJT010000033.1 GCA_029258955.1 Thermoplasmatota archaeon
CCCTTTAACTCCTTGGCATGAGAAAAGTCATTGTTTGGCTCTTCATTATCATTTGCAGCAATGGTAATTCCGGAGATCACTAACAAAACACCAATGGCTAACACAATTCCTTTTTTCATTTTACGCCTCCCAATATCAAAAGTAGGAAAGGTTTATATTTATTTCGTTGAGAAGAAAGTCATAATGGTAGAAAAGTTTATATATCGATTTCGATATATCGATTTCGATATGAAAGCTATGCTAAAAATGTTTATACTGAAGCAGTTGGCAAAAAGTAGAATGAGTGGTTATGAAATAATGAAGAAATGCGAGGAAATTCTTGGCTATAGACCAAGTGCTGGTAGCATTTATCCTCTATTAAAAGCTATGGAAGAAAAGAAAATTATTAAAGGGGAAAGAAAAGGAAGAAAAATTGTTTACACTCTTTCCGAAAAAGGAAGGAAATTCATAAAAAGCATAGAAGAGGCTAAGGAAGAATTTTATAAAAAGCTTAATTCGCAAATTAAAGCAATGGCAGAAATATTTGGAGATGAGAGAATTGGATTGCTTGGAAGAAATTTAATTGAAAAATATCCTGCGTTGCCAAAAATTCTATTTTTATTGGAAAAAATGGATATAAAAAAGGCAAATAAAATGCTTGAAAAGTTTTATGGAGAGTTGAAAAATGTTTGCAATAGAAACTAAAAATTTAGTTAAAGAATTTAACGGGCTAATAGCTGTAAATAATGTATCACTGAAAATAAAATATGGAGAAATTTTTGCTTTACTCGGCCCTAACGGAGCAGGAAAAACAACTATAATAAACATTCTTTCCACTCTTCTCAAACCAACTAAAGGAATGGCAAAGGTTAATGGCTACGATGTGGTGAGGGAGGCATATAAAGTGAGGGAAAGTATAGGGATAGTTTTTCAAGAATCTATTTTAGATGACCGCCTTACAGCCAGAGAAAATCTGGATATCCATGGAAGACTTTATCATATGGAAAAAGAAGAAAGGAAGAAAAGAATTGAAGAAGTTTTAAAAATGGTTGGATTGAAACATAGAGCCGATGACATAGTAAAAACTTTTTCAGGAGGAATGAGAAGAAGGTTAGAAATTGCCCGCGGATTGATGCATAATCCAAAAATTCTCTTTCTTGATGAGCCAACCTTGGGCTTGGATCCTCAGACACGCCGCCACATATGGGAATATATTGAGAAGCTGAGGGAAGAGGGAATAACAGTATTGCTTACAACTCATTATATGGAAGAGGCTGATTATCTGGCAGATAGAATTGCTATAATAGATAAAGGAAAAATAGTTGTAGAGGGATCACCAGCAGAGCTAAAAGATTCTATCGGAGGAGATATAATAAAAATTGCATGTAAAAACAATGAAAAAGTATTTGAGAAATTATCCAGCAAATTTGATGCAAAGATAGTTGATGAACATATTGTTTTAAAAGTAAAGGAAGCTGAAAAGGTTATCCCCAAAATATTTGAATTGGTTGGAGAAGAAATAAATAGCATAACTTATAAAGAGCCATCCTTAGAAGATGTTTTCATTCACTATACTGGAAGAATTCTTAGGGAAGAAGAAACTAAAGAATCTGATTTACTAAAAATAAAAAGGAGGATGAGAATATGATGGGAGACATATATGCAATTTATTTAAGAGAGCTTATAAGGCTATGGCGCCAGAAGGCAAGGCTTATTACAATGATAATGATGCCAATTTTATGGCTTGGTATAATAGGAAATGCCTTTAACAATGCTTTTAGGATTCCAATGGAAGTAAATTTTATTTCATTTCTCACTCCAGGGATTCTTGTAATGACTATGGTTTTTACAGCAACAATTTCTGGAATAACAACAGTATTTGATAGAGAATTTGGATTTTTAAAAGAAATGTTAGTTGCCCCAATAAAAAGGGAAAGCATATTAATTGGAAAAATGCTTGGGGGAGTAACTCAGGCTGTTTTTCAAGGAATTATTATAATTTTGCTTGCATTACTTATGGGTGTAAAATTTGAGGGTATTGCTTCAATTCCTGGAATGCTTTTAACAATGTTTCTTGTTGCCGTCTCATTTGTTTCATTTGGGCTGGCGGTGGCAAGCAAGATAACAAGCATGGAGGGCTTCCAAATGGTTATGAATTTTCTTATTCAGCCAATGATTTTCTTGAGCGGAGCATTTTATCCTACAAAAATGCTACCAGATTGGCTAAAGGCAATGGTAAAAATAAATCCATTAAGTTATGGTGTAGATGCAATGAGATATTTTGCATTGGGCATACATGAATTCAATATCGTTGCTGATTTAGCAATACTTTCCATATTCTCCATTTCAATGATTTTAATAGGCGGGCACTTCTTCAGGAAAAGCTGAGTTTTGTCGAATAAATGAAAGTTGTCATTAGCTATTACATGGGAGAGAATTTACTATGATTTACTTCCGATAATCCCGTAAAGAAAAAACCTATTAAATGTTTCATAATTTAAATGTGAATATGGAAAGGATAAAACAACAAATAAAAGAATTTAAAGATAAAAATGTAAAATTCATTAGACCTATTTTCGTCGATATTCTCGGAAGAATGCTTGACTTTACAATTCCTATAGAAGATTTTGAAGATTTGATTAAAAATGGAAAGGGATTTGATGGCTCTTCTGTAGAAGGTTTTGCAAGAACTGAAGAAAGTGATTTAAGGTTTATCCCTGATATAAATACGCTAACAATTTTACCTTGGGAATACAAAGGTATTGAAAATTCATGGAGAGAAGCAATAGTTTTTGGGCATATAATTGATTCGAGCGGAAAAGAGTATGAAGGAGATACAAGAAGCTTGCTGAAAAACATAATAGAAAAATATGAAGATATAGGTACATTAAAATGTGGGGCTGAAATAGAGTTTTTCATTTTTGAAAATGATAAAAGTCCAAAGCATACTGATGAAGGCGGTTATTTTAGATCGGGTTTGTATGGAGAAATAAGAAAAGAAGCACAGCTTGCTTTGAATGAGATGGGAATAAAAACAGAGTTTGATCATCATGAAGTTTCTCCAAGCCAGCATGAAATAGATTTAACCTATACCAATGCCTTAAAAATGGCTGATAGCATAATTTTATCAAAATATGTTGTAAAAAGAATTGCAAGAAAATATGGAGTTTATGCATCTTTTATGCCTAAACCAATTGCTGGAATAAACGGAAATGGCATGCATTTACACCTTTCATTATGGAAAGATGGCGAAAATCTATTTTTTGACAAAGAAAAGCAAGGATTAAGTGATATTGCAAAATCTTACATTGCAGGATTGATAAAATATGGAAAAGACATCCAGGCAGGGTTAAATCAATGGATAAATTCGTATAAAAGACTTTATCCTGGTTACGAAGCCCCAACATATCTTGTCTGGGGAACGAAAAATAGGTCAGCTTATATAAGAGTTCCAGAATATCAGAAAGGAAAAGAGTTTGCAACAAGAATTGAAATAAGAAGTCCTGATCCTGCCTGTAACCCCTATCTTGCATTAAGTTTAATCCATGCTGCAGGCATACAAGGAATTAAAGAAGGATTAGAGCCACCAGAGCCGATTGAAGTTGATGTTTTTCATTTATCTGATTCGGAAAGAAAAAAATTAAATATAGAAGAGCTTTCCCCCTCCTTAGAAAAGGCGGTGGAATTTTTTGAGAGAAGCGAATTAGTAAAAAGTACATTACCTGAGCATATCTATCGGAAATTTATAGAAAATAAGAAAATTGAATGTAAAAACTTTAACATGGCTGTCACAGATTATGAAATAAAAAATTATTTTGGTGTGTTATAATAAGGACAGTGGCAAATAGACATGCTAAAAATTGCCGCTATTCTGTGTGGAAGAAGCATGGTAGCGACTTTTAAACATGCAAACTCTTTACAAAGTTTGATTGGAATAACATTAAAAGCTCACTTTTGCAAATTGGCTAATAAAATTAAAAAGCTACAGCAAATAAGAATAGAGACTTATAAAGAGCCAATTTGCGCAATAACATGAACCTATGCGGGCGCCGGGATTCGAACCCGGGCATTGAGCTTGGAAGGCTCACATCCTAACCAGCTAGATCACGCCCGCACTCATTCCATAAAATAGTAGTGGATTTTAAATTTTTCCTCTTATTTTAAGGAAGAATTATGAAGATGAAACAACTTTTCATTGCAATGAAGCACTTTCTTCTATGGAAAGAACTATTCTTCTAAAGTTATTGATTGGTAGCATAAAAAATGTTGCTACAGTTATTTTTTCATTAATTAAAAAACATGGGTGGAAGGATGAGCTGGAAAAAAAGAGCATCTACTTGGGAGGGGATGGGATGCCTTTTTGCTACCAGCCCATCCTTCCGCAATTAATAGTATGATACTATATTTATTAATTTCGTTATTTTGAATCTTAGATTTTATATTCGAAACCTTATTTTTATTGTGGATTTACAAACAAAATTAAACGAAATTAATTGAATTTTATGAAAGGATGTTGCCATGGTAAATTCTTCCAAAGTCTCAATATTTAATGCCAGATTTCATACAAAAACTGTAACACATAGATTTTGCATAGTTGTTGCGAAGCGACAAAATAAAATATGATTTTAAGATTATCAGAGGATGCCAGTTGTTACATTTGATTATTACGACTTACTTTCCCTGCTTGGAAAGGAAATAGAAAAAGATGAATTGCTTACAAAATTGCCAATGATAGGTGTTAGTTTAGAAAGAGTATGTGGTAATGAAATAAGCATAGAAGTTTTTCCAAATCGCCCAGATATGTTAAGTGTTGAAGGGATAGCAAGAGCATTAAGAGCTTTTTTTGGAATAGAAAAAGGATTGAAAGAATATGAAATAGAACCTCCAAAAATTTCATTGAAAGTTGAAGAAAGCGTAAAAAATGTGCGTCCATATATAGGAGGGGCAGTTGTTAGAAATGTAGAGCTTACTGACGAACTTATTTCTTCATTAATGGATATACAGGAAAAATTGCATTTTTCAATTGGGAAAGATAGAAAAAAAATGGCTATAGGATTACATGATTTTGATAAGGTTAATCCTCCCTTTGTTTATAAGGGCGTTAAGCCAAATGAAATAAAATTTGTTCCTTTAGAAAAGGAGGAAGAAATGGATTTGGATGAAATTCTGGAAAAGCATGAAAAAGGTATAGCTTATGCCCACCTCTTAAAAGATGCTGAGCTATATCCAATAATTTTAGATAAAAATGGAAATGTTCTTTCTTTCCCCCCAATAATAAATGGACAGCTTACAGCTTTAACTGAAGAAACAAGAAATATTTTTATAGATGTTACTGGCACTGATGAACAAGCGGTGAAATCAACACTCATTATTGTTGCTACTCTTCTTGCGGAAAGAGGAGGAAAAATTGAGCAAGTTGAAATAATAGATAATGAAAAAATCATTACTCCTGATTTAACTCCTCAACAAATTGAAGTTGATTTAAATTATATATATAAGATTCTCAAGATAGATAGCAAGGAAGAAATTAAAAATGCATTAGAAAAGATGGGACACAATGTAGAATTTGTAGCAGATAAAATAAAGGTTTATTCTCCGGCATGGAGAGTTGATATCCTCCATCCAATTGATATAATAGAAGATATTGCTATTGGTTATGGCTATGAAAAATTTGAAGAAACTTTGCCACAATCAATGACATTTGGAGAAAGCTTGTCTTATGAAAAATTGCATCAAACAATGATTGGATTAGGATTTAATGAAGTAATTACATTGAGTTTATCAAGTATAGAAAAAGAATTTGAGAAAATGGAAATGGAAAAAGGAAATGAAATAGTTGAATTGGAAAATCCAATTACAAAGGAACACAGCATTCTAAGAACTTCTCTTATTCCTTCTCTCATGGAAATTTTATCTAAAAACAGACATAATGATTTGCCTCAACAAATTTATGAAATTGGAGATGTTGTAGAATATAAAGATAAAATAAAGCAAAAAACAATGCTTGCAGGCGTAAAAATAGATGCAAAGGCTAACTTTACAGAATGCAAGTCAATTGTGGAAGCCATCTTAAGGAATATGGGATATAAAATGGAAGTAGAGGAAAAGAACCATCCTTCATTTATAGAGGGAAGATGTGCTTCAGTAATTGTGGAAGGCAAAGAAATAGGATATTTTGGGGAAATAAAGCCCTCTGTAATTTGCAATTTTGGATTGGAATATCCTGTCATCGCTTTTGAACTCGATGCCTCCTTTTTGCTAAAATAATTGCTACTGCTAAAAATAAAATCATGAGCTCAAAGCCAGGCGTCCTCAGTCCATGAGGCTTTGGCAAATCTTTTATTTGAGGTGATTTCTCAATGCCTATATTTTCATCCATTGTTGTTTTAATTGTATAATTTCCTCCATAAATTAGATTGCTGTACTTCTTATCAATTCCTGCAAAGTAATGAATCACTTCCACATAAACCTCAATTTCATTTAGGCTATCGTTTTTCCATCCTTCATATGCAGGGGTTGTTACATAAACTACATATTCATTTTCCTCTCTATCTTTGGTGGCATTAATTTCATAGCCATTAATCCTATAAAATACTCTGAAATTTTCTTTGCTTATATTTTTCTTCACCCATATTTCTATTTTATCAGTCGAATTCAACCTTTCTTTTTCTGGCAAAACTTTGATTAAATCTTTTTCAAACAAAAGTTTTCCTTCTTTCCTTGCTTCATTTCCATTTTTATCTATAGCAATAACTTCAAAATTAGCATTTTTTCCACTATAATTAAACATATAAACTGTTCCATCCTTTTCCATTTCATAACTTGTATTATCTATTTTTATATGCACATCTCTCAGCCCCACATTATCTGTAATATGCGCTAAAACAAGGATGCTACCATTTTGTTGCATTTCTGGAAGCAAAACAAGCTCTATTTTTGGTGGAGAAGCATCATAAAATGGGGGATTTAAAGATAGAATAAATACGGCAAGCCAAGTAAAGAAATAAAATGCAATTGAGCCTGCCCATTCTTTTTTGCTAAACTGACTTATATCAATATTAAGTATTTGCAAAATTTTTGCCATAAAACCAATGGAAGCAATGGCTAAGAAGAAACACAATGGCCATCTTATTGAAGCATCTAAGTTAAGCCATAAAAAATGGCAGATTATAGCCATGACTATACCAAATAAAAACGAGACAAAGGTTGTTTTTGCTTTTCTTTTTTCTCTCCTTAAAAACTCTTCCTTGTCAAATTCTGGTATCTTAAATTCTTCTTCCATGCTTAGCTATCAAATTTCATTTAAAAATTTATTTCTTTAAACATCTTCTTTTTTTAACGCATCTGCTACAAGCAAAGACAGTTGATATTCCTTTTGCCAAATATATATTTTTCATTCTGAGGAATTTTAATATTTCATGCACAGCATATTTTATTCTGAAATAAAATTGTAAATTTGCTCTACGCCTCATTTCTTCTAATCTTTTTCTTGTCAATTTTCCGAGTCCCTTGCTTGCATCACTTTCAACAATGTATTCATTTACTCCTATTTTTCCCTCTTTCACTGCTTCATTCCATAATTCTGAACCCACTATATACTCAAGAATAAAGAAAGATGCAACATCCAGTGGCAATTCTTTTGCAAATTCAATTGTATTTTGAATGTGTTTTTCATCCTCAATTGGCGCCCCTAAAATAAAATTGCCTATTGTAATAAAATTCATTTGATCTGCAAGGTTTATTGCATATTTAATTTGCTCCAATGTTATTCCCTTGTTATAATAGTCTAAAATTTCCTGGTTTCCTGATTCAATACCATATGTAATCAATTTTACTCCTGCCTCTTTCATTTTTCTATATAAATTGTAATCTGCACTATCAACTCTTGCACCTTCTATAATAAAATTCATGTCTATCTCTTCCTTTATTATACCATCCATTATTTCCTCTACTCTTTTCTTATCAGTGAGGAAATTATCATCAACAAAAATTATGTTTTTGTATCCCTTTTCATATAAGTATTTTATTTCCTCTAAAACATTTTTTGGACTCCTGACTCTATACTTATCAAAATATAAAGAACTTCTTGAACAAAATTTGCATTTGAAAGGGCATCCTCTACTTGTTATCATTGACATAAATCTTCCTGGAAATATTTTTATCCCTCCAATATATCCATAGTTATATTTTTTAACTAAATGATGAGCTGGAAATGGAAGCGTATCTAAATTATCAACAATAGCTGGGGGATTCGAATAGGTTTTTCCATTTTTTAGATAGCATAGCCCAACAATGTTCCTTTCCTCTTCTTTTCCTTCTAGCATTTTGGCAATTTTTGCTATTGAAACCTCTCCCTCGCCAACAATTTCATAATCTGCATTCAACTCTTTCAAAGCTTTTTCTTTTACAATATTACAATGAGGTCCTCCAATTAAAATTGGCACGTCTCTATCTATTTGCCTTATAAGCTCTATAATTTTTCTACAATTGTTTAGGGATGTCGTTTCAACTGTTATGCCGACTATATCTGCATCCAATACAAATTTTCTTAATGCTTTTTCGCCTTCAGCCCTCAAATCAATTATTGTTGCTTTATGCCCTTCTTTCTCAAGAACAGCGGATAAATACATTGCGCCAAGTGGAGGAAATAAACACCTAGTTTTTCTATTTATAAAAAAGCCGTCTCTAGGAAGATATATGAATAGAAAATGCATAATAATTAAATTATAATGAAATATAATTTTAATTGTGCGAGTAGCATTAATAAATGCTCCATATTACGATCCAAATTTTATGGAAAATATCAAATTTGTTGAAAAATATCTAAGAATTTTACCTCCTCTTGGTTTGATGTATGTTTCATCTATAATTAAAGAACATGGACATGATTGCTTGATTATAGATGCAGTTGCTGAGAATTTGTCGAAGAAACAAGTGGAAAAAATTTTGAAAAAATATAAAGCTGATGTAATTGGTTTCTCATTAGTTGTACCAACCAGAAGCCAAGTATTTGACTGGGCAAAATATATAAAAGAAAAATTTAGAGTGCCTATAATATTTGGAGGATATGCTACATTATATTATCCAGAAGAAATAGCATCAAATGATTTTATTGATTATGTCATTATTGGTTCGGCAAGGAAATCTTTGCCCAAGCTTCTTGAAGCTTTAGAAAATAATTTGGAGATAGATAAAATAGATGGGATAGCATTTAAAAAAGATGGGAAAGTAATTATTAACTATCCAAAAGATTTTGAAGATATAAATTCTCTTCCATTTCCAGACCGAAAAAGCCTCAATAATAATCTGTACTATTCGATAATATCTGAGAATAGACCATATTCTGTAATGATTACTTCCTCTGGCTGTATATATAAATGCGATTTCTGCCCAATGGGAAAATTTCCATATAAGGAGAGAGAGGTAAATAAGGTTGTTGAAGAATTTGAAAAATGCTATAAATTGGGTATAAAGGAGATAGATATTTTCGATGATAATTTTTTATTTAACAAGGAAAGAGTTAAAGAGATATGCAGGGAGATTATAAGAAAGGGAATAAAAATAAAATGGACGTGTAGAGCAAGAGTTGATAGCGTTGATTATGAAACATTAAAATTGATGAAAGAAGCAGGCTGTAGGATGATTTTTTATGGTATTGAATCAGGAAATGAAGAAATATTGAAAAGAGAGCATAAGGGAATTACTAAGCAGATAATAAAGGAAGCGCTGGAAATAACTAAAAGAGCTGGATTAAAGACAATGGGATTTTTTATAATAGGACATAGAGGAGAAAGTAGAGAAAGTATAAAAGAGACGATTCAGTTTGCTTGTAAACTGCCCTTAGATTATGCTCAGTTCTTTCATATGGTTGTTAAACCGGGAACAAAACTATATGAAGAAATAAAAAAGGAAATGGGTTATGACTATTTTAGTGAGCTTTTAAAAGGAAACATAAAAATGAAGAAATTACCTATAACATGGACTAAATTGAACGACAAGGAAATTAAAAGATGGGTTATTAAAGCTTATATCTCTTTCTATTTTAGAAAAAAGCATATCCCAAAACTATTAAAGATTCTGTGTCTTGTACTTAAAAGATGGTACAATCACATTACAAAAGGTAATTCTTCCCTGCAAAATGGGCATTTTGCTTCTTCCAAATAATTTTTTATTATAGTGCTTCCATATCTTTTTATCAGAAGTTTTTTGCAGTTGTGGCAATAAGTGTTTTCATATTCATGTCCAGGAATATTTCCTATATATGGATATAAAATTCCTTCCTTTTTAGCCTTTTCATACGCATATTCAAGCTTTGCAATTGGTGTTGGCGGCTCCTTGAATTTATAGGCAGGAAAATATCTTGTGAAATGAATTGGAGTATCTGCTCCTAAAAATTTTAAATGCTTTTCAATAATCCCGTCTATTTGCTCTTCTCTGTCATTTACACCACTTATGATTAAAAATACCATTTCAACATGTATTCCAATTTTTTTGGCATAGCTTGCATTTTCCCATACATATTTTTCTTCTGCATTCAAATATTTCTCATAAACTTCCTCATCTCCTTTTATATCTATATTCATTGCATCTAATCCTGCTTCTTTAAGCATGTTTAAAGCTTCTTTTGTCATATAGCCATTTGAAACAATGCTATTCGGCTTATTACTTAGATTAAAAGCATCTATGCAGTATTCAAATAACAAAGTTGGTTCATTGAAACTTGCACATAGACCATGCTCTCCCGCCATCTCCACCAGTTTTTGTGGTGATACAAACTCAAATTTTTCTGGTGGTATTGTCTTTGATAAATGCCAGTTCTGACACCATGGGCATGGAAAATTGCAGGAATAGGTGGAAAAAGTTAAAGCTTTGCTTCCTGGATAAAAATGAAAGAATGGCTTTATTTCTATTGGGCGGAGTTCAATAGCACTTAAATTTCCATATGTAAGAGTATATATTGTGCCATCTATATTTATTCTCGTCTTACAGTATCCGGAGCTTCCTTCTTTTATTTTGCACTTCCTATAACATAAATTGCACTGGTTTCCATGGCATAATAATGCTTTTTGCACAAAAATAATAGATAAGCTTTTAATATTGCTATAGGTTTATTACTGTGTCAAAGGTAGTCAGGGTAATGGGCTATTCTCCTAATGATAAAGAAAGTAATCCTGTTATGAAGGATTTTACGAAAGCATTTCGTAATTACAAACGAAAATCTCGTCTTAAGCCAATGAAACCGAATTTTTTAGATTATGTAGTGTTTTCAGGAGTTATTATTGGCATCATTTTAATTCTTTTTTCCTTTTTTGCTGGAGGGAATTTAGGAATTTTAGGAGGAATAATAATAGCTATTGCTTTTCTTTCTGAAATAGTTTCTATAGCTCTCCATTAAAATTCTATTTTCTTTGCTATTTCTTTTGCCTTTTCCTTAACTTCTTCAGTCAAGTTCCTTCCATAAGCATCTATTGTCACCGTTAAAGGACCAAAATCTTCTACTTCTAATACCCATAAAGCTTCTGGCATTCCAAGCTCTTCAAGCCAGAAAACATCTTTAACTTTTTTAATTGCATTTGCTGCCAAAACTGCTGCTCCTCCTGTAAAGGCGGCATATATTGCTTTAAATTCCTTGCATGCTTTTGCTGTTTTTTCTCCCATGCCTCCCTTGCCAATGATAATGCGAGTGTTGAATCTTTTTATGAAGTCATATTCGAAAATTTCCATTCTACTGCTTGTAGTGGGGCCAGCTGCAACTATTTTCCATTCATCTCCTTCTTTTTTAACTATGGGCCCACAATGAAATATAGCTACTTTTGAGAAATCAATTGGCAATTCTTTTCCTTCGTCATACAGCTCTATTGCCTTTTTATGGGCTTCATCTCTTGCTGTAACTACTAAGCCTGTAATATAAATGGTGTCGCCAGCTTTTATTTTTAAAATATCATCTTCTCCAACTGGCAAATTTAATCTATATTCCATATTCTCCCCTCCTTATCTATTTTTAAGCTTTTTCTCCTATTTGCCCAACATTGAACAGCTATTGCAACTGGCAAAGAAGCAGGGTGACGATGAGCTATTTCAATATGCACATCCAAAACAGTTGTTTTCCCGCCTAGCCCCATTGCTCCTATCCCTGTTGAATTTATAGCATTAAGCAATTCTTCTTCCATTTTTGCAATTTCTTTATTGCTATGTCTTTCTCCAACTTTCCTTAATAAAGCTTTTTTTGCGAGTTTCATCGCAATATCTGAGCCTCCTCCTATTCCTATGCCTACTACAGTTGGAGGGCATGGATTTCCTGCTGCTTCAACCATCCATTCTAAAACAAATTTTTTAACTCCTTTTATGCCAACTCCTGGCTTAAGCATTTTTAATGTTGACATGTTTTCTGAGCCTCCTCCTTTAGGCATTACGGTTATTTTGCACTCTTCTCCATCTACAAGCTCCCAGTTTATATATGGAATATGCAATCCAGTGTTATCTCCGCTATTCTTTCCAGTTAGAATATCAACAGCATTAGGGCGGAGAGGAACTTCTTTTGTAGCTTTTCTTACTCCTTCAATAATTGCTTCTCTTATCACATCTTTATATGGAAAATTGTAGCCCATCTCTACATAAAAAGTTGGAGTGCCTGTATCCTGGCACATTGGCTTTCTTTGTTGTCTAGCTAACTCAATATTTTTTAGTATAGCTTTTAATTGAGTTTTTGCTGGCTCTTCTTCATTTTCCATTGCTTTCCTTAAAGCATCTTCAACATCCTTTGGCAAATCAATAACAGCATTTGCAATTAAATTTGCAATTTCATTGGCAAGCTTTTCTTTCATGCGATGAAATGCAAATAAACTTTAAAAATTTAAGGATAAAAAGAGACATCAAATGAAGGAGATAGTTGTCATTGGCCATTATTGCAGGGGGAATTACCACAACAACATCTCTCTTTTCATTTATTTTTCGAGGAAATGAATATAGGCTATTTATAGGATTGGAAGACAATTTTGTTTCTTAGTTCTTTTTCATTTAGCGTTTTCATTAACTAAATACGTAATACCAGACTCCATTGAACATTATTGCAAATACTATGTCTCCAATGAAATCAATTTCTCCAGTTGTAATAAATGAAGGTGGCATTGTGTTCCACTCTACCCTATAATCCTGTGCCCTCAGAAAACCTGCTTCAATTAGTATGCCAAATACATCATCTACTGTTAAATTAAATGAATAATAGCTTAGCCATTCCCAATCGGTGTCAATTTCAATATAGCCAGCTAAGGATATATTCCATTCAATAATGAAATGCTCTGCCTTTAAGCAAGAAAACATTCTAAAATGCAGTTCATTCATATTCATTTTTAATTCTGCTTGCAAGCCCTTCATTCCATCTATTCCTATAAATCCTTCACTGCCAACCATCCATCTTAAAATCGCTTCTCCAGATAAATTACCTATAGTCAATGACATTGTTGGCTCTTCCAAGTTATCTGCAAGAATGAATCTTGTTTTTCTCTGATTAACAAAAATATAAATTTGCCCTTCTCCAGCAAGCTGAGCAATTAAATGGCGTGGCAGATATTCTATTTTCATGCAGATGTCCATTCCTAAAAGTTCAATTATTAAGCTAGCATTAAATTCATCACTTGCTTTATATTCAAAATAACTCTCCATAAATTTAATAGTAAATGCCATTTCTTGGGGAATGCCTTCCAGCGTTAAACTTACATTTGTATTTCCATAATACCTTATCCTTATTGTCTCCTCCGCCCCAGCCATTCTTTCAATTGCTAAGCTTAATGAGTTTAAAGCAAGATTTGGAGATACTTTTATGAGGGTATCAACTGCAGGCAAATAATCAATGATAACTTTGTGTTTTTCTCTATTGCTATATTGTAAAACTGCTGACAAATTGCTGTATCCATCTTCAAAAACTGGTTCAACATTTATATAAAATTCTGGATCTTTATCATACAGCAAATATGGAACAACTGTTATAACTTCTCTTAGTTCTCTTGGCAGTTCCTCATTTGGTGGAGAATAAAAGCCAACAACAAAATTATGCATTCCATTATATGATAAAGCTCCTTTAAAGTAAAGTTCAAGCTCGCCATTTTTTATTTCTTCTCCAAGTCTTATAACTTTTAAAGCAAAGGAAATAGCAAAGATTAAGCTTCCATTTACATTGTCAATGTACGGCAATACAATTATACTAACCTTTATATCTTTTCCATTTTCTCCTGTGCTTGCATTATTATCAACATCGATTCCCTTAAAAATTGACTGTAATATTGGCGTCTCTTTTTCTATGCCATTGTATCTAGTGTAAATTTTGAAATTAAAGTCTCCATTATCAGGAATGTGCAATTCATATTCAGCTATTTTTCCTTCTTTCTTTTCTCTATTAACTTTTAAATTCTCTATTTGCTCAATATCATTTTCAATTTTTACAACATTGGCTATTGGCAAAAGAAGCATTAATGAAAGCATAACAACAAATATTTTCCTTACCATGTTAATATATAGCAAATGAGTATAAATATTTACTTAAATGACTCATTCAAAAATGAAAAGAGATATTGCTATTGGCTTTCTATTTCATTAATTTTTGGCGAATTCTGAAATGAACAAATGAAGGAAAAGGTTGTCATTGTAATGATGGCAACACCTTTTCATTAATTTCAGTGATTCTGAGGAGGAATGAAAGAAATGTTACTATTGGTATTAGTTGTCATTGACCATTATTACATGATGAAATTTGTATAGCTCCTATTCCAAATCTTTGACGAACTTAATTAATTCTGAATGAATAGGTTATACTCTACTTGTGATAGCATTAATTCTCAATGAAACATGGTTATATCTTTCATTTGGAGTTTGACAAAAAATGAAGAAATAGCTATTCAATACTATATTGCATGAAGAAATTTGTATAGCAACGTCCTATTTCATTATTTTTGCATGAAGAAAAATATTTGGAAGAATTTTTCTATAATGTTTGCAAGTATGTCAATTATATTCCATTTTACATATGGTATAGCTACCGCCAAACTATCGCTCCACTCGCTTTCTGCTCCATGCTCATCCTTAACCTTCACTCTTACAAAATAAACTCCCTTTCTTTGCCATGAATGACTTGCATTTACAATTTCTCCTTGTTCATATGGACCAAGCCATTTGCTTACATTTCCGTCTCCCCAATCCCATTTATAATATAGCTTGTCTCCATCTGCATCATAGGCAACTGTAGAAAAAACATATTCTTCCCCTGCTTTTCCTTTTGTTATTCCCTTTGGCTTTTCTGGCTTTGTTGGATAATTTTTATCCACTTCTTTTAATTTTAAAGATGGGTCTCCAAATAAAGTTATTTCATAGTAACAAAATCTCATAACAACATCATTTATTCTCCACAAATTGTCTTCTTTTGAATCCTGATTTGCTTTTCCTAACTCTTTTATTCCCTCCCCAAATACAGCATCCCAAAACTCCCTAAGATACCTTTGACTTCCATAATCAATCAAATCATATGGTGGATATTCTCCTCCACCCCATCCATATCTTGTATTCCATATGCCAGCAAAAGCACCATGAGATGTTTTAACTGTAAAATATTCTGCTATACAGTCTCCATTGTCAAATCCTCCTGCCATGCATCCTATTGAATAGGCAAAGAAATATTTATCATTCTTCAGTTCCATTACATCATCTAGCATCATTCTCATATTGTAATAGTAGTTAGAATGACCAACGTGACAAACAATATGAAATCCTTGATTAAGCAATTTCATCAAATCCTCCTTTTCCCATGGCTTATCCCTATCATACAGCTTATAAATGTCATATTCATCAGATGGAATTCCATGCGTTGTATAGTTCCCATCATTGCATTCATCTATGATTTGGTCTAAATGATTACCTCCCCATCTCGCCTCACCAGCCCATCCTAAATCTTCGCCAACAAGCAAAACTTTTGCAATATAATCATCGTATTTGCTTTCATATTCAATCGTTTTTGTTGCAAAATTTTCTACTTCTCCCGCTGAATCAGCACATATCCTGCCAACATATACTTCTGCAATTAAATCAACGTCTCCGCTTTCGCCATCATTTGGCTCTCCCCATTTGTTGTCTTCGTCGGCATTAAAGGAGCCATCTAAACAAGCATAATATAAATCAGATGGAACATAATACCATTCATCAAGCTCCCCTTCCACCCACATATAGCGAGGTGGAATAGTTGATGCATCGCCTCCTAACAAAACATAATCTATTCCCCAGTTTAAATAGGCCCATCTTATGAAATTTCTTATTTTTGCTTGGGTATCATTAAAAATTGGTTTACTATCCCAAAAAGATTTGTTATTTTTTATATCTTCTACACATACTACCGTAACATTCATCCCATATTCTTCCTTCTCCTTAATAAATTCCTGGAAAGAATCCTTTAATGCTCTTGATGTAATTATTACATAATCATATTTCTTATTGCATTCTTTTCCTACCTCTCTATATTTTAAAATCATTTCTGGATTTTCAACTATCTGTAGGACTCTTTCTTCATCCTCTTTTAATCCTCTGAGCAGAGGGCTTATTTCATCTTTTTCAATATCTATGCTTACTTTTGCCTTCTTATAATAATATATGAATTTGCTTTCCCCATCATAATAAACTGGTTGGAGCCTAAGCACAAGTATCTTATATCCTCTAAAAAGATATGTGGTTGGCTTGAATTCTTTTGCTATCAATTCAATTTTTTTATTGCCTATCTCTTTTGGAATTTCAGCTACAGGAATTTTGAATTTTCCTAACTTTTCTCTTTCCATATACTCTATGCTAATATCCTTAACTTTTCCATCTGGAGGAAGGAGAATATAAAGAGGTTTTACCGGCAGAATAGGCTTGCCAACATCACCATGGAGGGGCAAGGAATGCATTAAAACAATGTCATATTTTTCTCCATTTATTTCAATTTCTTTTATTTCTGGCTCTGGAAAACTATATTGCAAAACAATCTTATTCTCTTCTTTTGCTTTAGTAACAAATGGCATTAATAAAAGAAGAGCAATAACTATTGTTTTCAATTTCATGGAAATATATTCCCCATACTTTAAAAAATTATGCTATTGGAAGATTTTGAACTTAAAAATAAATATAGTTTTTTGGTTATTCAATAAGGTGGACGAAAAATGGTATTGAAAATTTTTGGTGATTATAATGATGCCTACAAAAGATTTCGTTAAAAAGTTGCATCATGAAAAGACTTCTTCAGCGATAATAATTGCTTGCTCAGGTAGTAAAAGATCTGATAATGAGATTTGTTCTCTGAAAAATGTATCAGCACTTTTAAACCTTAAGCAAACATCAATAAACTTCGATAACATCACAACAGAGCTTCTCAAATCTTTTAGAAGCTGTACAGAAAAGGAGTACTCTGATGCTGTTAAATCCTCTGAAAATTATCCTGCCTTTCTGAGATATAAAGGATTGTTTTACGATGCAGTATGGAGTCATGGAAAAACACAGGTATGGGAAAAGGTTATTAAGGAAAACTGGAAAGTTCTCATACTCTCCGCGTATTACGGTTTTTTGAAAATCACTGACCCTGTAAAGAAATACAATTTACAAATGTCGAAGCTTAAGGCAAAGTGTAAAAGAAATCTTCCGCAAATATTGCAAGCAATAAAAAATGCTAATAATTTCAAGAACATTTATTTCTTTGCATCGAATACATATACTAAACCGTTTAAGGAAAAACTGGGCAATATCTATCAAATACGTTTATTTGACTATCTTAAAAAGGGAATTTATGGGCGATATGCTAGAAAATATTATAAAGAAGCTGGTCATCTATTTGCCTCAATTATTTCTGGAGAAATTTGTGGATCCACTAGATTCGTAAGGCTTGAGGTGATGTAAATGGATCACGAGCTCATTGAAATGCTGAAAAACTTTATTGAAAAAAATTCTAGGAAAATAGATTTACAGTTTGATCCATCTCATGAGTCTAAACTTCCTATTGATCCTTATTCCAAGAGCTACCAAGAGAAGAAAAGAACTGCTCATTACCTTCTACTTGTTGCATCTATAGATGAGGGTAATGTGGTTGGAAAAGCAGATAATGCGAGAAAACTCATTGTAAATTTATACAAGCATTTCGATGAAAAGCTTTTTGAAATAACTGATGAGAGTCTTCTTGATAAAGTTCTGGACAATATCAGTTTACCGCTTAGCAGGCTCAAGAGAAAAATTCCAGAAATTCTCGTAAGTGTTAATAGATTTGTAGACAAAAAGGCTAACGGGGATCTCATTAAGTATAGCAAGGAGTTTCACACCCCTTCTGATTTTGTTAGTCAGCTCGGGAAAAACATTGTTCGTATGGGTAAAAATAAATCTTCTACAAGAAAGAAAGCTTGGATGTACATGCGATGGATGGTCAGAGATTACCCAGATTTAAGGATATTTGATCATTTTTCTCCTAAAGAACTTTTCATACCGCTTGATAAAAATGTTGCAAGAGTTGCTATATGCTGCGGAGAAATATGTTGTAAAAAAGCCCTAAACTGGAGAGATGTGGTGAAAGTAACTAAATTCGCAAGGAGACTATATCCAAACGATCCTGCAAAAATTGATTATCCATTCTTTATTTTAGGGAAAAAGCTTTTAGAAAAAAATAAAGGAAAGCCATTAAACAAGCAAACTCTTAAGAATCTTCTAAGAGAACTTTTATAACGGCAATTACCATAGAAACATCTCTTTCATTCATGAAAAATGCACAACAACAATTCTTTTCATTCATTTTTTCATTTTACATATCCTCTAAAAATCAAGCGTCGCAAATGGAAGATATGGTTGTTATTGGCATATTGCATGGAAGAAATTTACTATGGCAACATTTTATTTCATTAATTTTTCCCATGCATCTCTAAAAAATCATTAATCTTATATACCACTCTCCATTAATTTTAAGGGATGGGATGTACTTAAAGGAGATTATCTTAGAGAACTTTAAATCATTTGGAAACAGGATTAGAATACCTTTTCTTCCTGGCTTCACCGCCATTACCGGGCCAAATGGCTCAGGCAAATCAAATATTGTTGATGCGATTCTTTTTGTTCTTGGTGTAAGGAGCCCAAAAATGATGAGGGCTGGTAGGCTTACAGATTTGATTTATAAGGGAAATAGAGAGGCAAATTATTGTAAGGTATCATTAGTTTTTGATAATTCTTCTCATGAAATTCCTATTGAAAGTGACGAAATTGTGCTAACAAGAAAAATAAAACTGGCTCCTTTGCCAGATAATCCTCAAAATTATTATAGCTACTTTTACATAAACGGAAAATCAGCCTCCTTAAATGAGTTCATTGATTTGCTTTCTTCTGCAAATATATCACCAAATAGCATTGTTCAGCAAGGAGATGTTACAGCAATTGTCGAAATGGGGGATGTGCAGAGAAGAAAAATTATAGATGAGATGGCAGGGATTGCAGACTTTGACAAGGAAATAGAAAAAGCTCAAAAGGAAAGGGGGGAAGTAGAAAGAAATATGGAATATATTGAAATAATTCTTGGAGAAATAAAGAGGCAAATAAGGCAATTAAAAAAGGATAGAGATGAGGCAATAAGATATAAGAAATTATTAGATGAGCTGGAAAAAAAGAAGGCAATGCTATCATATAAGAAAAAACTGGAGATTGAAAGAGAGATAAGAGAAGTGCAGAAACAAATTGAGCATTATGAAAATGAAAGGAAAAGGTATGAGGAAGAGATTAAAAAATTAAAAGAGGAATATAAGGAAAAGCAAATTAAATTTCAGGAAATAGAAGATAAACTTACAGAAATGGGTGGAGAGGAGCTTCTGGAGATTAAAAATAAAATAGATTTTTTCAAGGAAGAGTCAATTAAAGCAAAGGAAAAAATAAATTATTATAGAAAGGAAATCGCTGAGAAAAAAGGAGAAATTGAAGAACTGGAAAGTATAAAAAAGAAAGTTGAGAAAGAATTGAATGGCTACGAAAGAAAATTAAAAAGTATAAGCAGGGAAATTGAGAAAATTGATAAGGAAATAGAAAAAAAGGAAAAGGAAACAAGGAGGAAAAGAGAAGAAATAGAAAAATCAGATGAAAAATCAATTGAAATAAGCAGAGAAATTGCAAAGATAAAAAAAGAAATAGAGAATATCCAAAACGAATTACATTCCTTAAAATTAAATAAGGATAGGGTGGAACAACAAAAGGAAATGTTAGCAGTGCAAATAAACGAACTCCAAGAAGAGAAGAAATCTTTTGAATTTGAAGAAAAGGAAATAAAATGGGAAATCAGCCAGATAAAAAAGGAAGAAAAGGAAATTGATAGGAAAAGGAAAGAGTTAGAAAAAGCTTTATTTGATAACAAAAAAGAGGAGGCTACTATTAATGAAAAGCTTAGGGAATTAGAAAAAGAGACAATATTTTTGCAGAGAGAATTGGCTAAATTAAGGGCAAAAGAAGATGCTTCATCACTATCTCCTGCAACTCGAGAAATTTTAAGGCTGAGAGATGAAGGCATAATAAAGGGAATACATGGCACAATTGCAGAGTTAGGAAAAACTGAGGAAGAATACCAAAAAGCTTTAGAGGTTGCTGCTGGGCGAAGAATAGAGGCAATAGTTGTTGAGGATGATGAGGTTGCTGCAAAATGTATTGAGCATTTGAAAAAGAATGGATATGGAAGAGCTACTTTTCTTCCATTAAATAAATTAATGTCTGGTAAGCCAAGGGGAAAGGCATTGCTTGTTGTAAGAGATGAGAGTGCCATTGGTTTTGCTATTGATTTAATAAAATTTGATTCTCGTTATAAGGATGCTTTCTGGTATGTGTTTGGGGACACAATTGTAGTAAGGAGCTTAAATGATGCCCGCCGCCTGATGGGAGGAGTAAGACTTGTTACTTTAGATGGTGAGCTAATTGAGCCTTCTGGAGCAATAACTGGAGGGAGTCTGCCAGAAAGAAGTTTATTTAGCTTGAGTGACGCCAAAAGAATAACTGAAATAAATGAAAGGCTGAGAGAAATAAGTTATGAGCAAGAAAACTTGGCTAAAAAGCTTATTGAAATAAAAGACAATCTTGGAAAAATTGAGGAAGAACTGCATGGCTTGCCAACAATAGCTGACATAGAAAAAGTGGAAAAATTAGAGATAAGGAAAAGAGAAATTGAAAATAAACTTAAAAACATTGGAAAAGAATTGGAAAAGAAGGAAAAAGAATATGAAAAAATTATAAGTGAATTAAATGTAATTGATGAGAAAATTAAGGAAAAAGAGAGTAAATTGCAGGAATTGGAAGAAATCAGGAAAAGAAAGGAAGAAGAGCTTTATAGAATAGCAACAAAAGAAGCTTTGAAGGAGTTAGAGGCTATAAAGGAAGAGATTGAAAAGTTAAAGGAGAGGAAAATTTCTTTGGAAGGAGAAAAAAGGGCTTTAAGTAAAGAATATGAGATAGTTAATGGGAAGAAAAAGGAGATAGAAGATAAATTGCTTCTGGCAAAAAATAAATTAGAGGAAATTGAAGAAAAGTTAGGTATAGAGGAAAAGAATCTTGAAGAAAGTGTAGCAGAGTTAAAAGCATATGAAGAAATAGAAAGGAAGCTTCTTTCAAAAACTAAAGGACTAACAAAAGAAAGAGATGATTTATTAAGGCAGATATATGAAATAGAGCAGAAGATTGATAGTTTATCAACAAAAATAGAAACATCTATTGATTTAATTGCCAAAGCTAAAGCAAGAATGCCTACATTAGAAAGTGCTTTAGCAGAGCTAATAAACATTGAATATGAATTTAAGGAAGATGAGATTCCCTCCATTGAAGAAATAAAGAAAAGAATAGATGAAATTGAAAAAGAGCTTCAAAATCTTCAGCCAGTAAATATGAGGGCTTTGGAGGAATATGAAAGGCAGGAAGAAAGAAAGAAAAAATTTGAGGAAGATTTGAATAAGCTAAAAGAGCAAAGAAAGAATCTGATAAAGCTGGAGGAGGAGATAAAGAAAAAGAAGAAAGATACTTTCTATCGCGTTTTCAATGAAATAAACAAAAACTTCCAAAAGATTTATAAAGAGCTCGCAGGCGGAGAAGGCGAATTAATATTGGAAAAACCTGATAATCCTTTTGAAGGGGGATTGATGATAAAGGTTAGACCGGAAGGCAAGAAAGCATTGCATTTAAATGCTCTCTCTGGTGGAGAGAAAAGCATAGCATCGTTGGCTTTCATTTTCGCATTGCAAGCATACGAACCTTCTCCATTCTATGTATTGGATGAAGTAGACATGTTTCTGGATGAAAGAAATGCAGAAAAAGTTGCCAAGATTATAGCGCAAAAAGCTAAGGATACGCAGTTCATTGTAGTTTCATTGAGGAGAATAACATTAAAGCATGCCCATCACATATACGGAGTTACAATTAGCAATGGACTATCAACAATTATAGGAAATGTTAATTTGGAGGAAGTTGAAGAAATAGTTGAGATAAAATGAAGGAGGAAAAAATTATTGAGCATATAGTTTCAAACAAAGAAATGCTTTACAGAGAAGAAAATATGGAAAAGTATATAAACATAATAAGGAACAAAATTTACATAAAGAATCCTTTTGATAGGGCAATTGCAGCAATTTTTGAATTGGTAATAGAAAAGGAAATTGACCCATTGCAAATTGATTTGATTACCTTTTCAAAACTCTATCTTGAAAAACTTAGGAAATATGGAGAGATAAATTTGGTAGTAGCTGGAAAAATAATTTTGATGGCATGGAAAATATTAAAGATGCAAAGCCAAAAAGTTCTCGAAAATATGGAAGAAAAAGAGGAAGAAATGCAATACGACTATGATTTTCCAGATTGGTATGCTGATGATGAAGCATTTTATTATACAAAGAAAACGCTGGAAGAAGAATTACCATTGGAAAGGAAAATTAGAAGAATGCCATCGAGAAAGGTTACTTTGATAGAGCTTATAAATGCTTTTGAAGAAGCTAAGGAAGAAATAAAGAAGAGGGAGAGGAAAAGAAAAATGAAAGCAAGGATTCCAACAAATTTTGCTGAACATACTCATAAAGAAGATATAGAAAAAGATATAAAGAAAGTGATGGAAAAATTAAGTAAATTGAATGGAAGAGCTATTCCATTAAGCAAGTTATGTAATGGAAAGGATGAATTGCTTTCCATATTGCTTCCTTTATTATTCCTGGCTAAGGAAGGAAATATAATAATTTGGCAGGAGAATTTCCCATATGGGGAGATATATGTAAAAGTCAATCATGGAAGCTAAAAGAATTGTTGAAGCAATATTATTTGCAGCTGGAAAGCCGGTTAGCAAGGAAGAGCTTAAAAAATATGTTAAAGGAAAGGTTGAAGAGATAATTAAAGAGTTAAAAAAGGAATACGAGAAATCTGCAATTGAAATTCTGGAAATAGATGGCAAATATGTTATGCAACTTAAAGATAAATATGCAGAATATGCAAAAAAATTTGCTCCAATGGAGTTGTCAAAGGCATTGCTCAAAACCCTTGCCTTAATTGCATATCATCAGCCAATTAAACAATCTGAATTGAAGAAAATTGTAGGAAGTCAAATTTACGAACATGTGAAAGAGCTAAGGAAAAAAGGTTTTATAAGAACAAAAAAAGAAGGGAGGACAAAATTGGTTGAGCTCACTAATTACTTCTACGATTATTTTGGATTTGACAGAAAAGAAAAAGAAAAAATTAAAGAGATATTATACAAGAAAATCGAAGGGAAGAGAGATTAGCCGAATAATGCTCCAAGCCCCGCTGCAATCTCTTCCTCGCTGACTTCTTCTTTCTTTTCTTCTTTCTTCTCTTCCTTCTTCTCCTCTTTCTTCTCTTCCTTAGCTTCCTCTGCTGCTGGTGCTGGCGCTGCAGCTGCTACTGGCATTGTTGCTGCTTTTGCTATAACTTCATCTATATTTACTTCCTCCAATGAAGCAGTTAAAGCTTTTAGCTTAGCTTCATCTACCTGAATGCCAGCAGCTTCCAATACTTTTTTCAAATTTTCTTCATTTATTTCCTTGCCTGCAGCATGCAACAGCATGGCTCCATACACATATTCCATTTTTTCACCCTCCTATTTTTTCTTCCAATGCTTTAGCCTGTAAATAGGCTCTCCTTATAAATTCTTCTATCGTTTCTTTTGTATATATATTAGATTCTAATGCAAGCATATAAGCATTTCTGTATGCCTTCTGCAATATGGCTTCAATAGTTTCTTTTGTTGGATATGCAATTTCTATTGCCAAAATTAATGCTCTCTTTGAAGCTTCCTCAAAGTCCTTCTTTACCTTTTCAACATCAATTGCAAGTATGTCTGGAGTGTAAATGACGCCGTCTTCAAATAAAGCATATACTTTTAGCCCAATTTCAATTGGCTTAATATCAAGCCTGTTCAAAACTTTTGCAATATCTGAAGAAATTCTTTCTCCTTTTTTAACCAAAACAACATCTTTTTCAATTACAACTTTTCCTTCTCTAATGGCAGCAGGAATTCCAGCTTTTTGAAGCTCACCAACTATGGGGCCAGGTTTAAAAGGAGTATCTCCTTTCTTAACAACAATATCTTCTGGAGCTATTTCTCCTCCCTTTGCGGGAGCTTTCATTCTCATTTTTTCTATTTCCTTGTAAAGCTTAAATGGATTCATATTTGAAACAATAATGCCAGTTTCTCCTTCAATAAATTCTTTAAGTTTTGATGTTCCGTTTTCTAATGCTCTTTCAATCAATGAATTCTTTGAAACTCTCAAAATAGCTTTTCCTCTTAATCTTGCTCTCATTTCCTGCATTTGTGGAGCAGGAATTCCTCTAATCCCAACTATTCCTACAACTTGATGGGAAGAAATTAATTTCTTCAGTTCCTCTACTTCCTTTAACTTCCACTGCGCTGGCAATTAAATCACCCTTATTGCCTTCCCCATTGTTGTTTTAACATATGCTGATTTTATATTCATTCTTCCTCTTTCAAGCTTGCTTTCTACCCTGCTCAAAACAGCTTCAATATTTTCTGCAATATCTTCCGGCTTCATATCCTCTCTTCCTACCAAACAATGAAATGTTGGCTTATCTTTTGATCTCACTCTTATACTATTTCTCAACTTTTTAATAATGGCTTCAATATCAGCATCAGGCGGAATTGGCTTTGGCATTTTGCCACGAGGAGCAAAAATTCTACCTAAGCTCCTACCAATCATTGGCATTAAAGGAGCTTCAGCAACAAAGAAATCATATTGCTCAGCTAATTTTTTAGCTTTCTTTTTATCTTCCGCCAGCTCCTTTATTTGCTCTGGGGTTATAACAGCATCTGCAACGTTTTTTGCTTTGAAAGCAAGCTCACCACTTGCAAAAACAGCAATTTTTGCTTCTCTTCCCCTTCCTTTTGGCAATTCAATTTCTTCATCTATTCTGTTTTCTGGCTTATTTAAATCAACGTCCTGCAGATTTATAACTAAGTCTACTGACTGCACAAACTTCCTTTTCTTATTGTTCTTCTCGTCCAATGCCTCTTTTACTGCTTTCAATATCTCTTCCGATGCCATTGCTAAAAGGCAATAGCAATGCATTATATAAAGGTTATTTTTGAAAGCTCTAAAAAAACAAAAAAATAATTAAAGTTTAGTTAAATACTCAACATAAACCAATTAACAATATTAATGATATTATAAATCATCCAGCCTCACTATGGTTAAACACCTCATCCAAGATAGTTTTGGTCTCACTTAAAAAAGAAGGATAATAGTCAGGATATTCATTGAAAATCTTGTTAATAATAAATCTTAGTTTTTGACCCTTTCTCAGACTTAGAGTTCTCGCCTCATCTTCAAAGTTGGAATACTTATTATCTTTCCCATTGTTTTCACAGTAACTGCTAAAATCTTCCTTTAATGCAGTCTCTATATTTCCTTTGAATATGAGTAATCTTTGTTCAAATCTCGCAGTCAATAATTTAAAAGTTTCATTTTCTCCTATATCTTCAATATCTTCAGCATTTACATTAAAACAATCAGCAATGATTTTATTATTTCTCTCTGTCTCTGGCTTATCAATATCGTTATCAAAAACAACTAGCATAGGTATTCCAAACTTATAGAATAATCTCCAATATTTTGGGATTTGGGATTTGCCTCCAACCCTGATTACAGATATTCCTAGTTTATCTGGATCAAACCTTATTTTCTTAAGAAATACTGGAAAACATAACTCTTCTGTTTCTCCTTCTACTAGAATAACATATCTTGCAAAGAAAGCTTCTTTTAATTTTTCATTGGAGGTTATGGCATAAAATTCAGTGATGTTATCTACTGTAGAGCGACCACCTGCCCCTGTTTCATTCGAAAAATCAACAAGCTCTTGCTTTGTAACCTGTCTAATTTTTGTTCCCTTATCAGAATTTTTATAGACGAGAGCGATATTTTCAAAATGTTCTGTTTCAATGAATGAAGAGGAATGGGTTGTAATTATTATTTGAATGTTAGAATCTTTAACGATCTCCTTGAAAACACGTAGTAAATGCCTTCTCGCTTGAGGATGCATATATATCTCAGGTTCTTCAATAATTAACAATCCTTGAGCCTCTTGTTTGAAATTTTTTGCATAAGCTCTTAATAGAGACAGGACTATTAAGTTTCGAGTTCCTTCTCCTAGTTCTTCAATATCTATGTCATAATTTTCTCCTAAAACCTTATCATTTACGAGAATATTAATCGTTTTAAAATAATTTAATGGTGTAAAAGGCTTGAAATCAACTTTTAACTTATAAGAGGCTGTTGTTTGGAGTTCTTCAAAAAATAGCGCAAAATCTTCTTTGAACTGTTTAAATTCCCCTATTTTATCAAAAACATCCATTATTTCATTAAACTTTTTTTCCAATTCTTCTGTTAAATTACTTTCTTTTATGCGTTTATTAAGAGCCTGCGCAATTTTCCCCATTAAAGTCCATTTATGGAATGACAATGTTTGAGAAATATTTCTCTGTGCTGGAAGATAAATACATGGGAAATCTTCTTTAACATTACCCTGAGAAGGCCAGATTCGATTGCCATTTTCATCAAAATATTTTAGGCCATTCTCCCTCATCACTTTCGAACTCCACACGTCTTCCATTATCGAATTCGATCTTAATCTCGATTGTGTTGTTGGGATCTCTCATATAAAAATCGATTGGATCAATATCTTTTCCCCACCATGTTTCCCCAAGAATATTATTAAGCGTTCTTACTATGTTAGATTTCCCTGCATTATTAGCACCCACCATAATCATTAAACCGCTTTCTGGAAAACGAAACTCAAGATTTTTTATAGAACGAAAATTCTTTATGTAAACCTTACTTATTTTCATGTCCAAACACCTCATCCAAAATACTTTCCTTCATTTCTTCAAGTAGAGTTATCTGGCTCTGGATTTTCTCTTTTAGTGCTTTGATTTTCTCATAAACACTATCAAGGTAATTTGCTATTTCTTTTTGCTTTTCAAGGTCTGGTTGGTTGTTGCGGAAGGGGATTAGAATTTTGAGGTTTTTTAATTTTGAAATACTTATGTTATTAATCTGAGAGCCAGTATATCCTAACAAGTGTGCTTTAAACTTTTGCGTTTTTGTAAAAAAGTAAATAAACTTTGAACATTGTTCAGCACAATTACATCTAATAATGCCTAAAAAAGCTCCTATGTACACATCTTCATTAGACTGTGAATAATAGGTTCTTCCTAAAGCCGTTCTGCTTCCAGTAGACATAACAATAACAATATCATTATTTTTTACTTTTTGTTCTGTCTTCACTTTTGCAGAAGGTATAAAAATGAGATTTTCCTTTATTATATGATTCTCGCGAATATGTGATGCGGTAATTACTGCTTCTCCTTGATTCGCAGGCACAATTTCGCTTTTTTTAAAATTTACTCCTCTTATAATATTTGCAATCTCCCCTAACCCCACCTCTCTCCACTCCTCACCTTCCTTCGGCTTAAACGCATGCTCTAAAACACTTTCCCAAAGTTCGTCAAGTTGCTCAAGTTCTTTCTTTTTCTTCTCCAGAATTTTGTCAATTTTTGAGAAGTTTGCCTCAATGTGTTCAACAATTTTCTTTTGTGTTTCTAAATCTGGCTTGCCATTGCGGAAGGGGATTATGAAAGGTAACTGCTTTAGAACTTTAACTGAGGCCAAATTCTTCATGGCAGAACCTTTTGAATATTCCTCTTTAACTCTTTCAATAAGGTAATTAAAATATAATAAAAAGTAGCTTGGTATTATTTTGTTTTTGTTTATTCTAATTCTCATTAGAGCTTGATTTATAACTCCCACAGGTGCAAAATCAGGAACTTCTCTTATAATCCCCATCGTTCCAGCAGATGTTATTAAAAAATCTCCGGGCTTAACATGATAATTTTTAAATTCATCAAATTTTTTTTGTGTTAGAAAATACCTAAAATCAGTAAAATTATTTCTGATGACATTTCCTTGCTCATAAACAGGGTATCCAGAATTTACAAAAATCTCTTTTTTTATTTGCCCGCCCCAAGGCCCTCTCTGAATACCTTTAGGTTTTTCTATTAGATCTTCTAATTTCACCTCTCTCCACTCAACTCCTTCAACTTCCCACGGCTTTTGTGATTTGAAGAAATCATCAAGTTTTGCTATTTTCATCTTAGCAACCCCTTCAACTCCTCAAGCAACTTTATAACTTCTTTTTCCTCTTTTAAAACATCTTCCAGAATCTCTTTTGCTGGTCTGTACTCTTTCTTTTTCAATTTATTTGGATTTCTTGGTGTGAGTTCATAAGTTTCCTTATCTATCTCGTCAATCTTGACAATCCATGAATTTTCACTTATTTCTCTGTTTTTCCATTTTTCATAGCAGTCTTGCCAATCCTCATCTCTCATGGGTCTTGTTTTTGTAAAATTCTTCATGCCTTCAGGTGGTTGAATCTCATAATACCAAATTTCCTCAGTTGGTCCAGTCTTGTCAAAAAATAGTAGATTCGCTTTAACTGGTGTTTTTCCAGAAACGATAAAAACTCCCTTTGGCAAAGAAATGATTGTATGAACATTATAATTTTCAAGAAGTTCTTTTCTAACTCTTACAAAAGGTTTGGTTGTGTTGGATAAAACACCCTCTGGAACAACAATTCCAACTCTCCCGCCTTGCTTTATCTTCCTCATAACATATTGCAAAGCCATAAGTTCTGTGTCGGAGCTTTTGACGGGAAAATTAACCTTAAATCTTTCATCAAATTTTCCACCAAATGGGGGGTTTGTAAGGATAACATCCACTTTATCCTTTTCTTGTATTTTTCTTACATCTTCAGCAAATGTATCAGTCTTATAAATATGAGTGGTTGGAAGATTATGCAAAAGAAGATTCATAATTCCTATGAGATAGGGAACATCTTTCTTTTCCTGTCCATAAAACATATTATGTAAAATCTTTGTTTCCTTCGTTGTAAAAACTTCTTTACTTCTTAAAATATGATTATAGCTTTCAATTAAGAATCCTGCAGAGCCTAGAAATGGATCTAAAATTATTTCACCGAGTTTTGGATTAACAATCTTAACCATGAGCCTAATAACAGGTCTTGGAGTGTAATATTCTCCAGCATATTTTCCCATCTCCCCAATTTCTGGCAAAAGTTCTTCATAAAGTGTAGAAATAACATAAATATCTTCTCTAGTTCTGAACTTTAATTCGTCAAGGAGTAACGCCACTTCCCTTAGCTTGTAACCATCCTTTAAAAAATTCTGTATTTCTTTCCCACTAAAAATAGTAGCAATTAACTCTCTTTCACCATCTCCATCTAATTTAGAAAGAAAAGGAAATAGTTTGTTGTTAATAAAGTCTATAAGTTCTTCACTTCTCCAGTCTTTATGAACCCACTCTTTCCATCTATAAGGGGAAGGTATATTTCTTTGATATGTTTCACCTTTTAACTTTGCTTCTAGTTCTCTTTCATCTTCGAGGTCATCATATAGTTTTAAGAAAAGCATCCATGATAACTGGATTATATAATTAACAGAGGCAATTTCATTTCTTAGCAAATCACAAGCCTGCTTGAATTTTGATTTTAATGTCTGCCTATCCATTACCTAACACCTCCCATCTCATAAAGACCTTGAGAAATGCTTTCGAGAGTGTGGATAAGATTATCTATGCCACCAAAAGAATCTATAATTTCCTTTAATTTGCCAATCTTCTGGATATCTGGAGATTTTAGAGCTTCAGGAGAAATTTCCTCGATGCCACCAATCTTGTATTTTTCTATAAGATTCAGCAACACTTCCTTTGCAGTTTCATTAAATGAGTTAATGAATTGCTGTTTTTCGTTTAATAGTGCTTGAGCTCTATCATCTCTACTCAATATTGGGGCATCAAAAGCTACATGGGCTATAATATCAAAAGCATCTGCATCTGGTCTATCAAGCAATTGAGCTATTAATTCCGGATTTATACTCTTTGCCTTTAAATCTTCTAAAAATTTCTTCCTGCTCTCTTTATTTATCCAGATTTTTCTTAAGTCATCCAAGGTGAGAACTTTTTTCCTTACATTTTCTCTTGCATATTCGATATATCTTGCTTTATTGAGTTTTTCCCCCTCTACTTCAACATATATTTCCTCCTCTATATAGACATTGATTCCCTTTACAACTACTTTGCCTTCTTTCGGCTTTTTCCTCTTTAATTCAATTACAATAGCGATTTTATCTTTGAAAGGAACGGGATTTACACGTACTTCCCTGTGTTTATAATTTTTAGCTTCAACTTTTACTTTTACTGGAGAATGTGGACAACCCTCAATAATGAATTCCCCATTTTCATTTGTTCTAGCTGGTTTGACCATATTAACTCCTATTTTCGCTGTAATTCTTGCATTAGCAATGGGTGTTCCATCTTCACTATCTACAACCTTTCCCCTTATGAAGTAATCAAAAGGACCTTCTGGGAAATCTGTTACGGGTTCTTCTGGTGGTAAATCCCATGGATCTAAAAGACGGGTAGCATCCACAAAGTCTATAATTCTGAAAAAGAATTTGTTCGCATCTTCGCTTATTCTACTTCCCCTACCCATTATCTGTTTAAATAATACTTTGGAGGCAATTGGTTTCATAAAAACAATATTCTTTACAGGAGGGATATCAACACCTGTGCTTAATAAATCCACGGTTACAGCGATAACAGGAATTTGATATTCAGAATCTGCCATCTTTTCAGCAAGCTCTATTGCATTAGGTTCTTCATCAACAATTCTTACTACAAAATCATCGGCATTTACGCCTGTTGAAGCAATTTCAAAAGCTAATTCATTCTGTAAAATTTTTACAACATCTAAAGCATGTTCTTTCGTTACACAAAAAACAATGGTTTTCTCTGTTGGACCATAGATCCTAAGTATCTCAGCAAGTTTCTTAGTCATTGTCTCTGTTCTATCTGGTAAGGTTATAATTTTTTCAAATTCACCAACAGAATAGAATTCTTTAACCTCTGTTTCTTCAGGAGCTTCGATGATAGCACCTTCACTTGCTACATCAGTAAGAGATATTCCTCCTTTCTTATCGATATTCATGTAAATTTTATGGATTTTATAAGGGGCTAGGAAACCATCTTCTATTCCCTGTCCTAGACTATAAACATATACTGGAGTGCCAAAGTAGGCATAGGTATCTATGTTATCATCTCTCTTTGGTGTAGCAGTCATACCAAAATGAACAGCATCTTTAAAATGATCTAAAATCTCTTTCCATCTCCCATATCCCGATCTATGACATTCATCAATAATCACCATATCAAAGAAATCTGATGGATACTCTTGATAGAGTCTTTTTCCATTCTTTTCTGAATAAAGGCTTTGGTATGTAGCAAAATAAATATCTCTTATTTTAGGGGCTTTCCCTTCCTTTATTATTTCTCTTGCACCTCCAAATGGTTCGAAAAACTTATTACAGGCTTGGTCTCTTAACATTATCCTATCTGCAATATAAAGAACTCTCCTTATCTTTTTAGTATTATAAAGCTTCCATACTACTTGAAAAGCAACGTAAGTTTTGCCTGTTCCAGTGGCCATAGTAAGTAAAATTCGCTTTTTCCCATTTAGAAAGGCTTCTATAATATTCTTCACTGCTGCAATCTGGTAATATCTTGGAATTTTATTTTGAACAATCTTATATGGGTATAAAAGCGGATTTTCATTTTTATCAAAAGGAAGTAATTTATTAAATTTCCAAAGGGAATATCTTCTCTTGAGGCGATGGGAATTTATCCAGTGTATCTTGTTTTTTTGTTATGAAATTATATTCCTCAATTTTATGACCGTTTGTTGAATACGCAAATGGAACATTGAGCATTTCTGCGTATCTTTTAGCTTGCTGAATGCCTGCTGCATGATGTTTTGCTTCTTCTTTTGCTTCCACAACAGCTATTGGAAAGTATCTCTCTAAAAATAGGATATAATCTGGTTTTACTCCCTCTTTTCTATTCCCATACTCATCTATTATCCTTCCTTCGGTTATTTTTAATTCTCTTTGAACCAAATCTTCAGACCATCCAGACTCATGTAATTTTGGATCTATTAACTTAGCCCTTGTTTCTGCTTCATTTAGCATATTTTTTCACCTATTCAAAGTTTAAAATACACGAGTATCTACAAATTTATTAATATTCATATCTTCACCCAACTCTCTCATTTAATCTTAATTTTTCATAGTAATATAAATTTAAATCTTTTTGTTATTTATTTTTGGAATCTTCATCATTTCGAAAATCAATTGGCAAGTTTTTTATATGTGGCGATATGTTATAAAGGAAATGAGCCTGCCTACCATAGATGAATGGATTGAAAAGCAAGATTTCAAGACAACAGCAGACATAGAAATTCCAAAGCTGTTAATAGATCAAGTTATTGGACAAGATCATGCTGTTGAAGTAGTTAGGCAGGCAGCAAAGCAAAAAAGGCATGTTATGCTTATTGGTGAGCCTGGCACAGGAAAATCAATGCTCGCAAGAGCAATGACAGAATTTTTGCCTAAGGAAGAGTTGGAAGATATTTTAGTTTATCCTAATCCCGATGATCCTAACACTCCTAAAATAAGAGTTGTTCCCGCCGGCAAAGGAAAAGAGATTGTTGAAAGAATGAAAATCGAAGCAAGAAAAAGGGAGCAACAACAGGCTCAAATTGTAACAACAATTGTCGCTTTCATAATAATGATTTCTATAATGGGCGCTATTTTTACAGGAGATTTAATGCTTGCTTTATTTGGATTAATAGCTGGGGCAATGATTTATTTAATTGCAGGGAGAGGAAGCATTATTCAAAGGAGAGAGGAAGCAAATATTCCAAAATTGCTTGTAGCCCATGACAAAAATGACCCTCCTCCATTCA
Source organism: Thermoplasmatota archaeon (assembly GCA_029258955.1). Taxonomy (GTDB): domain Archaea; phylum Thermoplasmatota; class E2; order UBA202; family JdFR-43; genus JAPDJP01. The sequence continues at coordinate 33,367 of JAPDJT010000033.1, forward strand.
TTGATGCCACCGCCGCCCATTCTGGAGCTTTGCTCGGTGATGTGCGCCACGATCCTTTCCAAGCTGGCGGACTTGAAACGCCTCCTCACTTGAGAGTGGAAGCAGGAGCCATACATAGGGCGCATAAAGGAGTTCTTTACATAGATGAAATCAACACATTGAGCTTGCCCTCTCAGCAACATTTGCTTACAGCCATTCAGGAGAAAAAATTCTCTATAACTGGGCAGTCAGAAAGAAGTGCTGGAGCTATGGTTAAAACTGAGCCTGTGCCTTGCGATTTCATTTTAGTTTGCGCTGGCAATCTAGATGCTGTTGCTGGAATGCATCCTGCGCTGAGGAGCAGAATAAGAGGATATGGATATGAAGTTTATATGAATAATGTAATGGATGATAATGAAGAAAATAGGAAAAAGCTTGTTAGATTTGTTGCTCAAGAAGTAGCGAAAGATGGGAGAATACCTCATTTTGATAAGAAGGCGGTGGCAGAGATAATAAGAGAGGCGCAAAGAAGAGCTGGACAAAAAGGAAAGTTATCATTGAGGCTTCGTGAGCTTGGCGGGCTAATAAGGGTTGCTGGAGATATTGCGAGAAGCGAGGGCAAAGACATAGTTACAGCTGAGCATGTAATAAAGGCAAAGAAAATTGCGAGAAGCTTAGAACAACAGGTGGCAGATAGATATATTGAAAGGAAAAAGGCATACAAGTATTTTGAAACGGAAGGAGTAAAGATAGGAACTGTAAATGGATTAGCTGTAATGTCTGCAGATCCTTCCTTGAGTGAGTACTCTGGCTTAATTTTGCCTATAGTCGCAGAAGTAACTCCAGCTGGCTCAAAAGCGGAAGGAAAGGTAATAGCAACTGGTAAGCTTGGTATAATTGCAAGAGAAGCTGTTCAAAATGTGTCTGCTATACTCAAAAAATACATGGGAGAAGATATCTCTGCTAAGGACATTCATATTCAATTTATAGGAACTTATGAAGGCGTGGAGGGAGATTCTGCTTCAATATCAGTAGCAACAGCAGTGATATCTGCCATGGAAAGGGTTCCAGTTAGGCAAGATGTGGCAATGACTGGTTCATTAAGCATTCATGGAACTGTTTTGCCGGTAGGAGGAATAACAGCAAAAATTGAAGCTGCAGCAAAAGCAGGAATAAAGAAAGTTTTGATTCCAAAAGCAAATATGCAAGATGTGCTTATAGAGGAAGAATATAAGAATAAAATAGAAATTGTTCCTGTTTCAACACTTAAAGAAGTTTTGGAGCATGCATTGGAAGGAGAGAAAAAGAAGGAGCTCATTAAAAAGCTGGAAGCAATGGAAAATTAATTTTTCATTATTTCTCTTAGCAATGAAGTTGCAAAACAACCTCTTGGCAAGAAAAATTTGAATAATATTCCTTTTTCTTTTTTATCTATTTCATAATCAAATTCTAAAGGCTTCATTAATAATTCTCTTCTCCCTCCATATTCTTTTTTCTTTAAATTAAAATTTTGAATGTTAATATTTTCCTCCTCCAACACTTCTCTTTCTATTTTTCCCATTATTCCATCTGCAATCTTTGCATTTATTCCAAAAATTGCACCAGTAACCATAAGTTTTCCTTCTTTTAACTTTTTATTTACATCAGTAACATTTTTCTTTGTTACCTCAAAAAATCTATTTCTTATTGGAGATCCATCTTTAACTTTACAAACTATATCTCCTTCAAAAGCTTCATTTAAAGGCAATCCATTTTCTATTCTTCTGGAAAGCACTTTATTGAAAAGATAGGACTGATACGCTCTTATAAACAATCCAAAGGTTGTATAAGGCAAAGAAAATATTGCTTTTCTATAATCCTTATATTTTTTATAGCCATATTCTACAATTTTTCTATACTTGGTATACTTTAGATATTCAAATACCTCTCCAAAATTTTTATTTAGCAACAATTTTCCAATTAAAACATTTATTGCCTCTTTTCCAAACCTTTGCTCACCATAATAATTTGGAAATCCACCTTTCTCATCTATTTCCTTCAAAATATTTTTTAGTTTTTCTGATGCCTCTCCAACATCATCAACTTTAACTAAAATTTTGAATCTATTCCCTTTAAGCATTCCTAATTTTATTCTTCTACCATACCCAACAAATTCTATCTCAACATCCTTTATTTTTATATCCTTTATTTTTTCCCTTATATTCTCATTTTCTTTCAGCCCAACGCTAATGTACTGTGTTGCCACCGCATCCTTGTCCTTATTTCCTGCAAATCCTATTTTCCCCCTTGATATTCCAAAAGCCTTTGCTATTTTATCTACCGCCTCCTCTGTTTCCAAACCTCTCTTCTTTATTTTAAAGATAACGCATTTCTTGCCTTTAAAAATATCATCAACAACCTCCTCAACCTGAAAATGTTCCGGTTTTTCCTTAATTCTACCTCCTATTCCCTCACTTTTTGTTAAATAAGAAAATTGACTAAAGAAATCTTTTATACTACCCATCCCGGCCCAATTTGGGCGCATATGTCTGCAATATTTAGTGTTAAAATTACCTTTGTTTGTATCTGCACTTTAACATATTCATTTCCCTCTTCAATTGTATATGTAAGTCCGCTTTCTTCCATCTCATCTTCTAAAAATTTCTTCCATGCAGATGGATATTTCGTTGTTATATTAATTATAAAATTGCTTCCCCAGTATTCATAGCTATTCCATTTGGAAAAATTAGTTCTTATTGAATATGTGCCGTAGCCTGCCGCCCCTGTTTTCCCTCCTATGCCAATGACATTAATGAGGGTAATATTCACTGTTTTTGTTGCATTTGAAGCAAAGAAGAAAGGAGGATATAACATTGTATCTCCTGTATATTGGCTCAATATAACTGCGCCTCCTTCATAAATATAATCTTGGTCAATATAGTACGCATTTTCTGCCTCATATTTTATTGTTCCCATCCTATTGTATTGCTGAACAGTTGCTGGCACATACCTATAACATTTCAATCTGAATTCTGCACGTGGAGAAGAAAAATTAAAGGTTATATTGAATGGCTTGTGTAAATAAGGAATCACATCTGTAGATATTTTATAGTCTTCATTTAACAAATTTATTAAATAGCTATCGCCAGCATTTAATCCAACTGCAACAGATTGATTGAAAATTATTTGGCTTCCATTTATTACTCTCATAACTATTTTCAACATGCCATCATAAAAATTCTCTACATGTATGGAAACGAAAGCAGGGCTTGATGTAAAATTAAAGAAATCTCCATTTTGCAAATTTTCAATATAAATTTCAAAGGTTAGCAAAGATGAAATGTTGGTTATTGTTGAATTAACGGTCACATCAAAACTTTGTAAATCTTTTTCCATACCATCTCCCTGTATAGTTATACTAAAATTGCTTGTTGTAGATGATAAAATTTGTAAGGAGCCAAATGCTCTGGATGTAACAAAATAGGGTAGTTCTTTACTTCCTAAAGTAATAGAGTTAGTTAATGGTGAAGACGCTTTTTCTACAGCCTGCAAATCTAATGAATATTTAAGGCTAGCAAATTGATTTGCCACTTCATCCATATGTTGTGCTTCTCTCCCTTTCATCCATTTTGGAATATAATAAACTTGAATAGTAATTAATACCGATACAAGCAATGCAACTATCAAAATGGCTACAACAACTCCTACTTGTCCCTTATTTCTCATCATTTCTTATTCTCCCCCTATTAAATAATTTTACTATATTTTTTACTTCTTCCTTATAAACCATATCGCTACACCAACTGCCATTATAACTATTGCAACAATTGGGAGCCATGAAAAGCTTTTTTTCTCTTTTTCATTTTGCACATTTATTGTTATTTTTGCTATTTGGCTATATGCCATACCATCATATGCTCTTGCTTCAATGACATGAATTCCATTGCTTAATTTTGTTGTATCTATGGAATATTCCCAATTTATTGTTCCATTGGCAATCTTCCATTCCATTCCATCTATTCTTATTTCTACTTTAACTAAGCTATCATTTCCATCTTTATCCCATGCATTTCCTTTTATTATGATGAACCCATTAACAATACTTCCATTTGCTGGAGATAAAATTTCTATTTCTGGTGGTGTATTAATAACATTACTCACATTTATTGTTATCTTTGCTGTATTGCTGTAATCTATACCATCATATGCTCTTGCTTCTATGGTATGAAATCCATTGCTTAATTTTGTTGTATCCAGCTTGTAATTCCACGAATTTGTTCCATTGGCAATTTTCCATTCCATTCCATCTATTCTTATTTCTACTTTAACAATGCTACCATCTTCATCGCCTGCTATGCCTTCTATTAATATCTCTCCTTTAACAACGCTTCCATTTAAAGGTGAAGTGATTTGAACGGTAGGCAAAATGTTTGGAGTATAAGGGGAAAGAACTGTAATATAAGCTATAGCTGTAGATTCTGCTCCTTCATTGTCTTTAACAATGAGTTTTGCTGTATATCTACCTGCATTATTGTATGTATGTGTTATAGTTGCAGGAACATCTATTCCTGTATATTCAGCGAAGCCATCATTATTTATATCCAATTTCCAGGAAGCTATATATCCATCTTCATCGCTAGCAGAAATATAAAAAGTTACTGTCAATGGCATCTCTCCTTCATTTGGAGATGCTTTTAATGAGCAGGTTGGCTTAATATTTATTTTTTGCGTGGTAAATTTCCATATCTGGCTACTATTTTTAGCTCCATATTCATCCCACGCAACAATACGCCAGTAATAAGTTGTTGATTGCTGTAAATTGCTTACATGAAATGTTGTATTTGTTATATTTTCTGCTATCTTGGTGAGCTCTGTTCCAAAATAAACATCATAAGTCAATTTATCTCCATCCACATCACTGCAACTCCATGCTAAATCAAATTCTAATGGAATATCTGTTGCATTATTTTCTGGATATACTGCAACTGGCTTATTTGGCGGATTATTCTTTCTTATTTCTATGCTTTTTGTTACTGTTGCAATGCTTTCGTCATCGTCATAAATTGTAAGGGTAACATTGTATATGCCATCTTTGCTATAGCTATGCTGGACTATTTTTCCATAGCCAATGCTTCCATCTCCAAAGTCCCATGTGTAATTGGTAATGAAGCCATCTATGTCGTAGCTTGGAGAAGCATTGAATGTAATGTTTTCATTTGTTTTTGGATTTATTGGCATGAAGCTGAAATTGGCTATAGGTGGATTATTTAATATTGTTATCTGCTTAGTTATTGTTGAATTAAAGCCATCATTATCATATACAGTTAATGTAACATTATATATGCCATCATTGCTGTAGCTATAATTTATAACTGGATTATATGTAATTGCATCTATGATTCCATTGCCATCAAAATCCCATGTGTAATTGGTAATGAAGCCATCTATGTCATAGCTTAAAGAAGCATTGAATGTGATGTTTTGGAATGCATATGGCATGGAAGGACTCCAAGTAAAATTGGAGAATGGTGGCAATTTTGAAGAAAGCAAAATAGAGGCATTTTCAATATAGGCATAAATGGGTTGTGCAAAGCTATTGCTTATACTAACATTTGTTATGTTTATATACGTCCTCCCAAGATTTAAAGGAGAAAACGAGAGCTTTGCTATATAGCCATTTCCACTACCATTTCCCAATGCAACAATATTTAATCCATTCTTATTCTCTTTCCAGTAAATTGTAAGATTTTCTCCTCCTATATTACCTGCTTCTACTCCATCAAGGAATAAATAATTTTTATCAAATAGAATGGTTAAATTTAGTGCTCCAAAATCACTAACATTGAATATCTGCAAATATACTTCAAAATCATCCTTTACAACTTCTGAAGCTTCTAATTTTAGGACAGTAGATGTAATGACTATCTCTTTCCCCTTCCATATTGCTTCAATTTTCTCTCCATTTACATTGCTTAAATTTCCATCAATGCTTATTTGCACTTTTCCATTATTTTTGCCAATAACTTTTATTATGCAAAGATAACCATCTCCACTTACACTCTGTAAATTATCCAAGTTATTAATGATTTTAATGCTTCCATTTTTTATTGCATAGCTAACAGGTATATCCACTCCATTTACACTTCCATTATAAATAGAAACAATATCAAGAAGAGAATTATTGAAATATATGGTGTAATCACCAGCATTAAATTGAGTTAGATTTTTTGCCGAAATGTAAATTTCATTTTCTTCATTTATTAAAAAAATTGAAGGCGCATCAATAGTAATTTCTGTTTCTGCTAATGCTATACTTGCTATTGCTACTAATATTAAGCCTGCAATTAGCAGCTTCATGTTATCCCAGTATTTTATTTACGACAGCCATCACATCCTCCTCATCTATTTTTCCATCATTATTTGCATCTGCGGGAGGCGTTGCCTCTTCTCCAGAAATTATTTTTTTGATTTTTGTAATATCCAATGCATTTATTTTTCCATCCATATTTGCATCTCCTCTCTCCCATACATTTATTTCTTTTTCAATATAGCATCTATTTCCATATTCATCAATTATTGTTAAATTGACCATGTAGCTTCCTGCTTTGCTATATGAATGGCTAACATTTTTTCCATAGCCCATGCTTCCATCTCCAAAGTTCCAAAGCCATGAAACAATGTTTCCTGTAGAATTGTCTATAAACTCTATTTCTTCTCCTGCAAACATTCCTTCATAATAAAAATCAGCTTTCATCGCTTCAATTGTTCTGAATTTTATCTTCTCCGACATATTTTCTTGCTTTCCATCATTTACAACAACATACCATTCATATTCCATGCCATATTGCAGATTTACTGCAAAGCTAACATATCCTGTTTTACTTTCAACAGTATGCAATTTTTCATTATTCAAATAAAATGTTACAGTAATTGTGTCATTGTCAACATCCTCAACATATGCAATTAAAGAAACATTGCTTCCAACTGTTGAATTTTCTTCTGGAGAAATTAAGCTAACTTTTGGAGGATGATTTTCCCTTGCCAATGTAGTAAAGTTTCTTATTTCACCGTAACAAATTCTTCCATTTTCCCCTACAGCAATAATCCTGTAATAGTATTTTGTGCCATCCTCCAAGCCATCTATCTCAACATTTATTTCCCCTGTTGCATTCACACTCTTAACTTCTGTTGTTTTCTTTTCCCCATTCCAATATTCAAACCAGACAAAACATCTTTCATTGTCTCCCAAAGATGTAATATTACCATATAAGGTAGCATTTTCATAGCCAACTATTGCATCGCCAGTCTCTACAGAAGGAGGAGCTGGCAAGGAAAATAGCTTAAATGACAAATTCATTCCATATGAAACTCCTTTTTCATTTTTAATTACTGCCCTGTAATAATACGTTGTATTTTCTTTTAAACCCGTAATCACTTCTTCAACCAATCCTTCTTTATTAATGCTCCTATTTTCTGTTTTCAAAATTTCTCCCTCTTCTTCCCAATATTCAAACCATACTGTGCAATTTCCTCCCCCCAAATCTGTTACATTAGCTTTTAAAATTATGGCTATTTCAGCTGGTTTTGTTTCTATTTTGGCTTTTTCTACTTCTGTTGTAAAAACTTTATCTTCTCCATATGCAATTCCTTTGCTATTTTCTGCAACAGCTCTGAAATGATAAGTAACACCTGCCTTTAAGCCTGTAATTTCTATAGCAAAGGTCTGTTTTCCAGTTAAATTAATTCTTTCAGATACAAACCCATATGATGTTGTTTCTCCATATTCAAACCATACTTGGCAACTTGTGTCTCCTCCTAAATCAGTTAAATTTGCCATTAAAATGGCTGAGTTGCTTGTTATGCTTGTTGCATTTATTGTTTGTATAGAAGGAGGACCAATTAATGAGAAACTAACATTCTTAGATGGTTGAGTAACATCTAAAACAAATGATTTGCTATTTACTTCATTTCCATAGGAACAATATACTTCTATTAAGTCTCCGTCTTCACAATCTGGGAGATTGTATAAATCTGCTTGATAATATCCATTTTTGCTAGTATATACTGCCATTTGCGTTGATTTTGTCAAATCTCTTATAGTAACTTTTACACCACTTGGCAATGGATTGCCATCGCTATCTTTTATATAACCATATACAGGAAAAGGCTGGTCTAAAGCCTTTGTTTTTATAATTCCAATTCCAGATACAATTAGTAGCAAAACAACTAACATACTCTTTATTTTTCTCATTTCATCACCTCCATTATAAAACTGCCTGATGAGGCAACTCTTAAAACAACACAATCTCCTGGCTCAATTACAAAATCATATGAAGGTGGAGATATGCCAACAATATAGCTATCAAATGCTCCTTTACTAACATTCCATTTACTTATTACACTTCCTTTTGGCATTATATCGTTGCCAATTAGCAAAGCAAGTTGAGAAGCTGTGGTTGCGTCGCTAAGCCATGCAACATAGTTAACAACATTATTTTCATTCTTGTACAACTCTACTTTATGATTCACTTTAACTAATTTTGAAATGCTGGTATTTATGCTTCCATTGAAAATTGTGAGGGTAACATTATAATAGTTTCCTATAACATAAATATGAATAGGATTCTCTTCATATGCATAGCTTCCATCTCCAAAGTTCCATTGCCATTGTGTTGCTCCTTGAGATAAATCAATGAATTGGATTTGCTCTTTAGATACTGCATCTAAAGGAGTCCATGTAAAGTTTGCTATGATTGCTCTAACATTAACTTTTTTTGTTATTGTTGCAATGCTTCCATCATCGTCATAAATTGTAAGGGTAACATTGTATATGCCATCTTTGCTATAGCTATGCTGGACTATTTTTCCATATGCAATGCTTCCATCTCCAAAGTCCCATGTGTAATTGGTAATGAAGCCATCTATGTCGTAGCTTGAAGAAGCATTGAATGTGATGTTTTCATTTGTTTTTGGATTTATTGGCATAAAGCTAAAATTTGCTACAGGTGGATTGTTTAATATTGTTATCTGCTTAGTTATTGTTGAATTAAAGCCATCATTATCATATACAGTTAATGTAACATTATATATGCCATCATTGCTGTAGCTATAAATTATTACTGGATTATCTGTAATTGCATCTATAATTCCATCGCCATTGAAGTCCCATGTATAATTGATAATGAAGCCATCTATGTCATAGCTTGAAGAAGCATTGAATGTGATGTTTTGGAATGCATATGGCATGGAAGGACTCCAAGTAAAATTGGAGAATGGTGGAGAATTTATTTTAAATGAATATGTTAAAGATTTTGCAGAATTATTTGTCAAATCAATTGCATAAATGAAGAATGAATAATTTCCAGATAAATTAAAGCTTTTGTTTATATAAAATGTATTTCTCGTTTTTTTCATGCTCATATTTAGGTGTGTGGCATTGGGCATTGTAATATTTATAAAAACTAAATCCACTCCTCTATTATCCAGCACATCACATGATATATTTATAAATCCTGGCTCTGCTACGTTTGGATATGATATATTTTCTATTGAAGGAGGCAAAGTATCTATTATCTCAAAGGTAAAGGCGGAAGTTGTGTTTCCATAGCCATTAATGTCTTCAGCATAAATATAAAAGTAATGAATTCCCATATCAAATGTCCAATTAAAATAATAAATTCCATTTCCTTTTTCATCAACTATCCCAATCATACTTTGATTTATATAGCCATTAGCTAAACTAACATTTATTTTCACAAATGCTACTCCTACATTATCAGTAACATAACAGGATATATTCACACCATACCCATATTGCTGCTGGCTTGGATAACTCACATTAAAGATTGAAGGAGGCGCAGGCGGAACAACTATTTGGAAAGTCTTTATAGCTGATTTGTTTGTATTATTGCTCATATCTTTTGTCCAAATATAATAGCTGTAATTTCCGCCAATTGTGCATCTAATGTTATAGAAGTATACATCTCCTGTGTTCAACATGCTTTGATTAATGTAGCTTCCATTAGGCATAGTAATATTTATCCATGCTTCTTTCACAGCAACATCATCAACTATATGGCAAGAAATATTCACCTCTTCATTCACTTCTTGAGGATTTGGATAAGCTGTAAGATTAATTATTTTTGGAGGATATATATCTATAACAACTATTTGTTTTGTAATTGTTGCATTTGCATAATCATTATCCCATACAGTCAAAGTAACATTAAAAATGCCATTTACAGAATAAGAATGAGAAACATTTTTGTATGCATCTCCTCCCTTAACAATGCTTCCATCTCCAAAGTTCCATTGCCAAATGTATATTTTTCCATCCAAATCATAGGATGAATCGTTAAAATAAATTGTTTCTCCTACAATTGCTTCTGTTGGATAAAACGTAAAGTTTGCTACTGGCGGTATATTTCTTATTATTATTTCTTTGCTAATATTATCCCAAGCTCCATCTGCATCATATACAGTTAGCGTTACGGTGAATGTTGCATTCTCCGCATATTGATGCTGAACTATTTTTCCATATGCAATGCTTCCATCTCCAAAATCCCATGTGTAATTTACAATTCCTCCTCCAGTAGCATCAGTATCATAACTGGCTGAGGCATCAAAAGTTACTATATCTAATCTAGTAGGATTTAGAGGTGTATGATTAAATAAAGCTACTGGTTTATATGCAATAACGAATTTATGCAAGCTACTTCTTTCTGAATTATTATTTGTGTCATTTGCCCAAACATAGTAATAATATGTTCCTTTTATTGAAAATGAAGCATTATAGTAATAAATGTCTGTGGAGTTAATGTTGTTAAGGCTTATGTTTAAAAAACTGCTGTTTGGGAATGTTATATTCAAATAGGCGCAATTAACTTTTACATTATCTATTATTTTACAGCTAATGTTTACATATTTTCCTGGCTCCTGTATTTGAGGGATAGCTTTTAGATTAATTATATCTGGAGGAAATATATCAATGCCTGTATAGTTTTCCATTAAGGGATAGTAATCGAAATTTCCTTTTTCTAATGGCTCTATTGGATAAGGGTCATCTCCTATGCCATCTCCATCTGAATCTACACCATTATATTTATCCCAGTAATTTCCTACATTTTGGTAATACCATTGATTGAAAGTGCTTTCATCATATGCGTCAAGTGTATTATTTATGAAATTATTGTAATAAAAAATATTATATCTTGTATCCAAACCCATATCTATTCCTCTTAAATTTTTTATGAAAAAGTTTTCTCTAAATACCATAGATTCTGCTCCTATTGCTATTATTCCATAATTATTGCTATAAAACCTGTTTCTTAGTATAGTATTATTTTCTCCCCCATAAATATAAATTGCACCATAACTGGAGGAAAAATTACAATTTTTTATTATGCAATTTCTCGCATTATTGAGTTTTAAGCAATAATGTCCTTCAGTGGCATATCTTATTAGAAATCCATCAACTATAACTCCATTTGCATTTAAGGTTATCCCATGGGCATCTGGCAGGCATTCTATTATTGCCCCTGCTTCGCCTTTAAGAGTTATTGATTTGTTTATAAAAATTTCCTCTCTGTATGTCCCTGCTCTAACAATTATTGTATCTCCATTTAATGCATTGTTTATGGCATCTTGTATGCTCGTAAAATCTGCGGTACCATCATCATCAACATAAATAGTTGTTGGTGTAGCATTATAAATCCTGAATAAGGATAGGAAAAGTATAGCAACTATGAATATTGTTTTTCTTTTTATAGCCACCATTCTCTCGGGCTTAGTAATGGATATTTATCTTGATTAATGCCGGGTGGTATTGTATATGGATCTGTTGATATGTGATCGCTCCAATAATTACCGGTTGTTACCTTATACCATGAATTATTTCCTCTATCATATGCCTGGCTCTCATTATGCAATGTATTATTGATGAAATTATTGCAATAAAATACATTTGCAGTACAATCTGCAGTTGCTATATACACTCCATAATTATTTGTAGATATATTATTTTCATAGATTACATTATTGGATGATGAAGATGTCATATAAATTCCGTATGAATTATTCCATATCAAATTGTGCATGAAATAATTGCTACCAGATGAATTTATATACACTCCTGCAAAGGTATTGTTCCATATAAAGTTATCTTGTACTGGCAATGAATCTCCTTGAGAGGATACTAAAATGGATATTCCGTTTCTTCTATTAAATGATATGTTATTGGACTGTATGTCATTATTATTTGAAAGGTACAAAAGCATTCCATCTAAATTATTTGTTATTTCATTTGAAGATAATGTATTGCTATCAGAGATATTTAGGTAGATTCCACAACCTGTATTGTTGTAAATTATATTTTGAATTATAGAATTAATGTTTGAATAATAGAGATGGATGCCATCTCCACTATTATTAAGAATTGTGTTTGAAATTATTTCATTATTTCCTGCTGTGGCTGTCCTTGATGCATTCAAATAGATACCATGCAAAGCATTGTATGCAACTATATTGTTTTGTATCCTATTTCCTGTCCCGCCAGATAATAACAGATAAATTCCGTATCCTGTATTGTTTATTATCGTATTGTTTAATATTGAATTTGAATCAGATGAGCGAAGATAGATGCCTGTATCTGAATTTGAATCGATAAGATTAGCTAAAATTACATTATTGTTGCTATTTAGAAGAGAGATTCCTAATCCATTTGAATAAATGGTATTATTTATTACTGAGTTTGTAGCAGATGTATCAATCTTTATACCATTGCCATTCTGGAAAATAGTATTATCTTCTATCGTATTTTCTGTAGAATATGATGTGAGTATGATGCCTTCATAAATGTTTCCTTCTATAATATTATAAGCAATATAATTATAACCTCCTCTATCTATATGGATTCCATAGGTATGGTTCACTATTTGATTGCTTAAAATGTTATTTGAATGGCTCAAATACTCCAACTTAATACCCTCTCCAGCATTATCAAAAATTGTATTATTGTAAATATAATTACCAAGAGATTGGTACAAATAGATACCTGTACCATTATTGAATGAAATATTATTGAAATTTATAATATTATAGCCATTGATGCTCGCCATAGAGAGATACAAACTAATTGCATTACCTCCATTATTTTCTATTTCATTCCAACTAATGTTATTGTTTCCACATCCATATATGTAAATTGCTTGTGAATTATTTACTATTAAGTTTGACATAATGTGATTATTATTTGAAGACTCAACCATGTAAATTGCCTCTCCTGAATTATTTACTATGCTATTTGCTTGTATAACATTTCCAGCAGAATAATACATATAGATGCCTCTATAATTGTATTCTATCACATTAAGAATTATTACATTGCTACTAGAGTTTTGTAAATTTATAGCATAGGTAGTATTTGTAATCCTGTTTTCTCTAATTGTATTTGAGTGAGAATAGTAATCAATGGAAATTGCTACTGTCTGGTTATTTATGACATTATCATAGATGGTATTTGTATTTGATATTTCAAGGTAAATTCCAATGCTACCATTTATTATCGTGTTGTCAGATATAATGTTCCTGTTTGTTGATGATTTTAGATAAATTGCTTTATCAACAATATTCTGTAATAAATTGTCTTGTATAATATTATTCTCAGAGGAGTTTATGAAAATGCCTGCATTACAATTTATAATGGTATTAGATGACATGTTATTTAAGCTTGAATAATAAAGCGATACTGCATAATTTGATATACTTTCAAACTGATTGTTCAATATCTTATTACCTTGGCTACCCTTTCCATAAATTCCATAAACATTGTTTTCAAAAACATTATTTTGTATTGTATTGTTGTGAGAGTAATAGAGATGGATTGCTTTAGTTGTATTTCTTATTGTACAGTTTTGTATAGTTACTCTTGCAATATTATCATATAAGCATATACCATCTGTACTACCTTCGATAATAAATCCATCTATTTTCGCCCAATCTACAGTAACTTTTATTCCAAATGTTGCTCCATGAATTTTTGGATTTCCTATCCCTATTAAATCTATCGATTTATTCAAAATTACATCTTCACAATATGTTTGTCCACTAGTTCCAATTACATAAACCACTCCTCCAGGGCTGACTGCATTTATTCCGTCCTGTATGCTGGCAAAATGTGTTGGCTGATTAAGCCACTCTTCTGTGCCATTACAATCCACCCATACCTCTGTAACGTAACCAGCACCTTCAGCAAGCCAAGCAAGCACATTTCTTAAGTAATTTGCCCTACTTTCTGGTGTTATTTCATCTGCATTTAAGTCGAAGCCCAATATTATGCTCCTATTTTTACCCCTTTCAGCATCTATTGCATAATAACCAGTTGGAATTGTTGATTGCGATCCTTTTACGACAACATCATCTAAATAATAACCTGCTCTAGTAACAGAATAATCACTAACTAAATGCCATCTTATCAAAATAGTTTTTCCAACATATGGTGTCAAATCATATTGATTATAACTCCATGTTCTGTGTCTCCCTGTATAAGATGCCAGTACATCCCAAGTTGCGCCTCCATCTTCTGAAACTTCTAAGTAAACATAGTCATAACCATATTCAATATTGTACCAATGGTAAAATTCAAGCTGGGCACCTACATAACCAGATAAGTTAATAGGCGGCATCATGAGCCAACAATCTGCATTATTGTTATAGCTCCCATCTAAATCTGTCCCATATAGGTAGCTTCCGCTATGTGCTGCTGAAGGACCCCAAGCATATGTTGGCACACCCCACTCCCATTCATCTTTACTGCCTCCATGTGTCCATCCAGTTGGAGTGGTTTCAAAATCTGTTGAATAGATAGTTGTCCAACTTGTGCCATTTGAATAAAGAGAATACTTGAAAATGGGGTCAGATTGTTTGTGTAAAGCATATAATTTGATTGGGGATGTAATTTCTAAGTAAGAAACATCTACTTGCCCTGAGGATGTATTTGCTATACCATACAAAATACCAGCAGCATAATATGGTTCTCCCCTGAAGTAATCACTTCCTAATCTTCCCGAAAATGGTTCATAATCTGGGTCATAATCTATTCCTCCTGTCGGCTCAACTAATCCAAGAACATTTCCAAGCCATATTTCATCGCTGTTTGCTCCATTCCCTGGATAATTTTGCAGATCTCTAGCAACGTATGTTCCGCATAATAGCAATGTTCCAGCAGTAACATTTCCTGTTAGATGTTCTGCAAGTTCATAAACATGGTCGGATGTATCATCATATCCTTCTGTCATCGGTGTGCTCCATGTATTTGGATTTCCGTCCCAGTTAGCATTTCCTCCATCTCCTGGAAAATCTCCACAACTCCATATTACAATGTCAAACTGATTTATAAGAGAATCATCTATTCTTTCTCCTCTTAACTCAGGAGAAGTATATTCGTCATCGGTAAAATACCAGCTGTCAATAGCTTTTGCATATAAGAATTGCGATTCAGGCATTATAGCTCGACAAGCATCCAAAATATTGTCAATTCCGCTTTCCCAAGCTCCTGGTGGGGAATCAGTTGGGGTATTATCTACAATAAGAAATGTTGGTGGAGAAGCAGCAGGCTTTGGATAAACCCTAATTATTTTTGATGCACTGCTATTCTCTCCACCATTATCTGTTACTGTCAAAGTTACCGTATAATTTCCAGGGTTGGAATATTTATGAGTAACTACTGCCCCTGTTGCTGTTGCTCCGTCTCCAAAATCCCACTCCCAACTAACTATATAGCCGTCTTTATCAAATGAGTAAGGCTCACCTCCATTAAAAGTTACAGTCAACACAGTAGTTATATTTCTTGGAGTATATGAAAAGCCTGCAATTGGCGGTATATTCGGTACTGTAATTGTTTTTTCTATGACTGTTTGCTCGCCACTATCATCTGTAACTATTAACGTAACTGTGTAATTACCGCTTTGTTCATAGGTATGGCTTGGATTGGGTAAAGATGATGTGCTCCCATCTCCAAAATTCCAATAATATGAGACAATAGTTCCATCTGGATCAAATACATTTGCAAAGAAGTTAATAGTTCCGTCTATCTCTGGATCTACCTGCCATTCAAAAGTTCCTTGCGGGGGCTGATTGTATGTAACATTTACAGGAGGAGGAACTCCAAAAGTATCTCCAGTTGTTGCTGTTCCTATTTGACCCTCATCGTCAATAACAGTTAAAGTAACAATATACTCTCCAACATCTGTGTATCTATGAAGAACTATTTTTCCATAGCCAATGTTTCCGTCTCCAAAATCCCATTTATAAGTTACAATTCTTCCTCCATCAGGATCATAACTATCAGAAGCATCAAACTCTATTATTTCTGAAGTGCCTGTAGTATTTACAAATTTGGGTTCCCAAGGAGCATAGGTAAAAGTAGCAACCGGAGGTGTAGTATGAAGAATTCCTTCTTGCAAAATTCCAGACATTATTATTGAATTGCTTTCTTCATCAATTACAACTACGCTAATTTGCCAGTTAGTTATATTTCCAAAAATAGCTGTAGCATTTATTGAAATATACTCTCCAACATCCCATTTTTTGTTAGAATTGCTATCATTTATACTTACATATTGTATAGTCGGCATTCCATTGGTAAAACTGCAAGAACAGCTATCTTCTTCACCTTTCCAAACCACTACTTTAATATTATCCAAATCTAATTCTTCTCCTCCTTGATGTTGCAAAATAATGTGGTTATTATCAACATATCCTATTAAATTTGTATGAGGAGCACTTGTTGATGGAGTTGTTGAAGATAGTACATATATAGCCAACACCGAAAAAACAATTATAGCAATAGCTAATAGAAGGACAGTGCCGATTATTTCAGATACACCTTCTTTTCCAAACTTTTTCATACTCTTCATTCTCCAACACCTTTTTAACCCTTTTCATTAATTTGCTAATTTTTTGCTATCATTTTAATATCAATCTTCTATAAAAATCTTTTGGTTTGCATTGACATAGCATGGTTATATCTAAGGAAGAAGCTAATTTTCGATGTCCTTGCTTCAAGATAGTTATGGACTGTCAAGAAATTCTTACCTCCAGATTGTAAATGGCTACAAATGCAGTAAGCCATTTTTCAACGCTTTCCTTTGAGGCATTTGAAGGAAAGCGTTTCCAGAATCTCTTCAATCTTGCTTTTAAA
>JAPDJT010000022.1 GCA_029258955.1 Thermoplasmatota archaeon
TTATCCTAAGAATAAACTCATTGTTATTGCAAATGCAGATTCAATTTTTCGATCAGATGCAATAGCTGCTTCTATAATGCTTGATGAAATTGAAACAAAAGCTGATTACTTATTTGCAGATGCTGCTTATGATTCAGAAGAACTTCTTTTCAAATGTTATAGGGTTAGAAAATATCATAGAAATCCAAGAAAATATAGAAGAAAAGTTATGAAAGATTTTGATGAGAATGCTTACAGAAGTTATAGAGGAGTAATAGAAGGAATATTTGGAGGGTTGGAGAATAGAAGATTATCATTTACAAGATATAAGAAAAAATCTAATGAGGATAAAACATGTAATTGCCTGGCTGCTGTGCATAATTTGCGGGTATGCATGGCAATTATATTTATTATATAAAACACCTGGAGATTGAAAAAATTCTGGAACGCTTTCCTTCAAATGTCTCAAAGTTTGAAAAATGCTTATCGAATTTGTAGTTATTTACAATCTGAGGTGAGAATTTCTTAACAGTTCTACCTTATAGAGAACCCAAATTTTATATATTATTATGATTTTTATTATACATATGATAGACAGAATAGAAAATAAAATTGCCGAAATTATGCGTCATTATGGTTTTGGAGAATGTGAAGCGAGAATAATAGCTATTCTAGCCTTACAAGGAAAAATGAGAGCAAAAGAGATTGCAGAAAAAATAGGATATGCCTACTCAACGGTAGTAAATACATTGAATTTTTTACGCAGAACTGGATTTGTGATAAAAGAGAAGGAGAAAAAAGTATATGTGTATTCAACAAATCTCGATTTTGTAAAAATAATAGAAGAAGACAGAAAAAGATTATCAAGTCTTCTAAATAGTTTAAAAGAAGAGATAATAAAGGCAGGGGAAAATTATAAAGATAAGTTCTCCAGCTTTATATTCAAAATAGAAAGTGCCTTAAAATATTTGGACAAGGAGGTGTGTTGATGGAAACTTCAACAACAATAAGCATATTGAAATCAACAATAGGAAATTCAGTTTCAAGAAGGGTTATAAAATCTTTGAGTAAATATTGCAAAAAAGATAAAAAGAATAGAATAGAGGTGGCCATTGAAATTTTTACAGGAAAAAGAAATGATGCATGTTTTGCATGTAGGATAGCGGAAAAAGTATTGAGAAAATTTTTAATAAGAGGCGGGGAAGCTTTTGGAGTAGATGAAGAAACGTTAAAGGAACGATTTAAAGATCCATACTGGGCGAAAGCTTTAGCATCTACACTGAAAGGAATAGCATATTTTGGAGTTCGTCGCCCCTTTACAGCTGGAGCACCGTATCAGATTGTGTGGGATGTTACTTATGCATGTAATTTGCGTTGTAAGCATTGTTATGCTAATGCTGGAAAATCGTTGCAGGATGAACTAACGACTGAGCAAGCTAAAAGAGCAATAGATATTTTTGATAGAGCCGGTGTTACCATTCTTGCATTTTCTGGAGGTGAACCACTCGTTAGGCCGGATTTCTTTGAACTTGCAAAATATGCTTCCAATAAAGGAATGTATGTCGCTGTTGCAACAAATGGAACATTGATTGATGAGCAAGTAGCGAGAAAAATGAAGGATGCCGGAATAAAATTTGTTCAGATTAGTGTTGATGGTGCAACGCCTGAGACACATGATGAATTCCGCGGCATTCCAGGAGCTTTTGAGCGCACAATCGAAGGAATAAAAAATGCCGTTAAGGAGGGCTTTTTTGTCGAGATTGCAACAACTGCGACAAAAAGCAATTATAAGGAAATTCCTGCAATAATTGATTTGGCTGAAGAATTGAAAGTAAATTGGCTTATGATATACAATTTTGTACCTACGGGAAGAGGGAAATTCATAATAGAAAATGATTTATCGCCAGAAGAAAGGGAAGAATTGCTGAAAATGATCTATTACAAGAATAAGGAAACGAATGTTGAGATACTTTCTACGGCTCCTCAGCTTGCAAGAGTGGCTTTGCAGGAAGAATATAAGGAAAAAACTGGCGAAATTTTAATGCCGACCCATTTTTACAATGCTCATCTGCCAGGAAAACTTGCAAATCTTGCTGAATTCATTGGTGGGTGTGGAGCAGGCCGCTTTTATATGTCGATGCGCCCTAATGGAGACTTGCAGCCGTGCGTTTTTCTGCCCATTAAGGTTGGAAACATATTGGAAGACGATTTTGAAGAGATATGGCTTCATAATAAAATTTTGAATGAGTTGCGTAACAAGGATTTGATTAGTGAATGTAACAAATGTCATTATCGTTATTATTGTGGCGGTTGCAGGGCGAGAGCATATGGTTATTTTGGAGATCATCTTGCTCCTGACCCTGGTTGCGTAATTAACAAGCATTCATATGAGCAGCTGGTGGAGACATGGAAGTAGTTCTGACAGCAGATGAAACATTAATGAGTAATCATCATGGCAAAGAATTTCTGGGATTTGGCACTACATCGCCACCAAACTGGCTTCCAGAATGGCTTTTCCGTTATCTTTTCTTTCCCAAGATTAAGAAGGTGAATGGTCAGCCCTGGCAGGCCCCCTACGGATTAAGAAAAATAGAGGCAAAACTTATAGATGCTGGAATAGATGCAAGCGTTGTATATCCTGACGACATAGCAAATCACGGTGCAAAAGTTCTGGGTATATATGTCATGGATCCTTTTGGCTGGGGTCCATCATCAACAACTTTTGCTGGAATAATGAAAACTGGAGAGCCATACAATGCAAAATATTTTGAATTGCTTTTCAAAAGCAAAGCATATAAAAAATTTAAGGAGGAAGGAGGCAGAACAATTGTAGGTGGCCCAGGAGTATGGCAATTTAAATATAATATGAAATTTGCGGATCGTTACAAAATAGATTGCATTTATGATGGAGAGGCAGAGAAGGATATTGTTGAGCTTTTCCATAAAGCTTTGAATGGGGAGAAATTGCCCAGATATATAGAAAAATTGCCCAATGAAGCTCCAAGCCTTGATGAAATTCCAGATATAAAAAAGCCGAGTGTAAATGGACTTGTAGAAATAGGGCGTGGATGTCCTCGTGGCTGTAAATTTTGCTCTGTAACTCTTCGCCCCTTGAGATGGTATCCATATGAAAAAATTGAAAAGGAAATAAAGGTGAATGTTGAAGCTGGAGTCAGGGGAGGAATTTTGCATGCAGAAGATGTCATGTTGTATGGAGTGAAGAGTGTGATTCCAGATGAGGAAAAAGTTTTGAAAGTAAACGAGCTCGCAAAAAAATATTATGATACAATTTCATGGAGTCATGCTTCTTTTGCTGCTGTAGCTGCAAAGCCAAAAATAATTGAAAAAGTTGCAGAGATAATATGCGACGAAAAACAGAAATGGTGGGGAGCAGAAATGGGAATCGAAACAGGCTCAGCAGAGCTCATTAGAAAAGCAATGCCAGCAAAGGCAAAGCCATTCAAGCCAGAGCAATACCCAGAAATTGTTAAAGAAGCAGCAGGAGTAATGACTGATAATAATCTCATACCTGCATGCACTTTGATAACTGGATTGCCAGAAGAAACTGAGGATGATGTCATAAAAACAATAGAGCTTATAGATGATTTAAAGGATTTTAAGAGCCTTATTGTACCTCTCTTTTTTGTTCCAATGGGCAAACTTAAGGATAAAGATTGGTTTAAGGAGCATGAAATGAATGAATTGCATCGCGAGTTACTCATAAAATGTTTGCAGCATGACATAAAATGGGTGAAAATAATAGCCAATGAATATTTTCAGGAAAGAAAGAGAGATATTTTTCTAAAACCATTTTATGCCTTATTTGTAAAAATTATTGAGTGGCAGGGAAAGAAAAAAGGGGTGCTGGAATGATGAAGAAGGAATTAAAAAAGAAGTGGATTCGTTTTGAAAATAGAGACTTTTACAGAATTATCTGTAAAAACATCGTAAAGGAATATTTATCACTTGGAATAGCACACATTTATACAAAGAATAAACCCGATGAAATGGTTACCAAGGGATATGAATATTAGAATAAGCAAAGCAAAAATTTCATTCTTTAAGAGAGAAAGGAAAGAAACAGAGCTTGGATTTGCAAGAGGGAAAGCATATGCATGTAAATGCTCAATAAACAAAGAAAATTTAGCCTCATTTGAAACTTCACTTTGAAGAATTGTTGAAGAATGGAAAGGAGATAAAGATTTTTTATCTATTTCTGAAAACAAAAGTGCATTCTTTTGCCTAAGCTTCCTGTAGTAAGTGGGGAGCAGGTAATAAAATTATTGAAAAAGCTTAAATGTTAAAAAAGATGTAAATAAGGGTTTTTTGTCAAAAAAAAAAAAACGAAAGAGAAGGTTATCATTAGCTTTTTGCATAAGATGGAATTTACTATGATAGCACCCAATCCATTTATTTTTTCGCAACTTCTGTAAACGGAGAAAAATTATGTTATCATTATTTATAAAATGCCCGGACCGGGATTCGAACCCGGGTATGGGGGTCCGCAGCCCCCAAGGATATCCTGCTACCCCATCCGGGCTTATTTCATTGCCTCCAATGAGCTCATTTTTTCAAATAGCAAATCATAATAAAAAGATTTGTCTACAGTTTTCATTTCTTTTTTGCTCACAAATTTGCTAAGCTTCTTGATGTTTTTCCTTAAAACTCTATTATCTATTTTTAAGCCAAGTTCTTTAATAAGTTTTCTTGCTTCTTTTTGGCTAATTCCATCGAAAATAAAGGCGTATCTTCCTTCGTTCTTTGCCCCAATAAATTCTAAAGCATCTTTTATTTGTCTTTTACATGAAGCATATAGCATGAATTCCATTTCAAGATTTTTGCATCTATTTCTTTTTTCTTTAAATGCTCTTTTAGCCCTTTCATAAGCAACCTCTAAATGCTCTTTTCCACAAACCAAATCTGCATTTAAAACTTGAGCAAACTTAAATTTCTTTAATTTTTGCAAAACTCTCTCTACATCTATTTTACCTTTTGCTCCTATGACAATCATTTTTCTTTTAGCATGTTTTGCTTAAAAAGCTTTATGAATGAAAAAATGAAAAATGAAAGAATTAGTTGCTGTAACTTTGTTGCTGGAGAAATAAACCATAGCAATCCCCAATTTCATTGATTTTTTTGATTATCCAAATGAAAGATGAAAGATATGTTATTAATGGCTTTTTGCACGGGGTTTTGCTATAGCAACACTCTCAGGGAAGATAGAAATGCCATTAAATAAATGAAAAATGAATGTATAGGAGTAGCCATAACAACAACTTCTTTCATTGATTAATGAAAAATGGTGTCAAGCTATTATTGTATGATATATTTGCTATTCATTTTTTCAATAATCGACGTATGAAAAGGTGCTTTGTGGCATAATTCTACAACATTGAGATTCTCAGATCCACTGCTCGATTAATGCAAATTTTATGTTTATTCAAACAATGGAATAAACATCGATTTCATTAAGCATAATGTTTAACATAGCATATTGGAATTTAATTTCTTGTTTTTATTACTGGTTCTATTCCATTGCTGTTCAGATAATTGAAATTTTTTCTGCTATCATAAGAACCATCTGCTATTGCCTTATTTGGTTTCTTACCTTTATTCTTCTCTGCCTTTTCTACTAATGAAGACAGCATTTTTCCATCCTCACTTTCCATTTATGACGAATCCATCCTCCACGATTTGCTACCTTTACTCCAGAGCTATCTACAGCTATAACAAAATCTTCATTGCTTTCCTTCAATGTTTTGGGCAGTGGTATTTCAATTTTTATTGCTCTTCTTCTTATTGGCTAAATGATGGAACCTTTATATTTGGAATGTATTTTGATAAAGCTCTTAGAAAACCTTCTATCTGCCTATACCTTATATGAATACAATCATGCAATATTTTCATGAAAACAGCAAAACTCTCCAGATACTCATATGGCCTTCTTCTCTCCCCCTTATTCATTTTTTCAATTTCTTCATCCCATTTCTCTAAAAAATCTAAACTAAAGAGAATTCCTCCTCTTCTTATTAAATGCTCATTATATTCTTTCCAATTCCTCTTTTCTAGCGCCCTATCCCCTGCTGGGGGACTGCCAGAAAATATAAGAATTATGGTTTATACCACAAAGCATGAAAAGGCAAAAGTTTTTATTTTTAATTCATCTTATCTTTTTAATGGATGAAATTGAACATTTAAGGCAAGTACTTGACTATTTGCCTTGCAAAGTTTGTGAGGAAATAGTGCCAGAAGGAGAGAGAAAATATTTATGTACTGTATGTGCCAGAATAAATAGAGTAGTATCTGCAGAAAAAGCTATACCAAAATGGAAAGTTGAAGGAGAAGAAGTTGTTGCTATTGAAGGAATGGAAATTGAAGAATTGAAACCAAAAGTTAGAATTATTGAGGGAGAAGAAGAAAAAGGGGAGGAAATTGAAGAAACAGAAAAAATAGAGGTTCTTGAGATTGGAGAAGAGATTAAAGAGGAAGAAGTGCAGATAGAAGAAGAACTTCCAGAGTGGGAGGCTGTAGGAGAGCCATATAAATACGGAGAATACACGCTATATACAAAAGAAGTTGAGTTAAAGGGAGGAAGGAAACAAAAAATATATTTCTTTAGTAAAAAGGAGCAAGAAGATGCTACACCAGCGCCGTTGCCAGAAGGATACGAAGTTAAGGTTAATGATAAAACAGGATTACCATTTCTTAAGAAAAAGACAGAGAAATAATGGTTTTGGATTATAATTTGCCAAAAGAGAAAATAGCGCAAATACCGACTTTTCCAAGAGACCATTGCAAATTATTAGTTTTAAATGGTGAAAAAATTGAGCATAGAAAATTCTATGAAATTATAGATTATTTGCATAAGGGAGATGTGCTTGTTTTAAATGATACTAAAGTTATGAAAGCCCGTTTAATAGCAAGGAAACCAACTGGAGGAAAGCTCGATATTCTTATTATAAGAGAAAGAAATGGATTTTACGAATGCCTAATAAAGGGAAAATATAAGGAAGGAACAAAATTTTTCATTGCTAACAAAGAAGGAGAAATTTTGGAAAAGAGGAATGGAAGGTGCTTAATTAAATTGCCATTGAATATGGAAGAAATAGAAAAATTTGGAATAATGCCTACTCCTCCTTATATAAAGAGAGAAGTTGAAAATGAGGGATGGTATCAAACTGTATTTGCAAAGAAAAAAGGTTCTATTGCCGCCCCTACAGCGGGCTTGCATTTTACAGAGGAGTTGCTTAAAAAAATTGCTGAAAAAGGTGTAGAAATTGTTTATGTTACTTTACATGTTGGCTTAGCCACATTTATGCCGCCAGAAAAAATGAAAGAGGAAAAGGAATATTATTCCATTAGCGAGGAATCAGCAGAAAAAATAAATAATGCTAAGGGAAAAGTTGTAGCTGTAGGGACAACAACAGTGAAAGCCTTAGAAAGCTCAGCAAAAAATGGAAAAGTTATTGCATCAGAAGGCTGGAGCAATTTGTTTATTTCTTTAGAACATAAATTCCAATCTCCTATTCAAGGTATGGTAACAAATTTCCATATGCCTAATTCTCCCCCATTAATAATGACAGCTGCATTTGCTGGCAAAGAATTGCTTATGAAAGCATATGAAGAAGCTTTAAAGAAAGATTACAAATTTTTAAGTTTTGGAGATGCTATGCTTATATTAAGATGTTCGAAATAATAGCTGAAAAAGGAAAGGCAAGAGCAGGCATATTGAAGGCAAGGGGCATTGAAATAGAAACACCTGTTTTTCTTCCTGTTGCCACCAAAGCCTGCATCAAGACCTTGCTTCCAAAAGAAGCAAAAGAAGTTGGTGTCAAAGCAATTATTGTCAATGCTCTACATATTTATAGGAGAGCCATGGAATTAGTTGAAAAAGTGGGTTTGCATAAATTCATGAGATGGGATGGAATTATATTTACAGATAGCGGAGGCTTCCAATCAATAAAAAAATTTCCAGCTTTTGTTAAAGAGGAAGGGATAGCATTTAAAATGCCAGATGGAAAAGAGGAGTTTTTTACTCCAGAAAAAAGCATAGAAGTTCAAAAAAAGATAGGAAGCGATTTCTTCTTTGCTTTAGATGATTGTCCATCATATCCATATAGCAAGAGAAGAGTAGAAAAAGCTGTAGAAAGAACTATAAAATGGGCTGAAAGATGCCAAGGAGAAAGAACGTTTGCCATTTTGCAAGGAGGAATATATGAAGATTTAAGGAAATATTGTGCTGAGAAACTTTCAAAAATGAATTTCTTTGGATTTGCCATAGGTGGACTATGCATAGGAGAGCCAAAAGAAGAAATGCACCGCATGGTTAAGCTAAGCGTTGAATACCTGCCAAAAGAAAAACCACGTCACCTAATGGGAGTTGGCTCACCAGAAGATATTTTAGAATGTGTAAAATATGGAATAGATATTTTTGATAGCGCTTTTCCAACAAGAAATGCAAGGCATGGAACAATTTTAACAAGCAAAGGAAAAATAAATTTGGGAAAAAGAAAGGTAAAGGGAGATGTAATAGATGAGGAGTGCGACTGCTATACTTGCAAAAATTTTTCATTGGACTATTTAAATTATTTATTCAAAGAAAAAGAGCCATTGGCAATGAGATTGGCGACAATTCATAATCTCCGCTATATAAATAGGCTAATGGAAAATATAAGGGAAGAGATAAAGAGCTAAATAAGCAAATGAACATTTCCAATTCTTACATTTTTCAATCCAGCTTTTTTGGCTGATGCATAGCATTCTAAAGCTTGTTTTTTAGAAGTATTAGGCAAATCATTCATTTTATGGCATGGATAAAAAGCAAGTAAACTATAAGGAATGTTTTCATCAATAGATGCAATAAAACTTGCTATTTGATAAACTTCGTCTGCATCAACATAATATGGAACAAGCAAAGTGCTTGCTGCCATTTTGCAATATTTTGCCAAATATTCAAAATTTTGCAAAGTGTTTTTGTTGCTTACTCCGCACAATGCGATATGAAGCTTTTCATTCCATGCCTTTAAATCAAATTTTACTATACCATTTGTTACTTCAGCTACTTTTGGAAGAAATTGTTTTGAAAAATTTCCATTTGTTTCCCAGCATACAATACAATCAACATTTTTTGCAACATTTATTGCATGCTGAATTTGGCAGGTTGGGTCCCCTCCAAAGAAACATATACATTTTGCTTTTTTAGAGGCTTGAATGAGCTCATCAGCATACATTAAAGGGAGCTTTCTTTTTGCCATTTCGTGATAAATTGCATTCTGGCAAAATAGGCAATCAAAACTACATGCGCCATAAAAAACAGCTAAGTTATATCCTTTATCCATCCCACAAACCCATGATGCGACACAATTTGTTGGCAAGGCATCAAAATAGTATTCACCAATTGCAACATTAGCATTTGAATAGCTTATTAACTTTCCTTTCTTATTTTCCCTAAGCCTACAAAATCCTTTTTCATTTTCTCCTATTTTGCATGAATTACCGCATATGTTGCATGGAATGCCATCTTGAGGCACTTTCTTATGCATAGCTAAAATATATTCATCTGCTTTTCCTTCAACTATGCATTTTTTGCAAACTTTAAGACAAGCTGAGGCAATATGTTCTTTACAAATTATGCATTTCATACAAACACTCTTTTTATTTTTTCATATGGAGCATTTGTTTTAAAGGAATTAAAATCAAAATGATTTCTCCCTGCTTCAAATCCCTCTTCTTTTAACTTTTCAATTATTTTATTCAATTTTGGTTGCTTCACTTTTAAATCTTTTGCAACATAACTACTTTCATAATACATTGGAGGAAGTTCTGTTTCCTCCAGAAACAAATCAATATACTTTTCCAATTCTTTTTTTCTCTTAAAATTTCTTTCTTCCAAATATTCCTTTAATTTTTTTACTAGTTCCACATCATGTAACTCGCCAATCCACAGCGGGCCAGCATAGTTGATGGTTGGCAACTCATCAAGCTTGCTTACTTTCCATCCATTATCCCAATAAATCCAACCTATTTTTGCTATATTTTCATTAGCTTTTCTCGCCCCTTTTTCAAAATACCCATAAATCCTAAAGAAATGACTATATGAAAATGAAAGCATTGGTTTGAATGCAAAATCATAACTTGCAGATTGCTTTGCTATATATCCAAGCAAAATTCTCATTCCCATTTCCTTAACTGCTTGCAATCTCAAAGGAATTGCATGATATTTTCTAATACATGCTTTCTTATATACTCCACAAAGTGTGGCTGTATCTGTTGCTGTAATTGATGCATAAGCTTTTCTCCTTATTCCTTTGAAAATGCATGGAATAAAAGGGATTGGCGAGCCATATGGATCGATATCAATATAATCATATCTTTTTTTATGCAATAATATGCAAAGATTTTCATTTAACGCATTTGCATTAACATTATTTTCTCTCATGTTCTTTTTAATGAGTTCATGTGCCTTAGAATTTATATCATTGATATCAACTTCAATATCCCCTCCAACTTCTTTTGCTATTCTTATTCCTCTTATTCCTGTTGAAGCTAAACCATCCAAAAAATATTTAGCTCCTTTATTTGCAATATACTGGCAGAAGAGAACATTTATGTCCCTATCTATTTCTAAAGTTGGATTGTAAAAGCCAGGCTCTCTTTTTCCTGGTCCTTTATATTTGCGAAAACGCTCCAAAAAAATTTTCACTTTTCCCTCTTCAACTACTTCCATTCTTCCTTCAACAGCTTTTCAATTTTGTATGGTAGAAGATTTCTATTTACTCTTGTAATTTCAAAAATTCTTACATTGTTCATATTTCTTATATCCTGCAACAATGAATCTCTTGATTTTTTGTGGAGTGTTAGCAAAACAGGCTTTTCGCAATACAAAGCTTCTTTTACAACTTCCCTAAACTTTTTGCTTTCCAACGCCAATTTCCCAACTTCATCTATTACAATTATGTCTATGCTTTCATCCTCCATTGCATCTTGTATGGCGGGAATACCAAATTCCTCCAAGACTTTCATATCAAGCTTGTATTTCCCTACCCTATACGAAGTATCTAAATTTATATGGGCGAAAAGTCGCTCCTCTTGAGTTTGCCAATTAACTATTTTAAAGCCAACTCTCACACCATTTTCCTCTATTCCCTTTGTAATCATTCCTCCAAAAATATAATAATCTTCTAACCTTCTTATAACCCTTATAAGCCCTTCGGTTTTGCCAACCCTAGGCATTCCTGTAATTCCAACTTTAGGTACTATGCTCATTTCAAATATGAATATAATTTAAATATTTAAATTTAAAAAATCATTTCAAAGCATGCTAATAGTGTTTGATATGGATGGTGTATTCATTGAAGAAAGGAGTTCATGGAAAATAATACACAAAGCATTTGGAATAGATAACTCAGATATTGTTGAATTGTATAAAAAAGGGCTAATAAATGATAAGGAATTTTTGGATAGAGATATTGAAAGATGGAGAAATAATGGAATTAAAAGAAAGGATATTGAAAAAATTCTTTATAGTGTGCCCATCACTAATGGAGCAGAGGAGTGTATAAAATTTCTAAAAAGGATAGGCAAGATTGCTATAATATCTGGAGGGATAGACATATTGGCAAAAAGAATAGCAAAATTTGGTATTGATTATATTTATGCAAATGGTATTGAATTTAAAAATGAAATACCATGGAAAGGTATATTGAGGGTTCCATTAAAGGAGAAAAATAAAATTTTAGAAAATTTAATGAAAAAATTGGGAAAAGAAAGAGAAGAGGTTGTTGTTATAGGAGATACGAAATACGATTTATGCATGTTTAAAATAGCTGGAATAAGCATTGCTTTCAACCCAACAGAGGAAATTGCAAATAAGACAGATTATGTTATAAAAAAGAGAGATTTAAATGAATTAATTCATATATTTGAAAATTATTAGGAATATGCTTCGCTTCTTTATTTTTCTCATAATAGCCCTGCTTTTCTATTTGCTTTACATGGTTTTAGTTACTGCTTTTGAAGAAGTTGGATTTAATGGATGGGAAGCTGGTTTAATAGTTTTTAGCTGTATAATATTTGGCTCAGTTAATATTGAACTTTTTTCTTACGGTAAGTGGATTATTGCAATAAATGTTGGAGGTGCATTGTTGCCAATATTAATTAGCTTATATCTCATGTTATCAAGGAAAGTATTTGGGAAAAGTCTGGTTGGAATAATAATTGTTGCATATTTTGCATATGAAGTTACATATGCTACTTCAGCTGGCATAGTTTCCGAATTTCCTTACTGGCTGATTCCTCCATTTGTTGCAAGTTTATATTCTGTAGCTGTAAGTTTGAAAAATAAGAAAAAAGCTGCTTCAATAGCATACTCATCTGGAACTCTCGGTGTGTTAATTGGAGCTGACTTGCTACATATAAATGAAATTCTTCAAATGCCCAAGGGAGGGGTAGCAAGCATAGGAGGAGCAGCAATACTTGATATGGTTTTTCTTACTGGCATAATAGCTGTGTTAATTGATGCCTTTTTATATGGGAGAGATTAAAACATAACCGAAGGTTGGCTGTTATAGCAATTTTATCAAAGTCAGGATTCAAGAAAAATTAATGAAATGAGATTTTGCTATGGGCTTAATTCTTTTTTGCAATAATAGCATGAAGTAGGGTAATTCTCTCTCATTTAAAACGGGTTTGATAATAAATGAAGGAAGTGGGTTATTATCAGCTATTTTTCATGGAAGAGAATTTTTCCTTGAAAGTTTAAATATAAACTATAGATTTTTTAATTATGAAGTACATTAAGTATATAGCAGTTGGGATTGCAATCTTTATAGTTTTAGTGTCTATATTTTATTTCCAAAAGAGTGAAGCAGAAAAAGAAAATAAACTTAGTGTGGATGCAATGTATCTATTAAAAAGAAATGAAACGAAAGAGTACGTTAATGCAACTGCCATTATTTACTTAACAAATCTTCATGCAGAATCAGGAGAAATAAAAATAATTGTTTATTTAATGGAAAGATGGAAAGGAGTAGCAATAGATAAAAGAGAATTGGAAATAGGAAAATTACAGAAGGATAAAACAGAAGAAATTCAAATTGATGTGCAAATGGAAAACAAGAGTTATGATTTAGAGATCCTTGTATTTGAAAATGATTTATTGAAAATTAAGGGGAGTGGAGGAGTAACAGTTTACCTATATAATGCTGGAAAAGGAGGTTACAGGTATGAAGTTTCCTTAGATAGCTTGTATTTCGAAAAAGTTCATGAATAACCCATCTTAGAAAGAAAAATAAAGGGGGGAGTTAAATCCATCCTCTATCTTTCATTGCCTCTACCACTCTTTCAATGCTAACAATGTATGCTGCTGTTCTTGTATGGATATCTTTGCCTTTCTCCTTATATTCCTTCTGCTTGTTTATTACATCCCAGAAAGCTTTGCTCATCTTCTTATCTAATTTCTCATAAACTTCCTCGAAATCCCAGTAATATCCATTGATATTTTGCACCCATTCAAAATAGCTAACTGTTACTCCTCCTGCGTTTGCAAGGAAATCTGGCAATACTAAGATGCCTTTCTTGTGCAATATTTCATCTGCTTCTGGTGTTGTTGGTCCATTAGCCAATTCAAGCACAATCTTTGCCTTGATGCGCTCTGCATTGTCATGCCTTATGACATTTTCCAAAGCAGCAGGTACAAGGACATCTACATCCAATTCAAGCAATTCTTCATTTGTTATTTTCTTTGCTCCTTCATAATTAACAACGCTTCCTGTTGTTGCTTTTACTTCCTTTACTTTCTTATATGGCAAACCTTCTTCGCTATAAATTCCGCCCTTTGAATCGCTAACTGCAACTACCTTTACATTCTTGAACAACCTTGTTATGAGCAAATGGGCAAACTGTCCAGCATTTCCATATCCCTGTATTGCAACTGTTATTGCATTTCCCTGTGGAATCTCATCTCCAATTTTTTCTAATTCCTCATATGGTTTGTGCATGTTCTCTGGATTTTCCTCTAAAGATAAACCAATATACTTTGCAGCCTCCCTAAGAACATACATTCCTCCTCTTGCTGTTGCGTCTGCTCTTCCTTTGCTTCCTCCTACGCTAAGTGGCTTTCCTGTAATTACGCCCGGAGCATTGTAGCCTACGATTTTGCTGAATTCATCCATCATCCATGCCATTATTTGTGGATTTGTGTATACATCTGGAGCTGGAATATCCTTTTCTGGACCAATGAAACGTCCTATTGCTCTTATGTATCCTCTTGCCAATCTTTCTTTCTCAGCATCGCTCATCTCCTTTGGATTGCAGACTATTCCTCCTTTTGCTCCTCCATAAGGCAAATCCACTACAGCTGTTTTCCAAGTCATCCATGCAGCCAAAGCTTTTACTGTGTCGAGAGTTTCTTCTGGATGCCATCTTATTCCTCCCTTTGTAGGACCTCTCGCATCGTTATACTGTACTCTGAAGCCAGTAAATACTTTTGTTTCTCCATTATCCATTTTTACTGGTATCCTAACTATTAATGTTCTCATTGGTTCTCTTAGCATTTGGCGAGATGCTTCATCCAAACCCATTATTTCAGCTGCTTCATCCAACTGCTTCTGGGCTATTTTAAAAGGGTTAAGCTCTTCCATTTTTTTCACCTGCTGGAAATACTGATATTAAATTTAAAGATTAGCTGAATCGTGTTAGCAAACATCACGAAAATAAATTAAAGGAATATTCGCTTCCTTATCAGAATGGAAAAAGAACCACCTCCTGAAGGCGATATGCATGCTTGGAAAGTTTCAATTCAAAGGAGAGACAGCGAAAGACTTAAAGGAGACTTTATTCTCTCTCATATTCTGCACTTTTGGTGATTTAATAACTGGCATAACAATGGGTTTTTTCAGTCATAAGCTAAATGCATTGCCTGCATTAATGGTTTTGATTCCTCCTGCCATTGGAATGCGAGGAAACATTTTTGCTTCACTGGGTTCAAGATTAGGAACTTATTTTTATACAGGAGAAATTGTAATTGGAAAGAAAAATAAAATTTTAGGAGAAAATATAATGGCAACTTTTGCCCAAACTTTTACAATGAGCTTTTATATTGGAATAATTGCATGGATTATATCTCAGCATTTTGGAATGAAAAATGTAAGCATAACAGATTTAGCTCTCATATCTTTACTAGCTGGTGTTTTTTCTGCCTTCCTTCTCCTTTTCTTCACATTTGCAATAGCCTTTTCCAGCTATAAAAGAGGATGGAATCCAGATAATTTAACAGCTCCTCTTATAACACTCGCAGGAGATATAACCACCTTGCCCCTTCTATTTTTCTCAATGGAAATTGTTGTTGTAGTAGGAAAAGAAATAAAAGTAGCAATGTTAGCCTTCTTTCTATTGCTCAGTATATTCAGCCTTCTACTATCTTCCAGAAAAGTAAATGCAAAAAGAATAGTGATTGAAAGCATCCCTGTTTTGCTAATATGTGGGTTGCTTAGCAGTTTTTCAGGAAGCATCTTAGGTATGAAAGCAGAAGAAATTCTGAGTGTTGCTGCTATCCTAACAATCATTCCAGCCTTTTTGGAGGATGGCGGAGCTATAGGAGGAATTTTGGCGGCGAGATTTTCCACATATTTGCACACTGGAGAAATTAGATACGGTGAAAAATTACCAAAGAAGGCTATTAGCCTATTTATTTTGATGCACTTGGAAGGATTAATAATATTTCCTCTGATAGGTATATTCGGATTTATAGCAGGAAGTTATATGGGTTTGCCAACATATTCCATTTTGAGGATGATATTGATTTCCTTAATAGCTGGTGAAATCATGGTATTGATTGTAAATTTCCTTTCCTTTTATGTTGTTATGTTATCTTATAAAGTTGGAATGGACCCAGATAATGTTACTATTCCCATTTTAACTAGCTTAATGGATTTTATAGGAACAGCTTGTTTAATTGGCGTTGCCTTCTTTTTATATCCTGCCTAAAAGAATTTCTATTGCTGAAACGTTTCTATTTTCAATCTCTTCAGTAAAAATTTTAATATCTTTTATCTCTATTCCTTCCAAAAATTTATTCATGCTTATCTGGCAGGCATCAACAGCTGTAGATATTGCTCTTCCTCTTGCCTTTATCAAAACCTCATCTGCTCCCTTGTTAAACTCTGTTGCAACAGCAGTTGCATACTTTATTGGCGCTTTATTTCCTATATATATTATCGATTGCATTGCCTTGCCATCTTTTTTCAATATATAAAATTTTGTGTTTTTAGGAATTGAATAGATGAAAGAAATGATTGCCATTGCTATTGTTGCATGGAAGGAAATCACTAAGGCAACTTTCCTTTTCATTGTATTTTCAACTGTTTTAGGAATTGAATAATGACATGTTTAAAGCCCACCTCCATATAAGCATGAAGGAAGCGGTAAAGAATGTAAAAGTAGCTATTGAAGCATCTGCAAACTATAGCTACTTGTAGATGCTTTAGCAAAAGAAGGCTATGGTTTTAGTGGCAGATTTAACAAGAGGAAACTGCTATAACATCTTTTCATCTTTAGATATCATCGAAAAATTAATGGAGTGAAGTATTGGCGAGTAAATTCTCTTCTTGCAATAATTGCCAATGATAGCCATTTCATTCATTTATCAACAGACTCTATAAAAATATGCGAGGGGCCGGATTTGAACCGGCGACGGCCTACGCCAGCAGATCTTGAGTCTGCCGCCTTGGACCTGGCTTGGCTACCCTCGCTCATTCATAATATACCTTAGAATTTTTAATTTTATCGCTACTCGACTTGTTCAAAAGTGCATTCATCTACGCTTTTGTCTTCTCTTAGCCTTTTAAAAGCTGGTGCTCTAAGCTCATTATCTTTTGTTATTTCTAAATATTCTACTTCTGCAACAAATTTTGGCTTAACCCATATAACATTTTCTGGAGCATTTTCTGGATTAACAACTGGAGGAGAATCAACTTTCTCAAATTTTTTGAGCATGTAGTTCATGAGCTCTTCATCAAATCCCGTTCCAACTTTTCCAATGTAATAGAGTTTGCCATCCTTCCATAATGCCATTGCTAAAGCACTTATTTCTCTTATTTCTTGGGTATATCCAACTATAACAACATCTATTGTTTTTGTATTCTTTATTTTAAGCCATTCTTTCCTTCTTTCTCCTGGATAATATTTGCTTCCCAGCTTTTTTGCAATTACTCCTTCCATATCCCTTTTTATAATTTCTTTCCATAATGCCTCACCATTTGGCGTAGAAAAAATTAATTCCAAATGCGCAGATTTTTCAAATAAATCATTCAATATTTCTTTTCTTTCTTCCAATGGCTTCTCTATCAAACTTTTTCCATCAATTTCGAGAATATCAAAAATAACATATGTTGCAGGAATAAGCTTGGCTTTAATTTCTATAATGAATTCATTATCTATATGCTCTCTTTTTTGCAATAAATAAAAATCTGGAATGCCTTCCTTATTATAGCAAACTATCTCCCCATCAAAAACCATTCCTTTATATTTTTTCAATTCTTGACAAATGAAAGGATATCTTTTCCTTATATTCTTCTCCCTTCTATTGAATAAATTCACCTCTTCATTTATTTCTGCAATGCATCTTGTTCCATCGAGTTTTGGCTCAAATATGTAATCTTTACTTCTAAGTAATTCTTTTGTGCCTTTCTTGCATAGCATTGGTAAATATTTCATTTTTCAATGCTTGCTTTTAAAGCTTCCATTAAACTAATTTCTTCCTCCTTTGGCTTTGCTTCCTCAATTTTAACTTCTTCTCCAGCCATCTTCTTCTTTACCAGTTCTTTCAATTCTTCAATAAATGTATCTTTGTATTTACTCAAATCAAATTTCTCGTTGTAATATTTCTGTATAAGAAGTCTTCCTAATTCCTTTTCTTTTTCGCTAATTTCTGGAACTTCATCTAGATTTTCAAGCTCATTAACATCTCTTATTTCATCATAATAATGAAGGATTGAAAGAAGCAAGCCCTTTTTATATGGTTGTATTGCGCAAAGATATTCCTTATTTTTTATTACTACTTTTCCTATTGCAGCTTTTTTCATTTCTTCCAAAAGTTCTCTAAGCAGGAAGAAAGCTTTATCTCTCTTTTTTTGAGGAATCATATAATAATGCTTTTCATAATAAACAGGATCAATTTGCTCTAAATCAACAAACTCATATATTTCCAGCGTATCAGTTCTCTTAGGCTTTAACTTCTTTATTTCTTCAGTATCTAAAATGAAATAGCTCTTTTTCTCAAATTCTAAACCCATTACAACATTATCCTTAGAAAGTTCTTCTCCATGCTCACAAACCATTTTATAGTGGACTGGAACAACATGTTCTTTACAGAGCATTCTAAAGCTAACTTGCTTTGATTTTGTGGCAGAGTAAATTTTGACTGGAATGTTTACCAAGCCCCAGCTTATGCTTCCGCTCCAGCTCGCTCTCATCAATTTTATTTACTTCCTTTTATAAAAACTTTTATTTATATAATACAGGTTGTATATGAAAGAAGGTTGGCTTGCCATTGTTGCATAGTTGTTGGAATAATAGTTGTTACCTCACAATTTTCAATCATGCAATAATAGCCTATCCTTTCATTTGTTCAATGCCCCTCTTAATTGCAAAAATTCTTAATGTGCTATCCATTTATTATCATGAAATGTGAGATTTGTGGCAGAGAAGCTAAGTTAAGAAGAGCTTTAGTTGAAGGTGTTGAAATGCTTGTCTGCCAAGAATGTAGTAGATATGGAATTGTTTTGCCTGAAAAAAGAGCTTTTGTTCCAAAACCAAAGAAAAAGCCATTGCCATATTCAAAAGATGTTTTTGAAGAAATGGATAAAGATTTGGTGCCAGATTGGGGAAAGAAAATAAGAGAGGCAAGAGAAAGAAAAGGACTAAGTAGAGAGCAACTTGGAGCTATGGTGGGAGAAAAAACAACAACTATTGCAAAAATTGAAAATGAAGAACTGCGCCCGACAGATGAAACAGTTAAGAAATTAGAGAAAGTGCTGGAAATAAAATTATTCCAAGAAGTTGGGAAAGCTTTGATTAAATCAAAAGGCACTCGCCCCTTGACTATAGGGGATTTACTTAAAAATGCAAAATGAAATAAGAAAAGCTATTAAGTTGCTTAAGCAAGGAGAACTAATTGTTTATCCTACAGATACTTTATATGGTTTAGGAGCAGACATTTTTAATGAAGAAGCTATCAAAAAAGTTTATGAGGTGAAAAAAAGACCTTTTGATTTGCCTTTATCAATAGCTATAGCCAGTGTGGATGAAATAAATGAATATGCATATATGAATGAGATTGCATATAAAATTGCTCGTGAATTCCTTCCCGGGGCAATAACAATTATTTTAAAAAAGAGGAAAGTAATTCCAGATATAATTGCAAAAGAAAAAATAGGTATAAGGATACCAGCAAATGAAATTGCTTTAAAAATAGCAAAAGAATTGCCTATAACAGCAACGAGCGCCAACATACATGGAAAAAATCCCCCTAAGGAAATAAAAGAGGCTAAGGAACAATTGGGGAATAAAATTGCTCTATATATAGATGGAGGAAAGTTACCAGGAAAACCGTCGACAATTGTGGATGTTTCTGAAGGAAAAATTAAAATTATAAGGGAGGGAGCAATAAGGAGAGGGGAAATATGGAAAATTATGAAGAATATAAGGAAGCGGGAAGAATAGCGAGAGATGCTTTAAAGCTGGGGATTAAAAATATAAAGGAAGGAAAAAGTTATTTAGAGTTGGCAGAAGAAATTGAAGAATATATAAAAAGAAAAGCTGGTTTAGCTTTTCCAGTAAATATATCTGTTAACAGCACAGCTGCTCATTATACGCCAGCAAAACATGACGAGCTTGTTTTTGAAAAAGGAGATGTTGTGAAGATAGATGTTGGAGCACATGTTAATGGTTGCATAGGAGATACAGCAAGAACAGTTGAAATAGGAACAAAAAAATATGAAAAACTCATAGAATCAGCTGAAAAAGCTCTGGAAGAAGCTATAAAAATGGCAAGAGATGGTGTTAAAGTTTCAGAAATTGGAAAGAAAATCGAAGAATGCATTGCCAAATATGGATTTAAGCCAGTTAAAAACTTGCAAGGACATTCTTTGGAAAGGTATAATCTTCATGCTGGTTTATCTATTCCAAATTTTGACAATAAAAGTCAAAAAAAACTTAAGGCGGGGCAAGTAGTTGCCATCGAACCATTTGCAACAGATGGAGCAGGAATTGTTGTAGATGCTGGAATAGGAAATATTTACAGAATAGCAAAAAATTCTCCATTTATAAGCCAAATAAGAAAAAAATTCTCTTCCCTACCATTTGCAGAAAGATGGCTATACGAAATTTATGGAGAAAAAACACAGTCCAAACTAATATTCTTTATTAGAAGGGGGTTAATAGTTCCATACTACAAGCTGGTTGATATGCAGGGAGGAATAGTGGCACAGGCAGAACATACTTTGCTTATAAAAGAGGATGGTTGTGAAGTGCTGACTATTTGAACAATGAAGACTAGATTACAATAAATGAAATGGATGTTGTCGTAGTAAATTCTCTTCAATGCGATAATAGCCAATGACAATCTTTTCTTTCATTCTGATTTTTTCATCAATCCAAAAGAACCAAAACTTAAATATGGTGGGAATATGGCGTTATAATGAAATTCATTGTATATGGAGCGGGCGCCCTTGGCTCCCTATTTGGCGCTTTGCTTTCAACAAAGCATGATGTTTTGCTTGTTGGAAGAGAAGAGCATATAAAGGCAATAGAAAAAAATGGTTTAAAAATAGAAGGAGCAACAAAAGGAATTTTTTATCCAAAAGTAAAATGGGATGGAAGTAGGTATGATGTTGTTTTACTTACTACAAAATCATATGATACAAGAAAAGCTGTTAAGGAAATAAAGGAAAAATTTGGAAAAATAGCTGTTCTGTCCCTCCAAAACGGATTGAGGAATGAAGAAATTATTGCTGAAGAAATGGGAATGGAATATGCTTTGGGAGGAATAACAAGTCAAGGTGCAACATTTTTGCAAGCTGGAAAAATATACCATGCTGGAAAAGGAGAAACAGTTATAGGCGAGTTAAATGGAAAGATTACAGAAAGGATTAGAAAAATTGTAGATGCATTCAATGAATGTGGGATAGAAACAAAAATAAGTAGAAATATAAAGGAAGAGATATGGAGAAAAGCCATTATTAACTCTGCTATAAATGGTTTAACTGCAGTATTGAGATGCAAAAATGGAGAAATCTTAAGAGATGCATATGCAGAAAAATTGCTTGAAGAAATTTGTAAAGAAGGTATAAGAGTAGCCAATGCTGAAGGTGTGGAAGTTGGTAATGAAGTTATACAAAAAGCGAAAGAAATTGCATATAAAACAGCAGATAACATATCCTCAATGCTTCAAGATATCTTAAAGGGGAAAAAGACAGAGGTTGAAGAAATAAATGGAGAAATTGTTAAAATAGCCAAAAAACATGGAATAGAAGCGCCTTTAAATGAATTTTTAACTTATGCCATAAAAGCAATGGAAAATGTGCGGCATCTGGGTTGACCTGGCGGTCATCCTTTTATCCCGCAGGGGCCCGTAGATGCCGCTGTTGCTCCATGCTTGCACCTCTACTCATGGTTCGTAGAGGCCTTCGGATGGAGCAATTAATAAATGTATTGTTGCATAAAAATATTACTTTGTTTTTGGTTTTCTTAAAAGAACAGCAATTACAGCTATAAAGAGGATTAAGGAAGAAACAATTACAATTTGTTTTACATCTTTTTCCCTTCCATGTTTTATTCCAAACAATTTCTCATCTGTTTTTTCAAAAATTATTCTTATCTGCTCCATGGCATCCTTATATTTTCCAGAATTTACCAATTTTTCTGCATATGCATAGTCATTCATTAATTTGCTTCCATTGACAATATTTTCCACTTCCACCCTTGCCTTGCATATACTCAAAGCTATCTGTGCAAGCAGTTCTTTTCCATATTCATCAAAACTTCTTATTTTCCTTTCAATGTTACATATTGTTTTGTAATAGCTTTCATTCCATATATCTTTTAAAATTTCTCTTTCATTTTCATTAGCATTCAAATACAATTTTTGCATTAGATAAGCTTGCTTTTGCATTTCCATATCCACTACAGTTAAAATTTGTGGAGCTTTTCCCTTTTTAATAGCAAGCTCTTCCATTTTTTCATTTTCTTTTATAAGCACTTTTTCAACATTCCTAAAATTAACACCACCATGCCCAAATTTAGTAAGTAAAGCTACAGCTATTTCTGCAACTTCTCCATCTTTATAAGGCTCATAAATATCGCTATCGCATATATGAATCGGAACATAAATGCTAACGCATTGATCAGGGGCAAACCATGCCATATATAAGTCATTATCTATGGGAATTTTGAAAATCATGGTTGCTTTTCTTTCTCCTTCACAAAATCCTCTTAGCCCTTCTAAATCATAAGAATGTAGTCTTGAAAGATTCATTAAATCCATAACAGTAATTTTTCCGTATTTTTGGCGTAGCATATCTAATATTTTGTTTTCCCATGCATAATACTCATAACTAACTTTTATTCTTGCTGTTTTCCCATCGCAATCTTCAACATACACATAATAATAACCAACTTTTTCTCCCTTGCCTTCTTCTATCTTAACTTTATCTCCTAAAGGAAACTGTCTAACAACAATAAAATCTTTTCCAATTTTTAAAATTCTTATACCTAATGTACCACCAAGCCTAACAATTTGCCATTTCCTAACAACTCCTTCATATACTCTGTCAAAATTTGATGCAATTGTTACTCTTTTAAGCACTCTTGTATGCCACAATTGCTTAGGATAATTCGACATAACAGCCAAATCCTTTACTTCTTCTTTTACAAAATGAATTGCATCTGCTTCAATAACATATGCTTTATCTTTTCCAACAACAAACAAATTTTCTCCTATGCCAGGAGCATGCATTTTAACAACTTCTTCTAAATCACCTACAGCTTCTTCCACACTGCTTGCATTCTGGGCAGCATAACGAAGCCAGTCAAAATCATCCCATGCATATTTTGTTGGATTTATATAATAAGTTGGAGAATCGGCATCCCCATATGCAATTCCTGCATCACTCAGCAACATGCCTGCCTTTATTATATTTGGGGGAGTATCTCCAAGTGTAGCTACTCCAATTAGCTTATGTTTTATTGTATATGGAATGTTATATCCTTTCCAAGGGTGATGATATGAATATTGATAACCCTTATCAACCATAAAAACAACTTGTAAACCTGGCCTAGAAGGATCGCGGACTTTCATGAAGAGATTATAATTTCCAGCGGTTGCATCATTCATAACAATAACATCCTTACATGCAGATGCTACAGGAAGGAATAGAATGAATAGAATGAGTAATTTTTTCATCGAAAAATAATGCAATCATAAAATAAAGTATTTTTGTTTTAAATGAAAAAGGATACTGCATTTGCTGATGATGCATTTCTTTATCATTGTTATTATTCTTTAAAAAATTGGGTACACCGAATAAATTCGATTAAATGAAAGATTGGTTATCATTGGCTTTATTGCACGGAAGAAGATC
Source organism: Thermoplasmatota archaeon (assembly GCA_029258955.1). Lineage (GTDB taxonomy): Archaea > Thermoplasmatota > E2 > UBA202 > JdFR-43 > JAPDJP01. The sequence goes on from JAPDJT010000022.1 coordinate 23,616, forward strand.
TGCCATGACAATATCTCAATTCATTAATTATCCAAGAATAATAAAAAAGTAAAATAAAAAGGGAAAAAGGCACTAACTTGGATATCCTCCTATTTTTAGGCTTGGATCTCCTAGCAAAACCCATTGCTCTACAATTTTTGTATCTATTCTATCTGTCATAGGCGGAAATGCATTTAAATAATAGATTAAATCAGATGCATGTGCTTTTCCAAGCATATCTTTTCCTTCAGCTACGCTTTTAAAGAAATGTATTTCCATATACCTTCCTCTTCCTTTCAAACAATCCTCGCCGGGAATTCCATAACCATACCCCGTATTTGCAATAGTAGCTATGCCTCCACCGCCGATTTTGCGGGCTAGCCACCATCCAAAGCATTCTGGACTCCATTCAGATTTATAGTATATGTCTTTGAGATGTCTTATTCTGAGTAAGTTGAACAAGCTAACATTAAATTGGTTATTATGGCAACCTCCAATTATTGTTATTGGATACATTCCTTCATTTGAGAATTTATAGAATTGTGTAACATCTATACCAATCCATGTTTCTTCATCTCCTGGAGGATGATTTGCCCAACTCATTGGATTACCATGTCCAGAAAAATGAACAAAGCCTGCTCCTTGACTTATGGCATCGATTATATCATTTGCAGAAGATAAAGTGCCAGTCGAAGTCCATAGGAAAACAGCTTCATACCCATCTAACATATCAAAGGCTGCTTTTGTCGCAACTTCTCCTTCATAGTAAGGATCGTCAGCAGAAGGATATGTATCTCCAGCAATTCCAATAAATCTTTTTGCCCACTCGCTTCCATAAGCAGTTGTTTCATAGGTTATGATTTTATTTACCATTATATCTACTTCCCATTTATTTCTGCATGCAAGCCTCCCAACATAAACATCCGGATATAAGTCTAAAATGTCTTTCCCTCTCATATGCCATTCCCCATATATTCCATTTCCATTGCTGTCCCAATCTTCAAAAACAATGTTGCCATTTTCATATTTATAAATGTCTGCAAAGTATAAGTCGCTAATAAATTTCTTCTCGCCACCATCATCCAGATAGCTATATCTTACTGGCATAAGCCATCTTTCCTGCAATACTCCTCCCTGTCTTCCTCCTACAAGCAAAACATATTCAATGCCCCAGTTTTCAATTGCATCTTTAATGAAATATTTCACCTTTTCAGCATCATCTCTTCCCTGCGTTGCAAAATACTTGCCTCCATATATTTCATCTAATGAAACAATAATTGTTTTTATTCCATATTTTTCCTTATGCTCCTTCAATGGCTGCAACTGCTCAACCCAATTGCTGGGGCAAATAATAAGCAAGTCATATTCATCTTTGTTAAAGAGTGGTTCTGAGGGAAGTGTATATGTTATTTTAACTTTTCCATGTTTAAGGAATTCAAGCTCATTTTTTACTGGATTATAACGGTAAGGATACGCATGAATTACGAGAAATATTGCTCTCTCATTATCTTCAACTCCAACCCCGATATGATATGAAATCCAGTTTTCTGGATATGGTTTATTTTTCATATAAATTTCTCCCTCTATTCTTTGGAAACTATCTGCTTTTACAGGTGGCGCAGGTATTAATTTTTGATTTATTTCTTTTCTTTCTGTATTTATTTCCTCTATTTCAACATCTTCAATCACTGCTCCTACTGGAAATTTTAATACTTTAACATCATAAGGAAGCATTGGATATCCTTCTTTTACAACATAGTTCATCTCTTTTTTACAGTCTATTGCAACATATGCATTTTTTCTTTCTATTTCAAAATCTTCTTTATCAAATTCAAAAGTTAGAGTTATTGTATTGTTTTCATTTTCTTCTGTTTCAATCGGCGTTTCGATGCCCGCCAGTGCTCCTGCAAAAAGCAGTATTAAAACAATACCCAATCCCTTTATACCATTTGCTATCATCTAGTCTTAATCTTTATGGATTTTTATAAGTTTGTCTCCTGCATCCAAAATTTTTTTAAAAGAGGCTCGCATTTCATGCTCATGATAACAGGAAATGAAGCCAAACCAATGGTAAAAGAAGTTCCTGGAGAAGAAGCGAAAAAAATTATAGAGAAAGACGAGAAATATGTTGCCACAACAACAAAAGCTTCTCCTGCTGTTGTAAAAGAAGCAAAGGGAATTGTTTTTGAAGATGTTGATGGGAACATATTTTTTGATTTTACTTCTGGTGTTGGCGTCACTAATGTTGGACATTCTCACCCTAAAATTATTGAAGCAATAAAAAAGCAGGCTGAAAAATTCCTGCATTTTGCTGGAACAGATTTTTATTATTCTTTGCAAGCAGAGCTGGCAGAGAAACTTTGTGAAATTACACCAGGAAATTTCGAAAAGAAGGTTTATTTTGGAAATAGTGGCGCTGAGGCTGTAGAGGCAGCAATAAAAATGACAAGATGGAGCACCGGAAAGAAATTCTTCATTGCTTTCATAGGGGCATTTCATGGAAGGACAATGGGGGCATTGGCTTTAACAGCAAGCAAGCCAGTTCATAAGCAAAAATTCTTCCCTTGGATGCCTGGCGTTGTTCATGTGCCCTATCCAAATCCTTATAGAAATCCATTTGGAATAGATGGTTATGAGGAACCAGATGAGTTGGTAAATGCAGTAATTAATTATATTGAATATGTCTTCAAGCATTTTGTGCCCAGTGATGAGGTGGCGGCAATTTTTGCAGAGCCCATCCAAGGAGAAGGAGGATATGTTGTTCCTCCAAAAAATTTCTTTAAGGAGCTTTTAAAGCTTGCTGAAGAGCATGATATATTGCTTGTAGATGATGAAATTCAAGCTGGGTTTGGAAGAACTGGAAAATTCTGGGCAATAGAACATTTTGATGCTGTTCCACATGTGATAACTACTGCGAAGGCAATGGCATCTGGAATACCAATTTCTGCTTGTGTATATCCAGCAAAAAATGATTTTAAAGTTAAAGGTGCACACTCCACAACATTTGGTGGAAATCCTGTAGCTTGTGCAGCAAGCTTGGCAACAATAGAAGTTTTGCAGAATGGACTAATTGAGAATGCTGAAAAGCAGGGCAAATTAATGGCTAAACGCCTTAAAGAAATGGAAGAGAAATATGAAATTGTAGGAGATGCAAGAGGCATTGGATTAATGCAGGCTACAGAAATAGTAAAAAGCAAAGAAACGAAAGAAATTTATCCGAAGGCAAGAGATGAAATTGTAAATAAGGCGTTTAAGAAGGGTTTGTTGCTTTTAAGCTGTGGAGCATCAGCCATAAGATACATTCCTCCATTATGCATAAATGAAGAGCAAATGAACAATGCAATGGATTTGCTTGAGGAAGCAATAAAAGAAACAATGAAAGAGCTATAGCTTGGGCTATCATTAGCTAACTATAACCATTGCATGAAGAAAATTGCATTAGTACACTTTATTCATAAAGGAAAATGGGAATGACACCAGTTTATTCTTTTATTTTCTAATTTGGTCCAAAATTAAAATGAATTGGAATGTTGTTATAGCAAATTTCTCCGTGCAATAGCAAATGGCGACTATTTCTTTCATTTGTTCTTTCTAATCAGCACAATTGAAAAGGATATTGCAACGACATGACATTTTCATTTATTTTTCATAACCTAAACTTCTTATATATTTGCCATGAGCGCTCGAAAATTGTAATTATGGAAAGAATTGTTATTATTATTAAGCCGTAAAAAAGCTGGTTTAAGGCTATAGCTATAATTAAAACAACCATTCTTTCCGCCCTGCTCCCTATGCCAGTATATTTTACGCTTCTTTCCCAAGAAGCAATATAGCTTGTTAAATAAGAAGAAAGTAAAGCTATAAAGCAAAGAATATAAAGTTCTTCGTAAGCAATTGCTAATGATAAGTAAATGGTTCCTTCTACAACTCTGTCAACAAACGAATCATAAAACCCACCAAATTTTGTTACATGTCCACAATTTTTTGCTATTGCTCCATCTAAGGCATCGAGAAATGAGATGGTTATAAATAAGGCTAAAAAGAGCCATCTATTGTGCAAAAAAATAATGGAATAGATAGCTACAGGAAGAAGAACTAAGCCGAGAGTTGTAATAAAATTTGGTTTTATTCCATGTTTATATAAAAACACAGTAAATGGAGCAATGAATTTTCGAAATCTTTTTCCAAATTTCTCAGCTATCACACATGGTATAACATTTTTACCTATAAAGTTTTTAATGTGCAATACTTACATTTCCATGAAAGTCGGAAAAGATACTTATATAGCAAAGAGTGCTGTTATAATAGGAGATGTTATTATTGGCAATAAGTGTAGCATATGGGAAAATGCTGTTATTAGAGGAGATTTAAATACAATAGAAATAGGAGATGAAAGCAACATTCAAGATTGCTGTGTCGTTCATGTCTCTCCAGAGCATAAAGTTAAGATTGGAAAGAAGGTATCAGTTGGGCATGGAGCAATTGTTCATGGTGCAACTATAGAAGATGAGTGCATTATAGGAATTAATGCAACAGTTTTAGATGGCGCTGTCATTGGACATGGAAGCGTTGTTGCAGCAAATGCAGTTGTTTTGCCAGATACAAAGATTCCAGAGAATAGTTTGGTGGCTGGAGTGCCAGCAAAAGTAATAAGACAAGATGAAAGCTTGATAGATATGATAAGAAGAAATGCAGAAGTTTATATGAAGTTGGCAGAGAGATATTTAAGGGGAGAATTTAGCTTGCAGAATTTAAAAGAAAAATAATTAAGGCGAAGATGATTTATTTTTATGAAGTTTCTTCCAATTGCTATTTTATTAATCTTAATTTTTACCCAGCCCATGATTTACAATCTTGAATCCACAAATAATTCCATCAGATTTGAATCAACAAATGTTTCATTGACTCAACCAAAACAGTGGTATGAACAACCAACAAAAATTATATGGTTTAATGGAAGTTTTCAGAGGGGCGAGGTTGGAATAAAACAATCAAAAAATTTATGGCTATGGCATCCTAAAGGAGGAAATATAAAAGCAAGGGAAATCACCCAATATTTTAATGGAGATAAATTGGCAAAAATAGAAATAGAATTGGCTTGGAAAAATAGCCAGCTAAACAGAGCTGATTTAGATATTCTTTGGATGAATCCTTATGAAGGGAGATGCACATTTAAGCCAAATGATATAAAAATTGGAGAACATATCGAAAAAGCAACTTTTTATTATAAAAAGAGTAAAGAATGGCGAATGTTTGTTGGCGCAACTTGTTGGAATGGAATAATAACAAAAGAATTACCCTTTTCTGAGAAAATAATAATATATGAAGAACCAGATCTAAAGGAAATAAATGTTTCTGGTGATTCAAAAGCATGGATTGAAACATACAGAGTTAAAGAAGTTAATTACTCTTATGTGCCGATATTTTCTGATTTCCGTTCAGTTTTACGCATTACACCTAACATAACTTTTGAAAGGGTAGATGATGATATTTCAATTGGAGATTTAATTTATATTAATTATAAAGTTACTTTGAATTTAGATGATATTGCCACTATAGGAGCAGAATGTGAAATTACCTTGCCTAATGGGAAAATTATTTGCCTAGATTCATGGGATGTTCGCCATAAATATGCTCCAATTTCAGAAAATCCTCGTCCACCATACCCAAGATGGAATGGCATGCCTTGGTGGAAAGCTTGCAAAAGATTTGATTTACCAGAAATACCTTCTTCAGTTTATACTTTATCTCCAGAAAATAATTCATATACATTCAGATGGACTTTTAGGGCAGGAATGTTTGGAAAATATAATGTAAAGTTGAGATTAAAAAATGCTGGGGGATTTGAAAAAACCATAAGCTTTGAAGTTAAAGAACCAAAATCTTTCCAAGAAAAATATGCATTAATTTTTACTTCTGATTCATTTAGCGAGGTAAATGCGTGGGCAAACAATTATGAAATGTATGATGTTTTAGTCAATCATTATGGATTCCCTGCTTCAAATGTTTTTTCATTAATGGATGGAACGTGTACAAAAGAAAATTTAACTGCTTTAATGAGTTGGCTAATTGAAAATACAGACGAAAATGCAACTGTCGTAATATGGTTTTCATGCCATGGTGGTTATGAAAAGAATCTGGATGGAGACAAAGAAATAATAGATGGTTTTCTATATCTCTGGGGCTCACCATATTCAAAGGAAAATATATTAACTGATGAAGAGATGGCTAAATTCATAGCTAACCTGAAATCCAGAAAAATTTTGCTGGGAGGAGATGCTTGTAATGGTGGAGAATTTGGAGGAAGACTTGATATTGGAGAAAGAATAAATGAATTGATAGGTAATGTATCCTTAAATAAAGATGGTGTAATTGTTGCTGTTGGAGCACCATGGTTTAGGGCAGAGATGGTATCAACATATGGTGGGGCAGTATTTACTTTATGGTTTTCTGCTGGTTTGCAAGGAATGAAAGATTTTAGAGGAAAAGATGCAGATGATTATGGAAATAAGGATGGCAAAATAAGTGTTGAAGAAGCTTTTAAATGGGCATTTATTCAAATGCTAACAGATAATCCTCTTTACCCATATGATTTCAATGATAATTATAAGGGGGAGATGTATTTGATATAGCCATTCATAAATACTTCCTTGGGTCTGTTATTTTTCCTTCTATAGCACTTGCTGCTACTGTGGCAGGAGATGCCAAATAAACTTCAGCTTCTTTTGAGCCCATTCTTCCCTTGAAATTTCTATTTGTTGATGTTATCGCAACTTCATTGCTAGCTAAAATTCCTTCATGCGCCCCCAAACATGGACCGCATCCCGGGTTCATGACCACGCCTCCAGCTTGAATAAAGATATCAATGAGCCCTTCCTTTAAAGCTTGCCTGTAAATTTTCATTGAAGCAGGAAATATAAGGAATCTTACACCATCTGCAATTTTTCTCCCTTCCAAAATTTTTGCAGCTATTCTTAAATCTTCAATTCTTCCATTTGTGCAGGAGCCAAGTACAGCCTGATTTATTTCTTTTCCTTCAACGTCTTCAATACTCTTTACGTTGTCAACGCTATGAGGACATGCTATTTGTGGGCTTAAATCGCTAACATCGAATTCAAATTCCTTTTCATATGGTCCCTCGTTATCTCCTCCAAATAAAGCTGCTTTAGCTCCCATTTCCATTGACATGTTAGCTATGGTAATCTTATCTGCTAATGGCATTTCTTCTACAATGCCATAATATTCGCATGCCTTGTAATTTGCACCATCTGCTTTTAACTCACCAATGATATGTAGAATTATATCCTTAGCAAAAACTCCCTTAGGCAATTCTCCAGTTATTGTTATTTTATAAGTTTCTGGCACCTTAAGCCATATTTTGCCAGTTGCCCATACAGATGCCATTTCTGTGGCTCCTATACCTGTTGAAAAAGCCCCTAAAGCTCCATAGCTAGTAGTATGGCTGTCTGTTCCAACAATAAGCATTCCTTTGCTTACATGCCCTTCTTCAATCATAACTTGATGGCATATTCCATAGTTTATATCATAGAAATTTTTGATGCCGTGTTTTTTAACAAATTCCCTTATTTTCTTATGGGCTTCAGCAGTTTTAATGCTATTAGCAGGCACCCTGTGATCAAGAATAATAACAATTTTGTCAGCAATTTTTAAAGGCATTCCAATTTCTTCAAAATATTTTATGACCAATGCTGCATTATCATGACTCATAGCCTTATCTACGCTTGCTTCAACAATATCTCCTGCTTCAGCTTTCATTCCACTTTTCTCAGATAAAATTTTTTCCGCCAACGTCATTCTTTCACCTTCCTTATTACATCCAAAACCGTTCCATCCCTATATTCAACAATTGCAACAATTTCATCACTAAATTTTGGTTCTTTTGGCAAGCCAACTAAACTTTTTGCTTTCTTATATAACTCCTCAATATCAACTATTTCCATTTTTCCCTTCACAGCTTCAATCAAGTCTTCTCTTTCTGGATTTATTGCTATTCCCCTATCTGTAACAACAACATCCACTGTATGGCACGGCGTGGAAACAGTTGTAACTTCCTTCCTTATAACAGGGACTCTTCCCCTAAGTAAAGGAACAGTTATTATTGTAACATCGCTTCCTGCCGCCGCATCTTGATGGCCACCTATTCCATGCAAGAGCAATCCATCTGAATGAGTATTGACATTTACATTGAAATTTATGTCAACCTCTGTTGCTCCTAAAAAGCATGCATGTTGCCTATTGACAACGCACCCACATGTATGAGGATCGCCAAACATGACATGGCTTACTTCTACATGTCCCTCATCTTTTGCAATAGATTCAACAGCTTTTAAATCAAAGCTCTGCCCATCCAAAATTTTTCTTATTGTTCCGTCATGGAGCATATCAACAACATAGCCAGTTATTCCCCCCATAACAAAGTCACCAACGATTCCATTCTTTTTCATATATTCATGCAAAAATTTTGTTACCGCTAAGCTTATTCCTCCCGCCCCAGCTTGGAAGGAAAAGCCATCTTTTATTATGCCTGCTTTTGCCAAAAATTTAACAACATTTTTTGCTATGTTAAGACGAGCTGGACTCCTTGTTATTCTCATTGTTCCTGTTTGAATGCCAGAAGGATCGCCAATGCTATCAACTTCAACAACATAATCAACATAAATTTGGGGAATTGAAATAGGCGTAACTGGATATGGCTGTAAGTTATCTGTTACAACAACAACGTTGTCAGCATGCATTGCATCTGCATATGCAAATCCCATTGCTCCAAAAGCAGATTTGCCAAGCATTCCATTGCAATTACCATATTCATCAGCTATGGAAGCAGCAATAAAAGCAACATCTATATGTAAATCTCCGCTTCTTACCGCCCTTGCCCTTCCTCCATGGCTACGTAGTACAACAGGCTCCTTCAATCCATGCCTCGAAACATACTCTCCCAATGGCCCATTCAAGCTTCCTTCTATGGCTGTTATTACTCCATTTTTTATATGTTCTATGAGTTTTTCATGAACGGGAAATAAAGCTGTGGGGGCAAGCTTTATGTCTTTAATTCCCATCTTTGCAATTGTATCTACAACTAAATTAACAACTGCATCTCCATTCCGCAAATGGTGATGGAATGAAATGGTCATTCCATCTTCCAAACCTACTTTTTTAATTGCTTCTTTTAAAGAAGGCAAAAGCTTACTTTCATCAGGAAAAACAGCTTTTAAAGGCTTTGCATATTCTCTGCCAGTCGGTTTAAATGAAAAAGGCCCCTTATAAGGTTTTAATTTTCTCCCATTCAATTCCTCTGGAATTTCTCTTCCAACTGCATTTAACATGCAATGAAATGAAAAACGAATTTATAAGGATATCTCATTCATCGTCACAAATGGTACCTATATGAAGAAATTAGCGGCTTTGACATGATTGTTTGTCATCGTAATTCTCATGGAGTGCAATATCAGAAATTTTGACAGTTTCCAAAAAAAATTTTTTAATAATGAACCTCTTTCATTCATGCAAATTTGCAAAATAGAAAAAATCGTAACTCATTCCAAATTGCACAAAACATTCTTTTTTGATTTAAGAATGAATGCCAAACCAGGACAATTTATCATGCTCTGGATCCCCGGCATAGACGAAATACCAATGTCATTAAGTCATATTGGAGATAAAATTGGAATAACAGTAGAAAAAGTTGGAGAGGCAACAAAAGCTTTACATAAAATGAAAGAAGGGAATAAAGTTGGAGTGAGAGGACCATACGGAAAAGGATTTGAAATTGTTGGTAAAAAAGCTTTATTTGTTGCAGGTGGCACCGGAATAGCACCTCTTTTCTCCTTGATTAAAAAATATAATGGAGAAAAACATATTGTGCTTGGTGCTAAAACAAAAGATTTGCTTCTTTTCAAAAAAGAGTTGGAAGAATCAAACCACCTTTACATCTCTACAGATGATGGGAGTCATGGTTATAAGGGTTTTGCCTCAGATTTAGCCAAAAAAATTATTGAGAAGGAGAATTTCGATATTGTTTATACATGCGGACCTGAGCCAATGATGAAAAAAATTCTCGATTTATGCTTGGAAAAAAATATTCCAATGCAGGCAAGCTTAGAAAGATATATGAAATGTGGTGTAGGCATATGCGACTCATGTGCTATAGATGGTTATCATGTGTGTAAAGATGGTCCGGTTTTTAGTCATGAAGTTCTAAAGAAAATAAAAGATTTTGGAAAATGGTGGAGAAATGCGTCAGGAAGAAAAGAAAGTATAACTATTTAGCTGACTCTCTTTCTTTCCATACTTCTATAAATTTTTCAATGCTCCTATCATAAGTTTTTTCAACATCTGGCGGGAAAAAGCAAGCTGGCACCTCATTACGGCTCAAATGATATCTTAAGCATTCACAACACACCCCCTTCCTACTACATGGTTCCCAAGTACAGGGGCAATTCCTTAAATTTTCTTCTCTTCTGCACTCCATGAAATGAAATAAGCAAGGGTAAATAAATTGTGCTGAAAATAAAAAGAAATTGTTTTCAACCAACCATATTATTTATTTTATGCTGAGCTTTTTATCATGGAAAATGAAGTGATGAAATGCATTAAAGAAAGGAGAAGTATAAGAAATTATTTGGTTAAAGATGTGCCTAAAGAAATTATCGAAGAAATTATTTTAGCTGGAAAATATGCACCATCTGCAGAAAATAGACAGCCGTGGCGTTTCATAGTTATAACAAATAGAGAATTTATAAAAGAATTATCAGAGAAAGTTAAAGAGCAAATAAAGAAATTGCTGAAAAAGAAAAGAAGATGGAAGAAAAGGTTTAAAGAATTGGAAGATGAAAGACTAATTTTATTTTTACAAGCAATAGCAAATTCAAAAGAGGATGTTGTCTTCCATAATGCACCAGTAGTTATATTTATAATTACAAAAGACGAAGCATTTAACGATGAATCTTGTGCTTGCTGTGCAGAAAACATGATGCTTTATGCTTGGAGTATTGGCATAGGTAGCTGTTGGATTGGTCTGGCAAAATTTTTAGAATTGGATGAAAAAGTCATGGAAGGGTTGAATGTGCCAAAAGAGTATCATGTATCAGCATGCTTAACTTTTGGCTATCCAGCTAAAATTCCAAAAACTCCAATAAGAAATCCATCTGCTGATGTTATAAAATGGATTGAATAAACGAAAGAAATGTTATCATTGACTATTATTGCATAGAGAAGAATTTACATAGTAATGTTATGTCTAGTAAATTATATATGTGGATAATTATTGAACTTTTATGAATCAGAGAACATTTCTGTTTATTTTATCTTTTATAATTATTGCACCATCGATCCTGCTACAAATTAATAAAGAAACAACATCCCATCCATTATATGCAGAATATTTTCTTGGGGATGTCCCCCTCAATATAACGGGAAATCTTAGTATTGGTGAAAAACCGTCTATTTCTAATTTGCTTATCCCTCCAAGCTGGGACTGGAGAAATTATTTAGGGCAAGATTGGACCACACCAGCAAAATATCAAGGACCTTGTGGCTCTTGCTGGGCTTTTGCTGCAATGGGAGCATTAGAATCTGTTATAAAGATAAGGGAAGGATGCTCTCTTTTCAACCCAGATTTATCGGAGCAATATTTGCTCTCATGCCCGCCAAATAGTGGAGGATGTAGTGGGTGGAATGCCTATTATGCTTATGATTATTTATACAAGCATGGTGGGGCTTTGTTGGAGGATTGTTTTCCATATAGAGCAAATGATGAAATTCCATGTAGCCAAAAATGCGAAAACTGGTTAGAGAAGCTAGTTCCAATTAGTGGATATGGACGTTTTTATCAACCAGCTAGAGACTTCATGAAAAAATTCCTTGTTGAAAATGGACCATTTGTTGTTCGCATGGCAGTATATAGTGATTTTTATCGTTATGATGGAGGCATATACGAACACCCGGGCATTGAACCACCAAGCGATATAAATCACGAAGTAATTATAGTAGGATATAACGATAGCCAGCAATATTGGATTTGTAAAAACAGCTGGGGAAAACAGTGGGGAGAAAATGGATTCTTTAGAATAAAATATGGAGATTGTCAGATTGAACACGACTTGATATATGTAAATTATAATGCAGACTCTTTTAACTGGCCTCCTATTGCTAACGCAGGTGATAGTTACAAAGGGAGGCCAAACGAGGAAATAATATTTGATGGTAGCGAGAGTGTTGATCCAGATAATGATATAGTCTTATATGAATGGAATTTTGGAGATGGAAGCTTTGCCAATGGAAAGACCGTTAAACATGCTTATACTAAAGAAAGAGTGTATACAGTGAGCCTAAAAGTTACAGATAGTGAAAACCATTCTAGCACAAATACAGCTCTTGTATATATAGATGGAACCTCTCCAAATATCAAAATACTTCAGCCAAAAGAAGGATGCTTATATGTATTTGGCAAGGAATATGCACGCTTTTTTGGTTTTGTATTTCGTAAGCCAGTAATAATTGGTCCAATTACAATATACGCTGATGCAAAAGATAATATGAAAATCGAGAAGGTTGAATTCTACATAGATGAAAACTTAGTTTATGAGTGTAAAAACCCACCTTATTCGTTTCATTGGAAAACAGCAACAAATGGACAGCACTCAATAAAAGTGATTGCATATGATTATGTAGGTAATAAAAACGAGGAAAATATGAATGTCATAAGATTTGGTTAAAAGGGATATTTTATTCTGCAACCTTTATATATTAGAAGGTTATATCCAAACAATGGCACGAATGCATGCAAGGAGAAGAGGCAAATCCGGTTCAAAACATCCAGTAGAGAGAATGCACCCAGAATGGAGTTTAAAACCAGAAGAAATCGAGCAATTAATTGTAAAATTGGCTGAAGAAGGTAAGCCACCATCAATGATTGGCTTAATACTACGTGACTCCTATGGTATTCCAGACGTAAAAGCAGCATTAGGGAAAAAACTCACTCAAGTACTTAAAGAGCATGATTTATTGCCGCCTATTCCAGAAGATTTGGCTAATTTACTGGAAAAGAGAGCTAACTTAATAAAGCATTTACAAGAGCACAAAAAAGATATTCATAATAGGAGGAGATTGCAACTTATTGAAGCAAAAATAAATAGACTCGTTAAATACTATAAAAGAGAGGGAGTTTTGCCTGAGAATTGGAGTTATTCATAATTTTTATTCCTTTGTCTTTCTATAGCTTCTTCAAGTTCTATCTCCCCCATTAAAACTTTTTTGGCTAATTCCTTAGAAATAGTAATGTTTTTGCTTTTTATCCTACTCAGCCTTTGCATTTCTTTGATCTCTCCTTCTTTTGGTTCAATAGAAAGATTCTCTTTTACTTCTACGCCTTTTGTCATTGCAATTGAAGAAGCTGCAAGAGCGTCATCATCTATGCACGGGATGGAAGCTTCATTTACCACTTCAATTTTTATTTTTTCTTTTCTGAGTAAGTTAATTATTCTATTTCTTATTAATCTTGCACCATCCCCAATCCTTACAATAATATCATTTGCAGAAACATCTTTTATAAATGATTTTATAAAGTCAACAGCTTTATCTGGAGATTTTGCAACAAATCTCCTCAACAACATTTCATTTCCATAAATTGCTATTCCTATATTTATGCCAGGATCAATTCCAAATATAATTTTTGCATTTTCACAATATTCCATAAGCAATGCTTTGTCGACCATATTTTCAACATTACAATTTGCTTTGCATGCAACAAGCTTATCAAACTTAATATTGTTTTTTTCTTCTTCAGAAGTAATTATAACCCCAACATTTGGAGGAATTTCTTCATTAAAAGTAAGAGAGACAAATGGAATGTTTCTTTTCCTAAGTACATTTACCAAATCATAATACAAGGAGAAGTTCGAGGTTAATAATCCAATCACAATTTTATAAAGGCATATTATTTAAACTTTATATTATTTGCAGAAATAACAATCATGAAAAGAGCCCATGTAAAGATTTATGGCAAAGTGCAGGGGGTATGGTTTAGAGCCCACACAAAAGAAATGGCGGATAAGCTTGGCATAAAGGGATGGGTAAGAAATGTTCCAGATGGAAGTGTTGAGGCTGTTTTTGAAGGTGATGATGAAGCTGTTGAAGAAATAATAAAATGGTGCCATCATGGTCCGCCGTTGGCAAGAGTAGATAAAGTGGAAGTGAGTTATGAAGAGCCAAAAGGAGAAAAAGATTTTAGAATTATTTATTAAATTATCTTTTCTCTTTTTATCCATTCTCTAAAGAAAAAATCAGCGATTCTGTTTTCGTGAATTATGCCCATTTTTTCTAATGTTATTATTGCTTTTCTAATGTGGGCGAATGATTTTAAGTCGTGCTCTTCAATGAACTTTGTGTTTGGTTTGAAATTTTTATCTTCTTTAGCCATTATAATCAACAATCTTCTTTGATATTCACTTCTTACATTTCTCCATATAATTTCAAATCCAGGACTAAAGGAAGAGATAAGATTATCCATTGCTTTTTTTACCACTTTCAAATCAATATTTTCTGCAAGATTCCATGCCTCATGGCATATGGCCTGCACGTAGAAAGGGATGCCCTCGCTGAAATCCAGTATAAAATTTATTGCACTTTTACTAATTTTTTTACCTGTCTCTTTAAACTTTTCAACAATAAATTTTTCTAAATCCTCTCTCTTTATTGGACCGAGTTTCACCATTTTTCCAAATCTATAAAATGGGCGTTCTTCATTTTCAAATATTAATGATATTAGATGCTTTTCACTACCCGCAAAAAGATAAGAAACATTTCTTTGCTTCTCCATTATTGCTCTCATTAGTTTTTCTATCTCTAAACCATCAAATTTTTCTATCTCTTGGAACTCATCAAACGCAATGATTAATCTTTTCTTTTTCCCCTTTTTATCTAAAAACTCAAGCGCTTCTTCCAAAAGTTCTTTTTTATCTCTAAATAATGGTTCAACAGCTATTTTATCTCCTTCAATTATTATTCTTACGCTTATTTTCTCAAAAAATTTTTTTATTTCATTTATTGCCTTTTCAAAAGAGGAGTATGCTTTTCTTATTACCTCAGCTATTAATAGTTTTGCAAAATCTTCTTTTGTTATAACACTCTGTAAATTAATCCTTATTGCTATTGCTTTCCCTCCTCTATTTATCCTTCTAAACATCTCCTCTATAAGAGAGGATTTCCCCATTTTTCTGGGAGAATATAATATGATGTGCTGTCCAGAAAGCAAATCATTCATTATGCCATTTATTTCTTTTTCCCTATCAACAAAATATTTTCCCGTTACAATTGTTCCGTAAATGAAAGGATTTTTCATAAAATTAAATACGCTAAGTTTAATAACCTTTTGGTTATAACTATTTAGTTATAACTTCTAAGTAATTAGAAACAATTCTTTTTATATTCTCACATTCTCCATGAAAATAAGCTTTTTTACAATTTGGTGTCTTATTTATCATTTCCTCAATTAATTTTTCATTTAAATAAGGAATTGCATATTTTGCAGCAATATGTCCAAATGCAACCTTTTTATTAAAAGCTATATCAGTAAAACGAGGGGCATAGTGTCCACCGCCTATTCCAATTGCAACATCATAATTTTTTCTTTCCAGTTCAAGTATCACTTCTGCTATAGCTTTGCAAGCTTTTTTATCATTCCATTCTTTTTCTGTGCTTCCTACTTCTATAAAAAAGCACGGCTTTTCCAAATAGGGACCATGATGAGTTGCTTCATAACACACTTCGTATCCATCTATATCTTTTTCTTTAAGCAATTCTAAAGCATTTCTCATAAGTAATGGCTCACAAAGAACAAGCTTTCTATCCTTTCCTCCATACTCAGCCTTGCTGTAATTTCCAACAGCATGCACTGTCAATGTTTTTCTTTTTGCCATTGATGCATGACGAGATGCAAAAATTATTGTATCAATTTCATATCCTTTGCTTTCAATTTCTTTATCAATGTTATCATGGTAAATATGTGTATCTTCAATAAAATAGATTATTTTATCATCTGAGAAATAAATCCCATTTTTCTCTTTCCATTTCTCTAATGATAGCAAAAACTTTCCTATATTAATGCTTGCAATATCTTCCTTTGATACAATTATGCAGCGCATGCTATCTTTTTATTTCTTTTATTGCATCTTTTATTATTTTTTCATGGTCAAAAGCCAATGGTGGCAAGTTATCTAAGCTGAAAAATTTTGCATCTGCTGCATCATCTCCTGCTTTTGGCTCTCCTTCTGCTTCCAGCAAGAAAACAACAGATATTACATGCCCTCTTGGATCCCTATCAGGCTCAGAATATACTCCTAACAATTTCTTTATTTTTGCTTTAATGCCCACCTCTTCTTGAAATTCTCTGAGAACAGCATCCTCTACTCTTTCTCCATATTCAACAAATCCACCTGGCAAAGCCCATTTATCCTTGAATGGCTCGTTTTTCCTTTTTATTAGCAAAATTTTCCCATTTTTTATTAATACTCCATCTACCGCAACGCTTGGTTTCATAGCATCACCGCAAAAATTTTCACTTCATCTTCCGCCACATTATCTGCCATATCATAACCCACAACCTTGATTTCATGATTTCCTAAAACTCCCTTTAGCTTCCAGGTAAATGGAGAATCGTAATCTGTATACATAAGTTCATTATCTAAATAAAATTCCACTCTTGCAACATCTCCTTCTGCCACAACATCTATTCTTCCTATTATAATAGCAATTTCTTTGTTTATGTCAATCAATTTTCTGTTGAAAAGGTATATGGCGCCTTCTTCAGGCTTTGTTATATTTATAGATGGCGAAGAGAAGTCAAAATAACATGAAGTATCAGCAACAGCAGGCTTATTTTCTGTGTAATTTCCCACCCTTATTGAAGTATAGAACTCATAATATCCTTCTTCTTCTTCTGGCAAAAATTCCCATTCATAAGGAGGAGAATATAGAGTGTCATACAACTGCCAGCCTCCCCAAAACAATCCTACCTTCCTATAATATAAATCTATAGTTACATTCGTTTCCTGTGTTTCAGCCCATATCTTGATGGCAGTATTTGACCTATTTTTGCTTGCTATAGCTTTTGATGTTAATGGCTGGGAAGAAATTTTTATAGATGGGTCTCCAAGCAAATTATATTCTATAACTGTAAGAACATCATAATCATTCTTAAATGGGTGATTTGTTAAATAATCCTCTTTAGCCCTAGCAAAAATTTCTCCAATAGATAAGCAACCATCATAGTGTGCTTTAAAGAAAGCTTTATCTAAATATCCACTCAATCCTCCCTTTATTGATTTGCCAAGATAAACATAGGCAACTCTGCTACTCCCAGCGTAAGCAATTGCTCCACCATTAGCACGCAATACAAACCTCTCTCCTAAGCAATCTGTTGTATCAAATTGATTCGTTGAGCAAGCCATAGCAAATACAATGGGCAAAAAGCGATTTGTAAGCATATTTACATGGCTTATATAAAAGCCACTGAGTTGCCATCCCATTCCATATGGACTGCCATGGGAGGCAAAATTCACAAAGAGCATGCCTTTCTTAATATATTTAATAATATTTTCTGCGGTTGAATATCCATCACTTGGATAGACGTTTGTTTCATATAGCTTTATTATTTCCATATTTATTTCTTGGCTTATGATTTCTTTTAAATAATCCCCCTCACTAATTTCTGTATCCCAGAAAAGCTCGGTCCCAACCATTAATGCTCTCATTGGTGGCTCTTCATAGTTTATAATTTTGTTAATCAAAATTTTTAACCCATTCTCCTCACTTGCTGGCAATCTCCCAATATAGATATCTGGATATAAATCTGGTTTATCATCTAATCTCTCTCCATAAAGACCATCCTTATCTAAATCCCAAGAGCAAAAGCTTCCATTTGCATAATAAACGTCTGCAAAATATAAATCAGAAGGCACATCTTCAATTACAGTATAAGCATATCTTACAGGCAAAATATCCGCATCTCCAGCAAGAATAACATATTTTATTCCCCATTGCTCAATTGCATTTTTAATGAAATATTTTATTTTTTCAGCATCATCTCTTCCTTGGCATGGAAAATACAAACCATTATATATTTCATCTAAGGAGATAACTATTGTTTTTATTCCTTGGCTCTCCTTAAACTGTTTTAATTCCTGTAATTCATCTTCAAATTTGCTTGGGCAAATGATAAGCAAGTCATATTCATCTTTGTTAAACAATGGCTGAGAAGGTAATTTGTAATCAATGGAAATGTCGAAATCCTTTGCATATAAAACTTCATTTCTTATAGCATTGTATCTCACTGGGTAGAGATAAATGTTTAAGAAAACAACACGCTTTCCATCTTTTATTCCCATTCCTATGTTATAATCATACCATTCATTTGGATAAAATTCATCCTTGCTATAAATTTCTCCTTCCTTTATTTCGTATTTATATTCCATATTCAATGGTATAGCTGGTGGAGCTGGCTGTATCTTCTTTTCAAGCTTTATTTCTTCAATTTTCTTTGCTTCAACGTTTATTTCATTTATTTTTGTTCCAGCAGGATACGTATATGTCTTTACATAATATGGCAATATAGGATAGCCTTCACTGTACATATACAAAGCATTTTCAAGCTGTAAAATGCAATAATTGCCATTGCTAATTTCTTTAATTTCATTGATTTCTAATGATGTTTCAATAGCTCCTTCTTCTTTTGCATTAAAATTGTTTATTGTTCCAACAACAGGACTGACTAAAATCAGAGTTATAAACAAAACTTGCAGTTTCATATCCCTAAAAACAAAAGCATTAAAAAACATTACCACAAAATATTTATTTATCAAAGCCTATCTCTCCCTGATTAAAATGAAAAAGATTGATGCTTTGCTCGCGGGGCTTGCTGTTGCGCTGGTTTTGTTTTTGAATACTTATTTTAATGCAACATCTGGAGTAGCAATAAATAAAGAGGGAAAGGAAGTAGAGGATAAATTTTATCTCGCTGGTCCGGACCCATATTACAATATGAGGCTTGTCAAAGTAACACTTGAAACAGGGAAATTTCCATATATTGGAGGAGTAAATGGAGAGAAAGATCCATTATTAAATTATCCTTTAGGTGGCTCTGGTAAAAGACCTCCTCTTTTCATGATGATGGCTATTGGGCTAAGTAGAATTTTTAATATTTTTATGAATGATGTAGATGCTGTTGGCTATTCAATGCAAATTATTCCCGCAATTTTTGGAGCTCTGTTAGTCATTCCAGTTTATTTTATAGCAACTATGCTTTTCAATAGAAAAGCTGGGATAATTGCTTCCTTTATTGTTGCTTTAATTCCAATACATTTAAGCTCTGGACACGGCTCAGCATACTCCCTATTTGACCATGACTCTTTTGTTTTACTTTTGACATCATTTACAATGATGTTTTTGGTAATGAGTTTAAAAGAAAAAAATGAGAAGAAGGCATTGGTATATGCATGCTTTACTGGTCTTTTCATTGCTGCTCTTACAATGACATGGGTAGCCAGCCATTATATATATGCATTAGTAGCATTTTATGGATTCATCCAGATGATTGTAGATATTTTTACAAAGAAAATTAATGTAAGACTTGTTAAAATAATTCTCATTGCATTAATCTTTGGATATATACTTTCATATCCAATATTCTGGCTTAGATTTGGATTGAGACCAGGTGTGCATTTCTATATAATTTTGGGCATAGCATTATTCAGTTTGATTTATCTATGGATAGGAAAGAAAAATTTACCTTGGCTTCTTTCCATTCCATTATTAATTGCATTAGGGGGAATTGTACTAACTTTCCTATACTTTATAAAAGATACAACAAATCCTTACTTAGTGGGCTTTAAACAATTTGCAAAAATTGTTTTTGGCAAGGGAATTTATGCAAGGAAAGTTTCGTTAACAATTGCTGAAGCATCTCGTTTTGACTTCAGCAGAACCGTAATGTCTTTTGGTCCAGCATTATTCTGGGTTGGATGGCTTGGCTTTTTCCTACTTCTCTACAAATATTATAAGGAAGGAAAATTCAAAAAAGATTATTATCTGGCAGTTATTGTCTGGTTCTTGGTAGAAGTATGGCTTCTTTCAGTTGCAGGAAGATTTATAAATGACTTAGTTCCTCTAATGGCTATATTTTCTGGAGCATTCTTATGGCTTTGCATAGAAAAAATAGGATTTGCATCAATGGCTAAATCCATTAAAAGTATAGGAGGATTTAGAGGAATAAAAAGGGCTGTTAAAACTAGACACATTGCTGGGGCATTCATCTTAGCTTTCTTTGTTATTCTGCCAAATAGCTGGCTTGCTTTTGATGCATCAATTCCATCAACAATGAAAAATAAGTTTAATACTGATAAACTTGGAGCATTTGGTTTAGGTGTTTACACAGAAAAATACTGGCATGAAGCATTTTATTGGCTCCGTCAGCAAACAGGAAATTTAAGCATAGATGAGAAGCCAGCTTTCATATCATGGTGGGACTATGGTTTCTATTGTGTAGCTATGGCTGAAAATCCAACAGTTGCAGACAACTTCCAAGAAGGCATACCTACTGCCGCAAACTTCCATACAGCACAAAGCGAGCAGGAAGCGGTAGCTGTTCTAATTGTAAGGCTCGCAGAAGGAGATATGGCTAAAAATGGAGGGAAGTTGAGCAATGATGTAAAGCAGATATTTGAAAAATATTTAGGGGAGAAAGCAAATGATTTGGTTGAGATAATAGAAAATCCTAAGGAATATTCAAATACAACATATGGAAGCATTATTGGGGCAAAATATGGAGGGAAGAAATATACTGTTAGGGAAGATAATGCAAGATATCATGATGCAGTTAGATTAATTTTAAGTTACTTAGATGACGAAAATATAACAATGTTTTACAGAGAGATGCAAAGCATAACAGGCTATAGCGTTAGATATTATGGTGTTGAAGGATATGACATGAACATATTTAATGTATTTACTTTCTTAGCTGATAAGGGAGTATTTGGCTATGAGACACCTGAAGATGATTATTTCAAATTGTGGTATATTGCTGAGAAAACTGGAGAGAAATATGAACCAGAAGAAGTGAGAAATATAACAGAAACAATGAGCCAACAAGATATACAGGACATTTATGGAAGATTTATACCATATACAGAAAGGAAAGATAAGTTCTTCAAGAGTATGGTTTATAGAGTTTATATAGGAAATGTTTCAAAAGATAATTTTGAATATGGATTACAACAATATGGCTTCAACCCATATTTGCCACAGCTAATAACTCCAACAGCTGGTTTAAAACATTTTGTAGTGGATTTCATTTCCCAAAAATATGTTTATTATCCTCGCCCAGGAAGACTTGCAACTGGATGTCCAGCTGTTGTTATAGCAAAATACTATGAGGGAGCTTTATTAAAAGGAATTGTGATGAGTGAAGGAAAACCAATGGAAGGAGTAAAAGTTGTTGTTGAACAAAATGTAAAAATATTCAATGTAACAAAAACAATACCACATGATTCATTTACTACTGGTGAGGATGGTGTTTTTAAAGTCATAGCACCTGCTGGCAACATTACTCTCTCTTTCTATTCTGGAGGAAATAAAATAAAGAGTATAACATTTAATGGCACAGGTAAATTTGCTCCAATAACAGAAAAGGAGGCAACAAGGGAAGAATACTGGAATAGTAGTACATGGACAAGAGATTTAGGAATTATAAATATTGAAAAAGGAGGAATAAAGGGCATTGTTTTCTGGGACAAGGATGGAGATGGAGAATATAATGCAAGCATTGATAAGCCACTGAAAGCAAAAGTTATGATTGGAGACATTGAAGTTTCCACAGATTCGAATGGAAGATATGAAGTTAAGAAATTGCTTCCAAAGAGTTATTTAGTTACAGCAATAAAAGAAGGATATGATGCAAGGAGAGCTAACGTTGCTATATTACCAAATGAAACAATATGGCACAATATATCAATGACACCTTCAAAAGTTGAAGTAAGCGGAAGAGTATGGTATGATGAAAATGGAAATGGAAAATTAGATGAAAATGAAACGGTTCCGAATGTAACAGTTAAATTTAACTTAATTAGCGCTATAGATGAAAATGCAAGAAATACAACAGCTACAACAGATGAAAATGGAAATTATACAATAAGCTTATACCCATCTAAATATAAAGTGAGTGTTGAATATGAAACGACAGTTGGAAATGAAACAGTGAGATATACATATGAAGGAATTATAGATATAAAGATTGGGGATAAGCCAAAGAAACTTGATATAAAATTGAGGAGAGAATGAGCTACAAGGAATTTACGGAATACAGGGAAAAATGAATAAGAAAATAATGGATACAAATGTTTATAGGTTGCTATTATGCTGAGTTGCAATTGAAGTAATAGATGTGCATTGAAGAGATAAGGAAAAAGCTAACGAGCAACAATAGTTATTATATCTCCATCCATAACTTCATGATCTAATCCAACCCTTTGCTTTGGAAAATCTGCAGATGGACCATCTATTATAGCGTATCTGAAATTCTTGACAAAATCTTTGTGTAATCTTAAACAAACATCTCTTACTGTGGCTCCTTTTCTAAGGACCATTGGTTTTTCTTCCACTTTTTTACCTTCTGGTCTCAAATAAACTCTGACCAATTCTAGCTTTTCAAAAATTTTTTTCTTAAGCTCATCCAAACCATATCCTTTTTCTGCAGAAATATAAACAACATCCATATCTACATTTATTTTTACATTGCCCAAATCAATTTTATTAACAGCAACCATTGCAGGCAGATAAACTCTATTGCCTAAGATGGCATCGATAAGCTGTTCAATGTTTATATCTTCCCTTATAACAACATCTGCATTACTCATATATTCCATTATAATTGCTTTAGCTGTTTCATAACTAAGCCTGCAATTTTTGGCAAATTCAATATTTATTCCTCCCCTATCCTTTTTCTTTATAATTACATCTGGCGGTTTCTGGTTTAACCTTATGCCAGCATTCCACAACTCTTTTATTATATAATCCAGTTCATTTACAGTAAAAACATCAATCATAATGAGAATCAAGTCAACAACTCTTGCCATAGCAATTATTTCTCTCCCTCTTCCTTTTCCTTCAGAGGCACCATATATTATTCCTGGCAAATCCAAAAGCTGAATCTGACAGCCTTCATATTCCATCATCCCAGGGATTATTTTAGTTGTAGTGAATCCGTAATTTCCTACCTTACTATTTGCATTTGTTAGCTTATTTAACAGAGTTGATTTTCCAACAGAAGGCGGCCCAATAATGGCGACGCTTGCATCACCAGCTTTTTTAACAAAAAATCCTTGTCCTTTTGGTGCTTTTCTTTTCTTTGCCTCCTCCTTTAATTTTGCAAGCTTGGCTTTGAGCCTACCAATATGGTGTTCAGTAGCCTTATTGTATGGAGTATTTTTTATTTCTTCTTCCAATCGCCTGATTTCTTCTTCTATTGACATTTCTGCTTTAATAATGCAGGAGATAAATAAAATTATGGCTAAATAGCCAGCATAGCCATCGACGCCCCAACAACATAAGTTTTTTCATAACCTTCTGCCAAAAATGTTATTGCTATACCCAAAAATCTATAGAGGATAATTAGCATAGGGCATTCAAAATTTTCTTTTGGTAAGAGCCTTTTATAACCAAATAAGCCAATAACATTTACTTTGCCTTCTCCAGCAATAATCCAGCCAGCAATAGGCAAATATGACTTTGGATAGAAATGATAATAAGAATACAAAGAAATGAAAAGCCATTCTAAAAAATTAAAATCAAGATGGCTTAGCAAAGCCCATAGTAGAATAATGGAAATAGATGATGGTGTTTCAATCCATGAATTGTTTCCATAACCAAAAATTAAGCAGAGGAAATTGGCATAAAATGGGAATAATGATAAGCTAACATTGTTTTTAAAATATTTTAGCTCAATATCTTCAATTAATTTCAGATTTTTCAATTTTTCAAATATAATATCCAAACAATTGTAATTTTCCTTTTCTATAAGTTCCATCAAAAGATTTTCTAATTCATTTCTCTCTTCATTGGAAATAACAGCTTTTCTTTCGATGCCTTTGTAATCTCTTACGATTACTATTACATTTTCTTCCGAAGCTAAATATGAAGGCAGAATAAGAGAAATGACAATGAAAATTGCAAATAGCCTCCCCATCATTTACAACAAAATGAAAAAAGAATTAAAAAATTTATGAAAGGAAGGAGGCCGTCAAAAATGAGAGAAAAGTTGTCAGTGGTTATTGTTGCATGAAAAAATCACTAAGACAACATCCATTTTCATTGTATTTTTTCGATAACTTGGAAGGAACAACAAAATGGAGGGAAATTTACTGTAGCAACATCTTTTTCATTTATTTTTGTTATGACTCTATTTTTCATTCAACATACTTAGCAAGTATAAATCAAATACTAAAAGGAAAGTGGGAATTGAAGAGCCTATGAAATAGCCAAATGGGGAAAAGAAAGGAATCGTGTAGCCTAATAAACCTTCAAAGGCAAGTAAAATGTAGAAAATGAATCCTATTGCCCATATCATTAGAGCTTTAACATTGTATCCATTCCTATACCAATATATGCTTTTTTCTTTAAGTAATTCATTTGCATCATATTTCCTTTTTGCTACGAAATAATCTGCAATCATTATTGCTGTTAATGAAACGAATGCTCCCCCTATTAATAAAAGAAAGCTCTCATATTTTTCCATTGGCAGGAATAAGGCAAGTAAAATGCCAAGTATGCCAACAAAAACAATTTGCTTTCTTGCATCCATTTTTGGCTTTATGTTTTTAAATGTTATTGCTGCGGAATATACATCTAAGAAAGTTGTTGTTGCAGTAGAAAATATTATGATTAGCATTGCTGGAATTCCTAAACCATACGAAGCTATTATTGATATTGGATCTCCTTCTCCTATGGTGGCATTAGTTAAGCTTCCAATCATGTAAAATAAACTGCTGGATATGAAATATCCTGTAAACGTTCCCCAAAAAGCAATGTCTTTTTTCTTTCCAAATCTTGCATAATCTGCCACCAAAGGAGCCCATGACAATGGCATTGCTATAACTAAATCTAAAGCAAGCATTACTCCTATGTTATGGGTTGCTTTATAACCAAAAATTTCTTTAATGGAGAATTTAGTTAAGGTAACATAGGTAAGCCATAAGCTTAAAGCTAAAAGAAGAACAGCAGAAATTTTTTCTAATTTTTTCCATATGGTTGGGCTGACAAATGCCCATAGGGTAACAAGGATACCGAGAAAAACAATCCAGAGACGATAATAGCCAAAAATAGCTTCCATTGCTTTTGCTCCAACAATAAGCATTATTGCAGTCCATCCTATAAGTTGTAAATAATTAAGCCATGAAGGCAAAAAAGACCCTTTTATACCAAGAGAAGCTCTTGCTAATACCATAGTAGGCAATCCTGTTTGTTGCCCAGGAATCGCAATTAAAGCCATAATAAGGTTACCAATCAAATGCCCAATTATGATGACAAGGATAGCATTTAAAAAAGGCAAAGCAGGCGTAAGTAAGGCACCAGCCCAAAATTCAGCTATGCTTATGCCTGCTCCAAGCCAAATTGCAAATATATCAAAGAATGTGAAGAATTTTTTCTTTGCTGGCTCTATGGAAAATCCTTCTTCCATGGGTGTATATAGGCAGGAATATGAATATTTTGCTTATAAAATTAAGGAGCTGTCAAGAATTTGAAAATTTAAAAATAAGAAATACCTGATGCATAATCAGGAGAGAATGGAAATGCATCAATTAAAGATTAGTTTGAAAAGAAAAATATTTTTCGCTGGGATAAGAGGGTTTGCAAAAAATAAAAAAAGGTTGTTATTGGCTTCTTTGCATGAGATG